>CAJUNX010000022.1:17185-51299 GCA_910587865.1 uncultured Roseburia sp.
TTGGTATCCGCTCAGATGCTCCGCTTGTGCTGGTGCGTAAACAGATGCTCCTGACCATATTGGTATCCGCTCAGATGCTCCGCTTGTGCTGGTGCGTAAACAGATGCTCCTGACAGTATTCGTAATTTCCCTCACACTTTGAGCAGAAACGGAACTCCAGCGTCGGATCGTCAAGATCCGTTCTGCCGCAGACGGCGCATTTGTGCTTCGCTCCGCCCGGATATCCTGCCGGCCGGCGCGTCTGCGCTTTAAACTGCTGTCTGCGGTGTATCTCATGCGGTGTATATCGCCTGAAATCGCGCGTCGACAGAAAGAAAATGATAAAATTCAGAAGCGACATAAAGATCGAGATCCGCCCCGTCCAGTCGCTCTCGACAAACTGAAGCACGGTCAGTATCCCGTAAACCGCTGCCATCCACTTCATCTTCACCGGAACCACAAACATCAGCATCACCTGCATCTCCGGATACGTAAGCGCAAATGCGAGGAAAATCGACATATTGATATAATTCGTGCTGAACCCATACCCGATCGAGAGCATACCAAGAGAAACGCCGCCGTTTATCACATACATAATCGCATACAGGAGAAACGCTCCGAGCACGGTAAAGAGAATCCCGCTGAAAATATAGACGTTAAACCGGAAGGTCCCCCAGGTCCGCTCGAGCGCCGTTCCCAGCTGATAATAAAGCAGAGCCATAATCATAAGAAAGAACAGATTCGAATCCGTGGGCATCAGAACCCATGTCACCAGCCGCCAGATCTCTCCGTGCAGGATATGATAGGGACTTAACACCAGATAGCTTAAAAAACCAGGAGCCATCCGGTAAAGCACAAAACCGATCAGGTATGCGCCGATCAGATACAATATGAGATTCGGCACCGCAAAACGTCCGAATCTGCGTTCCATTTTATTCAGCCAGTTCATAGAAAAATACCTCATCTTTCTGTCTGCTGCGTTCCGGTTATTGTGTACCATTTCTACTCATTTCAGTATATCCATCCTTGAAATCTTTGTCAATCCGCACGATTTTACTTCACAAAAAGTTTATACTTTTCCTGTTATTTACGGATTGTTTTTTGCAAAATCATGTCGTATAATGTACGTTGCTTAGAGATTCAGAAACACCATTTAATAAGAAGAAACACATTAATATTCTGCTAAGATTTTCGATTTTCGGATCATTAAATGGGTTCTGCCGGCTCACGAGACGCGATATCGTCCGTCAACTTCCGTCTGTCCGGCGCATATGATTGTTACACAGCCCGTGCCGCGCCGCCTGACCGCGCTGCCGTGCGGACCGACCGTTACACAGCTTAAGGAGGTATCCTTATGGAACATACCACACTACATAAATTAGGGATCGACATCGGCTCCACGACCGTTAAGGTGGCCGTTCTGGATGAGCAGGATGCCCTTCTCTTTTCCGATTATAAGAGACATTTTGCAAATATTCAGGAGACACTCGCATCGCTGATTCAGAAGGCATATGATGCGCTCGGCAATCTTTCCGTCGCTCCGGTCATCACCGGCTCCGGAGGGCTTGCGCTCGCCAATCACTTAGAGATCCCGTTTGTGCAGGAGGTCATTTCCGTCTCCACGGCGCTGCGGCACGAGGCGCCGCAGACAGACGTCGCGATCGAGCTCGGCGGTGAGGATGCCAAGATCATCTATTTCGAGGGCGGCAACGTCGAGCAGCGCATGAACGGGATCTGTGCCGGCGGCACCGGCTCGTTTATCGATCAGATGGCCTCCCTGATTCAGACCGACGCGTCCGGTCTGAACGAATACGCAAAAAATTACAAGGCGATCTATCCGATCGCCGCGCGCTGCGGCGTCTTTGCCAAAACAGATATCCAGCCCCTGATCAACGAGGGCGCCACGAAGGAGGATCTGTCCGCATCGATCTTCCAGGCAGTGGTCAGTCAGACGATCAGCGGTCTTGCCTGCGGCAAACCGATCCGCGGACATGTCGCCTTTCTCGGGGGGCCGCTTCACTTTTTGTCCGAGCTGAAAGCGGCCTTTATCCGCACCCTTCATCTGGATGCGGAACACGCGATCTCCCCGGAGAATTCGCATCTGTTCGCCGCGATCGGATCCGCCTTAAACAGCAGCGCGGAGCATGAAACGACATTAGACGTGCTCCGTGAGAGACTGGCCGGCGGCATCCGGATCGCGTTTGAGGTGGCGCGCTTAGACCCGCTGTTTGCCGACGAGGACGACTACCGCGCATTCCGTCTCCGTCACGACGGGCATCATGTGCCGTCCGCTCCGCTCTCCTCCTATCAGGGCGACTGCTATCTCGGCATTGACGCCGGTTCCACGACGACAAAAGTCGCGCTTGTCGGGGAAGACGGCACGCTGCTCTATTCGTTTTACAGCAGCAATAACGGCAGCCCGCTTGCCACCGCGATCCGTTCCCTGCAGGAGATCTATTCGCTTCTGCCGGATACGGCGCATATCGTGCACTCCTGCTCTACCGGTTACGGCGAGGCGCTCCTTAAGGCCGCGCTGCTTCTGGACGACGGGGAGGTGGAGACGGTGGCGCACTATTACGCCGCCGCTTACTTCAATCCCGAGGTGGACTGTATCTTAGACATCGGCGGACAGGACATGAAATGCATCCGCATCAAAAATCAGACCGTGGACAGCGTACAGCTGAACGAAGCCTGCTCCTCCGGGTGCGGCTCCTTTATTGAGACCTTTGCAAAATCCCTGAATTACTCTGTGGAGGATTTCGCAAAAGAGGCTCTTTTCGCCCCCAATCCCATCGATCTGGGGACACGCTGTACGGTTTTTATGAACTCCAAGGTCAAGCAGGCGCAGAAGGAGGGTGCGTCCGTCGCGGACATCTCCTCCGGGCTCGCCTATTCCGTGATCAAAAACGCGCTTTATAAGGTCATCAAGCTCTCCGACCCGGGCCAGCTGGGAAAGCACATCGTCGTGCAGGGCGGGACCTTTTACAATGACGCCGTGCTCCGCAGCTTTGAGAAGATCTCCGGCTTAGAGTGCGTGCGCCCGGACATCGCCGGGATCATGGGAGCCTTCGGCGCCGCGCTGATCGCAAGGGAGCGCCACGAGGCCGGCTGTCAGACCACCATGCTCTCCAGCGAGGCGATCGATGCGCTCACCTTCGACACAAAGCTGACGCGATGCAAGAGCTGTACGAACCACTGTCTGCTCACCATCAACCGTTTCTCGGGCAACCGGCAGTACATCACCGGAAACCGCTGCGAGCGCGGGCTGGGACAGGAAAAGAACAAAGAGCATATCCCGAACCTGTACGAATATAAGAACAAACGGCTGTTTGACTACCCGCCGCTTCCGGTAAAAGAAGCGCCCCGCGGGACGGTGGGTATCCCCCGTGTCTTAAATATGTACGAGAATTATCCGTTCTGGGCGGTCTTTTTCCGGGAGCTGGGATTTTCGGTGGTCTTATCCCCCCAGTCCACGCGCAAGCTCTACGAGCTCGGTATCGACTCGATTCCGAGCGAGTCGGAATGCTATCCCGCAAAGCTGGCCCACGGTCATGTGACCTGGCTGATTCACCAGAATGTAGATTTTATTTTTTACCCCTGCGTGCCTTACGAGCGGGATGAATTCCCGGGCTCGAATAATCACTACAACTGTCCGATCGTTACGTCCTACGCGGAGAACATCAAAAACAACGTGGACGACATCACCTCAGGGAAAATGCGTTTCTTAAATCCATTTTTATCTTTTGCCAGTGAGGATACCATTTCCTCACAGCTGATCAAGACCTTCTGCGGGCCGGACTTCGGGATCCCGGAATCCGCGGTACGGGACGCGGTATCCGCCGGCTGGAAGGAGCTGGCCGTCGTCCGCATGGAGATGCGGCAGAAGGGCGAGGAGGTGCTCGACTACTTAACGGAACATAAAAAGCGCGGCATTGTGCTGGCCGGCCGCCCCTACCACGTGGATCCGGAGATCAATCACGGGATCCCGGAGCTGATCAACTCCTACGGCATCGCCGTGCTGACCGAGGACTCCGTCTCCCACCTGCACGAGGTAGAGCGTCCTCTCATCGTGATGGATCAGTGGATGTACCACTCCAGACTGTACGCGGCCGCCAACTTTGTGAAGACCCGCGATGACCTTGACCTGATCCAGCTGAACTCCTTCGGCTGCGGTCTCGATGCGGTCACCACCGATGCAGTCAGCGATATTCTGACAAAATCGGGAAAAATTTATACCTGTTTAAAGATTGACGAGGTCAACAATCTCGGGGCGGCCAGGACCCGAATCCGCTCCCTGATCTCCGCGCTGCGCGTGCGGGAAAAACAAAAGACGGCCCGGGAGATCACGCCTTCTTCCTACAACCGTATCGTTTTTACGGAGGAAATGCGCGAGACCTACACCATTCTCTGCCCGCAGATGTCGCCGATGCATTTTGACCTGTTGGAGCCGGCCTTCCAAAGCGCCGGCTACCACCTGGTCATCCCGGAGGTTTCCGGGCGCAGCTCCGTGGATATCGGGTTAAAATACGTCAACAACGACGCCTGCTACCCCTCCCTGATCGTCGTCGGGCAGCTGATGTCCGCCGTGCTCTCCGGGGAATATGACATGACAAAGACCGCCATCCTGATCTCGCAGACCGGCGGCGGCTGCCGTGCCAGCAATTACATCGGCTTTATCCGCCGTGCGCTCTGCAATGCCGGATACCCGGATGTGCCGGTGATCTCCATCAACTTAAGCGGGCTGGAGGCGAATCCCGGTTTTAAACTGACCCCGGCACTGCTGCAGCACGGGCTCTATGCCCTGGAGTTCGGTGATATTTTCATGCGCTGTGTCTACCGGACACGCCCGTATGAGGCCGTTTCCGGTTCCACAAACGCACTGCATGAGAAATGGAAAAAAGAGGTGATTTCCTTCATCTCACAGAAGGGCATCCTCTCGCATCACCGCTACAAAAAGCTCTGCCGTCAGATCATCCGTGAATTTGACACCCTGGAGCGGGTCGATGTGAAAAAACCCCGGGTGGGCATTGTAGGCGAGATCTTAGTCAAGTTCCACCCGGGAGCAAACAATCATCTCGTGGAGCTCTTAGAGTCCGAGGGTGCGGAGGCCGTAGTGCCGGATCTCACCGATTTCCTGCTCTACTGCTTCTACAACAACGACTTCAAGGTGGAAAATCTCGGCATGAGCAAACGCTCCCGCCGTCTCGGACACCTGGGCATTCATTTCTTTGAGTGGCTCAGAGGTGCGGCCCGGGATGAATTTGAGAAGAGCAGACATTTTGAGGCTCCCTCCCACATTGACACGCTGGCCTCCTACGCAAGAGATATCGTCTCCGAAGGCAACCAGACCGGTGAGGGCTGGTTCCTAACCGGCGAGATGTTAGAGCTGATCCACAGCGGCACGCCGAATATCGTCTGCGCACAACCCTTTGCCTGCCTGCCGAACCACGTGGTGGGCAAGGGGGTCATCAAGGAGCTGCGACACCGCCACCCGGAGGCAAATATCGTGGCCATCGACTACGATCCGGGCGCCAGCGAGGTCAACCAGCTAAACCGCATCAAGCTGATGCTCTCCACGGCAAACCGGAATCTGGCGCAGGGATAGCACTAAATTAAGCCTCCTGTCTTTTTCAGACAGGGGGCTTAAAACTTTTCCACGGCCTGTTTCTTTTCCGCATGGCCGGAAACGGACTACGTTTCAGGTAGTATCTACCTGTTACTATGATTTACGAAAAATCTGTAAATATGTCAATCAATTTACACCTCAAATTCATACTCTCCGCTGCCCAGCTCTTCCCTGCGCACGCCGCCGGTTTTATCCGGCAGGATCAGCGTCGCGGACGTATTCTCCGGGATCCGGCATTCATAGTGATATCCGGTCTCTGTCTTCTCCCAGCGGCTCTCAATCCTTCCGTACCCGGTCTCAAAACCGCCCTTCGCGTATTCGAAGCACTCCATCGCCGGCTGTAACGTAAAGTGCGAATACCCCGGATGCTCCTCCTCTCTCCGGATCCCCAGCACCGTCTCATAAATCCAGGAAAGCACGGAACCCAGCGAGTAATGATTAAAGGAATTCATGTTGTTGTTCCCGCCGAAGCCGTTCTCCACCGTGTAGGAATTCCAGCGCTCCCAGATGGTGGTGGCTCCCTGGGTCACCGGATAGAGCCAGGACGGATAGGCGGTCTGCGTGATCAGGCGGTATGCCAGATCCGTGTGTCCGCCCTCGGAAAGCATCGGATTTAAAACGCCGGTCCCGAAGAATCCGGTCGAGACCGTGCAGCCGACCTCCTCCGTCTTCCGCGCCAGGTGCTCATAGGCTTTTCCCCTGTTTTCCTCCGTAAACATATGGTATGCCAGCGGCAGCGCATAAGAGCACTGGGTATCGTTGATCTCCCCCTGCAGGGTCCGTGTCTTCCCGCTTTCAGGATCGACAAACGTCTCATTCCAGTAACGCCTGGTCTCCTCCTCCTGCGCCGCAAAATACGCCGCATCCGTATCCTCTCCGATCACCGCCGCGAGCTTTTTCATCAGCTCCGCATCGCGTCCGTAAAACGCGTTCCAGATCAGGTTATTGTCCGTCTCCTCCGGCGCCAGCCAGTCGCCGAGCGGCCCCACGAACACCGTGCCCGGCATTCCCTGGCCGTGGATGTATTCCATCCATTTTTTCATGCAGGGATAGTATTCCCGGATGACATCGGTATCGCCGTACTGCTGATAGAGCTCCCACACCATCAGGATCATGGCGCTCTCGTAGGTAATACCGCCGAAGCCGCCGCCCACCGGCGCGATATTCGGCATCTGCCCGCTCTCCTCCTGCAGATCGGCAAGGGCCTGCAGATAGCGGTAGTAAAACAGCCTCGTGTCGCTCTGATAAGTCGCCGTGCGGCAGAATACATGGGTGTCCCCCGCCCAGCCCATACGCTCATTCCGCTGCGGACAATCGGTGGGAATACTGATAAAATTGCACAGCTGCGACCATTTTACATTCTCGATAAAACGGTTCACAAGCGGGTGGGACGTCCGAAGCTCTCCTGTAATCTTCGCCACTGAGGACAACTGGATGCTCTCCACCTCCCCGATGGCCGGCGGCGTATCGATTCCAGTAATCTCGATGTAGCGGTAACCATGGAAGGAAAATCTGGGGCTCCAGGTCTCTCCCTCGGGATCTCCCCGCAGGATATAGTGGTCAATGCTCTCCGCGTCGCGGTAATTCTCCGTCAGCATCAGCCCGTGGAGACTGCCGTACTCCGGAAGCTCTGGGTAGAGGATCTCTCCATAGCGGATCGTCACCTCCGTGCCCTCTTTCCCGTGGAAACGGATCACTGGGACGCCCGCGATCTCCTGCTCAAGGTCGTAGAGATAAAGGCCCTTCCGCGGCTCTGTCATGGATTTTGCCGTAAGGCGGCACACCTCGACCACCGGCGCGTTCACGCCGCCCACGATCTTTGTCTGAGAATGATCCACCTTCGGCCAGGCACGCCCGAAGCCCGGCGGCATCGTCGCCACCTCCGGGATCACCACCGGCTGAATCTCCGCCGGCTTCTTCATTCCGCTGATCTGGTATCCTGGCAGGGAAAAGTCTTCATATACCGATAACTGTCTCCCGTCCAGATGCTCCCCCTGGAAAAATCCCGCATAGGTGTACGGCCCTTCGCCATAATAATCCCAGTCCGCCGGATTCGTCACAATGCGCTCACAGCTGCCGTCCGCATACTGTACGACAAGTTTCGCCAGCACAGACTCCTGATCGCCGTAATAGTTGTAATTGCGCAGCACAAAGGTCTGTGCGTCGCACCACCAGCCGGAAGCGAGGGTGATCCCGATGCCGTTTTCCCCGCTCCGAAGCAGATCCGTCACATCGTAGGTCTGATACATGATATGTTTGTCAAACTGGGACGCGCCCGGGTTGAACCAGGTATCCGTGATCTCTTTTCCGTTGATCCGGCAGTCGTAGATGCCACGGGCCGTGATGTAAAGTCTCGCCCCCACAATCTCTTTTTTATCGTCAATCGAAAAATCCCTGCGCAGCATGGGGATGGAATGGGCGCTGGGATCCTTCACTCGCTGAATCTCCGTCGGTTTTCCTGCCCCGTCAAAGCCAGAGAGTCTCCCGCTGCACTCTGCGGCAGGGCCAGAATCCCCGGCGCCGGCTCCCTCACGACCGTCTGACAGCACCTGCCGGGCGCTCATCCGGGTCACCTCGCTTTGCGGCTCCCTGTAATTTTTCACCACAAGATCGCCAAACTCCGCCGTATCCCCTGCGCCTACATAATATCCGATCTCACAGAGACGCGGGAAGGTGGTGGTATCGTTGTGTCCCAGCGGATTTAACTGCCTCGCATTCACCACCGGGCCAAAAAACGCCTGATCCACCTTCGCGTCCACGAGAACCCCGTCCACATAGGCGTATGCACCGTCACCGATCACCTCCACCGTCAGCTCATGCTCCCCGCAGCGGTTTTCCTCCGTGATCACCGGCTTCTCCTCCTGCGCCTTCGCGTCCCTGGGCAGGAACCCGGTCCGGTTGCCATATTGCAGCGATACCACCGGCATGGTGGCAAAGGGCTTCTCCGCCGTATCCTCCGGGTGATACCCGACGCGGTAAATCTCAAGCACTGCCGGGATCTGCTCCGCATTTATCACGTAGCGGATGTAGTTCTCTCCGGCGATCTCATACTGATTTTTCCGTGTATCCATAAGACGCGCATCCTTCGCGCCAAACACAATTCCCGCCCGGCTGCTGCCCTCCGCAAGTGTAAGCTTCGCGGAAATCACAAAGACTCCCATGGCCTTCGCGCTGACATACCGCTCCGGCGCACCGATCCACTGCGCCCCGTCCCATGCTGCCATGGACGGATCCATAAGGCCGGTCTCAAACCAGCCGTCACCGGCCGTCGCCGCCTCCTGTTTTTCATTCCAGACTGTCACCGTCAGAAAATACCGGGTGCAGGGCGACAGCGCCGCTCCCTCATAGGAAACGCCGGTGGAGCAGTCCGACTCCACCCTGCCGGAATCCCAGCAGTCACATTCCCCGGGCTTCGTTCCCAAAAGCACCTGCCACGCAGTCTGCTTACATCCCTGCTCCGCGGAAGAAAGCTTCCACGAAAACCGCGGCTTTGCCACATCAAGGCCCAGCGGATTCACCTGATATTCCGTCCGCACCTCTGCGATATGAAAATTGCCCATTATTTTTCCCTCCTGTATCCTGTTTCTGTCTGCGGCCGGTCCCACCGCTGTTTCTGCCTCTCCCGACAGAAAATCTGCGGCAGCTGATACCGGCCACACCATTCCATGATATCAGTATACCGCAGACAACTTCCCGTTTCTATCTGTTTTTATGACATGTTATATTGTTTTTATGATGTTGCGGACCCGGAAGGAAAGACACTGGAAACCACCTTACAGCGCTTCTTATAGCAGGCAATGCCATAACCGTATATCGTCTTTACTCCGTCATCCATCAGCGCTTCCACATCATTCCTGTCTCTGATCTGCCGCAATGCCCTCCCGCAGGCTTCCTCCAGCGCGGCATTCTCTGCATATTTCAGCTCAATCACGAATCCGGTCTCACCATCCTGTGTCTCCACACGGATATCGCAGTATCCTTCGCCGGACTCTGCATTTGACCAGATAACCCAGTTATCCATATTGGCAAACAGGCCCAGGAGAATGCCATGATAGAAATGTTCCTTCCTGTCTTTTCTTACATTTGTATCCCGAATGCTGATCATCTTTCTGAGATAGCGCTGAAATCCCGTCTCGATTTCCGTGACATCGTTTTTCAGAAACGCCCCGCAGAATCTCTCCAGCGTCTTCGTATCTCTCGCAGTCTCTTCCTGAAACCATCTGCGCACCTGCTCCACATAGATCCAGCGGATTTCCCGATTCGGAATGACAAGCGGTGTCAGCCCGTCTTCCTCTTCCTCCCCGCACTGCGTCAGATATCCGGTCATAAAAAGAAGGCTCCACAGATGATCGGAACCGGCATCCAGATCACGATACGTCAGTTCCTGCCGAATCACCTTTTTTATGCTGCCGCCGTCAATCAGCTGTTCGATCTCTCTTCTGGTACCTGCCCCTGCCCTGCCGATAAACTGCCGGATAATCTCGTTGCCACTTGTATTCACCCAGTAATTTTTCGGCTTTTGCGACAAATTCATTCTCAATGCATGACTGTGGCTGCCGGAGTACGGCATGGCATCACATACACAGTGCCTTGCAAATGTTACATGAAGAAATGGAGGTGATTTTCCGTGAGAAATCCTAATCTTGTGCCGTATGAAATCATTGTCAGAGCGACCAACGGAGAGCCGGAAGCAGTGGACGGGGTTTTGCCCAAAGCCTCGGGCCAGTCACGCATTATATGGATCAGCAGGAACTTCCGCCAAAGAAGCATCCGCGCATGTTTTATCTCCTGCTGACGCTCCTTCTGTTCGGAATCCTGCTGGCGCTGCTGGCCATGCAGGGTACGCACCTGGCTCTGGCTGCCGTCATTTTTGCCATACTGACCGGGGCTGTTCTTTGTCTTATTACAGCAGTCCGTTATCAGTATCTTTCCCTCCGGCTGAACCGTGTACCGGTATGGGGTGTGGGGCAGGTTATATCCGTCATACAGGAGCCGGGGATCGATATTGCCTATGCAAGAGCCGGTATGTCTGCCCCCGGGTTCAGCGAACCGGGACGGGGCGGCGTCTGGCTGGTCCCGATGCTGCTGTGGGGCGAGCTTCGTTTGGACAACTGGTATCCGCTGATTCACTGTGCTTTCGCGGATACCGGCGAAAAACCCGCCGTCGTCACCACCGCATACGGCGGCTTCCGGCACACCTGGCAGGAGGGGCAGGAAATGGCCCTGGTGCAGGTTCCGGGGAAAACGGGGCGCTATCTCCCCTCGGAGTCCGGCTGGCTGCGGAAAAAAGCTCTTCTGTACCTGCTGATGGCCGTCATACTGACCATGCCGGTATGGGCGGGCAGCGCACTGTTTATCCGGTGGTATTTATAACTGTTTATGCAAAACTGTAACTGCTATTGACATGATTTGCCTGCATTTGCTTGCATTTGCTATGTAATTCGGTTATAATACAGAAAAAGGAGCGTGATTCACATGGCAAATACATCAGTAGTTTACGCACGTATCGATACGACTTTAAAAGAAAACGCTGAAAATATTCTTCATCAGCTTGGCATTTCACCTTCAAGTGCAATTCAAATGCTTTACAGCCAGATTGTGCTTACAAGAGGAATGCCCCTTAATCTCCATCTTCCATCAGAAACGCCAACTGCGATCGGCGGCATGAACCGCGAGAAAATAAATGCAGAATTAACGAAAGGTACAGAGTCCCTAAAATCAGGAAAAACATACACTCCCGATGAAATCGATGAGGAACTCCACAGAAAATCTGGCATATGAGCGATCACTACATTGAAACCGAATGATCCTCACTATCCGTCCAAAAAATCACCCGCTGTTTATACGGAACCATACCATATAAACAGCGGGCACTATTATCTACTCGTAATCCTCAATCCGCCACTCGTCCTTCCAGTCGATGTAAACCATCTCCCCGTCAAACCGGAGCGGCAGCCATACGTAATCCGCGACAGATGTATTCTCGTCCGGATGATCCTCCTCGCCGGCAAACATATCGCCGCCCTTCCACTCGAAGTCCGGATCAAAAATCTTCCGGAAGATCGCCGCGTAATCCTCATACTTACGGCCCATCTCCTGCGGCAGCCAGCGGTCCGCGCAGGCGATATACAGATCCTTCTTTCCCGGCACCTTAAAGACCGAGGAGATCTGGGAGTGGAAGGAGGTCCTGCTCTCATCCCCCACATGCGGGTCACCCAGCACCCGGTACGGCCCGTGCCAGCTGTCGCCCACCGCGACCTCGGAGGGATTCGGGAGATATCCGGTGGTGCCTGAGGTAATCAGATAATGCTTTCCTTTTCGCAGGAAATGCGCAGTCGCCTCACGCACATCCGGCGGGCACAGATGCGGAAAATGTGTGGAATAATATCCGGTCACATCCGTATAATCCTCCGTCAGATCCGCACAGATCGTCTCGGAATGCACCCGCTCAAAATAGTAATATGCCTTGCCGTCCGACGCCACCGCGAGATCAAAATCACCGGCGCTCATCCCCAGGGGACGAAGTCCCACCCGCACCTTCGTGTACGGGCCCAGAATGGAATCCGCCGTCAGAATCGTCTCGGACTGGGTCTGATCCTGATTCATAATCTTTAACCAGCAGACGTATTTCTTTGTCATCCTGTTATAGATGATATGCGGACGATCCATGCACGCCGACGGGTGCAGCGGAGAGTCGGGATCGTCCGGCTCCGGCGGAATGATGATTCCTTTGTCCTCCCAGTTGTAGAGATCCGTGGATGCGTAACATTTGACGCCCCAGTGCCATATCCCGTTTTTCCCGTCCGTCTTTTCCTTATTCTCCCCGTACCAGTAGTAGATCCCGTCCTCATAAAAAACGGATCCTCCGTGCGCCTGAATGCGCTTTCCCTCCGTGTCAAGCCATACCTGCCCCGGACGGATCGATGTGTATTTTTCCATGCCGTTTCCCCTTTCTGTTCGCGCCGCGGCCAGCCCGCGCACGCATCTGGTCGATACCTCCCTTTCGCGCCGTGCGCCTGTGAGGAGGTTAATGCTATCTTATCATTCGGGCAGCAATCTTTCCATTCACTTTTTCGCACATCCGTATCATTTTTTTGCCGCTTGCAGGCAGACCCGCTCTCACATTCATTCCAGGCAAAACACCCATGCGCTTACAGACTGAATACTCCCATCTCGCTCTGCAGTCCGTCCGCGATCTGCCGCAGCTCTCCTGAATTCTCGGCGATCCGCGACATGCGCTCTCCCACCTCTGTGATGGATGCGGAAGTCTGCTCGGTTCCCGCCGCATTCTCCTCCGCAAGCGCGGTCAGGTTCTGAACCACATCCACGATATTGCCGCGCGCATGGTCGATCTGCCCCATCTTTTCCGCAATCAGGCGAATCCCGTCGATCGTCTTTGCAATCCCGTCGTGCATCTCGGAGAAACGCTCCCGCATCATGCCGACATTTTCATTCTGCGCTCCCATGACCTGCTTGACTTCATCCATCGTCCCGACTGCTTTCTCGGAATCCGCCATCAGCAGGGAGATGATCTCGCCGATCTGTTTCGCCGATGCGTTGGACTCCTCGGCAAGCTTGCGGATCTCCTCCGCCACAACGGCGAACCCGCGTCCCTGCTCTCCTGCCCTGGCCGCCTCGATGGACGCATTTAACGACAGGAGGTTTGTCTCCTCCGCAATCGAGGTGATCAGCGTCGTGGCCGCTTTGATCCGCACCGCCGATGCGTTGGTCGTATTGGTCTGCTCGTAGATCAGATCAATGGCCTCCTGCGCTCTCTGATTGACCTCGTCCATCGTATCGAGCGTCTTCGCCGCCACCTCGCTGGAATGGAACATATTCTCCGCCATCTGGTGGAGCTCATCCATCTCCGCGTTGTTCTCCTCGATCATGCTTCCCATCAGAATGATATTTTCCGTCGCGCTCTGCGTCTCGTTCGCCTGGGACGTGGCTTTTCTGGCCATATCCTGAACCGCCTGATCCGCCTGCTCTACCGTGTTAAAAATCGACTCCGTATCGCTGTTTAACATATGTGAGGTCTCCATCACCGTCGAACTGTGCTCCTCAATTCTGCTGATGACGCCAGAGAGCTGCCCGCGCAGAACGTCGACCGCACGGCTGATCGCGCCGATCTCGTCTTTTCTCGCACTGAGCTTTCTCTGACCGGGATCCGCCCTGAAATCAAGACCTGCGAACCGCATTGTGATGCCTGCGATCCGCTCTAACGGCTTTACGATCACGCCGCAGATAAAGAAGGTCGCAATCATACACAGCAGCATTGCAATCCCGCCCCAGAACATACAGGTTAAAAGCATCTCGTCCGACGACTTCATACTCCCGCCGGAGGAGCTCATCGCCGCGTCTTCATCCGCCGTGATGACAAATATGTAGGAACCGTCCTCCGTGACGCTGTAAGCGGCATATTTTTTCTCGCCGTTATAATCATACTTGATGGATACGATATCCGCCGGGATATTGCCCGCCTGAATCTGCGCCACCGCCTCCTTCACCGCCTCATTTTCAACCGCGCTTCCGATCTTGTCGGCCGTCGGGTGATAGCACATCGTTCCGCTGCTGTCTACCACATATGCATAGGAGCCGTCCAGATCCATGATGTTTACGCCGCCGACCAGCTCTTCCCAGAACGCCGTATCCGGCACTTCACCCTTAGCGAGCAGATCCGCAACCCGGATATTCATCGTCTTTCCGTAGGATCTGGCGATATCGTTCATACATCCGACGACCATATCCTTAAACTGCTTTGATGACATCAGGCTGAAGATAGCGAGCATCAGCAGCCCGACGATCACGATCGCTCCCATTGCCATACCGATGATTCTCGTTCGTACCGAGTAAAGCACCGGTATTTTCTCAATTCCCTGGTTTCCTGTCTGTCTGTTTTTGTCCATTTTTCCTCTCTCCCGTATTGTTTATCGTGATAAAAAATATGAACGCCCGGTCCCCGGGCAGACTGCGTGTACACACGCAAATTTGTACAAAAACAAATGCGGATATCTGCCTGCCGGCTTCCGCACAGAGTTCATTATACCAGATATTTCCAGGCTCTTCAATTCTGTTTTTCCTGTTTCCTTCATTTTTTTTCACTTTCCTTTCATTTTTTTGTCTTTTGTTCATAAAAAGAACCGCTCCGGGAAAACGTATGATAAAATGAAAAAAGTACCAGACTGATTACAGGAGAAAGATTATGGCTGTCAGAACACCGCTCCGCCCTCACAGGCTGTATTCCGTTTCGTTTCTTTTCATTCTGATCCTGATCATACTGATCCTGCCGCTGAATATCCTCTTTATCGATTCGGCAGGCCGTTCTTCTGATGCCCTTTTAAACCAGGCAGAATACACGCTCGGCAGCATTTCTTCTGTTTATATCAATCAGATCGATGCGCGGCTAAAGCGCACGTCCGTTTATCTGGATGACATCATGACAAATGACGCTAATTTTCAGACCGTGCTTAAGCAGAGCGGCGACGAGTATTACAAGCTCAGCAAATATATGCTGGCCCAGAAGCTCATCGATAACAGCTCTCAGCAGAACTGCGGCGACCTCTACTTTCTGTTTTCGCCGAAGCTTGACGATCTGATGCTGCTTAAGCCCGTCACGCTCACCAATCTGAATATGCAGGCATTCTCCGAATACATTCATCATCACGCCGAGAAGACACATTCCACGAGCTGGAATCTGATCGAGGTGGACGATGAACCGTACCTGATCCGTTCGAGCTACCGGAGCGGGATGTATATCGGTTCGCTCCTGCGGCTTTCGGGCATCCGTGACGCGATCGCAGAGCGCCTCGACTATGCCACCGCTTCCGTTGCCTTTTCCGCTCTTCCCGACAACAGCACGGACGAGGACACATTTCTGACCGTCACCGCAGCGTCGGAGGAGGCCGGTCTTTTTATCATCATCCGCATTGAGACGCAGGAGGCATTAAAGCATCTGTCGGTCTTTCAGCGCTATTCGCTCTGGATCGCACTGTTCTACCTGCTGCTCATCCCGCTGCTGCTTCTGGCGCTTGGCATACTTTTGCTCCGGCCGCTGCGCTCGATTCTGAATGCGCTCAATCAGCTTAAGGAGGGCAGACAGGAATACCGTCTCCCGGTGGAAACACGTATTTTTAACACAAAGGAATTCCACGGGATCGCCGTCGCCTTCAACCGCATGGCAGACAGCATCCACAAACTCACAATCGAAAATTATGAGCAGCAGCTTGCCAGACAGCAGGTCGAGCTCGACAATCTGCAGCTGACGATCCGCCCGCATTTTCTGCAGAATACATTCGGGATCCTCTTTACGCTCTGTCAGATGGGTGAAAACGACCAGCTCGGACATTTTATCCTTTATCTGTCGAGCTATTTCCGCTATATTTATCAGGGGCTGCACCAGCTCACACCGTTTCGTCAGGAATTAGAGATCATCCGCGGATACATCGAGATCGCCCGGGTACAGCATCCGGACAGCTTTGAGATCTCCTACGAGATTTCGGAGGGCCTTAGCGACATCTGCGTCCCGCCGCTTCTGGTCCATAATTTTATCGAAAATATCATGTCGCACGCGTTAAAGCACGGCACATATCTTCATATTCTGCTGCGGCTTGAAAAGGAGAAGGATCAGGCGGTATTTACCGTTTCGGACGACGGGATCGGCATGTCAGCGGAAGCCGTCGCTGTGGTCAACCGCGGGGAGGCCGTCCGGGATGACGGGCGCATCCACGTGGGACTGTATAATTCTTTTCAGCGTCTCGAAAAAATTTACCACGGCCGTGCCCGGATGCATGTCGCCTCCTCTCCCGGCAGCGGGACATCGGTTGAAATCCGGATTCCGCTCGCGCCCGATCAGAACGCGTCGGATGATTCAGAAAAGGAGACCTGTTATGACCCTGTTAGTCGTAAATGACGTGGAGCTGACGGTTCAGTTCCTCACGGAAAAAATCAGCTGGAACGAGTACGGTATTTCCAAGGTGTACAAGGCTTATAACGCCAGCGAGGCAAGGGCGTGCCTCACCTCCGCGGAAATCGATATTTTACTGTGCGATATCGAAATGCCCGGTGAGAACGGTATCGAACTGCTGCGCTGGGTTCAGGAGCGGCATCTGCCCTGCGACTGCATCTTTCTGACCTGCCATGCCAATTTTGACTACATCCACGACGCCATGCACTTAAGCTGCCGTGACTATATCCTGTTTCCCGCCACAGCGGATGCCATCGGGACCGCTGTCGCAAAGGTGATCGAAAAGCGCGTCGAGCGCTTAAAGAGCGACCGTCTGCAGCGCTACGGCAGACAGTGGGTCGAGATGCACGCCTCCTCCGTCTCCGTGGGCGGTTCCGCCGGCTCCCCGCAGGATATCATCGAGAGCACAACCCGCTATATCTTAGAGCATATTTCCTCCCCGGAATTAAGCGTCAATGAGATCGCCGAGAAGAACTATTTAAGCTTAAGCTACTTAAGCCGTATCTTTAAAAAGGCCAGGGGCATCTCGATCAGCCAGTACATCATACAGGAACGCATGGAGCTTGCCGCGCAGCTGCTCGCGGAGAGCGGCAACACCGTCAGCAATATCGCGCTTGAGGTCGGCTACAGCAATTACCCCTATTTCACCTCGACCTTCAAGAAATACTGGGGCGTCACGCCCTCCCGATACCGGGAAGAGCATCCGAACGCGTAAGTCTCTTCAAAATTGATTGCGGTCTTTCTCATTTTGGAATATACTATATTTATCCAGACCAGTCATCTGACTATGAGAAAGGGGGAAGTCATGACTATGACCGATAAACAGTTAGAGGTTATTATGAACCTTGTAGCTGACAAATTTGAGGGCTGCAAAGACATGGACGAAGTCAGGCGCGCGATTCAGGAAGTCAGGGAAATGGCGCGGAAGGAACGACCCGAATAACAGAAACTGACTTCCAAAAAAGAGACCCTGTTTTTCAGGATCTCTTTTTCTATGCCGGGCCCGCGAAAACATGTCGGCATTTGTAACAATCTCACTCCTTTACGCCGCCGAGCGTGATTCCCTTCACAAAATATTTCTGAAAAAAGGGATACGCGAGAATCACGGGCAGGATACCGACCACCGCGATCGCCATACGCATCGTCGTCGTCGGCAGCTGCATATTGCCGAGGGCCGCAATATTGCTGTTCGCGCTTAAAAAATTGATGTTCTCATTGATGCTGTTTAACACCAGCTGGATCGTATAGAACTTCCTTCCGTTCCGCTCGGTCAGGTAGTAAAGACCGTTCGTCCAGTCATTCCAGTATGCGATGCCCGTCATCAGCCCGATCGTCGCAATGATCGGCACGGACAGCGGCAGCACGATCCGGGCGTAGATGCGGATCTCCCCGGCTCCGTCGATGCGCGCCGCCTCGATCAGGGACACCGGCACGCTGTTGCGGAAATAATTCTTCACCAGAATGACATTGAACGCGTTCATCAGAAGTCCCGGAAGAATCAGCGCGCCGAGCGTGTCCCGCACATGGAAGATTGACACCCAGCAGTAATAGCTTGCCACCAGACCGCCGTTAAAGAGCATCGTAAACACACACAGGAAATTTAAAATCCGCCGTCCCGGCAGGATTTCGCTTGCCAGCGCATAGGCAAACCCTGCCGTGACAAACAGGCTGACCGCCGTGCCGATCACAGTCACTACAATCGTCATTACATACGCCCGGCCGATCGTACTCCACTGATTTGAAATATATGCGTATGCGCTCATGCTGAATTTTCCCGGAAAAAAGGAAAATCCGTTCGCCGTCGCCCACTGATTATCCGTAAAGGACGCCATCACAAGCAGGAGAAACGGCAGCAGCGCCAAAAGGGACATCAGTGCCATCACCGCATTGGAGACGATGCCCCATATCATACCGTCTTTTTGTTTCATCCCTCTCACCTCCCGTTAAAACAATGCATTCTCGCTGCTCTTTTTGCGCACGATTGCATTCGTGATCATAACCATCGCAAAACCGACCACGCTCTGGAAGACGCTCGCCGCACTCGACATCCCATAATCACTCCGCTTCATCAGCGCGTTGTACACATACACGTCGATCGTCTGCGTCACATCATAGAGTGTACCGGTATTGCGGGTCATCTGATAAAAAAGCCCGAAATCCGAGTTGAAAATACGACCGACCGAGAGGATCAATAATGTGATCATCGTCGGCTTTAACAGGGGAAGCGTGATGCTTTTGATCTGCTGCCATTTCGTGGCGCCATCAATCTTAGCCGCCTCATAGTAGTCGCTGCTGATCCCCACGATACTGGAAAAATAGATGATCATGCTGTAGCCGGTGCCCTTCCACAGATTAACAAACGTGAGAATAAAGGGCCAGTACTTCGGCGTATTATACCAGTTGACTGCATTTAATCCAAGAAGCTTTATGACGGAATTGTTGATCATTCCCGTGTCCGCCGAGAGGAAGGCGTAGCCTAAGTAGCTGACCACGACCCAGCTCATCAGATACGGCAGCAGGATCAGGCTCTGATAGAGCCTGGACGCCACTTTATTCCGGACTTCGTTTAAAAAAACCGCACAGGCGATCGCCACGATATTTCCGAGAAGAATAAACGCTACATTATAAAGGATCGTGTTGCGTATGATGTTGAACGCCGTGCTGCTCTGAAACAGAAACTCAAAATTCTGAATGCCGCACCAGTCGCTGGCAAAGATCCCCTTGCTGAAATTCAGCTTCTTAAAGGCGATCACAATACCGAACATCGGAAAATAGTTGTTGCAGATCATATATAGAATGCCCGGCAATGCCAGCGCGTAGATCGGCAGCACCTGTTTCCAGCGGATCCTGCGCTTTTTCCTCACCGGTTTTGTTGTCGCTCCCATTGCTTTGCTCATGGATTCTGATAACCTCCCTCCTCATTTCATCCGGGGTACTCCGCAAACCGCACCGTTTTCGTGAGATACGGTATGCTTCACGGACTGCCCCGCTTATGCGGCGGGGACGCGTAAAAGCCATTGCGCGTCCCCCGTCTGCTGTCAGTTTCCCGTTTTTATCCGTACAGGGATGGCTGACGAAGCCTGATATCCGTTGTTTACTGCTCTGCCAGCCATGCGTCCAGCTGTCTCTGATTTTCCGCGATGACGTCATCGATTCCCGCGTCCTTTAACGCTTTGTTAAACTCTGCCAGGGACTGTTCCGGATCCACGGCGCCTGCCGAGATGATCGGCGTATACTGGGAAATCACGGACGACACTGCCGAGTATTTCGACGAAACTTCATCTGTAATCTCAAAGCTGTATCCGAGCGCCGGAGAGACATACTCCACGCTGTCGTTAAACTCTCTCATCATATCATTCATGCCGATATCCATCGGCTCCCACATCAGCCAGCTTAAACGGTCGCCGTAAACGCCTGCCATGCAGTAGAACGGTGCGGTAGTCGCGTCCACGCCATCCACGAATTTTACAACACGGTTGCCGTTGCCGTCATCCTCAACCATCTCCCACGTCTCGCCCTCAAGTCCGAACATCAGCATGGAATCAAGATCATTGTCCCCGTAAAGCAGATCCAGAAACTGGAATGCTTTCTCCGGGTTCTCACTGGTAACCGGAACGCTCCAAAGAATGTTCTGATAGCGGTCGGTCGCCTTATAGGGCGGCGTCATCTCGATATCCGTCAGATCCATTCCTGTCTGTGCCTTAAAATTCGGAGAAGAGTTCGGTGTCGTCCATGCGATACGTCCGAGGAAATTACCGGACTGCAGCTGCGTGGTATCCGTATCGGTGTTGGAGGCCGCGTCGCTCGGGATATATCCCTTCTGCGCCCAGTCATACATCGTCTCCGCATACTGCCGGTACTGCTCGCTCGCATAGATATTCTCGATCGTCGTATTGTCCCAGTTGTCCGCTAAGAGCAGACCGCCGGATGCCGTCGTCGCGCCGAGTTTATCCACAACGCCATAGTACTGTGTAAAGACATCGGATGTGGAGGTATTTCCGGCCACGCAGTAGAAGCCGTCGCCCTCGCCCTCCCTGATCACCGCGAAGATCTCCGTGAGGTCGTCAAGGGTGTACATCCTGTCCGGATCAATCTCAATATTGTACTTCTCCAAAAGATCGGTACGTGCGTTAAAGCCGTAGCTCTCACTCTGCACATACGCGTTCGGCACGCCGTAAAGCTCGCCTTTATAATATCCGCCGGTCAGGGCGTCGCCAAGGCATGCCTGAATATTCTGTCCGGATCCGTCCAGATATTCGCCCAGCGGAACGATCAGTCCCTGGTCGACTAACGGCCCCACACCGGTACCAACCGAGCATACGAGATCGATCTTCTCGCCCGTGGATACCGCAAGCGCCGTATCGTTCGAAAGAGACGAAAGCTCTACCGGATACAGCGTAACCGTACATCCGATCTCCGGCACCGTGATCTCATTGATCGCCGCCTCTACCTTCTGAATGTTCTCCTCCGACGGTGTATTTCCGATGCTGAGCCACTCCAGCACGACATTATAGGTATCGCCGTCCGCTGCAGGAGCCGCTCCGCCGGCATCGCTGCCGCCCTGATCCGCTGCCCCCCGGGCCTCTGTCCCTGCCGGGGCCGCTCCGCCGGACGCACCGCCGGACGTCTGTCCCGCATCGTCTCCGCCACCGCCGCAGGCTGCCAGTGAAAACAGCATCGCCGCCGTCATTCCCGCCGCTGCCAGCTTCTTTAAGGGCCGCACCATATTCTTTCTCATAAATAATCTCCTTTCTTCATAAATACAGATGTAGATACATTCTGTCCTTCCTCTGCTGTCGCGGTTCCACGGGGCGTCCCCCGTGAAAATGTGCATATGCTGTCGTAACAACTACGATATTATTATTGTACTTTTTTTAGAAATTTTTGCTATTAAAAATGTTGTCGCAGACTTTCAGATTGTTGACTTTTGCATTCTGTGTAATCGTTCAGAAAGGCTTTACACCTCTGCCATTGATTGCTATAATAAATGCAGAGACAAGGCGGACGGTTTCTTATTTTTCAGAAGGCAGGTGATGATATGCCCAGCGGTATTGAAGTGACAAAACAGGCCCTTGATGATTTTGCAAAAGTGCAGAGACACATGCTGATCGCAAAAGAAGAGGGTGCGACGAAAACATACGAAAGCCTGAAGAAAGATTATCTCTTTTTAAAGACATTCCTCAATGTTTCCGGCGTAAACCTGACAGATATCGATGAAATCAAAGAATAATGACAGAGTGACAGGATACCATAAAAGAAGGAGGTATTCGCATATGACCGAAAAAGAAATGATGCAGAAAAATGTGGAAGAGTTCGAGCGTCTGCAGGATTATATGATATCCTGCGATAAAGAATCCGAAGCGTACCAAAAGATGAAACGGCGTTATACGGCGCTGAAAGTCATTCTCACTGCATCAGGAATCAATCTCACAGAGCTGGATATTATAAAAGAATAAGAAAAGAAGACGGCAGAGGGAGACACTTCGTAAGAAAGTTGTCTCCCTCTGCCGTCTTCTTTTCTTATGAACCGGTCCGCATCAGCCCTTCACACCGCCGACCACGATACCTTTGACAAAGTATTTCTGGAAGAACGGGTACACGAGCAGGATCGGGATCGCGCCGATGACGGCGATCGCCATACGGATGCCGACGCTCGGAAGCTTCGAGGTGTCCAGTGTGGCCGCCACGCTGCTGGCGTTTGTCTGTAAAAACTGCACGTCCGTGACCATCTTGTTTAACACGTTCTGGATACTGAAGAGCTTCGGCTCGGTCAGATAGTAAAGACCGTTGAGCCAGTCGTTCCAGTAGCCTAAGCCCACCATCAGCGCCAGGGTCGCGATCATCGGCACCGACAGCGGAACCACGATTTTAAAAAGAATCAGATACTCCCCTGCCCCGTCGATTCTCGCCGCCTCGATCAGGGAATCGGGGATATTTGCCGTGAAAAACGAGCGCATCATAATAATGTAAAACGCGTTCATCAGAAGACTCGGGATCAGCAGGGCAAAAATCGTGTTTTTGATATGAAACGTATTTGTGTACATCATGTAAGTCGGAATCAGTCCGCCGTTAAAGAGCATCGTGAAGAACACGAAAAACGATAACGGATAGCGTGCCGGAAGCTCTTTCCTCGAGAGCGGATACGCGAACATGATCGTCATCAGAAGACTGACGGACGTACCGATCAGAGTGACGAGCACGGTGATCCCGTAAGCGCGGAAGATCGTCGCTCCCTTCCTTGCGATATACAGGTAAGACTCCAGGCTCCAGTTTTCCGGCAGGAACGAATAACCGTTCCGCACCAGCGTCGCCTCCTCTGTCAGCGATGAAGTGATCAGCAGCAGAAAAGGAGCGATACAGGCAACGCACAGCAGGATGCAGATGATATGCATGATGGCCTGCCCGATTTTATTATGAGAAACCATTGATTCCATACGGCTTTATCTCCTTTCTTTTCTCTTAGAACAGTGCGCTCTCTTCATCGATCTTACGCACAATAAAGTTTGCCAGAAGCACCATTAAGAACCCGACAATCGACTGATAGAAGCCTGCGGCCGAGGAGCGTCCCACATCGTTTAACTGGGTCAGCCCCTTGTACACATACACATCGATCGTCTGCGTCACATTCGCGAGCATTCCGGAGTTCTGCGGCACCTGATAGAACAGTCCGAAATCCGAGTAAAAGATTCGTCCGACGGACAAAAGCGTCATCGTGATAATCGTCGTCTTAAGCCCCGGGAGCGTCACGTGCCAGATTCTCTGCCAGGAATTCGCGCCGTCGATCACCGCCGCCTCGTAGAGCGCGGAATCGATGCCGATGACCGTCGCGAAATAGATGATACTGCTGTAGCCAAAGCCCTTCCACAGATGAATCAGCACCAGGATAAACGGCCAGTACTTCGGCTCGGTGTACCAGTTGATCCCCTTCGCGCCAAGCGGAATCAGAATGCTGTTGTTGATAAAGCCGTTGTCGTAGCTTAAGAACGCAAACGCGATATAGCTGACGACAACCATGGAGATCAGGTACGGGATTAAGAACAGCACCTGATAGAGCTTTTTCGCCTTCGCGCTGCGAAGCTCGTTTAACATGATCGCGATCGTCACCGCAAAAACGGTTCCTAAGATAATAAACGCCAGATTGTACAGCAGCGTATTGCGCGTCATGTTAAAGGCATCCTTTGTCTTAAACAGATAGGTGAAGTTCGAAAAACCGGTCCACGGGCTCTTCCACATGCCCTTGCTGTAATCATATTTCTTAAACGCGATCTGCAGACCGAACATCGGAATATAATTGTTGATGATCAGATAGATGACGCCCGGAATCATCATGGAGAACAATGCGAGCTTCATTTTCAGATTTCTAATACTCTTTTTCTTCACGATCCTATACTCCCCTTCCTGAAAGCAGCCGGCGCATCCGGCAAAATTCCGATTTTTGTCTTCTGCGCCAGCCGCCTTATCGTTTCCGGATGTCCCGCCCGATGCGTCATCCGTCGTTATTTTTACTTTAACAGTTCGTCTAATGCCGCCTGCTTTGCCTCACAGATCTTCTCGATACCGGAGTCCACCATCTCCTGGTGCGCCTGCGCCATCACGGTCTCCGGATCCAGGATACCGTTCATTAATCCGTTGTAGTATTTATCCTTTACACTGATGCATGCCGCATACTCATCCGTGATGCCCATCGCATTCGTGTCGAGCACGAAGCCCTCGCCTTTGGATACCTTTGACGCATTGTTGAACTCCACCAGGTCATCAAAGAAAGTCGGAGATCCGAGATCCGTAATGGGCGGTACGCCAAGCGCGTACGGCATAGCCCAGTAGCAGGTCGCATTGCCGTATGTACTGGTCGTCGATGTCACACCCTCCGGATAGGAGCAGGAGCCGTCGTCATTCATCACATAATGGGTTCCCTCGATTCCGTCGATTAGCAGGGTCATCAGCTCCGTATCCGTATACAGAGCCTCAAGCAGCGTCCATGCCGCGTCCGGATTCGTGGACAGCGGGTTGATGCCGTAGGTCAGGGCGGAGATATTCGTGCTGTCCGTCCAGTTGCTTACGATCACGCTCTTGCACAGTCCGGCAGGCGGAGCCTCGTTGGAGCTGTTCGCGAAATACGCGAACGCCGCGCCGTTCTGAACCTGCACGGTACCCGTCTCCTGGTTGCTTAAGGCATCGCCCATCATCAGGCCGTCCTCAAACCATTTGTGGGTGCGTGTACAGAACTCAATGAAATCCGGATTCTCAAAAATATCCGTTACCGTCGTGTCCTGTCCGCAGTTGCCGATGACGCCGATATAGTTCTGGTCGCCCAGTCCGTCCCAGGTCCAGCCGTTTACAAACGTTGCGTTTGACTGCGGAACCACGGTGTAGATATCCGGGTATTTTTCATGCGCCGCGTATAATACCTCCTCGGCGTCATCCATCGTCTTAATATCCTCCGCCTTATAGCCAAGCTCCGTCAGCTTCGCCTCGTCGCAGAGCATAATAAAATCGTTTCCATAATTACGAAGGTTCGGGATTGCGTACTGTACGCCATTGATCTTACAGCCGTTCATCTGCTCCTCTGTGAACAGCGCCTTGAACTCGTCGCTGGCGTTTGCCACATAGTCGTCCAGGTTTGTACACTGTCCGTTTGAGACGAACGTATTTAACGGGAGCTGGAAGTATGCGATCATGTCCACATCGCTGCCGGTTAAGAGCAGGTTGGTCTGCTGCTGCCAGGATCCCATCCCGATAAAGGTGAACTCCGCCTGGATCCCGTACTTCTCAGCGAGGATCTTGTTCATTTCCTCCTGCACCATCGGAGCGTCCGTCATATCGAGCGGAGCCGGGATCGCCGCCTTCACCACCGGCATATCGCCGTTTGCCGCTGCGCCGCTGCCGCCGGTGTTTCCGCCTGCTTCCGTTCCGGACGCCGCGCCGCCCGTGCCGCCGGCATTTCCGCCGCCTGTCTGGCTGTCGCCGTCTCCTCCTCCGCACGCCGCAAGAGAAAGCGCCATCGATGCGGCAAGTAAACCGCCAAGTAACTTCTTCAACTTCATTCTTCTCCTCCATTCCACCGCACCCTGCGCTGTTCTTCCGCAAAATGCAGACTTCTTTTTGATATCGTTATTTTAGTAGAAACAGGGGCGCTTCCTCTGCTGTTTTTGTGCCAAAAAATGTTCTTTTCGTGACCAGGTCTGGCAGGATCACAAAAAGAACATTTCGTTTTTGTTGTTTCGTGATATGAAATTATCGTTCCCGTGACATCCGGGCCGTTCCCTTTTCCTTCCTCCACTCCTGGGGCGTATACCCCGTCATTTTCTTAAAAATCTTGGAAAAGTGGGAAAAATTGTCATACCCCACCTTCGAGGCAATGATGCTGATGGAAAAACGGGAGTGCTCAAGCAGTTTTTTTGCCAGACCGATCCGCTCCATCATCTCGTAATCCTTAAACGTGTAACCGGTGTATTTTTTAAACAGCCGTGAAAAGTATTCCTCATTCAGATGCAGCGTCTCCGCCACCTCCGCCCGCGAGAGATTCCGGCTGATATTATTCCTGATATAGCGCACCGCGGCCTCGATGCGCTCCTCGTTCACCGCCTGCGCCGGATCCGTCTCCAGATCCTCCCAGAACAGCTGCGCCTTTCTGCCGGTATTCGTCTTCCTGCGCTCGCGGATGGCATCGATCCGCTCCTCCCGGAAATCGCGGAATGCCTCGCGCTCCGGATACAGCGCCACCGCAAAATCCATATGGGAATTGACAAAACCGATAAACTCCCGCACCCCGCGCTCCCAGCCCGCAGGATCGAGCGCCCCCTGCCGACAGGCTGCAAATACCAGATATTCGTTCAGTCCCTCGGAGGCGACGCAGATCTTTACCTGTTCCCGCTCGAGCAGCTCCTCGAGCACGTTGCGGATCACCAGACGGATCAGTTTTTCGTCCCAGGTGTGCGTGATTTTCTCAAAATGCACGACCGAGATCCACAGGGGATAAAATTCGCAGGGCTGCAGATCCGTGTCAAACAGCTCGCGCAGACGGACGAACAGCTCCTGATTTTCCTCCCTGCGCTCCTCCCTGTAGCGTGAAAGCATCAGATCCAGTATGCTGTCCCGCTGCTGTGTGATCAGCTTCGTCGTCCGCTCCAGACGGCGGATCCTCGCATTCTTCTGCACGGTCTTTATCGCGGCCGACAGCACGCGCTCCACCTCCCCGTAGCGGGCCGGCTGGAGGATATAATCAAACCCGCCCAGCCCGATCGCCTGCTTCGCATAATGAAAGTCTGCATGGGAGGTTAAAAAGATCCCCACCAGTCCCGGATCGCGCTCTCTCGCCCACCGGAAGAGAGAAAGCCCGTCCTCCTCCGGCATCTCGATATCCGTCAGCAGAAGCTCAATCTGAAAATTCACGAGCACAAGCCTCGCCTCCTTCGCGCTGCACGCGGTAAATACCTCCTCAATGGCAAGCGCCTCCCAGTTGATCCCGCTCTTTAAACTCTCCACGATCGGTTTCTGATCATCCACAATCAATATCCTCATCCCGTCACCACCATTTCTGTTCCCGACTGCCGAAAGGGAAGGATAAGCTCGCTCACCGCCCCCTCATCGTTAAAAAAGTCATACTCCACCCAGCCCTGATAAAGCAGGCTGCAGCGGCGCTTTAAATTATTGATCCCGACGCTCACGCAGCCCTCCAGCGGTTCCTCATTGATCTCCTCCAGAATATGCTCCGGGTATCCGGCCCCGTTGTCGCGGACACAGATGTCTAAAAATCTGCCGTCCTCCGTCTCGAGCTCACTGACAGAAATCCAGATGATCAGCTCCTTTTCCATGCCCCCGAGTTTTGCATATTTAAAGCTGTTTTCTACAAACGTCTGTATGCATAGCGTCGGCACCTTCCACTCATCCAGCTCCTCCTGCACCGTCCAGTCGATCGAGAACCGGCGTCCCGCCATATCGCCCTGGAGCATCTCGTAATTCCTGACATAATCGATCTCGGCGGAAAGCGGCACCAGCTCCCGCTCCACCTGCAGCAGATAGCGCAGATGGTACGAGAGATGCATGATCAGATCCTGCATTCTCCCGCTCTCCCCGTTTAATGCAAACGCGTTGAGCGTCTTTAAGCTGTTCAGGTAAAAATGGGGCTTTAGCTGGAGCTGCAGATACTGCATCTGCGCCCGCTGCTTCTCGATCGTCTGCTCGTAGGAGAGAAGCTTCTGCTTTTTGATCTCCGTCATCATCACGCCGAGCGCCTCATTGATCTTCTGAATCTCCTCGAACCTGGCCCCGTGCTCCACGACGGCCTCCCACTCGCCGTCCCGGATCCGGTTCATCACCACGCCAAGCTCCCGCAGGGGAACCACCAGCTCCCGCCTCATGTAACGGTAGAGCTGCCAGGCGAAAAACAGCGATCCGATCGTAAAGAGCACCAGGAATAGCTGCGGCAGATTCATATAGGTAAACAGCGTCACCCGCGACGCCATACAGACCCACAGCTGTGTGTTTTCCACCCGCTGCGCGCAGATGTAGCTGCCGTCCATATATCCCCGGAAACTGTTGTCCACGCGGCTTAATTCCCCGGGCAGCTCCTCCATAAGCTCATCGGGCGCTTCTTTCCCGAACATGCGCCCCTCGCAGACATAAAAGATCCTCCTGCCGCCCTTCTCCTGCGCGAGCGACTGTTCGATCCAGTCGGGATTGTACACGATGCAGAAAGCCGCCTTGCCTTTGCTCCCGGAGAGAAGGCCGTACAGGTGCTCATCCGTCTCCATAAAGATCCAGTGCCAGCCCGCATTTTTTTCCTGTAAAAGCTCGTCCGCCCTGGCCTTGACCGTGCGGATATCCCCGCGCTTAACCCGGTCCGTATCCATATAATAACGCGTTTTTTCTCCGCCGCTATAATAGATGATAAATCCGTGCATCCATTCCTCGAGCATGACCCGGTTGGTGAGGGAAAAATTCAGTTCGTGTTCATTGTTATAGCCTTCCAGCTCCGACAGGGAGGCAGTCAGCGCCTGAAAATACCGGTTGTTGCTGAACACATCATAAAAGGTGGCATTGTTTTCCTCCATATCCGTGTGAAGCTGTTCCACGTACCCGCTTAACAGCTGCTCTTCCTCCCAGCGCCTGGTTTTCTGATAATCACCGATCAGATACAGATCCATGCAGACCAGAAGGAAGACAAAAACACCGTAGACAATCGCCGTTGCCCCCACTGCCATCCTGTTGAGTGAAATTGTTTTCTGTGCCATCCGCCTTCCTCCCTCCACCCGTACCTTATCCGGCTGCCGTCTGTTTTCCGGCACGCGCCGCTTTTCTCTCTTTTCCCGGCTCCATCGGCACGCTGATCTCCCCGTACCGGAAGGTTCCTCCCGGCACGGTGGCTACGGCGCGGATCTCTTTTTCGGTCACCGTCACGCGAACCTCGCCGCCCGGCAGCGGAACCACACCGGAAAATTCGGACAGATCCCCCGGATTCGGGCAGACTTCAAACGTATCATACGCGATCCCGGTATTTTTTACCCCGAGCCGGTACGCGCCGAGCAGGTAGACGGGGCTTGCGCTCCACGCGTGGCAGAGTGATTTTTCATACGGATTTCCGTACATCGCATAATGTGCCGTGCCGGAGCACGTCGGGTCATACTCCTCGTACAGGCTCGTGGCTCCGGCGGCTAACATGCTCCCGTAATACTCCCGGATCGACGTCTCAAGGAGCGTACCGTTACCCTCCATGCAGTGCACCTGATTCTCATAAAATTTAAAGTATGGCGTCGTGATCTGCGGCACATCATCGTTTAAAACCACGCGCTCATAAAGCTGACGGCTTAAGTCCGGACCGCAGGGCAGGAAAAGATACGCGAGAATATTGCTGTGGCGCGTGACATTCCGTTTCCCGGACTCAAAGCTGTCGATAAAGACGCCCTTTTCCTTATCATAAAAATGCACAAAAATCTGATCCTGGAGCGCCTTCGCCGCAGCGCCGCACCCGCCGTCCGGCTGTCCGGTCAGCGCAGCGATCTTCGCATAGCACTCCATCGCCTTCGCGTAGAGAATCTGCTCCCCGCAGACCGCACCGGTCTTGTCCATGGGCGCCCAGTCGATGAAGATCCAGTCGCCGTCCCTGCCTCTTAAGAACCCGTCGTCATCCGTGCGCGCGATGCAGAAATCCATCACTGCCTTCATCTGCGGCCAGATCTGCGAGAGAAATTTTGTGTCGCCGTAGGTTTTGTAATATTCATGGATACTGATGATCCAGAAAAAGCTGTAATCTGCAATTGTATTAATATGCATCACAAACGGCTGCTTCCCTCCGAGCGCGATTAACGTCCGCTTCTCGATCTCCGGGTCAAAAAAGAGATAGCGGTTCACAAACAGGCTCTGATAGGCATCTGCGGACCACACCCAGCGGTCGCGCTTGATCCCGTCCAGGAAAAATTCACGGCAGTTTAAATGGAAGGTGTACGCCGCGACATCCCACACGCGCTGCACGATCTCCTCCGTGCAGGAAAAGCTTCCGCGCCGGGCGAGCGGGAGATACTCGTATTCCGCCAGGATCTCCGGCGCTTCCCGCCAGGTGCATCCCTCTGCCCCGGCAGACGGTTCCCGCACATCCTGTTCCGCCGGCCCGGTGCTGCCCTCTGCCCCGGCAGACGGTTCCTGTTCCGCCGGTCCGGTGCTGCCCTCTGCCCCGGCAGACGGTTCCCGCTCTGCCGGCCCGATCCATATGTAGCGGAATGCACCAGGAGCCACAAGGACGGCTCCGTCCTGCGTCCGCTGCCAAAGCCTGCTCACATCGCCGGGCGTCTGCCCGCACACCCGCGCCTGATCCGGCCGTCCGCCGTCCGCCGGCACAAGGAAATGAATCACGCTCCACGTATCGTCAAGCGCCTCCTCCACGGATTCCCCGAAATTCACGCGCACCGCCTCGCCCTCTGGCAGACCCTTAATCCTCGTCCGCGCAAAGGTTTCCTTCCCGAAGTCAAACAGCCAGCCGCCCTTCACCTGCCGCCTCCCGGTACATGAAATCGGTTCGTATGCAAATAAAAACCGCTCCGGCGTCGTTTCTTTTTCCCGGTACTGCGCATTTGTGCCTGCCGGAGTAAAATTACCGCTGCAGTCGTCCGCCATCCAGCCCTCGCCGCTCTCGATTACGCCCTCAATCAGAAGACACGGAAACGTATCCGGATTTGACACCGTAATCGTGATTTCCGTCGTTCCGGGCGCCAGTGTAATCTCCTTTTGCCCGCCGTATTTTCTGATGTCCGGGAACGCCGTTCCGACCGTCGTCGCCGTATTTCCGCAGGCGTGGATGCGAAATGTCCCTCCCTCTGTCGTCACGGTCTTTTTAAACCGCACCACGCTCTCCGGCGCATACAGCTTCCACACCGGCGGCTCCGGATAGCCATACTGCTGCCTGCGGTTGTGTACCAGCAGATTATGATATACCTCAAATTCTCCAAACTTCCACATCCATTGTGCCATCATGCACTCTCCTTCCGCCGCCTGCGGCGCACCCCCTACGGTTCCGGACGTTTGCGCAGACAAAGCCTTTTTACAGAATTCTACCGTTTTTTCCGGGAAAAAGCTATCATTTTTCCGACCGCAACTTGCAATTTTATGACTTCTGACCGCACGCCGGGAAGGATGGTTTCGATCCCATCCCGCTGTTTTCCCGCAGAATCCGTTTGACTGCGCCGACCACCTCGTAGAGGATCCGCTTCTCTGCGGCGCTGCAGTCCGCAAGCATCAGATCCATGTCCGTCTGATATTCCGCCGGGTCGTACAGCTGATTTCCGGTCAGAAGCTCATCCACCGTGACGCCCAGCACATTCGCAATCTTCACCAGCGATTCCAGACTTGTCTTTTTACGCGCGCGCTCAATCCGGCTGATATAAGCGGCGGAAAGATCCGCCGACTCCGCAAGCGCAAGCTGCGACACCTGTCTTGCCATGCGCACCTCCCGGATCCGTTTGCCCACCAGTTCAAAATTTACGCTCATACTTCTCCTCCCGCCCTTTTTATGTTCTATCGGTCAATCCCATGCCCTCCGGAACGTTTTCCCGGCAAAGATGACATGCTATAATGTCGGCAGACAGATTCACCGCGCACCAGAAAAGATGAGGACTCGCATGGGAGAATACACAGAACGTTTTTCTGACCCCGCAAAACAAAAAGAGACGATCCGCAGACGCTATCAGGGCATCGACACCGCGCTTCTTGACGTCATTCCGGCCAGAGACGAGGATTCCACGGACGCGGAGGCGGCCGAAAAACGGGTCGGCATCTATGCGCGCGTCTCCACGGACGATCCGAGGCAGACCTCCTCCTACGAATTACAGAAAAATCATTATCAGGACATGGTATCCCGCCACAGCGGCTGGCGGCTCACAGAGATCTACGCGGATGAAGGGATCTCTGGCACCTCGCTCGCGCACCGGGATGCCTTCGTGCGGATGATCGACGACTGCCGCGCCGGAAAGCTCGATCTGATCGTGACAAAAAGCGTCTCCCGCTTCGCGCGGAATGTCGTCGACTGCATCCGTTATGTCCGCGAGTTAAAGGCGCTTAAACCGCCGGTCGGCGTCCTGTTTGAGACGGAAAATATTTTTACCTTAAACCCGGACAGCGAGATGAGCCTGGCCTTCCTCTCCACACTCGCGCAGGAGGAGAGCCACAATAAAAGCGAGATCATGAACGCCTCCATCGAGATGCGTTTCCGGCGCGGAATCTTTCTGACCCCGCCGCTGCTCGGCTATGACCGGGATCCGGACGGAAACCTCGTCGTCAACGAAGAGGAGGCAAAAACCGTGCGGCTGATCTTCTCTCTGTATCTGTACGGCTGCAGCTGCAGACAGATTGCCTCCCTGCTGGAACGGCTCGGCAGGACCACCCGCAAGGGAAACGGCTTCTGGTCGGACAACTCCGTGCTCCACATCTTAAAAAACGAGCGGCACTGCGGGGATGTCCTCGCACGCAAGACCTGGACGCCGAGCTATCTCGATCACAAGGCACGGAAAAACCGGTTTGACCGGAACCAGTATCTGCAGAGAAATCACCACACGGCCATCATCTCCAGGGGTGATTTTATCGCCGCGCAGCAGCGGATGACAAACAGCAGCAGCGGCGGGACCCGTTTTCTGCCGCATCCGCTTGTCGTCCCGGACGGGATTCTCGCCGGATACGTCCTTATCAACCCCGGATGGGCAGGATTTACGGCGGATGACTATATCAAAGCTTCCACGGGCACGGTTCCCGCGGCGGATGCCGCCGGAAATGAAAGCGACGGCGGGACAGACGACGAGGCCGGTATGTTTGACCTGCGCGGGTATGAGACGGTACACGCGCGCTGCCTGGCCGTGGCGGACAAGCCCTGCATCGTGTTCCATGACGGCGAACTGCGTTTTAATGCAGCCGCCGTGCGGTCTTTTCCGGACAGCGCCTTATATGTGGAGCTTCTGATTCACCCCGGGCGGCTCCTCTTTGCCGTGCGCCCGTATACTGGCAGGCTGCGGTACGCCGTCCGCTGGGCCGCGGCAAAACGGCAGAAAAACAGACCGCCCGAACGTCTGATCAGCCGCCCCGTCGGCGGAAAAGCGTTTCTTCCCGCGCTGTATACCCTCTGCGGCTGGCAGACCGGCAGGCATTATCGGATTATCGGAACGCTCTGCCAGAAAAACAGAGAGGCATTCCTGCTCTTTGATCTTAAGGACGCACAGACAAAAGAACACGACGAAACCGTATGGCGGAATACCGGGGATGCCGCCGGATGCTTCGGCACGGATTACTACAAGCATAAATCCGAACGCAGCCTGCCGGAACGATCCGGGTGGAACAGCCGCCGGCCAGCCGTCGGATCCGACCGGCCGCAGTCCGGAGCGAGCAGCCGGGGCGAATTAAGGCGGCAGATTCTCTCCCTGCTGCGGGAAATGCGGCAAAAAGACGACGCGGATGTCCCATCATCTCCGGCAGGAGCGCGCTCATGAACCGCAGCGATACCCGCGGCCTCTCCTGTGAAAATGCGCCCCCGCGCGCTGAGCCGGCTTTCACAGAGGGGTGTGAGGTGGTACACGGCGAATATTTTTCACACACGGACGAGCCTGTTCTCACGTTTTACAGAAACCGGGTCTATGTGAACACGGCCTGTCTGAAGGCGCTGCCGCAGATTTCCTATGTGCAGTTTCTGATTCACCCGCAGAAACGGATCCTTCTGCTTCGTCCGGGACTCCCGCAGGAAAAAGATGCGTTCCGGTGGTGTTCGGCGGATCCGCAGAAACGCAGGCCGCGCCATATTCCCTGCCCGGCCTTTTCCGCCATGCTGTTTCCGTGGATGGGCTGGAATCCGTCTGACCGCATCCGGCTTCTGGGACGGCTCCTCTCCGATCGCACCGGACAGCTTCTGGCTTTTGATCTGACCGCGCCGGAATGCTTCGCTCCTCCCGCCGCTGTCGGCCCGCCGCCTCCGGGTTCTGAGCATCACGCCTCCTGCTCCTCACGGAACACGCAGATGCCGCTTCCGGGTTCTGAGCATCACGCCTCCTGCTCCTCACGGAACACGCAGATGCCGC
>CAJUNX010000022.1:51399-66021 GCA_910587865.1 uncultured Roseburia sp.
CTTCCGGGTTCTGAGCATCACGCCTCCTGCTCCTCACGGAACACGCAGATGCCGCTTCCGGGTTCTGAGCATCACGCCTCCTGCTCCTCACGGAACACGCAGATGCCGCGCTTCCGGGCGGACTGGGCACTGCGCTTCGGCACCCCCGTACACGAACATCAGAACCTGCTCGTACAGACACGACCGCAGGATCCGCGCCCTTTATACACGGATCCCTGCCCCGACACCCGTTCATCCGCCGATTCCGAAAACAGGAGGAATACATATGACGCAGAACCTGCGACAGGACTGTCAGACAGACCGTGAGTTTTCAGCGCTTTCCCCCGGATATTCCGGGGAGGACTATGCGGCGCTCGAAGCGGATATCCGCGCATTCGGCTGCCGTACCCCTCTCTTTGTGTGGGAGGGACGGATTGTCGACGGCCACACACGTTATGAGATCTGCACAAAATGGGGCATCCCGTTTCAGACCCGCTCTCTTTCCTTTCCGGCCCGGGAGGATGCCGTTCTCTGGATCTGTCAGCGGCAGCTGAAAAAAGAGCGGCTGCCGGATATGCTGCGGCGCTATCTGATCGGCCGGCTTTTTACCGCCGAAAAAGATGTTGCATACCGGATGCAGAAGCAGACTGCGGACCGCACTGCATTTCCGCATCCCCGCATGCAGACCGGAACCCGCCTCGGCGAACAGTACGGCGTATCCATGCATACGATCTATAAGGCGGGAACGCTCGCGGCAGCCATTGATCACATCCGCCGCCGCGAACCGGAGCTTGCCGGACAGATCCTGTGCGGGCAGATTTCGATCTCATATGAAAATGTGAGCGTGCTTGCACGGCTCTCCAGGGACGAACTGCGGCGGCTCAACAGACGGCTCGCAGACAGTCATAAAACGCATCTTAATTTAGCGGACTTAAAACCGGCCCCTCCCAAAAAGCGATCTGTCGGGCGGCCGAAAAAAAATGCCGGCATCCAAACCGCCATCAAGGAGATGCCTCCCTACGACCCGGATGCCGGCATCAAAAGCCTCGGCTACACGATCCCCTCGTGGACCGGTTCCATCGGCCGCACCTTTGCCCTGACCGACTTTTCCGCCGTTTCACCGGAGGCGGAAAAGGAGATCCGCCGCCAGCTGCGCGCGCTCTGTGAAACGGCGGAAGCCATGCTGCGCGCAATGGACGGCAGCGGTAAAACGCCTCCGCCATAGACCGCAACCCATCGTTTTTGTCACCGATACAACATCGAAAAAAGGGAGAATTACATGAATGATTACAGCCGCTATGTCCCAAACGTCCACTTTGAACAGATTCCGATCAAACATCTGGTCTCCAATCAGGAATACCAGCGGAATCTCTCTGTCCGGCACATTGAACACGCCGCGGCAAATTTCGACCTCTGCCAGATCAATCCGGTAAAGGTCAGCCGCAGAAACAACGTCAATTATGTGTTCAACGGACAGCACACCATCGAGATCGTCGCCCTGATATCAGGTTCCCGCGAAACCCCGGTCTGGTGTATGATCTACGATGATCTCGAGTATGAACGGGAGGCGGATATCTTCGCCAACCAGCAGAAATTTGTCAAGCCGCTGCTGCCCTATGAGATCTTTATGGCAAATATCGAGGCCGGCAGCGACAAACAGCTGATCATCCGTGATCTCGCGGAATCGTATCACCTGAAGATCTCGGCCAAGCCCGGCCCCTGCCATATCTGTGCCGTGGCCACTTTAGAAAGCATCCACGACCGTTACGGTTTTCACGTGCTCGACCGCGTCCTGCGCCTCGCCGTCGGCACCTGGGAGGGCGCGGCGCAGTCCTTAAGCGCCAACATGCTAAACGGCATCGCCCGGCTGGTATCCGCCTACGGCGACCTCTTAAAGGAGGATCTCTTTCAAGAAAAATTAAGCCGGCTCTCGATCCGCGAGCTCGTGCGCACCGCAAACGAACGCAGAGCCGGATCCTTAGGCTTCGCCGAAGCGATGCTGATCTGCTACAATAAAAAGACGCAGATCAACGCGCTCACCTGGGACCGGCTTTATGCCGCAAAACGCCCGCCCCGTGCGGACGACGGGGCCTCCTGACGCACATACAGCATGTTCTTTTGGCGCAGGTACGCTTCAAACCAGAAAAATCACTCACAGATACATATGCAGATCATTCCAGCTGATCTTGCCGAGCTCATCCCGCGGAATATGATCGACAAACCGGATATCCCGCGGCTGCTGATAATCCGAAAGGCTCTCCAGGCACCGTTTCTTTACGGCCTTTAAATCCACCCTTTCGTCCGCAGCCACCACGACGCCGACCACCTCCCCTAAGATATCGTCCGGCAGCGGATACGCCACGCATTCCCGCACGCCCTCGAGCTTTCTTATCTCGGTCTCGATATCGCCCGGAAAAATATTCATACCGCCCGAGATGATGATCTTCTTTTTCCGGCCGGCATAGTGCAGAACGCCCTCCCCGTCCAGATATCCCAGATCCCCGGTCCCGAAAAAGCCGTCCTCCCTCGTTCCCCGCACCTGCGTTCCTGCGATGTAATATCCGTCAAACACGGCTTCTCCCCGGCAGAAAATCTCTCCCACTTCATCTGTCCCGGCAGGGATTTTATCGTTTTCGATCCGGATCTGTACCCGGCTTACCGGTATGCCTGCAACGTCATCCGCCGCCGATTCGTCCCCCAGATCCGCGATCGCGATAAATTCCGTCTCGGAGGACGCTAACAGATTATAAAAATGACATCTGCCCGGCAGAATCTGCCGGATGCTGTCCCTTACATCCGGATCCAGACAGGCCGCGGTGGACACAAGCTGCCGCATGGAAGAAAACCCGTCCTCCGGCAGGTCGTTATTCTCCATAAAACGCACGACCTGCGCCAGCTGCGCGGACGTGCTGATCGTATATGTGATCTCGTGCGCCCCGATCATACTGACCCACTTTTCCGCGGTAAACCCTCTCATGATCACAAGACGGATCCCGATATATGCGCCGGTCAGAATCATCCTGGTCGCAAGCGCGTGGCACAGCGGTGTAGAGATCAGCATGACATCCTCGCCGGACAGTCTGAACTCCTCCTCTTCCTCCAGGACACGCGCGATCATCTGCCTCTGCGTGAGAATAATCGCTTTCGGTTCCGCCGTTGACCCGGAAGTCGAAAACATCACCATCGGCGCATCCATACCGCTCTGATCCGTGCCGGACTCGTCATCCGCCGTTTCCTTCCATATCTCATCGGCGCGCTTCATCAGAAAATACGGCGTATTCAGCCTGCCGATCTCCCGCTTATTGTGAGCGTCCACCACAAAAAACGGGACGTTCATCTGATCCGCGCAGCGCTGTTTCGCCTCGCCGGACCAGCGCGGGTTAAACGGGATCACCAGCGCTCCGAGCTTTAACAGCGCCAGAAATGCGGATGTATAGGATGAGCTGTCCGAAATCAAAAGCCCCACATGCATCCCGGGCGTCACATTCTCCCTCAGCTGTCCGGCAAGCGCACTGACATACCGGTATATTTCATGCCGGCTCCAGGATCTGTGCTCATCCGTAAGGAATACCGCCTCCGGATCTTCTCCCGCCAGCGCCTCAAATCTGTCAACGATCGTCTGTCTTTGTATCTGATTCATTCTGTCCCTCCATTTCCGTCAACAGCAGTCACCGTTTGTTTCCGTAACTATCATAGCCTAACCTGCCGAAAATAGCAACGGCTTTTCTCCTGTCACACATTTTTCCCGCCCGCATATACTGATCGTATGCCGCGGCACGGATTTTGCCGGACGTCCGCCGGATCCCTCCTGCGCACCCGGCCGCGATCTGCAGTTAAAAAAAAAGGAGCGACTACGCTATGTGTGGAATTTCTGGTTTCTGCAACTTTGATCAGGATTACGTCAGGAAAAGGCCCTTCTGGGAAACGATTTTAAGCGATATGCACCGCCGTCTCGCCCGCCGCGGGAACGATGACTCCGGCATCTGGCTCTCCAGGCACGCCGGACTTTCCCACGCGCGCCTAAGCATCCGCGACATCAGAAACGGATCCCAGCCCATGGTGCGGAGGAAAGACGGGCGGCTCTGCGCCATCGCATACAACGGTGAAATCTACAACACGGATGAGCTTATCCCGGAGCTTGCGGCGGCCGGCTTTACGTTTACGACTACCTCCGACACCGAGGTTCTCTTAAATGCCTACCTCTGCTACGGGCCGGAATTTGTCACCCGCCTAAACGGCATCTTTGCCTTTGCGCTCTGGGAGGAGACGGCAGGCCGGCTTATGCTCTGCCGCGACCGCGCCGGCGTCAAGCCGCTTTTTTACGCGCAGACCGGCCGGACGATCGTGTTCGGATCCGAACCGAAGGCGCTCTTCTGTCACCCGGATCTGACGCCGGAAATCGACAAAAACAGCCTGCTTGAGCTGCTTGCCGTCGGCCCGGCCAGGACCTCGGGAAACGGCGTATTTAAAGGGATGCGCGAGGTGCTTCCCGGACATTACATGATCGTTTCGCCGGATGGATGCTCCGATCATCTCTACTGGGATTTAACCAGCAGGGAGCATACGGATTCCTACCCGGATACGGTCGCAAACGTCTCGTTTCTCGTGCGCGATGCCGTCCGGCGGCAGATGATCTCCGACGTGCCGGTCTGTACCTTCCTCTCCGGAGGAATCGACTCCTCGATCGTCACGGCAATCGCTGCGGATTACATGCGCGGGCAGGGAGAAACGCTTAACACCTTCTCCTTTGATTTTGCGGAAAACGATCTCTACTTTCAGTCCAATTCCTTCCAGCCGGAGCGGGATCTGCCCTACGTGAACATCATGCGGGATCACTGCAAAACGAACCACACTTATCTGGAATGCGACGAACGCACGCTCGCGGACGCACTCTATACCGCGGTGGACGCAAAGGATCTCCCCGGAATGACGGATGTAGACGCCTCCCTGCTCTACTTCTGCTCCCTGGTCGCAAAACAGAACAAGGTCGCTTTGACCGGCGAGTGCGCGGACGAGATTTTCGGCGGATATCCGTGGTTTTACCGCAGAGAGCTCTTAGAGCGCGACGGCTTCCCGTGGTCCGCCGACATCCGCGCCCGCACCGTCTTTTTATCGGAGGACGTCGTCCGTACCGACGAGCTCGCGGAATACTCTTACGCCCGTTATCAGGAATCGCTCGCAAAGGTTCCGCTGCTCCCCGGGGAAACAGGCGAGGCGAAAAAGAGACGTCAGGTCGCCTACTTAAATATCAAGTGGTTTATGCAGACGCTCTTAGACCGCATGGACCGCACCAGCATGTACTCCGGCCTTGAGGCGCGCGTTCCTTTTGCGGATCACCGGATCATGGAATATGTCTTTAACGTTCCCTGGGAAATGAAGTATCAGAACGGCGTGGAAAAAACACTGCTGCGCGATGCCTGTGCCGACCTGCTTCCCGACGCGCTTCTCCACCGCAAAAAAAGCCCTTACCCGAAGACGTATCACCCCGGATATGAGCGGATTCTGGTGGAGCGGCTCGGCGCGATCGTAAACGATCCGAATGCCCCCGTCGCCCCCCTGATCGACCAGAAAAAAGCGCTGCGCTTTATGGCGTCCCACAAAGAGCTCGGGCAGCCCTGGTTCGGACAGCTGATGGCAGGGCCGCAGCTGATGGCATATTTTATCCAGCTCAATGACTGGATGAAGAAATACCGTCTCTCACTGTGACAATGCCGCACACAGCAGGAAACTGCACACAGCAGGAAACTGCACGCAGTATGAAACTGCGCGAAAAAACGGTCTCATGCAGAAATGAACCGGTTGCAGAAAGAAACTGCGCGAAAAACCCGGGGCTTCTCACCTGCTGCGGTGAAGCGCCCCGGGCGTTTTTTATTTCACTACAATCGTCTCGATCTTCTGATACTGCGCATATCCCTCGTGAAGCAGCTTCGTCGCGACATGACCCGCGCCGTCGTTCACAAATTCATAGAGGTTGTACGCGCCGTCCCGGTACGCAAAATCCGTCCCGTTGTCCTGATAGTGCACATAGCGCCCCTCCCCCGGGAACACGAGAAGCTTTAAGGTGTCGTACGGCTTCTCGCCGACATACTGCATCACCTCATACGTCGGGATCACGCTGCCCGCCTTCGCGAACACCGGACAGACATCGATCGGCGCATCCACCAGGTAGTACTGTCCGCCCTCGTATTTCTTTCCGGTAAAGAAATCGTACCACGCGCCTTCTGGCAGATACACCTTCTTCACGGTCGCGCCCTGCTCCACCACCGGAGCGACGAGCAGATGCTCTCCCACGAGGAACTCGTCGTTTAAGTTCCACACCGCGGGGGCGTTCTCATAGTGCATCACCAGCGGACGCATCACCGGAAGGCCGGTCTTCTCTCCCTCGTAAAACAGGTCGTAGAAGTACGGCAGCAGGCGGTAGCGCAGCTCGATAAACTTCCGGTTGACCGCAAGCGTTTGTTCGTCAAACTGCCACGGCTCCTGATTCCTCGAACCCTTTGCCGCGTGATTGCGGAACAGCGGGGAAAATGCCCCCACCTGCACCCAGCGGCACAAAAGCTCCGGCGTCGTGTCAGCGCCGAATCCGCCGACGTCCGTCCCCGCAAACGCGAATCCGCTTAAGCCCAGGTTGCACAGCTGCGGCACCGCCATCTGAATGTGCGCCCACAGGCTCTGGTTGTCGCCGGTCCACACGGTGGAATACTTCTGCGTTCCCGCATAGCAGGCTCTCGTGATGACAAACGGGCGCTTTCCGGTCGCATATACCAGCCCCTCATAAGTCGCCTTTGACATCAGGTGCCCGTAGCAGTTGTGCATCGCCGCGTGCGTGGACGGGTGATCCTCGTCTGTAAAGACCACATCCTTCGGCAGCTCGCCGTGGAAGCTCGCCGGCTCGTTCATATCGTTCCACACGCCGTCAAAGCCGAGATCCGTCAGATAGCTCTGCTTTTTGCCCCACCAGTCACGCACCTCTTTATTGCCGAAGTCCGGATACACCGCATCGCCGGGCCAGACGGCGTTGACGTAGGTCTCGCCCTCCGGCGTCTCTGCAAAATATCCGTGTTCGATCCCCTCGTCGTACATGGCATAGCCGGGGTCGAGCTTGACGCCCGGATCGATAATGGACACCTTTTTAAATCCCTTCGCGTCCATCTCGCCGAACAGCTCCTTCGCATCCCCGTAGTCCTTCTCATTCCAGGTAAACACGCGGTAGCCGTCCATATAATCAATGTCAAAATGAATCGTATCGCACGGGATGTCAAGTCCGCGGAATTTCTCCATCAGCTCACGGATATCTTCCTTATTTTCATAGCCCCATCTCGACTGGTGGTAGCCGAGCGTCCAGAGCTGCGGCAGCGGCGTTCTTCCGGTCAGCTCCGTATAATTCGCGATGACGTCTGCCATATGCTCCCCGCCGATAAAATAATAATTCAGGCTGCCGTCCTCCGCGCCGTAATAAAAGTAGTCGCTCTTCTCTTTTCCGAGGTTGATGTGCGACCGGTATGTATTGTCAAAAAACAGGCCGTACACGCCCCGCTCCTTTAAGGTGATCAGAAACGGGACTGATTTGTAGAGCGCCTTGAACGCATCCGTATGCGCGTCCGGGATGTCCGAATTCCAGTTTTCATATTCATACCCGCTTTTATTCAAGAAACCGGTCTTGTCCCCGAGTCCGTAAAATTTCTCGTCGCCGTCGAGCGTCTTCACCGCCTGCACCGGATAATTTTTCTTCAGCAGACCGGAGATATCGTGGCCCTCCGCCTCGAGCATCGCCTTAATCCACGGGCTGATCTTATTGACAATCTCCCGCTCCCCGCGGTAATCCGCGCACAAAAGCACCTCGCCGCCCTCTGCGCCCGCTCCTGCAGTACGGTAAAAATCCACGTAAAATCCGTCATACACCTTTGCGGTCAGCGACGCCGTGCGGATGATAAGCGCCCCGCCTTCCTCCGTCACCGCAAACTCTCCCGCCGCCGGCGTGCCTGTCACCTGCTTCATCGGGCGGCGCTCCCGCTCCACCGCTTTTGAGTGGAACGTCTCGCCCTCCAGCGGGCGCACCACCTGAATGATCTCATCCGTCCACACGGCGATACGGCCGCTTCCCTGCTCAAAGCCAAGCGAGACCACACCGTCCGACACTTCATAGGAAATCCGTTTTCCTGACATTGCGATATCCTCCTTTTCATTTTGTCCGATTTTTTTCATTTGTCCGGTTTCTCATTTGTCCGGGTTTTCTCATTTGTCCGGGTTTTCTCATTTTGTCCGGGTTTTCCCGATTTCCGCCGGATGTCAAAGCCCTCATACTGTGCCTGACATCCGGCGAACCGTTTTTATCCCCGATATGCTCCTGTAATCTCAGCCAGCGCATGCTGCAGCTGCTCCGATGCCCCCATGGCCTGCAGCTCGCTAAGGAACGCCGGCACATCGTCCGCCAGTCTCTGATATGCGCCGAAAATCGTCTGTTTTTGCATGAATCCGATCTCCGCCTGATTTAAGAAATCATAGAGCATTTCCTTCACCGGATTTTTCGCAACCGCTGTTTCCTCTGGCAGAACCACCTCTACCGCATCCGCCGGGGTGATGCCGGTGAGCGTGACGAGAAGCCCCGTGCCGTGTTTCTCACAGCAGCCGCTTTGCTTCGCGCCGTTTACGGACACTTCCGCATGTTCCGCCGTGATATTGCACAGCTCCAGCTTTATCGTGCGCTCTGCCGGGACCAGAGAGGCATCGCCCAGAACCGGGGCAATCGATACGCGTTTTTTCTCCCAGTCAAGCGCGATCACCGTCTTCGCGCAGACCCCGTCCTCGTATGCCGCGGAGACATTATCGTCCTCGTAGAGCGTAAAGCTGTTGTCCGCCCCCGGATAGATGCGGATCGTGAGCTCGTCGGGGTTTTTCTCCGCCTGATCCGCCTGATACTGCTCCGTCATCGGGAGGATGGCTCCTGCCTTCGCAAGCACCGGGATGGTGTCGATGCCGCGGCAGAGAATCAGACTGCGTCCGCCGTGATATACCGTACCGGTAAAAAAGTCAAACCACAGTCCCTGCGGCAGCCAGGCCGTCACCTCCGCCACGTTCACACCCTTCGCGCGCGGCGCCGTGATCGGCGCGACCATCAGCTCGCTCCCGAAAAAGTACTGATTTTTACATTTGTAGGACTCCCATTTCGCCGGATATCGGTAGTAAACCGGCTGACAGACCGGCTCGCCGTCCGCCCATGCGCGGTAATTCATCGTATACAGATACGGCAGCATCTGATGACGCAGGCGCAGGAAACGGTTCATCGCATCGTGCGCTTCTTTTTTGAACCGCCACGGCTCCTTGCCGTTAAATTCGCTGCTCGTGCTGTGCAGGCGGTTGACCGGGGAAAACACCCCGTACTGATACCATCTCGTCTCGAGCTCGTCGTCTTTTCCGCCCATCATGTGGCCGCCGATGTCATGACTCCACCAGCCGTAGCCGATGTTCGACGCCGTGTTTGTAAAATACGGCTGGAAATCGAGTGACTCCCACGTGATCACCGTGTCCCCGGAAAATCCGACCGGGTAGCGGTGGGAGCCGGGTCCCGCATAGCGCGAGAACGTCATCGGGCGTTTCCCGTCCCTGGCGCTGTCCAGGAAATGATAGTGGTTTAACATCCAGAGCGGGTCAAGCCCCGCCACCTTCGTGTGCGTGCCCTGCTGCCAGTCGATCCACCAGAAGTCCACACCCTGCTCCTCTAACGGGTGGTGCACCTTCTCGAAATACACCTCCATAAAGTGCGGGTCCGCGATGTCAAAATTCACCGGCTCTTCTTTCTGAATATCGACTCCCATGGCCTTTGCCACCTCTTTGTAGCAGTCCTCAAACGCGCGGATCCCGTCCGCCGGGTGAACGTTTAACGTCGTCTTCATGCCCCGCGCGTGAAGCCCTGCCAGAAACCGTTCCGGATCCGGGAAGCACTCGGGATCCCAGGTATAGCCGGTCCAGCCGGTGCCGTACTTCGGATCGATCTTTGTCAGATGCCAGTCCATATCAATGACCGCCACCGAAAACGGCAGATCCTCCTCGTCAAACCGGCGCATCAGCTCCATATAGCTTTCTTCCGTGTAGCGGTAATACCGGCTCCACCAGTTCCCCAGCGCAAAGCGCGGCAGCATCGGCGTCCTTCCGCACAGGCGGTAAAAATCCTTTAACGCCTCCAGATAACGGTGGCCGTAGGCGAACAGATACAGATCCTGACCGCCCTGCTCCCGCGGCACCACCCAGCCGTCCTCCCCGATCAGAAGCGTGTGCGAATCGTCAAGAGGCGCACATCCGCTCCAGAATGACATCAGCCCTTCCTCGAGCTCGCAGGCTCCGTTCACCTGGTCGAGCGTGCGGGCCGTCCCCTTTAAGGTCCGCGGCGCATCGCCGTAATGCCAGACCATACGGTTGCCGCCCGGCATCCCTTCCATCTCCATGCCCATGCAGGCGCAGGACAGCCCCGCTCCCGAAAATTCCTGCCGGTTATAATTTAACTGGAAATACTCCGTGCGGATCATGAGGCCGTCCTTTGTCTCCGTACACAAAAACTCCACCGGCGCGAAATCACGGTTTAACACCACCTGCGTCGCCGCGTCCGTGAAATGTCCCGTCGGACTGTACTCAAGCCTCACCAGGCTTTTCGTGAGCACGGTGATCCGATAATGCTCCCCTTTGATGATATTTTCTTCACACGCAAGCGGATGCGTCTGTATTTTCATATGATCTTTCATTTCCTTACTCCTTCCTGTCGCACCTTCCGGGACGTCCGCCCGGATTCTTTCTCTCATTCCGTCTGTTTTCCGACCGACACATGCCGGCACCATTCCTCCGATCCGGACGTTTATCGAAGGATCACAGCCGCGCCGTACGCGCCGAGTGTCATCTCAGGCTGCACGCACACGCTCTCCTGATTTGTGATCAGCACACGGCCCTCCGCAAAATCCTCCGGCAGCGTGACCGTCTGCTCCCGGTCCGTAAAATTACAAACGACAAACAGCCGGACGTCCTCCTGTCTGCGGATGTACATATACAGATTTTCGTCTTCCTGCCGGTACGGCTCATAAGATCCGTACACGATCACCGGCTCCGCTTTCCGCAGCGCGATCAGCTTCTTATAATAATGAAACACCGAATCCGGATCCGCGGTCTGCTGCTTCGCGTTGATCTCTTTATAATTCGGGTTCACCATAATCCACGGAATGCCGTCCGTAAATCCGGCGTTTTCCCCGTCATCCCACTGCATCGGGGTGCGCGCATTGTCCCTGCCGCGCAGACGGATATAACGCATCATATCGTCCGGTGTGATTTTGCCCGATTCCGTCATCTCCCGGTACGCATTGATACTCTCGATATCCCGCACGTCATCGATGGCTGCAAACGGACAATTCGTCATGCCGAGCTCCTCGCCCTGGTACACATACGGGGTTCCCTGCATCATATGCAGGCAGGTCGCCAGCATCTTTGCGGACACCGCACGGTATTCCTCCCTGTCATCGCCGAACCGCGAGAGCGATCTCGGCTGATCGTGATTGGAGAAGTACAGGCTGTTCCACGCCTGCCCGGCAAGCCCCGTCTGCCAGCCGTCGAGCACTTTTTTCAACTCCACAAGATCCACGCGGCGGTCCGTCCACTTGCCGTACTCTCTGTCCCCGATTCCCACATGATCGAACTGAAACACCATATTTAACTCCGACCCGTCTAAGGACGCATATTTTTTTGCCTCCTCAATCGTCACGCCGGCGCACTCCCCGACCGTGATCAGATCGTACTTCGAGAGCACCTCACGGTTCATCTCGCGCAGATATTCATGCACGTGCGGGCCGTTCGCGCAGGGAATCGGCGAATATTCCATCCCCGGGACGCTCTGTCCGTCCGGCAGACCGTCTTCTTTTGAGATCAGGCTGATCACATCCATGCGGAATCCGTCGATCCCTTTTTCACACCACCAGTTCATCATGGAAAAGACCTCGCCGCGCACCTTCGGGTTATCCCAGTTTAAGTCCGGCTGCTTTTTCGAGAACAGGTGCAGGTAGTACATCTGCGTCGTCTCGTCGTACTGCCACGCCGATCCGGAAAACGCGCTGCCCCAGTTATTCGGCTCCTTCCCGTCCTTCCCCTCTCTCCATATGTAGTAATCGCGGTACGGATTCTCCTTCCCTCTGCGGCTCTCCACAAACCACGCGTGCTCGTCGGACGTGTGATTCACTACAAGATCCATGACAAGCTTCATGCCCCGCGCATGGATGCCCGTGAGCATCCGGTCAAAATCCTCCATGGTTCCGAATTCTTTCATGATCGCCTGATAATCGCTGATGTCATAGCCGTTGTCATCGTTCGGCGACTGATAGACCGGCGAGAGCCAGATCACATCCACGCCGAGCTCCTTTAAATAATCCAGCCGTGACGTGATCCCGTTTAAATCCCCGACCCCGTCGCCGTTGCTGTCCATAAAGCTCCTCGGATAGATCTGATACACCACCGCTTCTTTCCACCATGCTTTTTCTACTGTTCCCATGCCTTCCTCCGTTCCCCCGGTACGCCGTTCCCCGGCTTTTCCGGCATTTTTTTCCTGATAATGCGATCGTATCATACCTGAATACGGTTTTCAATAGTTTTGCGCAAAACTATTAGAATTGCACAAATATGAAAGGTTCATTTTTGTCTGTATTTCACAATTACGTGCTGGATGCAGGTCGGTTTTGCGGACACTCAAATAAAAGGATGCCGTTATGTATCTCGTTATTGGTATTTGGTCTGTTATAAGTCCAATTCTGTCATTCAACAGAATTTATTTCCATATTTCGAATAAACGGGTCAAACAATCCCCCGCTATCTGAAAAAGTCACTTTTTCTAACTCAGAGATAAATTTCTGTGTCTGTCCAAAAAAGTGTTTCATTTATTTGAGCAGGTTTGCGGCATTCGCCAGGCCAACAATACTTTGGACAAAAAAAGTCGAAAGATTATGCTGCTTTTTTGAGTTCCTCATCCTCCTTTTGCTGAGGTGTCATATAACCAATTGCACTATGGATTCGTTTGCGGTTATACCAGCCCTCTATATATTCAAAGATTGCCCTGCGGGCCTCTTTGGAATCTTGATAAGTATGAAGATGGATCTAGTGAAGTTGGGAGAGGAACCCTTTTCACAATCAGTCAATTTCAATAAGATTTTTAACAGCCGCTGATAACGGAAAATAAAAAAACCGTTGTTTTGGCGGCTGGTATTGGCGCGCTCAAACAAAATACAAATCATTGATTTATCCTTTATTTTACGGTATCATGTTTTAACAAAACCGGAAGCTGTAAAGGTGAGAGTGAAAGAACCTGACAAAAATTTCACAACTCGTTTATGCCCTGGAATGGTATGGTGAAAATTATGAAAGAATATACTTATGTTACTTTAAGACAAAAACCCGAATTAAAAGAAGCCGCAGCGGCATGGTTTCATGATAAATGGGGCGTACCACAAGAAGCTTATCTTGAATGTATGAAAGCCTATATCAAGAATGAAACAGAATATGGCTGGTATCTTTGTTTCGACAGCGGGCGCATTGCAGGCGGTCTTGGTGTGATTGAAAATGATTTTCATGACAGGAAAGACCTTGCGCCAAATGTATGTGCGGTATATACAGAAAAGGAATATCGTTGTCAAGGAATTGCGGGACAATTACTTGATATTGTTGTGAAGGATATGAAGTCCAAAGGAATTACTCCTATTTATTTGATTACAGACCATACAAGTTTTTACGAAAGATATGGCTGGGAATTTTTGTGTATGGTTCAAGGGGATAATGAGCCTGATATGACAAGAATGTATATCCATAGATAAAATTTATTTTATGAGTCGAAAGGAGAACTTATGAAAAAAGTCAGTCTGTTTATAGCGATGAGCCTTGACGGATATATTGCAGACAGTAAAGGCAGCGTGAGTTGGCTGGCCGGACAGGGCAGCGATGATGATAACATTGACTCATATTCGAAATTTGTGAATGATATTGATACTGTAATCATGGGCTGAAACACCTATCATCAAATTGTCACGGAACTTTCACCGGATGAATGGGTCTATCATGATTTTACAACCTATGTTGTAACACACCACCCCAGAATATCTTCTGATAAAATTCATTTTACCAATGAATGCCCCGTTGAGCTGGTACAAAAACTACGAGAAGAAAATGGAAAAGGTATTTGGATATGCGGTGGTGCAAACCTAATCCAGCAGTTAGTAAAAAAAGATGTCATTGACTGTTATTATATTACTGTGATTCCGACGATTTTGGGTTCTGGCATTCGGCTTTTCGAAAAAGCTGACCATGAAATTAAGTTAAAGCTGCTCAAAACACAATCGTATAATGGTATGACGGATTTGATCTATATAAAAAGATAACTTCCAGTTTGGGTTTAAATCCCCTGCGGCAGTATGTCGCAGGGAATTACGCTTTAATCTCCATCCCGTTTTTAAAGGTAAACCACACATCGTCCTTGCCATAGACCGTCATGAAATCCACCATGGCATACCAGGCTGCCTCTTCAAAATAATCCACCTGCTCCGGCAGTCCCGCAGCACCTCCATGAAACAAAGGTTATGATCGTAGCAACTCCTGCACCCAGCAAAAAGGTCTTTTTCACACGGTCGT
>CAJUNX010000023.1 GCA_910587865.1 uncultured Roseburia sp.
ATATTCATGGGTAGTATATCCCCTAAACGAACACTGCGTTTTTTTGACAGAAAATTATGGGTGAATTTAGATTATCTCTTTAGAAGTTCTTATATGTCGGTATAGCCCGTATTTCCGGGCTTTTCCGGCATTTTAGATATGGGGAGAAGTTCTCATATACTCTCAAAACCTTTTAGGTTTTCCCTCTCAATGGTAGTAAAAGAAGTAGTAAATCCGTCTGCGGCTATGCTGCAATCAGCCTTTCCATTTCAGCCCTTGCGGAAGCGAATGTTGCGTGTGCGTAGTAGTTCAGCGTCATAGTGATATTGGAGTGTCCCATGATGTACTGTAACGCTTTGGGGTTCATTCCGGCATTGGCTAAGACCAGCTTAAGATGGATCCGGCATCTGCAATTCGGGCAACGAAAGAGGCGCTGTACGATTTGGAGCATCCAAGGGTATATACGCCCAGGACCATAGAGGTCCAGCAGGCCCGCATCAAAGAGGGCCCGCGGCATTTTCCCATGTGCCGCGGGCCCGTTTTTTAGTGGGTGTAAACTACACAGAAAACGGATGGAAAGATTGTGCATCTTATGGCGCAGAAATGAGTGGATAATCTGCCAAATCCGATTTAACATGGCACTACCCCAAAGGGGCGCTGCCGAAAACGGCGGCAGAAAAATAAAGGAGGCACACGCTTATGTCAAAAAGATTTATGGAAACAGCCAATCTGCAACGCAGGGGGCGGCGGAAGGAGGGATAGGTCCACCTAATCTGATATTACTTCCTTATAACTTGAAACCCTTAAGAAGAATGTTTTCTGCGTTTTTTTCCGCCCGAAGAGCTGTTTTTGCCAGAGGAGCCGGTTCCGCTGTTTTTGCCCAAAGAATGTTTCCTGTTGTTTTTGTCGGAAGCAGTATGTTTGCCGGAAACCGTTTTGCGACCGGACTTTGCGGTTCGCTTTGCGACGCTGTAGCCGAAGGAGCCGAGCCGTTTTCCCAAAAGAAAATATTCCCCGTGAGAGTACGTGATCAGTCCGGCGTCATTCAGGCGAAAGGATCCGCGCGCGTCAAGATATTCTTCCGACACGGATACGGCGGCGACGTCCGCGAGGATCAGGTGATGACTGCCGAGCGGAATGATCTGTCTGGCGCGGCATTCGATATTGACCGGACTCTCGGCGATGCCCGGTGCGGAGATTTCCCGCGAGGGAAGGGGTGTCAGATGCATCTCTTTAAATTTGTCCACATCGCGGCCGGAACGGACGCCGCAGTAGTCTGCGGCGCGCGTGAGCGTCTCCGTGGTGAGATTGACGACAAATTCGCCGGAGGCTTTGATCATATGATAGGAGTAGCGCTCCGGGCGCACGGAGATTCCGAGCATGGGCGGATTCGTGCATACGGTCCCGGCCCACGCGACAGTGATGATATTGGGCCTTCCGTCGAGGGAAGGCATCTTACATTCCGGGTCGTGCGCGTGCGGATATTGGCAGCTGACCATCACTGCGGGGAGCGGGTAGAGCATATTTCCGGGTCTGAATGCCTGTTTTCCCATAAATCGATCCTCCATGGCGTTATTTCATCAGGATGTCCATCAGATAAGCGTAGACATCTTCGTTCTGTTCTTTCCAGTTTTTACAGATGGCTTCCGCCTGGCTGCGGTTTCTGACGACAAGAGTCAGATCGATCCTTTTCTGGCCGCGGACAAGAAGCTGGCAGCGCACGAGATAGTCGTCGTCCGGGGTGCGGCGGTAGTCCGCCAGGAGAGAATTGGCGATCCTGAGTCTGCTGCCGTGTCTGGTCAGAAAGGCGATGGTGTCGCGCTCGATGGCGTCGGTGAGCTTGCTGCGCAGCAAAAGAAGCGTCGACCGCCCGGATTCCGTGATCGTGTAGACGGTGTTGTTGTGGGTGGATTCCGGTACGATCAGTCCGGCGTCCACAAGCTCGCTTATCACCTGCTGCACCTTAAAGTAATCGGTATAATCCTGCTCCAGAAAAAAATCGGAGATCTGGGTGTTCGTCAGCGGAAAATCCACCAGGTCGAGCATATTTAAAATCGTAAGCTTATAAATGGTAACGGGTTCTGCCATAATTTCTTATAACCTCATCGTAATTATTTTCTGCGAAGAATGGCTGTCTTTTCACACAGGCAGGAAACATATGTCTTTCTGCTTTCGGCATCACAGAATTTTCCCTGCCAGAGATCACGTTCCCGCAGTCTGCGCAAAATGGTGTTTAACACACGCTTTTTGTCCGTGCTCCAGAGTGGGGCGGTCAGCAGTGCACGCGGGCCGTCTCCGGTCAGGCGGTGGATGACGATATCGGGCGGCAGCAGCGCGAGGGCCTCTGCGATCAGGTCGCAGTATTCCTCCAGTGACGGCAGCCGGAAAGGACTGGCCTCGTACTGATCGTTTAACACCGTGCCTTTTAAGATATGCAGAAGCTGCAGCTTGACGCCGGATATCGGAAGCATGGCCGTGCGGGAAACGGAAGCAAGCATCATTTCCCGCGTCTCGCCGGGAAGGCCGAAGATAAGATGCGTGATCACATCGATTCCGCGGGCATACAGGGAGAGAACGGCATCCTCGTACTGTGAAAGCGTAAAGCCGCTGCCCATCTTACGGCGTGTCCCGTCGTGGATGGTCTGCAGGCCAAGCTCGGTCCAGACCGGTTTGATATGGTTTAACTCCTCTAAAAGCGAGAGGACATCCGGTGGCAGGCAGTCGCACCGCGTGGCAATGGAGAGGGCTGCGATATCGGGATGTGCGATGGCCTCCTCAAACAGTCCGCGCAGCCGCGCCACAGGAGCATAGGTATTTGTGTATGCCTGAAAATAGGCGATATATCTGCGGCATTTTGATTTTGCCGCGACCTGTTTTTTGGCCTGTTCGATCTGTGCGGTGACAGAAGGAGCGGATCCGGCGGCAAAGTCGCCGGATCCGCCCGCACTGCAGAAGCTGCAGCCATGGCTGCCAAGCGTTCCGTCCCGGTTCGGACAGGTCATGCCGCCATTTAAGGACAGGCGGTAGACCTTTTCACCGAATGTCTGCTTTAAGGCATAGTCCAGGGAGTGATAGCGCCTGTCTCCCCAGAGCCGCGGCTGCAGGTCCGTGTGATTTGTGTGCATGGGCCGCTTACCGGATGCAGGAGCGCACCGCCCGGCTGACCACATCGGCCACGCGCGGGTCAAATGCCTCCGGCATGATAAAGTCGTCGCGGAGTTCTTCGTCAGAGACGAGCCCGGCGATCGCTTCTGCGGCGGCTAACTTCATCTCCTCCGTGATGCGGGTGGCATGTCCCTGCAGTGCGCCCTTAAAGATGCCCGGGAATGCCACGACATTGTTCACCTGGTTCGGGAAATCGCTCCGCCCGGTGCCGACAATGCGCGCGCCTGCGGCTTTTGCTATATCCGGCAGGATCTCTGGATCCGGATTCGCCATGGCAAAGAGAATGGAATCCTGATTCATCGAGGCGACCATTTCCGTGGTGACGATATTCGGGGCGGATACGCCCACGAAGATGTCGGCGCCCTTTAACGCGTCGGCTAAGGAGCCCTGGCGGTTCGTCAGATTGGTGACCTCCGTCATCTTCTTCTGCATCCAGTTTAAATCCGGATAGTCTTTTCCGATGATCCCGGCGCGGTCGCACATCGTGATATCCAAAAAACCGTAGGAGAGCAGCAGCTTTGTGATGGCGATCCCGGCGGAGCCGGCGCCGTTTACGACGATGCGGCAGTCCTCCTTTTTCTTTCCGGTCACGCGCAGCGCATTGATGATTCCAGATAAAACGACAATTGCAGTGCCGTGCTGATCATCATGAAAGACGGGAATGTCGAGCATATCGTTTAAGCGTTCCTCGATCTCAAAACAGCGGGGCGCGGAAATGTCCTCTAAGTTGATGCCGCCGTAAGCAGGGGCAATATTGCGGATCGTGCGGATGATATCTTCCGTATCCTGCGTGTCCAGACAGATCGGAACGGCATTGACATCGCCGAATTCCTTAAAGAGGACACATTTTCCTTCCATAACGGGCATGGCGGCATAGGCGCCGATATTTCCAAGGCCGAGCACGGCGCTGCCGTCCGAGATGACGGCGATGGTATTTGCCTTCATCGTGTAGGTGTACGCGGCGCTTTTGTCCTCAGCGATCACGCGGCAGGGAGCCGCGACGCCCGGCGTGTAGGCAACAGCGAGATCCTCGCGCGAGTTTACCTTTGATTTGGCCGTAGTCTCAAGCTTGCCGTTCCATTCCCGGTGCATCTGCAGAGCTTTTTCATCGTTGTTGTGATTTCCCATAATCAATACCTTCCTTTTTTATAATAAGATGTTGGGGTCAAAAGGATCTGCCCCCATGATGCCTTTGGATTTCTGCGTGTTTCATACTCCCGAAATCTGAAAAACATTCGAAATCCGCATATTTTCCTGCGGAAAATAGCTGCTTTCTCATGTCAGGCGGGCCATAAAGTCATGCTTTTTCACGGAAACGTGAAACACATGACCTTCCTCCCCTGGCATCATAATAAGTGTGCCGGTGTGTCAGTCCGACGCTTCCGGCAGCAAAACCTTCTCCGCTTCATCATAACATTAACAATTTCACAAATCAAGAAAATTAGGTCTTCCTATTTGGAAAAAAGTGTAGTATAATACAGCTATCGTATGTTCGTTATGTCGATTCAGACACGATTCCCAGATTAAGTTTGAGTGAATAACTACTGATTTAATACAGGTAAGAGAGCAAGAGGAGCAGTGAATGAGAGAAAAGTATGAAAGCCTTTCGGCAATTGTGCTGAAAGATCTTGCAAAGGCAAGAGGACTGAAAAATGTGTCAAACATGAGAAAAAAAGACCTTGTGGAACTGATGCTGTCGGAGGACGAGCGTCTTTTGCGCGAGAAGCAGGAGACGCAGGAAAAGCAGGAGATACAGGAGAAGCCGGTCAGAGAGACGACGGCGAAAGAAGAGCCTTTGCGGAACCAGACGGCCGGCAGACCGAGAAGAGGTGCGGCAAATAACCGCGAAATGTCGCCGCGCGAGAACCAGGGGCGCGAATCGGGGAGAGAGACAGCATACCGCGACCGTGACGCATCGCCGCGCGAGAATCAGGGGCGCGATACAGCGTCGCGGGAGCGTGACATGAGCCAGGGGCGCGAATCGGGGAGAGAGACAGCATACCGTGACCGTGACGCATCGCCGCGCGAGAATCAGGGCCGTGATACAGCATCGCGGGAGCGTGACATGAGCCAGGGGCGTGAGAATCAGAGCGGAAAGGACAGCACGGCGCCGGACGAGACGCTGATGAACTTAGACAGCGGGATTTCCGCGAACGGGATTCTGGAAGTGATGCCGGACGGCTACGGTTTTATCCGCTGTGCCAATTATCTTCCGGGCGAGAACGATGTCTATGTGTCGCCCTCGCAGATCCGTAAGTTCAATTTAAAAACCGGAGATATCATCTGCGGGAATACCAGGGTCAAGACACAGCAGGAGAAGTTTTCCGCTCTGTTATATGTGACGACGGTAAACGGGTTTCATCCCGGTGTGGCGCAGCGCAGGAAAAATTTTGAGGATCTGACGCCGATTTTCCCGAACCGGAGGATCCGCATGGAACATCCGGGATGCAGCGTGGCAATGCGCGTGGTCGATCTGGTCTCCCCTGTCGGAAAAGGGCAGCGCGGTATGATCGTCTCCCAGCCGAAGGCAGGTAAGACGACGCTGCTCAAAGAGATTGCAAAATCGGTGACCAGGCAGGAGCCGCAGATGCATCTGATCATTCTGCTGATCGATGAGCGGCCGGAGGAAGTGACGGATATCAAAGAAGCGATTGAGGGGGAAAATGTGGAGGTGATTTACTCTACGTTCGACGAACTTCCGGAGCATCACAAGCGTGTTTCCGAGATGGTGATCGAGCGCGCAAAGCGCCTTGTGGAGCATGGCAGGGACGTCATGATTCTGCTCGACAGCATCACGAGGCTGGCGCGGGCGTACAACCTGACGGTTCCGCCAAGCGGCCGTACCTTATCCGGCGGTCTTGACCCGGCGGCGCTTCATATGCCCAAGCGCTTCTTCGGGGCGGCCCGCAATATGCGCGAGGGGGGAAGCCTTACGATACTTGCCACGGCGCTGGTGGATACCGGCAGCAAGATGGACGATGTGGTCTACGAGGAGTTTAAGGGGACCGGCAATATGGAGCTGGTGCTCGACCGCAAGCTCTCCGAGAAGCGGATTTTCCCCGCAATCGACATTGTAAAATCCGGAACGAGAAGAGAGGATCTGCTGCTGGATCCGGAGGAGCAGGACGCGGTGGATATCATGCGCAAAGCGATCAACGGTATGCGCACGGACGACGCGGTGGAGAATATTCTGAATCTCTTCGCGCGCACCCGCACGAATATGGATTTCATTTATATGGTGAAAAAGACAAAATTAATGTAAAAACAGCTTGATTTTACAGAAGTTGTATGCTACAATGACAACGCTGTTTATTCGGGACTGTCTCTTGCAGGAAGTATCATATACGAATCGGGTATACGGGTATAAAGAGATAAGAACAGGCGAACTATAATAACGATAAGAACATAAAGAGGTGAAGATCATGAAAGAAGGAATCCATCCGGATTACTATCAGGCAACTGTTACATGCAACTGCGGCAATACATTTGTGACAGGTTCAACGAAGAAGGACATCCACGTTGAGATCTGCTCAAAGTGCCATCCGTTCTATACCGGCCAGCAGAAGACGGCGCAGGCACGCGGACGTATTGACAAGTTCAATCGTAAGTACGGGATCACGCAGGAGTAAGATGCGGCGTATCGTACAGATAAGTGAAGAGCGGTTACAGGGAAGGTTGAGGTTATTTTAATCTCAACCTTGTTTTCTATAAAAGTAGTATTGGAATTTCCATGGAAAAGGGTCTGCGCTGGCGGACGGTTCCGTGGAAAGACGAGGAATTACAATATGCGATATTCAGGAATTGGCGGTCAGGCGGTCATGGAAGGCGTGATGATGAAGAATCAGGAGACATACGCTGTGGCCGTGCGTAAGCCGGATCAGGAAATTATAGTCGAGGCATCCGAATATCAGGGGATCATCCGCAATCAGAAGATTCGGAATTTCCCGATTCTGCGCGGCGTGTTCAGCTTTATCGAATCCCTGACTCTCGGGATGCGCACGCTTACCTTTTCCGCCTCGTTTTTTGAGGAGGAACCGGAGAAGCCGGAGCGGGCCGGGAACGGCGAAAAGGCGGAAACCGGAAACGGCGAAAAGGCGGAAGCCGGGAATGACCAGCCGGAGCGGGCCGGAAGCGGCGAAAAGGCGGAAACCGGAAATGGCGAAAAGGCGGAAACCGGGAATGTCAGAAAGGCAGAGGAGCCGGAGCGGGCCGGGAACGGGAGAGCGGAATCACTGGCGATGGGAGGCACCGTCGCGCTGTCGATTGTCCTTGCAATCGGTATCTTTATGGTGCTGCCTTACGGGATTTCCCTTCTGTTTCAGCGGTTTGTCACGTCGCGGCTTCTGATCGCGCTCTTAGAAGGCGTGATCCGTCTGGCGATCTTTATCGGTTATGTGGCGGTGATTTCGCTGATGCCGGATATCCGCCGGGTATATATGTATCACGGTGCGGAGCACAAATGCATCAACTGTATTGAGAACGGCATGGATCTGACCGTGGAAAATGTGAAAAAGAGCTCCAGATATCACAAACGCTGCGGAACGAGCTTTCTGCTGATTGTGATGCTGATCAGCATCGTGTTTTTTATGCTGATCCGGGTGGATCACGCGGTGGGAAGGCTTGCGCTGCGCATTCTTCTGATCCCTGTGATCGCAGGGGTGTCCTATGAGTTTATCCGCGCGGCCGGGCGCAGCGACAATCCGGTGATCCATGTTTTAAGCTTGCCGGGCATGTGGCTGCAGAGGGTGACGACACGGGAGCCGGACGAATCGATGATCGAGGTGGGAATCGCATCCGTGGAGGCTGTCTTTGACTGGCATTCCTATGTGGAGGAGATCAGACAGGAGAGGCGGGAAGATCTATGACGTATCGGGAAGCAGTGAATTATGGCAGTCAGATGCTGGCCATGGCGGATATTGCGGAGTCAAAGACGGATGCATGGCTTCTGCTTGAGATGGCATGCAGGATTGACCGGAGTTTTTATTATCTGCATATGGAAGAAGAGCTGCCCGAGGAGCAGTTCAGCGAATATGAGATTGCGTTAAAGAAACGGGCGGAGCATGTGCCGCTTCAGTATATCACCGGTGAGACGGAATTTATGGGGTTAAAGTTCAGGGTGAATTCAGGGGTGCTGATTCCCAGGCAGGATACCGAGACGCTTGTAGAAGAGGTGTTAAAGGCGGTAAAGCCGGGAATGCGCGTGCTCGATCTGTGTACCGGTTCCGGCTGTGTGATTGTGAGCATTCTGCACAATGCCGAAAATATCGAGGGATTTGCCACGGATATCTCAAGGCAGGCACTCAATGTGGCGAAGGAAAATGCCAGGCTCAATGAGACGTCCGTGATTTTTGAGCGGAGTGATCTGTTCGACCATGTTACGGGAACGTTTGATATGATCGTGTCCAATCCGCCCTACATACCGACGGGAGAGCTTGTAAAGCTGATGCCGGAGGTACATCTGTTCGAGCCGGAAGAAGCGCTTGACGGCAAGGAGGACGGATTATATTTTTACCGCAGGATCATTGCGGAATGCGGGGACTACTTAAAGCCCGGAGGCATGATTTTCTTTGAGATCGGGTATGACCAGGGGGAGGCGGTGAGCGAGATGCTGCGCAGCGCCGGATTTCTTATGGTGCAGGTCACAAAAGACCTCTCGCGGCTTGACCGTGTGGTGAGTGGGAGAATGCCGGAAGGCGAGCCGTAGCAAAGATCGGGAATCAGAGAGAAGCCCGGGAGAGAGAAGCGCTGCAGCGGGGATCGTGTGCGGCCCGGGTGAAAGGTGAGCTGCAGCGGGGATCGTGTGCGGCCCGGGTGAAAGGTGAGCTGCAGCAGGGATCGTGTGCGGCCCGGGAGAGAGAAGCGTCGCAGGAAAGGATGTTTGAGTATGTTTGACAGGTTAGAGGATCTTCTGATCCGTTTTGAGGAATTGATGAGTGAGCTGAGCGAGCCGGATGTCGCAAACAATCCGGATCGTTTTCGCAAGCTGATGAAGGAGCAGAGTGATCTGAATCCGATTGTGGAAGCGTATAAAGAATATAAAAAGTGCAGGCAGAATATCGAGGATTCTCTCGCGATGTTAGACGAGGAGTCCGACGAGGAGATGCGCGAGCTCGCCAAGGAGGAGTTAAACGATGCGCGGGCGCGCGTGGAGGAGTTAGAGCGAGAACTGAAAATTCTCCTTCTGCCGAAAGATCCGAACGACGACAAAAACGTGATCGTGGAGATCCGTGCCGGCGCGGGCGGCGACGAGGCTGCGCTGTTTGCGGCGGAGATATACCGGATGTACCAGCATTATGCAGAGAGCAGAAACTGGAAGACGGAGATTATGGAGGCCGATGAGACCGGGATCGGCGGGATGAAGAGCGTTACGTTTATGCTGACCGGATCCGGCGCGTATTCCGTGATGAAATACGAATCCGGCGTCCACCGGGTACAGCGTGTGCCGGAGACGGAATCGGGCGGACGCATTCACACGTCGACAATCACGGTCGCGGTGATGCCGGAGGCCGAGGAAGTGGATGTCCAGATCGATGAGAAGGATATCCGCATCGACGTTATGCGCGCGTCGGGAAACGGCGGGCAGTGTGTCAATACGACGGATTCCGCGGTGCGTCTGACGCACTATCCGACCGGGATTGTGGTGTACAGCCAGACGGAAAAATCACAGCTGCAGAACAAGGCGAAGGCGTTTGCGCTGCTGCGTGCGAAACTATATGATATCGAGTGCCAGAAGGCGCATGACGCCGAGGCGGAGGCGAGAAGGAGCCAGATCGGGACGGGAGACCGCTCCGAGAAGATCCGTACCTACAATTTCCCGCAGGGGCGTGTGACGGATCACCGGATTAACCTGACGATCTATAAGCTTGATAAGGTGATGAACGGGGATATCCAGGAGATCATCGACGCCTGTATCGCCGCCGACCAGGCAGCGAAACTGGTGAAGATGGGAGATAATTGAGCAGGACTTTGGGCATACTGAGTAAGGAAAAAGGAGAATGAGCCGATGAAAACAAAAAGAAACGTAAAATGTCTGATGTCTGTGCTGCTGGTGCTGGTTTTTGCGGTTTCTGTATCTGCCTGCGGCAAATCCGGGAATGGGAATGGCGGATCAGAAGGAGAGACAAAGTACGCGCAGGCCGTCGATGTGCTGAATGCAGTGCTGGCGGTCTATGAGGAGAATGACAAATTTGCCGTCGCCGGTGGCGATATGGAAAATGCCGTGATGGACGGACCGGGAAAGTTTGACGTCAGTAAGACGGAGGAGCTGGATATGACGCTCGGTCTGCCGGCGGATCAGGCTTCGTCCCTGGATGACGCCGCTTCGATGGTGCATATGATGAATGCAAACACGTTTACCGGGGGAGCCTATCGTTTGAAGGATGGCACGGATGTGGACGCGTTTGCCGACGCAGTGAAGGAGAATATTAAAAACCGGCAGTGGATGTGCGGATTTCCCGATACGCTTCTGATCATCCGGGTGGACGGATCGTATGTGATCACGGCATTCGGAAATGCGGAGATCATGGACACGTTCAAGGCCAACGCACTGTCTGCGCTTGACGGCGCCGAGGTGCTTGTGGAAGAACCGATCATGTAGACAGGTGTAGTGTGATATGGTATTTTCAGGGATTGTATTTTTATACTATTTCCTGCCTGTAATGGCGGCGCTGTATTTTCTGGTCCCGAAGAGACTGAAAAATGCAGCGCTTCTTTTGGGCAGTCTGTTTTTTTATGCGTGGGGAGAACCGAAGTATGTCCTTGTGATGATCGGCGTGATCGCGCCGGGCTACGGGCTGGGACTTCTGGTGGAGCGGTACCGGGAGGAGAGGGCCGGACGAATCGTGTGCGCGCTGTCGGTTCTGATCAGTCTCTCTTTTTTGATCTATTTTAAGTACGCGGATTTTTTTGTGACAAACATCAATGCGCTGACGGGGTGGGATCTGCCGCTTCTTCACGTGGCGCTTCCTATCGGGATCAGTTTTTATACCTTTCAGATGATCAGCTATACGATCGACGTTTACCGCGGAGGGCCGGCCCTGCGGAATATTTTTTCGCTGGCGCTTTATATCGCAATGTTTCCGCAGCTGATTGCAGGGCCGATTGTGCGGTACTCGGACATGGCGGATCAGCTGGTAAAAAGGGAATATTCGTGGGAGCTGGCGGCGACCGGTATCCGGCGTTTTGTGATCGGGCTTTCGAAAAAGATCCTGCTGGCGGACCAGCTGTGGGCGCTCTGCAGTGCGTTTCGCGCGTCGGACGAGCCGTCGGTGCTGTTCTGCTGGCTGTATGCCGCGGCATCCATGCTGTATATTTATTTTGATTTTTCGGGCTACAGCGATATGGCGATCGGACTTGGCGCCATCTTCGGTTTCCGGATCCCGGAAAATTTCCGCTATCCGTTTATTTCGGCAAGCATCACGGAATTCTGGAGGCGGTGGCATATGTCGCTGGGAACCTGGTTTCGGGATTATGTCTATATCCCGCTGGGCGGAAGCCGCGTCGGAAAGAGAAGGCAGATGATCAATATTCTTGCGGTATGGATGCTGACCGGCTTCTGGCACGGGGCGGCGTGGAATTTTATCGTGTGGGGACTCCTGTTCGCGGTGCTTCTGATGGCTGAGAAGCTCTGGCTTTTGAACCGGCTCGCGCGAATCCGCGTTTGTTCCCATGCGTATGTCCTGTTTTTTGTGATGGTCAGTTTTGTGCTGTTTCAGGCGGAGCATATGGGGCAGGCGGTTTCTGATATCGGCGGGCTGTTCGGGGCAGGCGGTATTCCGCTCGCGTCGGCGGAGGCATGGTACGCGTTTCGCAGCTTCGCGGCAGTCCTTCTCGTCTCCGCAGTCGGGGCGACGCCGCTGCCGCGGGCAGCGGTTATGTGCATTCGGCAGAGGATCGGGGAAACGGGCCGCTGCGGCGTTTTCGGGATTGCGGAGCCGGCGGCGATTCTTGTACTTCTTTTTCTTGTGACGGCGTATCTTGCCGGCGGTTCGTTTCAGCCGTTTTTGTATTTCCGGTTCTGACGACCGGCGGATCAGACAGGGGGTTGCGCGTATGAATGAGGACAGAAAAAACAAAATTATCTGCATTTCTGCCGCTGTCTTTTTTGCGGCGGGATTTTTCCTGTGTGTCTTTTTGCCAAAATCAGACTATCTGACATCCGAGCGGCGCAGGGCGGCATTGCGGCCGGAGTTTTCCTTGGATGCGGTAAAAAGCGGCCGCTATATGAAAGGGTTTGAGGCATGGACGGTGGATACGTTTCCCTTTCGGGAACCGTTTCGGACCGTGCAGGCGTTAACGGCCACGCAGATTTTTCTGCGGAAGGACAACAACGGGCTGTATGAATATGAAGGGATGCTGGCAGCGGCCGAATATCCGCTGAACGAGGCTTCAGTCGTGCAGGCTGCGGACCGGTTCGGCGAGGTCTGCGAGAGATGGCTGACGGAGGAGAACCGCGTGTATCTTGCGGTGATCCCGGACAAGAACTGCTTTCTGGCGGACAAAAGCGGCCATCTTTCTCTGGATTATGAAAAGCTGGAGCGCCTGATGACAGACCGGATGGCGTATGCGACGTTTCTCCCGGTTCGGGATCTGTTAGAGGCCGGCGATTATTACCGCACGGACACGCACTGGCGGCAGGAGAGGATTACAGATGTCGCGGAACGTCTGCTGCAGGGCATGGGGGCCTCTGACGGCACAGGCAGTGCGGACTATGAGACACATACGTCGGAATATGCGTTTTACGGGGTGTATTACGGACAGGCCGCGCTTCCCGCAGAGCCGGATGAACTGCGGTATCTGACCGGGGGCGCGATTGACGGGTGCAGGGTTTACGACTGGCAGAATAAAAAAGAGATCCCGGTCTATGATATGGAGCTCGCGGCGGGGAAGGATCCCTATGAGATGTTTCTCTCCGGCCCGCTGTCTCTTGTGACAATAGAAAACCCGGAGATCAGCAACGGAAAACGTCTTGTGATCTTCCGGGATTCCTTCGGTTCTTCGATTGCGCCGCTGCTTGCCGGCAGCTATGAAAAAATAACGCTTGTGGATATCCGGTATATAAATCCCGAACTGCTGGGTGAGTTCGTGGATTTTTCGGGCTGCGATGTCCTGTTTTTGTACAGCACGCTGGTGCTCAATCACAGCGAGACATTAAAATAGGCTGCCGTCAGTCCTCGTTCCCGTCCGCCTGTGTCACGCCCAGAAATTTCTGAAGCAGTTTATACAGGCGGTCCGGCTCGATGGGCTTTCCGAGATGGGCGTTCATTCCGCATTCGAGCGCCATTCGTTTATCCTCGTCAAAGGTGTTTGCGGACAGTGCGATGATCGGGATGGCGGCGTGCGCCGGATCGCTGAGTCTGCGGACCGCTTTTGCGGCGTCGTAGCCGTTCATGACCGGCATCTGAATATCCATCAGCACCAGATCATATTCACCGGATGCAGACGCCTTTATTTTCTCAAACGCAATACTGCCGTCCGTGGCGATATCCACGAGATAACCGGCGTTTTTGAGCAGCTCTTTACCGATCTCAAGGTTGATCTCATTGTCATCCACCAAAAGGATTTTCTTTGAGGTTTTTGACGGGAAGGGCGATTCCTGTGTCTTCTGCGTGCGCATGACGGGCTGTCTGGATACGCGCAGAGCCAGCGTGATCGTGAAACAGCTGCCTTCTCCCGGCGTACTCTCGATATCGATCGTACCGCCCATCATCTCTACGATTTTTTTGACAATCGTCATCCCAAGCCCTGTGCCGTGAACTCCGCTTAAGGTGGTATTTTTCTCACGCTCAAAAGGCTCGTAAATATGGGACAGGAAACTTCTGCTGATCCCGATTCCGTTGTCGCGGATGGCAAACTGATAAATGCAGCGTCCGCTGTTTAAATCTTCGCGTTCGGTGGCCGTGATGCCGATCTGTCCTTTGGGCTGCGTATAGCGGATCGCATTGTCCGCAATACAGAGAAGGACCTGATTTAACCGCTGGTAATCGCTGAAGACAACCGGGTGCCGGATGCCGGAAACATCCAGGGTAAAAGCGATTCCCTTGGTGGCGGCGAGAGGCAGCATGGCCATCTCGATTCCGCGCAGGATCTGGGTTATGCTGCACTCGGTTTCCTGGATATGTACCTGCTGCGACTCGATCCGCGAGATTTCGAGCACGTCGTTTAACAGGGACAGCAGCTGGTCGCTGGATGTGGAGATGATATCCAGGTAGCCTGCGAGCTTTTCGGGATTGTGCAGCTGGCTTCTGGCAAGCGCGGTGTAGCCTACGATCGCATTCATGGGGGTGCGGATATCATGCGACATATTGGAGAGAAAGATATCCCGCGCCCTGCCTGCGCGTGTGGCTTCATCGAGGGCGTTTTCAAGCAGGTGGTTCTGATTCATCTCCTGCATGATCTCCTCGTCGACATTCCGGTAGCCCATCACGATCTGCGAAACGTGATCCGTCGATCCGACATTGACGACGCGCAGCTGCAGATATGCGATTTTGCCGTCGCGGAAAATCCGGTAGCTTGTATGGAAGAAATTGCTCGCTGCGAGTTTTTCACGAATATAGTCCGGATTGGTGATCTGGGAGACCAGTTCCCGATCATCCGGATAAACCCAGGTATTGACATAATCAAGATCAAATCCGGTAAAACGGCATTCGTGACAGCCTTTTTTGAACATGCCCTCAAACCGGCAGCTCACACGGTACGCGTGCAGCCAGTCGGCATCCAGGTCGACAAAAAAGATCGATTCATAATCAATGCTTAAGCCCTCGATCATCTCAAGGCGCTTTAAGTGTTCCTGATGGATGAGACGAAGCTCTTCCTCTTTCTGAATCTGCTCGTCGAGCAGCGCTTTCGTCTCCTTAAACTGGCGGGATTTGCGCTCTGTCGCATCTCCCACGAACACATAAAAAATATCACCCATGGATTCGCTGCGGATGAAATGACCGTAATCGTCAAGCCAGCGGATGCTGCCGTCTTTCTGAATAATGCGGAATTCCACGTAATCCAGATCATACCGGCTGTTTGAAATCTGCTGCCATATGCTCTCCTCCACGGCCTCAAGATCGTCCGGATGAACAATGCCGCGGAAGGAATTCCCGGTCAGTTCTTTAAACTCGGTTAAAGTCTCACAGCCGAACAGCCGGATGAGCGCAGTATTAGCGTAGATAAGCTCCTCGTCTCCGTCTGCGTGATAAATGAAAAAACCGCCTGGCATCTGATCGGTAAACCGTTTCAGCTGAAGTGCCATCTGGCGCTGTGTCTCTGTCAGAGGAGCGGGGGAGGAGTCGGAAACCGGTTCGAACGTGTCGTCTGCCGCCAGGCGGCCGGCCTCATCCTCCCGAAGTGCGGACAGCAGATATTCCATTACATTTTGGTCAAGATTTACCTGATCACTCAAAAGTACATCCTCCTGATTCCGTTTCTTATTCTTTATCATAGCACTTTCCCGCGCATCTGTCACGAGACTTTACGGGTCTGAGGGAAAAAATGCGGGAAAATGGCGATTGCATTCTGCATGAGATTCCGTTAAAATGGGATTCGGATGTGTTCGGAGACAGCGGCGGCCGCAAAACGGCAGTGCGCTGTCGCAAAACGAAACAGTGGTCATATGATAGAGATGACTGGTAAAGCGGCGGTTTTCCGCTGGTGGTGGGGAAAGGCAGTGCAGAGCGGCGGTTTTCCTTTGGAAACAGAGAAGCAGGGCATCTGGTGGGGGAAGGCAGTGCAGAGCGGCGGTTTTCCTCTGGCGGCGGAGATGACAGGCAGAGCGTGGCGGTGAGATGATGAGAGAGGGCGGATTAAAAAAGAAACATAAAATTCTGATCTGGATTGCGGTGTGTGTCATACTTTTGTTTACGATTGTAAGAACAGCGTTTACAGGCTATGTATCGGATTATGCCGCAGCGCTCTCTTATGAGCCGGCGGTTGCTGTGACGGAGACAGAAGATTACCTGACTTACGGGTCAGAGGAGAGCGGTACGGGATTTGTTTTTTATCCCGGTGCAAAGGTGGAGGAAGAGGCGTATGCGCCGGTGATGGAAGGGCTTGCGAAAAGCGGCATTTTCTGTGTGGTGGTCCGCATGCCGTATCACCTTGCCGTGTTAAAGCCGGATGCGGCGGCGGAAGTGACGGCATCCTTCCCGGAAACGACAGAATGGTATGTGGGAGGCCACTCACTCGGCGGGGCGATGGCGGCCGGCTATGCCGCGGAGCATGCGGATGATTTTTCGGGGCTGATTCTTCTGGCGGCATATCCGACAAAGGAAGTTTCCGGGCTTCCGGTGCTCTCGGTCCGCGGGGATTGCGACGGGGTGTTAAACAGAGAAAAATACGACAGATCCATCGGCCTGGCGGAGCGATTAACCGAGCGGGTGATCGAGGGTGGCAACCATGCCGGCTTCGGCAATTACGGGGCGCAGAAAGGTGATCAGAAGGCGCAGATCACAAAAGAAGAGCAGTGGCAGATGACGATTGATTATATTTTAAATTTTGTTGGGGAAAATAAGCAGAAATCAGAATAAGGAGCAGACAGATGGAACTGATAACAGGACTGCTGATTCCGTTTCTCGGGACGACGCTCGGATCGGCATGCGTATTTTTTCTGAAGGATGAACTGCACCGGCTGGTGCAGAAGGGACTGCTGGGCTTTGCATCCGGCGTGATGGTGGCCGCTTCCGTGTGGTCTCTTTTAATCCCGTCGATTGATATGGCGGAGCCCGTCATGGGAACGCTTTCTTTTGTGCCGGCAGCCGTCGGTTTTGTGGCAGGTATTTTTTTTCTGCTGGGGATGGACAGAGTGATCCCGCATCTGCATCTGAATGAGGAGCAGCCGGAAGGAGTTCCGTCGCATCTTAAGAAGACAACTATGCTGGTGCTTGCGGTGACACTGCACAATATTCCGGAGGGAATGGCGGTCGGCGTGGTGTTTGCGGGCCTGCTTGCCGGTACCGGCGGGATTACGATCTCCGGCGCGATAGCGCTTTCGGTGGGAATCGCGATTCAGAATTTCCCGGAGGGGGCGATCATTTCCCTGCCGCTTAAAAGTGAGGGAGGCAGCAGAAAAACAGCGTTCCTTTACGGAATGGCGTCGGGTATCGTGGAGCCGGTCGCGGCGGGGATCACGATCCTGCTGACCGGAATCGTCACGCCGCTTCTCCCGTATCTGCTGTCGTTCGCGGCGGGGGCGATGATCTATGTAGTGATCGAGGAGCTGCTGCCGGAGGCTTCGGAAGGCGAGCACTCGAATATCAGTACGATCGGGTTTGCGGCGGGATTTCTGATCATGATGATCCTTGACGTTGCGCTCGGGTGACGCGCCGGTAAAAGAGACCGGGAACCGTCCGGGGAAAAGGCGCCGGTCAAAGCGGCGGGAAAAAGAGAGAGGGAACCGGTGCGATTCGCGGGACAGGGAATCCGGCCGGTAAAAGAGACCAGGAACCGGCCGGAAAAAAGGCGCCGGTCAAAGCGGCGTAGCGGGGGAGAGACGGATGAAAAAAGACAGGAAAAAAGCGCTGCGGCGCTTATGGACGGAGGCGGAAATGACATACGGATATCTGGCGGCCCTTCTGGCCGGGATTCTTTTCTTTTTGTGGTTTGCGGGACCTGTATTCGCCGGAATTTTAAATATCGGGAATGTGACGGGGATGGTGGTATCGCTGCTTCTGGCCGGATATGGATGGTTTCACGGCCGGGTGCACGCGTTTGTGAGCGCCCTTTGGCAGGGAAAAGGTGGTAAGGTTCTGCTTGCGGCGTTTTTTCTGGCGGCAGCGGCAGTCTTTGTGACGGCGGCAGCGGAGACGGCCGGCATGATCCGGGCAGCCGCGAATCGGCCGCCGGAAAATACGACAGCCGTCGTCCTCGGCTGCAGTGTGAAGGGTGAGCGTCCGAGCACGGTGCTGTGGGAGCGAATCAATGCGGCTTACCGCTATCTCTCGGAGAATCCGGAGGCGGTCTGTGTTCTCTCTGGCGGGCAGGGCATAGGGGAGGACATCAGCGAGGCGGAGTGCATGTACCGGTATCTGACAAAGAAGGGGATCGACGGAGACCGTCTGCTGCTCGAGGATGCGTCGACGACGACGGAGGAGAATCTGCGGTTTTCCATGGAGCTGTTAAAAGAGCATGGGATCGAGGGTGACATTACGATTGTGACGAGCGAATTTCACGAGTACCGTGCGAACGAGACGGCAGAACGTTTGGGGATAAAGAGCTACAGCACGCCGAGCCATACGTTTTTTCTGTACCTTCCGACCTACTATGTGCGGGAGCTGTACGGGATACTGTATTACAGGATGAGGGGAATGTGAACGTAAAACTTCGCCGGAACCTTCTGCTCCGATTGGGATACTGTATTACAGGATGAGGGGAATGTGAACCTGACCGTCCGCGGCGGGGCAGTGCATTGTTTTCGAAGAAAGAGTCTTTGAAGCAGGGGGATTGGAAGAAAAAGCCGCTGGAGCAGGGCGTTGTTGGAAGAAAGGAATGCTGGGGCAGGGTTTTGCTGGAAGAAAAAGCCGGCGTTGCGGGGCGTTGTTTGGAAGAAAGGAATGTTGGAGCGGGGCAATGTTTCAAAGAAAGAACCGTCGGAGCGCCAGGGCGAATGTCGGCCGGCGGGAAGGAAAGGCGGGAGAAAAGAAATGGAACTGACGCTTGAGGACGGTCGTCCTTTGGAGACGGCGGGACGTAAAAATCTGTTTTTGTGCAACCGGCAGAAGAGCGCGTATTACCTGCTGATGCTTGCAGGAGAGAAAACATTTCGCACAAAGGAGATTTCCGCACAGATCGAAAGCGCCAGGCTCTCGTTTGCGGGAGCGGAGGATATGGGGAACTATCTTGATATCGAACCGGGCGCAGTCAGTGTGCTGGGGCTGATGAACGACACCGAAAACCGGGTCCGCCTGCTGGTGGACAAGCAGGTGCTGATGCGGGAGTACACGGGTTGTCACCCCTGTGTGAATACCTCCAGCGTAAAGCTGCGGACAAAGGATGTATTTGAACGGTTTCTTCCTGCAGTGCATCACGATATGACGATCGTACATGTCAGCGCTTAGACAAATGCCCGGGCACTGCCGCCAGAATCGGCATAGATGCGGGAGCTGCATGTCAACGCGGCGGTGGCTGTCCGGGAAACGAGCCGCCGGAATCGGAGCAGATGCGAAAGCCGTACGGGCGGTATCAGGAAAAGGCGGGAACTGCGTGGGAAAGAAAGACAGAACGGAGAGTGAGATGGGAAAATTTTATGCGGTAAAAGTCGGAAAGACACCGGGGATCTATGGGAGCTGGGATGCGTGCAGCGCGATGGTGCACGGCTATCCGGGCGCGGTCTATAAAAGCTTTCGGACGCGGGAGGAGGCCGTGCGGTTTTTGGGCGGGGAGCCTGCGGCAGCTGCCGCGCCTGCGGGAAGTTCGCACGTGCCGGAGGAACCCGCCGTACCTGCGGGAAGTTCGCGCGGTTCGGAGGAACCCGCCGTGCCTGCGAGAGAGGCGAAAGCGGCGAAACAGTCCGCCGGGGAAGCGGCGCTGCCGGAGGTGTATGCGTTTGTGGACGGCTCTTTTAACGCGGCGACGAATGTCTACGGCTACGGCGGATTTCTGGTGCACCACGGGAAAAAGGAGATTTTACAGGGAAGCGGATCGGAGGAGGAGATGGCCTCCATGCGGAACGTGGCAGGGGAGATCTCAGGCTGTATGGCGGCGGTGCAAAAGGCGATCGCGCTCGGACTCCCGGCGATCACGGTCTATTATGATTACATGGGGATTGAAATGTGGGCAACCGGCGCCTGGAAGCGCAATAAGAAGGGAACGATCGCATATTACGACTATATTTCTTCTGTGAAGGATCAGATTAAAATTATGTTTGTAAAAGTAAAAGGGCATTCCGGCGTGGACGGAAATGAGGAAGCGGACGCGCTCGCGAAGGAAGCGGTGAAAAGCTCTGATTGAACCGCAGCGGCTTCTGTGCTATCATATCTGCACAAAAGCCCTGTGAAATGTGCGAATCATGCAGGCATAATCCGCACATTTCACAGGGCATGAGCGGAGCGGCCGCATATGAACTGCGGCAGCGGGAAGCGGCGCATATGCCTGACGGAGCGGACGGGATGAGAGAAAGGAGAGAACATGGGAGACGTAAAACAGATGATTGAGACCGGACAGGCGGTGCTTGGCATCGAGTTCGGCTCAACGAGGATCAAGGCCGTGCTGATCGATCCGGATCACAGGCCGGTGGCGACCGGCGCGCACGACTGGGAGAACCGTCTTCTGGACGGGATCTGGACGTACAGCCCGGGCGATGTCTGGGAGGGGTTAAGAGACTGCTACGGGAAACTGAAAGAGGATGTGAAAAAGCGCTACGGCGTGACGCTGTCGACGCTGGCGGCGATCGGTTTTTCCGGGATGATGCACGGGTACATGGCATTTGACGAAAACGGGGAGCTGCTCGTGCCGTTTCGCACCTGGCGCAATACGATGACCGGGGAAGCGGCCGCGGCGCTGACAGAGGAATTTTCGTTCAACATCCCGCAGCGCTGGAGCATCGCGCATCTTTATCAGGCCGTGTTAAACGGGGAGGAGCACGTAAAGGATGTGCGCTATCTGACGACGCTGGCAGGATATCTCCACTGGAAGCTGACCGGAAAAAAGGTGATCGGTATCGGCGAGGCATCCGGCATGTTTCCGATTGACGGGACAGCGAAGGATTTTAACCGCGGGATGATTGCAAAGTTCGACGCGCTGGTGGAGAAAAACGGTTATCCGTGGAAGCTTTCCGACATTCTGCCAGAAGTGCTGATCGCGGGTGAGGACGCGGGGACGCTGACCGCTGAGGGAGCGAAGCTTCTGGACCCGGAGGGAGCGCTTGCGGAAGGGATTCCCATGTGTCCGCCGGAGGGAGATGCCGGGACCGGGATGGCCGCGACAAATTCGGTTGCCGTGGGCACCGGAAACGTGTCCGCCGGAACTTCGGTTTTTGCGATGGTCGTGTTAAAAGAGGAGCTTTTGTCCGTGCATGAGGAGCTCGACATGGTGACGACGCCGTCAGGGGAGGCGGTGGCGATGGTACACTGCAATAACTGCACCTCCGACCTGAATGCCTGGGTGAATCTGTTCGGCGAATTTGCGGAGATCTCCGGCCATCCGATGGAGCGGGACGAGCTTTACGGTATGCTTTACCGGACGGCGCTTTCCGGGGAGAAGGACTGCGGCGGGCTGATCGCGTACAACTATTTCTCCGGTGAGCCGGTGACCGGATTAAACGAGGGGCGTCCGCTGTTTGTGCGCATGCCGGACGCAGGGTTTACGCTGGCGAATTTTATGAGATCGCATCTGTATGCCTCTCTGGCTGCGCTTAAGGTCGGTCTTGACATCCTCTTTAAGGAGGAGCATGTGTCGGTGGAGCGGATCTGCGGCCACGGCGGCCTGTTTAAGACAAAGGGCGTCGGCCAGGGGATCCTTGCCGCGGCGATGAACGCGCCGGTGGCGGTGATGGAGACGGCAGGCGAGGGCGGCCCGTGGGGCATGGCGCTTCTGGCCGCCTACATGGTGCGGAAGGGAGAGAACGAGACGCTGGAGCAATATCTGGACGAAAAGGTCTTCGGCGGCGGGGAGGGCAGCGTGATGCAGCCCGATCCGGCGGATGTGGCGGGATTTGACGCGTACATAGCGGCTTATAAGGAAGCGCTCGCGGCGGAGCGGGCGGCGGTGGCGTCGATGCCGATGTAAATATTACTCAATTTTACTGAATCTGAGGTGAATTGTTAAAAAAAGCGGAAACCCTATTGATTTTACGGAAAGAACGCGATAGTATGTAGCTATGCATGACGTGCACGGGCACGGAAACCATCGGGGGCGCGGTGAGCGGCTGCCCGGACTGAAAGAAAGGGAGAGACAGAGAGATGAAATTTTTTATTGACACAGCAAATGTTGACGACATCCGCAAAGCGAACGATATGGGTGTGATCTGCGGAGTGACCACAAATCCGTCCCTCATCGCAAAAGAGGGCAGGGATTTTAACGAGGTAATCCGCGAGATTACGACAATTGTAGACGGACCGATCAGCGGCGAGGTGAAAGCGACCACCGTGGACGCCGAGGGCATGATAAAGGAAGGACGCGAGATCGCGGCGATCCATCCGAATATGGTGGTAAAGATCCCGATGACCGTGGAGGGGTTAAAGGCCGTGAAGGTGCTTTCCGCAGAGGGGATCAAAACGAACGTGACGCTGATTTTTTCCGCAAACCAGGCGCTTCTGGCGGCGCGCGCCGGTGCGACCTACGTATCTCCGTTCCTTGGCAGACTTGACGACATCAGCACCGTCGGCGTGGATCTGATCCGTGATATCGTGCAGATTTTTGACAACTACGGGCTTGAGACCGAGATTATCTCCGCATCTGTCCGCAATCCGATCCATGTGACGGACTGCGCGCTGGCAGGCGCTCATATTGCGACGGTTCCGTACAGCGTGATCGTTCAGATGACGAAGCACCCGCTGACCGATATCGGAATCGAGAAGTTTCAGGCAGATTACAAGGCAGTGTTCGGAGAGTAAAAGGAGGAGCCATGGATAAGTCAGTACTTCAGAAGACAGCTGTCGAGGTTCGCAGGGGCATCGTCTCTTCCGTTCACAGCGCGAAGGCCGGGCATCCGGGCGGATCGCTTTCCGCAGCTGATATTTTTACCTATCTGTATTTTGAGGAGATGAACATTGATCCGAAGGATCCGAAGAAGCCGGACCGCGACCGCTTCGTTCTCTCGAAGGGACACACGGCGCCCGGGCTTTATTCCGCGCTGGCCAACCGCGGTTATTTCCCGGTGGAGGATCTTCTGACCCTGCGTCACACGGGATCCTACCTGCAGGGACATCCGGATATGAAGCACATCCCGGGTGTGGATATGTCCTCCGGCTCCCTGGGACAGGGGCTTTCCTGTGCGGCGGGGATGGCGCTGGCCGGAAAGATGAAGGGCATGGATTACCGCGTTTACGCACTCTGCGGCGACGGTGAGATCGAGGAGGGACAGATCTGGGAGGCGGCGATGTTTGCCGGTTTCCGCAAGCTGGACAATCTCTGCGTGATCGTGGACAACAACAATCTTCAGATCGACGGAGCGATTGACGAGGTCTGCTCACCGTATCCGATCGATAAAAAGTTCGAGAGCTTCAATTTCCATGTGATCAATATCGACGGCAATGATTTTGATCAGATAAAAGCAGCCTTTGACGAGGCGCGGGCCACAAAGGGCATGCCGACGGCGATCATCGCCCGCACGGTGAAGGGAAAAGGCGTTTCCTATATGGAGAACAATGTCGGATGGCACGGAAAGGCGCCGAACGACGAGGAGTATGCGATTGCGATGGAGGAGCTGGGAAAGGCAGGTGAGGCATTATGTCAGAAGTAAAATGTGTTGCGACCAGGGACAGCTACGGCAATGCGCTGGTGGAACTGGGAAAAGAGCATGAGGATCTTGTGGTACTGGATGCCGATCTTGCGGCGGCGACCAAGACGGGCGTTTTTCAGAAGGCGTTTCCGGAGCGTCACATTGACTGCGGGATTGCCGAGGCGAATATGACAAATGTCGCGGCCGGAATGTCGACCTGCGGCTATGTGCCGTTTGTCAGCACGTTTGCGATGTTTGCGGCGGGCCGTTCCTTTGAGCAGGTGCGCAATTCGATCGGTTATCCGCATCTGAATGTAAAAATCGGCGCGACCCACGCGGGAATCTCGGTGGGCGAGGACGGCGCGAGTCATCAGTGCAACGAGGATATCGCGCTGATGCGTGCGATCCCGGGGATGGTGGTCATCAATCCGTCCGACGACGTCGAGGCGCGCGCGGCGGTAAAGGCGGCGTATGAGTATGTGGGGCCGGTGTATCTGCGGTTCGGCAGACTGGCGGTGCCGGTGATCAATGACCGGCCGGATTACGCGTTTGAGATCGGAAAAGGCGTGGAGCTGCGCGACGGATCCGACTGCACGATCATCGCGACCGGTCTGTGCGTGTCCGAGGCGCTTTCCGCGGCTGAGTCGCTCGCGGCGGAGGGGATCAGCGCGCAGGTGATCAACATCCACACGATCAAACCGCTCGACGAGGAGCTGGTGATCGCTGCGGCGAAGAAAACAGGCAGGATCTTTACGGTGGAGGAGCACTCTGTCATCGGCGGACTCGGCGCGGCTGTCGCGGAGGTCTTAAGCGAAAAGTGCCCGACGAAGCTCACCAGGATCGGTGTGAAGGACACATTTGGCGAGTCCGGACCGGCGAAGGAGCTGCTGCACAAATATGAGCTGGACGCGGAGGGGATTGCAAAGCGCGTGGCGGCTGAGATGAAATAATTGTAGTACGATACTGTGATACGGACCGGCATTGCTCAGGAGCCTGTCTGGAAATCGCTTTCTGTCAGGTATGCGCAGATGGCAGGAATGAATTTTCAGACAGGCGTTAAGGGTGATGCCGGTTTGTGGCATCAGGCGCTGCCGCGCCGGGCAGATACCGCGCTGCTCCAGAGCAGACGGATGCCGTGCCGGCATGCCAAACGGATGCCGGCACGGCATGACAGGCAGATACGGGCAGGCCGGTGGATTTCCATTTGGCAGACCACAGAAAAAACGGAGGTTTTATATGTTAGAGGAATTGAAACGACAGGTATATGAGGCGAACATGGAGCTCCCGCGGCGCGGACTGATTACGTATACCTGGGGAAATGTCAGCGGAATCGATCGTGAGAGCGGGTATTTTGTGATCAAGCCGAGCGGGGTGGAGTACGACGCGCTTTCCCCGGAGGATATGGTGGTGATGGATCTTGACGGGAATAAGGTTGAGGGGAAGTATAAGCCGTCCTCCGATACGGCGACGCATCTGGAGCTGTACCGGAAATACGAAGCGATCGGCGGGATCGTGCATACCCACTCACCGGAGGCGGTCGCCTGGGCGCAGGCCGGGCGGGATATCCCGCTTTATGGGACGACACATGCGGATTATTTCTTCGGACCGATCCCCTGCGCGCGGAATCTGACACCAGGGGAGATTGATGCGGCGTATGAGAAGAATACAGGGCTTGTGATCATCGAGACCTTTGAGGAGCGGGGGATCAGCCCGGTGTATACGTCGGCAGTGCTCTGTGCAAATCACGGGCCGTTTACGTGGGGACGCGACGCGGCGGAGGCGGTGCACAACGCGGTGGTGCTCGAGGAGGTTGCGCGGATGGCGCGATGTACCGAACTTATCAACCCGCAGGTAAAGCCGGCGCCGGACTGCATCAAAGAGAAACATTTTTACCGGAAGCACGGGGCGAACGCGTATTACGGGCAGTAGAGCGGGAGAGCAGAGGATTTGCCGTAACGAAGAAGGGGAGAAGACTGACTGCACAGTCAAACAAAATCATGAAGAGTAGCTGGAGCAGGAGGTTCCCGACGAACTGCTGAAAAATACGAAGACTGTGTCAGACAGCCGGATATCGGGCTTGCGGATGCACTCAGAAAGATCTTTGCGAAAACGGTGAATTAGGAGAAGGACCATCCGGATAAACCGCACAGCTGTGTGATCGAAAGGCGGATGTACACGGATTGTGGAGGGCAGATACGATTGAACCCGACATCATAAAATAAGAAGAACCCCGGTGTGATCATCATCATGGACGGTCATCCGGGGTTTTTCTTAACATAATGACAGTTTGCGAAGCACGCTGTCCGTTGGTTTGTGTCTGACGGACGCGTCTGCATCCGGCGTTCACATCTGCGTCCTGCGGGCGCATGTCTCATTTGCAATTCAAACATCTCCTTTCCTGCGCGAAAGACATCCCTGCTCAGGCGTAAGCGGAAAAACCGGTCGTCTCCTCCGTGTCGGCGGCCTGCATCATGGAGGCGAGGAGCGCTTCAAAAGAGGCGGGCTGTTCCTGACGGGGGCGGTTCTGTCTTCTGTCGTGTGGTGTAAGCCGTTCGATGCGGCTCACGGGGCTGACTGGTAACACCTTTGAGATACTCTGTACGTAGATTGCGACAATCACCTCCCTGGCAAAATGTTCACAATGGTATGGATCAATAAGAATTCCTTTTCTTATTCTATATATCGGAGAGATGAGAGATTATTATGAGGGTTATTTTGAAAAAACTGAAAATTTATTGACGAATAAAAAGATGTGTATTAAAATCAGAATGACCGGGAGCGGCAGAAAGAAAGACCAGGAGGTATCAGAATGATCAAAGGATTTAAGATGAAGCTGTATGAGGGGCAGGAGGCCGAGTACGAGAGAAGGCATAACCTGCTCTGGCCAGAGATGAAAGATATGATCCATGAACACGGCGGGAAGAATTACACGATTTTTCTCGACAGAGAGACGCTCACACTGTTCGGGTATATTGAGATCGAGGACGAGGAGCTGTGGGCGAAGGGCGCAGACACGGCGATCAACCGCAGGTGGTGGGATTACATGGCCGATATCATGGAGACAAATCCCGACAACAGCCCGGTGTCGGCGGATCTTACCAATGTCTTTCATTTAGACTGAAGCGCCGGAGATTTGTCTTTTATTTAGACTGAAGCGCCGGACATTCACATTCACGGTGTCATCCGCTATAACAGAGACGACACCGTGAAGCATTCAGGTTCAGGGCATAAGCTCAAAATGAAAGGGCGGCTGCAGAATCCGGCAATTCCACAACAGGAGCATTATTCTTTGATTTTGTCAAGTTCCGAAATATTAACGCCGGAAACCTGTAATAATGCTTTGATCGTCAGATATTCTTCTTTTAATTCTGCGTATGTTTTTTCGGCGTTTTCTTCCCTGGCTAACATCATATACTTTTGAATCTTTTTGAAATCGTCAAGAGCCTGTTTTGTTACCTCAATACCGGACGGCATACCATCACCTGCTTTCTGTATTGCGATTTACTGTTGCAATGTAAGTATATCACAAATCAGATGCAAAGTCTATTCCATAATCAGGCCGCTGTGATAGGGTATGCAAATAAGGACACTTTTTGAGTCAAAAGGTGTCCTTTTATTTATCCGTCCGATCCGCTATCATCAGAGTATGAAATCGGTCCGAAGCAGCCAGGGACGCCCGGATACTTCGGACAGGGAAAGGATGGTATGGGGGAATGTACAAATATTACCTCGCAATTGACATCGGAGCCTCAAGCGGACGGCACATCCTGGCGCATACTGAGGACGGAAAGATGGTGCTCGAGGAGATGTACCGGTTCTGGAACGGCATGAAGGAAAAGGACGGGGAGCTCTGCTGGGATGTGGACCAGCTGTTTGACGAGATCGTGACCGGCATGAAGAAATGCGCCGAAGCGGGAAAGATTCCGGTCAGCATGGGGATCGATACCTGGGCGGTTGATTATGTGCTGCTCGATGAGAAGGATCAGAAGCTGGGCAATTCCGTGGGCTACCGCGACGGGCGGACGAAGGGCGCGGACGAGATGGTCTATGAAATCATTCCGGAGAAGGAGCTCTACGCGCGCACCGGGATCCAGAAGCAGATTTTCAACACGATTTATCAGCTGATGGCAGTAAAACGCGATCATCCGGAGTACCTTAGGGAGGCGAAGAGCCTTCTGATGATCCCGGAATATTTTAACTTTCTTCTGACCGGGAAGAAGGCGGCGGAGTATACGAATGCGACGACCACGCAGCTGGTGAATCCGGAGACGAAGGACTGGGATGATGAGCTGATCACGCGGCTTGGGTTTCCGAAGGAGATCTTTCAGAAGATCTGCAGGCCGGGGACGGTGCTCGGCACGCTGACGGAGGAGATTCAGAAGGAAACGGGCTTTGACTGCAATGTGATTCTTCCGGCAACACACGACACCGGTTCGGCCGTGATGGCGGTGCCGTCGGATTCGGATGATACGCTCTACATCAGTTCCGGGACATGGTCGCTGATGGGTGTGGAGTGCATGCAGGCCGACTGCTCGATGGAGAGCATGGAGCGCAATCTGACGAACGAGGGCGGCTACGATTACCGTTTCCGTTATCTGAAAAATATCATGGGACTCTGGATGATCCAGTCCGTGCGCACGGAGCTGGCGCCGGAGCAGGGCTTCGGGGAGATCTGCAGGAACGCCTCGAAGATGACGATCACATCGTTAGTTGACTGCAACGACGATCGTTTCCTTGCGCCGGAGAATATGACGCGCGAGGTGCAGAAGGCGTGTGAGGAGACCGGGCAGCAGGTGCCGGAGGGGATCGCGGAGGTGGCTTCCGTGATTTACAGGAGTCTGGCGCGGTGTTACGCGAAGACGATCGAGGAGATCGAGGGCATGACCGGGGTTCACTATGACTGTATCCATGTGGTCGGCGGCGGCGCGAATGCATCTTACTTAAATGAGCTGACCGCGAAGGAGACCGGCCGCACCGTCTGCGCGGGTCCGACGGAGGCGACCGCGATCGGCAACCTGGCGGCGCAGATGATTGCAGGCGGGGAGGCGGGCAGCTTAAAGGAAGTGAGAAAATGCATTTTCGACTCGTTTGCGATCGAGACATATCAGGCATGAATGAGGCCGTATCGGTTCAAAAGCCGGTGCGTGTCCGAAGGAACATTTTTTTCGTTGCCGGATTAAGCGGAGGTTCGCGGCAGAACCGGCGCGGATGTGAGACGGGACAAAATCCGTCCTGCCGGTCAGGACAGATTTACAACTATAGTATATAAGAATCAGGAGGGAACAGACATGACACAGAAGGAGAGATATGCAGCCGCAAAGGAAGCATACGCAAAAATCGGTGTGGACACCGACGCAGTCATCGCAAAGCTAAAGGAAATCCCGGTTTCCTTACACTGCTGGCAGGGAGACGACGTGATCGGTTTTGACCATGACGGCCCGCTGACCGGCGGTATCCAGACGACCGGAAATTACCCGGGCAAGGCGCGGACGCCGGAAGAGCTGATGCAGGACATCGACCAGGTGATCCGTCTGACACCGGGAAAGAAAAAGCTGAATCTCCATGCGAGCTATGCGATTTTTGAGGACGGGGAATTTGCAGACCGCGATAAGATCGAGCCGAAGCATTTCGCGAAATGGGTGGAATTTGCAAAAGAGAGAAATATGGGAATTGATTTTAACCCGACGTTTTTCTCCCATGACAATATTAAGGACGGTCTGACGCTCTCAAGCCCGGACGAGGATGTGCGCCGCTTCTGGATTGAGCACGGCAGGGCATGCATCCGGATCTCCGAGTATTTTGCGAAGGAGACCGGCGTTCCGTGCGTGATGAACATCTGGACCGGCGACGGCACGAAGGATATCCCGGCGGACCGTCTGGGCCCGAGAGAGCGCTATAAGGCAGCGATCGAGGAGATCATCGCGGAGCCGCATGATCCGAAGCTCGTGAAGCCGTGCGTGGAGTCAAAGGTATTCGGGATCGGTGTGGAGGCTTACACGGTCGGTTCCGCAGAGTTTTCACTCGCGTTTGCGGCGATGCACGAGGGCTGTCTGCCGCTGATGGACAACGGCCATTATCATCCGACCGAGTTTGTCTCTGACAAGATCCCGGCGCTGCTTGCCTTTTTCCCGGAGATCGCGCTGCATATCACCCGCCCGGTGAGATGGGATTCGGATCACGTGGTGCTCTTTGACGACGAGACGAAAGAGATGGCAAAAGAGATCGTCAGATGTAATGCGATTGACCGTGTGGACATGGCGCTGGATTACTTTGACGCAAGCATCAACCGGATTTCCGCGTGGACGGTCGGGTTCCGCAGCTGGCAGAAGGCTCTGCTTTCCGCGATGTGCACGCCGGCGGACGCGCTGAAAAAGATGCAGGACGACAGCGACTGGACCGGGCTGATGGTCCGCCAGGAGGCGATGAAGATGATGCCGCTCGGCGATGTCTGGGAGGAGTACTGCATCGCATGCGGCACCACGGAGGACGGCTGGTTTGACGAAGTGAAGAAGTATGAATCGGAAGTGCTTGCAAAGAGAGCATAAGGAGATCTGAGGGAAGAGCGATGAATAATATTTTTGGCGTGAGAGTAATGGAAGAGTACATCCACATGTGCAGCGACGGTGTGCGTCAGGGCTGGCATGAGAGAAACGGAGGAAACCTGACTTACCGCATGCGCGGTGAGGAGGTGGCCGAGTGCCGTCCGTATTTCAGGAAGGAGCCGGGCGGGTGGGTTCCCATGGGCGTGCAGGCGGACAACCTGAAGGGAGAATATTTTATCTCCACTGGGAGCGGAAAATTTCTGCAGAACGTGAGCATGGAGCCGCAGAATAATATCTGTATTGTGGAGATTAATGAAAACGGCGACAGCTACCGCATCGTGTGGGGACTGGAAAACGGCGGAAGACCGACCAGCGAGTTCCCGACGCATTTTATGAACCATTCCGTGAGAAAGCGTGTGACGGACGGTGCGAACCGCGTGATTTACCACGCTCACACGCCGTATGTGATCGCGCTGACCTTTGTCCTGCCGCTGAAAGCGGAGGTCTTTACGAGAATGCTCTGGAAGAGTGCGACGGAGTGCTGCGTGGTGTTTCCCGGCGGCGTCGGCGTGGTGCCCTGGATGGTGCCGGGCGGAGCGGAGATCGCAAAGGCCACCTGCGTGCAGATGGAACAGTATGACGCCGCGGTCTGGGCGTTCCACGGGCTGTTCGTGTCCGGCCCGGATTTTGACACGGCTTTCGGCCTGATGCACACGATCGAGAAGGCGGCTCAGATCGCATCGATCGCGCTTTCCGCTTCACCGGACGGAAAGCTAAGACAGGTGATCACGGATGATAATATCCGCCAGATCGGAAAGGAGTTCGGTGTGACGCTCAACGAGGACGTGCTTAATTACCGGTCGGAGGACGGGATGTACTGCTGAGACCGGTGCGGTATCTGATTGTGTGGATTTGGGATGACGGACACATGATATTGCGGTCCGGACGGGCGGTGCTGCCATGGCACTATTAAATAAGTAGAAACAGGGATTAAATGCGGCCGGCGTGGCGGGGGAAATTTGCCAAACTTTGTGACTCTTGTACACTTTTTGAACGACAGAGGAAGACAAAGCCCCCAAATACGCCGGCCTTTTTGTGTGAAACCGGCAATATGCACAAACGGATGGGGAGAGGAAAACAAAAACAACATAAAACAACATTTTTACTGCTTGACAAACCACAAAAACATGCATATAATAAGAAACAAAGCTGTGGAATTGTGTTGGTTCTGAAAATACACAGAAGATGGAAATAGAAACGATACGATCCGGACATCAGGGCAGACAGGGACTGACGGAACAGGACGGTATGACCGGGGCGTGCAGCAGTGAGGTGAGTATATGAGCAGATATCAGAGCACCAGAATCCCGAAGACAGAGAGGATCACGAAGCTTGTAGAACATCTGTATGCAAAGATGCCGGAGATCGAATCGGCCCGCGCGATACTCCTGACGGAATCCTTCCGCCAGACGGAGAACGAGCCGGTGATTCTGCGCCGCGCAAAAGCGTTTGCACACATTCTAAAGCATATTCCGATCATCATCCGCGAGGGCGAACTGATTGTGGGCAGTTCCACGATCGCACCGAGGGGATGTCAGACCTTCCCCGAGTTTTCTTACGAATGGATGGAGGCGGAGTTTGACACGGTCGCCACCAGGGAAGCAGATCCGTTCTACATATCCGATCAGACGAAAAAAGAATTAAAAGAGGCCAACCGATACTGGAAGGGAAAGACCACGAGTGAGCTTGCGACCGCCTATATGGCGCCCGAGGCGTTAAAGGCGATGGAGCACAATATGTTCACACCGGGGAACTACTTTTACAACGGTGTCGGACATGTGACCGTGCAGTATGAAAAGGTGCTTGCAGCCGGTTATGAGGGCATCATGAAAGAGGCGCAGGAAGAGCTGGCGGGATGCCGGTTCGGGGATGCCGATTACGCGACAAAGAGCCGGTTTTTACAGGCAGTGATCATCAGCTGTGAGGCGGTGATCGATTACGCGAAGCGCTATGCGGCGCTTGCAGAGAAGGAGGCGGCAAAGTGCAAGGATCCTGCCCGCAGGGCCGAGCTGCTGCAGATCGCTGCGAACTGTGCACGGGTGCCGGCAAAGGGGGCACAGAGTTTTTACGAGGCATGTCAGAGCTTCTGGTTCGTTCAGCAGCTGCTTCAGATGGAGTCCTCGGGACACTCGATCTCACCGGGCCGCTTTGACCAGTACATGTATCCGTATTACAAAAAGGATCTGGATGAGGGCAGGCTCACAAGAGAGCAGGCGCAGGAGTATATCGATTGTATCTGGGTGAAATTAAACGATTTAAATAAATGCCGCGATGCGGACAGCGCGAAGGGATTTGCGGGCTACAGCCTGTTTCAGAATCTGATCGTGGGCGGGCAGAATGCGGAAGGGCTCGATGTCACAAACGATCTTTCTTTTATGTGCATCGAGGCGTCGTTCCACGTGTTTTTACCGCAGCCGTCGCTGTCGATCCGCGTGTGGAACGGGTCGCCGCATGATCTTCTGGTGCGCGCGGCGGAGCTGACGCGGACAGGCATCGGGCTCCCGGCCTACTACAACGATGAGGTGATCATCCCGTCGTTAATGAGCCGCGGCGTGACGTTAGAGGATGCGAGAACCTACAACATCATCGGCTGTGTGGAGCCGCAGAAGGCCGGGAAGACGAACGGCTGGCATGACGCGGCATTCTTCAACATGTGCCGGCCGCTTGAGCTGGTATTCCAGAACGGGATCGACTGCGGCGAGCAGATCGGGCCGAAGACCGGCGAGGTCGAGCAGATGAAGACCTTTGAGGAGTTTTACGACGCGTACAGGGAACAGATGAATTATTTTATCTCGCTTTTGGTCAACGCGGACAATGCGATCGACCAGGCGCATGCGGAGCGGGCGCCTCTGCCGTATCTGGCGTGTATGGTCGACGACTGCATGAAGCGGGGAAAGACCTGCGAGCAGGGCGGTGCGGTTTACAATTTCACCGGGCCGCAGGGATTCGGCATCGCAAATGTGGCGGATTCGCTCTATGCCATAAAGACACTTGTCTACGACGAGAAGAAAGTCTCGATGGCGGATTATAAAAAAGCGCTGCTGTTTAACTACGGCAGGGAGGTGAACCAGCTTGTCGTGGCGCAGGTCGCGGGGATCGCGGCGCGCGAGCTCGCGAAGAACGGCGTGACGGGCGATGCGGCGGCGGTCGCAAAGATGACGCAGGAGATTTTACGGCAGTCGGTGACAGCGGAGGATCAGCGGAAGTTTGCAGAGCTTCTGGATCTGATCGAGGCAGTGCCGAAATTCGGAAACGATATCGACGAGATCGACGCATTTGCGCGCGAGGCGGCCTACACGTACACGAAGCCGCTGCTGTCCTATCAGAATCCGCGAGGAGGGATTTTCCAGGCGGGTCTGTATCCGGTGTCGGCCAACGTGCCGCTCGGAGCGCAGACCGGCGCGACGCCGGACGGCAGATTAGCCGGTGTTCCGGTGGCGGACGGCGTTTCGCCGACCGCGGGGAAGGATGTGCACGGACCGACCGCGGCGGCCAATTCCGTCTCGATCTTAGACCACGGGATCGCGTCGAACGGGACGCTGTTTAATCAGAAGTTCCACCCGTCCGCATTAAGCGGCGAGGAAGGGCTTGACAATTTTGTCAGCCTGATTCAGACCTACTTTGACCGGAAGGGCAGCCATATGCAGTTTAACGTCGTCTCGCGCGAGACGCTTCTGGACGCACAGAAGCACCCGGAGAATTATAAGCATCTGGTGGTGCGTGTGGCCGGCTACAGCGCGCTGTTTACGACGCTCTCCAAGAGCCTGCAGGACGATATCATAAGACGTACGGAGCAGGGCTTCTGATCAGGAGGCGAAGGACTCCGCAGCGGGGTTTTGCAGGAGGTTTACATGGATGATATTTTACAGACAAGAGGGCGGATTTTTGACATCCAGCGGTATTCGATCCATGACGGAAAGGGAATCCGTACGATTGTATTTTTAAAAGGATGTGTGCTCCGGTGCATGTGGTGCTGCAATCCGGAATCGCAGGAGTATCAGATCCAGACGATGATGGTGGACGGCAGGCCGAAGGTGATCGGGGAGGACGTCACGGTGGAAACGGTCATGGAAACCGTCGAGCGCGACCGACAGTATTACCGGCGCAGCGGCGGCGGGATGACGCTTTCCGGCGGGGAGAGTCTCTGCCAGCCGGAGTTTACAAGGGCGCTGCTTACCGTGTCAAAATCCAGGGGGATCGACACCGCGATGGAGAGCATGGGCTGTGCGCCGTATGAGGTGATCGAAGGCATCCTGCCGTATCTGGACACGTACCTGATGGACATCAAGCACACGGATCCGGCAAAGCATAAGCGGTTTACCGGCAGGTCAAATGAGCTGATGTTGGAGAATGCCAGGAAGATCGCGGCGTCCGGGCGGACACACCTGGTGATCCGCGTACCGGTGATCCCGACCTTCAACGACACGCCGGGGGAGATTGCATCCATCGCGCAGTTTGCGGACCGCCTGCCCGGTGTCACGCGGATTCATCTGCTGCCGTATCACAGGCTCGGTCAGGACAAATACGAGGGCCTGGGACGGGAATATCTGTTAAAGGATCTGCTGCCGCCGGAGAATGAACACATGGCGATGCTGAAGAAAACAGTCGAATCCGTATCAAAGCTTCACTGCCATATCGGAGGGTGAGAAGAAAGCCAAAGAACAGACGAGCAGCCGGGGAAAGACGAAGGCCCGTAGAACAGACGCGCAGCCGGGGAAAGACGAAGGCCCGCAGACGGAGGCAGAGCCGGGGAAAGAGGGCTGACAGGAGGTTACATGGAAGAATACAGCACCATCGGAGATGGAATGAGAATCATACAGGAAAGCGTGCCTGGCCGCCAGGTGACGCTGTTCCATATCATCGCCAGTCCGGACAAAACGCTCTATGAAAAATTAGGGCTGGATCCGCGCATTGACTATGAGCGGGCGGCGATCGGGGTTACCACAGTGACACCCTCCGAGACGGCGATTATCATGGCGGATATCGCGATCAAGTCCAGCGGGATCACGCTCGGCTTTGTGGACCGGTTCAGCGGGTCGTTAATCATCACCGGAACGGTGAGCGAGGTCGAGGCCGCGATGGAGGCGATGCAGACTTATGTGGAGGAAAAGCTGGGCTACACGGTCTGCCCGGTGACCAGGACATGAAAAAGCTGATACTGATGGGGCGGAGCATGTCGGGCAAGACGACGCTGACGCAGGCGCTCCGGGGCGAGGAGATCCATTATTATAAGACGCAGTACGTCAACCACTATGAGAGCGTGATCGACACGCCGGGGGAATACGCGCAGAGCCACAGACTCGGGAAGGCGCTGGCGCTCTACACATACGAGGCGGATGTAGTCGGAATCCTGGTGGCGGCCAATGAGCCGTACTCGCTGTTTCCGCCGAATGTGACCTGCCAGGCGAACCGCGAATGCATCGGGATCGTCACCAAGATCGATCTGCCGGAGGCCAATATTCCGATGGCGGACCGGTGGCTTGAAATCGCGGGCTGTAAGACGATCTTTCACGTGAATTCGAAGGAGGGTGTCGGGGTGGCCGAGATCCTGGAGTATCTGAAGACGGATGAAGAGCGTGGGCAGGAAATGACTGAGAGCGGAAGCAGGAAATGACTGAGAACGGACAGCCTGACTGTGACCGGAAGAAGTTGCGGACAGTCTGAGGGATTGTGAACATGAGAGGGAACAATCGCTGTATCTTCTAAAAATGAACAGAAGAACAGCAATAAACATAAGTTTCATTTAAAATTTAAGGAGGAAAATGGTAATGGTAAACGAAATGGAAATCAAGAAACAGATCTGCGAGATCGGAAAGAGGATCTACAACCGCAACATGGTGGCAGCGAACGACGGAAATATTTCCGTAAAGTTAAACGACCATGAGTTTTTGTGTACGCCGACCGGCGTGTCAAAAGGATTTATGACGCCGGAGTTCATCTGCAAGGTAGACGAGAACGGAAACGTGATCCAGGCAAACAAGGGCTTTAAGCCGTCTTCCGAGATCAAGATGCACATGCGTGTCTATCAGAAGCGCCCGGATGTCGGTTCCGTGGTACACGCACATCCGACCTTTGCGACCTCGTTTGCAATTGCAGGGATTCCGCTGACCCAGCCGATTATGCCGGAGGCAGTGATCGCGCTTGGCTGTGTGCCGATCGCAGAGTACGGCACGCCGTCCACGATGGAGATCCCGGACAACCTGGAGAAATATCTTCCGTACTTTGACGCGGTGCTTCTTGAGAACCACGGAGCGCTGACCTGGAGTACCGACCTTCTGGCAGCATACCACAAGATGGAGAGCCTGGAGTTTTACGCAGAGCTGCTTTACAAGTCCAAAGTGCTCGGCGGCCCGAAGGAGTTTGACAAGGAAAATATCAAAAAGCTCTATGAGATCCGCCGCAAATTCGGTCTTCCGGGCAAGCATCCGGCAAACCTGTGCTTAAACAAAGACGGCGACAACTGCCACAACTGCGGCGGCTGCGGTTCCGCGGATTATAAGAACATGCCGGGCTATGAGTACAGCTTTGGCTGCGACTGCGGCAAGGAGTCCGGCGGCGTGAACGAGGCAGCGATCGCGGAGATCGTAAAGAGAGTGATTTCCGAGATGAAATAGCGAAAATCTGGAAACCGGGATTTTCGCATTAGAAGAATCCCAAAGACAGGGATTCTTCCGGTGGAAAAAGCAGGTTGGAGCAGGAAACAAAGGTCGGATTTTCGCAATAGAAGAATCCTGGCCTGGAAGTGAGGAGAGAGTATGGAAGAGAAGGATTTGGAGCGCGCAGTGCGGGATGTGCTGCGCAGGATGCGGGCTTCTTCCATGATGAATTTAAAGCTTGCCACGGCTCTGATGGAGCGCGTGGAGGCTGAGGCGGCCCGCATGGGCGTAAATGCGGTGATTGCGGTGTCGGATGCGGCAGGGCGGCCGGTGGCGGTGCACTGTATGGACGGCGCATACATCGGAAGCTACGATGTGGCGCTGGGTAAGACCTATACCTCCGTGGCTTTTCAGATGCCGACGGCAAGGCTCGCTGAGCTTGCGGCGCCGGGCGGATCACTCTACGGCATCCAGAATACCAATGAGGGAAAGATCGTGATCTTCGGCGGCGGGGAACCGCTCTATGCGGACGGGGTCATGATCGGAGCCATCGGCGTGAGCGGAGGGACTGCGGAGCAGGACACGAAGCTCGGCGCCTATGGAAAAAATATATTAAAGGAAGTGATAGCTTGGAAATGACAGAAAGCCAGATAAAACGTATCGTGGGAGATGTGATCGCGAAGTTGGAGCTGGGCAGTCAGGCAGCCGCCAGACACGGCGTGTTTACCGACATGAATACCGCGATTGAAAAGGCGAAGGAAGCACAGAAAGTCGTGCGTGTGATGTCGATGGATCAGCGGGAAAAGATCATCTCCAATATCCGTACAAAAATCAAAGAAAACGCGGAGACCTTAGCGCGCATGGGCGTTGAGGAGACCGGGATGGGAAATGTCGGCGATAAGATCTTAAAGCATCTTCTGGTGGCGGAAAAGACGCCGGGGACGGAGGATATCACGACGACGGCATGGTCCGGCGACCGGGGCTTAACCCTGGTGGAAATGGGACCGTTCGGCGTCATCGGAGCGATCACACCGTGCACCAATCCCAGCGAGACCGTGCTCTGCAATACGATGGGAATGCTTGCGGGGGGCAATACCGTGGTATTTAACCCCCATCCGCAGGCGATCCGCACTTCCATCTTTGCGATCAACCTCTTAAACGAGGCATCCATGGAAGCAGGCGGCCCGGACAATATCGCATGTACGGTGGAAAAACCGACGCTCGACTCGAGTGCGGTAATGATGAAGCACAAGGACATCCCGCTTCTGGTTGCGACCGGAGGCCCCGGTGTTGTGACGGCGGTGCTCTCGAGCGGGAAGAGAGGCATCGGAGCCGGCGCGGGCAATCCGCCTGCACTGGTGGATGAGACAGCCGATATCCGCAAGGCAGCGGAGGATATCGTCAACGGATGTACGTTTGACAACAATCTGCCCTGTATCGCGGAAAAAGAAGTGGTTGCGGTTGACGCGATCTGCGACGAGCTGATGCGCTACATGGTGGAGGAGCAGGGCTGCTACTTAGCGTCAAAGGAAGTGCAGGAGAAGCTGATCCACACGGTGATGAACGAAAAGCATGTCTTAAACCGCAAATGCGTCGGAAGAAGCGCAAAGGTGCTGCTCCAGATGGTGGGCGTTACGGTGCCGGACAATATTCGCTGCATCATTTTCGAAGGCCCGAAGGAGCATCCGCTGATCGCGGAGGAGCTGATGATGCCGATCTTAGGCATCGTGCGCGCGAAGGATTTTAAGGACGCGGTGGAGCAGGCCGTATGGCTTGAGCACGGCAACCGCCACTCCGCGCACATCCACTGCAAGAATGTGGACCGGATCACGGAATATGCGCGGGCCGTCGACACGGCGATCCTTGTGAAAAACGGACCGTCGTACGCGGCGCTCGGCTTCGGCGGCGAGGGTTTCCCGACCTTTACGATCGCGAGCCGTACCGGCGAGGGATTAACCAGCGCGGCGACCTTCACGAAGCGCAGACGCTGTACCATGTCGGACAGTCTCTGCATCCGCTAAGACGGGAGCGCCGGCCTGGAAACCGGAGGCTGCGAAAGCGGCATATCCGGTGAGAAAATCTGAAAAATAAGACGCTTGCAGTGAAACGACGGACAGTATGTTTCGCGAACTGCCCTTATAGTAATAAAAAAGGAGGGAATAAGGATGGAGATGAATGCTTCCCAGGTGGAAGAGATCGTAAAACAGGTCTTAAACAGCCTGTCAGGGACATCCGGATCTTCGGCTTCCCATGCAGGAAGAGAGATTCCGAAGACCGCACATGTCGCGATGCTCACATCGTTAGAAAATTTTGAGATAAAAGAATACCCCATGCCGGAGGTTGGAGACGACGATATCCTGGTAAAGGTGGAGGGATGCGGGATCTGCGGAACCGACGCCCATGAGTTTAAGAGAGATCCGTTCGGGTTAATTCCGGTGGCGTTAGGACACGAGGGAACCGGCGAGATCGTAAAGATGGGGAAAAACGTGACGGCCGACAGCGCCGGAAAGCCGGTTGCGCTCGGGGACAAAGTGGTTACCTGCATGATTTTTAAGGATAACCCCGATATCACGATGTTTGACTTAAATAAACAGAATGTCGGCGGCGCGGACGTCTACGGGCTGCTCCCGGACGACGATGTCCACTTAAACGGATGGTTTGCCGACTACATACTGATCCGCGGAGGGTCGACGTTCTTTAACGTCAGCGATCTGGATCTGGATTCCCGTATCTTAATCGAGCCGTGCGCGGTGCTCGTACATGCGGTGGAGCGCGCGAAGACGACCGGGATCCTGCGGTTCAACAGCCGCGTGGTCGTACAGGGCTGCGGGCCGATCGGTCTGATCTGCATCGCGATCTTAAAGACGATGGGAATCGGCAATATCATCGCGGTGGACGGCAATGAGGGAAGACTGGAGTTTGCAAAAAAGCTCGGCGCGTCCGGCAGCGTGAACTTCAGGGATTACAGCGGCACCGAGGCGATGGCGGAAGGCGTTGCCGCACAGTTTGACGGGCATCTGGCGGATTTTGCATTCCAGTGCACCGGTTCGCCGGCAGGACATTCCAATATTTATAAGTTTATCCGCAACGGCGGCGGCCTCTGCGAGCTTGGATTTTTCATCAACGGCGGAGACGCGACGATCAACCCGCACTTTGATATCTGTGCGAAGGAGATCACGACGGTCGGAAGCTGGGTGTACACGCTGCGCGATTATGCGACCACATTTGAGTTCCTGAAGAGCGCGAATGCGATCGGGCTGCCGATCGGCGAGCTGATCACGGACAAATATCCGTTAAGCCGGATCAACGAGGCGTACAGAAAGAATCTGGCGATGACCGGCCTTAAGATCGCAGTGCTGCCGGATTAATGACAGGCAGGATGGAAAGGGGCCCCTTATATGGATGAGAGAGCAGTAGGAATCCTGGAGGTATACGGACTGTGCTGTGCGTTTCTCGCGGCGGACGCGGGATGCAAGGCAGCCAATGTTACCCTGGAACCGTTTGATAAGAATAAGCCGGCCAATGCGGAGTCGCTGCCGGTTCCGCTTCTGGTCACGATCAAGTTCCGGGGAAGCGTGGAGGATGTGACGGCAGCCGTGGAGGCCGGAAGAGAGACGGCGGAGGCCACAACGGGCGTGGTGGTAAGCCACGTGATCCCGAGACCGACGCAGGATACGTTAAAAATGCTGGGGATCTGCGCATTTGACGCGGATTAGAACACAAAGAAAGCTACATTGAGTCCGACCGGTAAAGGCCGGCGGCGGAAAGAGAGGATATAAAATGGCACAGGAAGCATTAGGAATGGTAGAGACAAGAGGACTGACCGCAGCGATTGAGGCGGCGGATGCGATGACCAAATCGGCGGAGGTTTCCCTGATCGGAACAGAGAAGATCGGCTCCGGTCTGGTGACCGTGATGGTGCGCGGCGACGTGGGCGCAGTGAAGGCAGCGGTTGAGTCGGGTGCGGCAGCAGCAAGCCGCCTTGGCGAGCTTGTCGCACAGCATGTGATCCCGAGACCGCATACGGATGTGGAAAAGATCCTTCCGGGATTTCCGAAGGCAGAATAGCGTATGGGCGCCTCATATGGATTAATTGAAGTTTCCGGCGTGGTTGCTGCGATTGATTCGCTGGATGCAATGTGCAAGGCATCGGATGTCACTCTGGTTACCTGGGAACGGAAGCTGGGAGGCCGGCTGGTCACGATCATTGTGGAGGGCGGCGTATCCGATGTAAAAGCGGCCGTGGAAGCGGCAGAAGAAATCTGTGAGGAAAATCATCATATCCTGGCGGCGCACGGAGTCATCGCGGCTCCGAGCGAGGAGATCCGCAGACTGGTGGCGCTGAGCGCGAGCCGGCTTCAGAAGAAAAAGGAGCCTGCCGGAAAAGAAGCGCCGAAGGCCAAAAAGCAGGGCGCGATAAAGGCGGCCGATGCGAAAGAGCCCGCTGCAAAGACCGCTGAAAAAGCGGAAGAGGCAGCGGAAGGGGCGCAGCCCGAAGCAGACGGGAAAAAGGATGACGGCACGGAAAAGCCGGCCGGTCAGGGCAGAAAAAATCACAGAAAAAAGTAGAAAACAAAACTCAGATACGGTAAAATGGAAACAGAAAAGGAGGAACTATTATGGCACAGGAAGCATTGGGAATGGTGGAGACAAGAGGTCTGACCGCAGCGATTGAGGCGGCGGATACCATGTGCAAGGCAGCAAACGTTACGCTTGTGGGAACAGAGAAGATCGGTTCCGGACTCGTGACCATCATGGTGCGCGGCGATGTCGGCGCTGTGAAGTCGGCGGTAGAGGCAGGCGCGGCAAACGCGGAGAGACTCGGTGAGCTTGTTGCACAGCACGTGATCCCGAGACCGCACACCGATGTTGAGGGAATCCTTCCGAAGATCGGCTGATTGCGTTTTATCTGTCAGAAAAGCCGGGGCCGGCGTTAAGCGCCGGCCCGGCATATTTCACTCTTGTTTGGCCGCAGGGACATCCGCGGCGGCGCACTGACAGATCAGGTGTGAGAGGAAGACGCAGTGAGAGAAAGACGCAGGTGATTACAAGTGGAAAGAAATGAGATAGAAGCACTGACAAGGATCGTCATCGAGAGCATCCAGGCCGGTCAGAAAAAGGGAGAGGACTTCCAGGTGCCGGTCGGTGTGAGCGCCCGCCATATTCATCTGACACAGGAGGACGTGGAGATCCTCTTTGGAGAGGGCTATCGGCTGACAAAGAAAAAAGAGCTGATGGGCGGCCAGTTCGCATCGAACGAGTGCTGTACGATTGTGGGCTTAAAGCTCCGCGCGATAGAAAATGTCAGGGTATTGGGGCCGGTGCGGAAAGCGACGCAGGTCGAGATCAGCGTCACGGACGCGAGAAAGCTCGGTATCAGCGTTCCGGTCCGGGAATCCGGGGATATCGCAGGGTCCGCGCCGATTGCGATCGTAGGCCCGAGGGGCGCAGTATACCACAAAGAAGGCTGCATCATCGCGGCACGGCATATCCACATGTCCCCGAAGGACGCGGCGGCCTGCGGAGTCGGCGACGGCGATTATGTCAGCGTACGCGTGGACAACGAGCGGGGCACGACCTTTGATAAGGTCAAAATCCGTGTGGACGACAGCTTTACCTTAGAGATGCACATTGACACCGACGAGGCGAATGCCAGCGAGATCGGCTGCGGGGATAAGGCGGCGATCGTAAAGAGCCAGGCTTATGTGCATCCTGCAGTGAGATAGGGAAGAGGATATTCCATGATCATAGGAAAAGTAACCGGAAGTATTGTCTCCACCCGCAAGCAGGATAACCTGATCGGCAACAAATTCATGGTGATTGAGCCGATCGGCATCATGGACGGGGCAAACAGGCAGCTGGTTGCCATTGACAATATCGGGGCGGGAATCGGCGAGTACGTGCTGGTAGCGCAGGGAAGCGCTGCGCGCATCGGCTGCGGGCTGCCGGATTCCCCGATTGATGCCGCCATTGTCGGTATTATCGACGACATCGGAAAGCTGGTGTAAGGGGATGGAGATTGCAGAATTAAGCAGAATCTTACGAGAGAATGGAATCGTGGGCGCCGGAGGAGCAGGGTTCCCGACCTACGGGAAGCTCTCCGAGGGCGCGGATACCATTCTGATGAACTGCGCGGAGTGCGAGCCTTTGTTAAAGCTGCACCGGCAGCTGTTAAAGGAGCACGCGCGGGAAATTTTAAAAGCATTTGCGCTGATTGCCGAAACCGTTCACGCGGGGGAAGCGATCATCGGAATCAAAGAAGAATACAAGAGCACGATTGCGGCCCTGGAGGAATATCTCGGGGAATTTCCGCAGGTGCGTATCCATAGATTACCAGGCGCCTACCCCATGGGGGACGAGGTGGTCCTGATCTACGAGGCGACCGGAAAAGTAGTGCGTCCGGGCGGGCTGCCGATCGAGTGCGGCGTGGCCGTCTTTAACGTTGAGACCTTATTTAACGTCTACCGCGCCGTCTGGGAGAATCATCCGGTCACGGACAAATGCGTGACGGTCGTGGGCGAGGTGGAGCATCCGGTCACGGTGCGCGTTCCGGTCGGGACACAGATCGGCGACGTCGTGGCGATGGCGGGAGCCGTCACGACAGAACGTCCGGTTTATCTGCTGGGCGGGCCCATGATGGGCGGCTTTGGCACGGAATATCAGCCGGTGACGAAGACGACAAATGCCGTTATCGTCCTGCCGGAGGATCATGTGCTGGTGTACCGGAAAAAGAACCGGTTTTCAAATGCGGTGGCGCGTGCAGCGTCTTCCTGCTGCCAGTGCCAGACCTGTACGGATCTGTGCCCGCGGCATGCGCTGGGCCATCCGATCGAGCCGCATCTGTTTATGCGCGCGGCGGCAAACCGGGATTTCCGCGGGATTGAGCCGTTTGTCAACACGATGTTCTGCAGCTCATGCGGACTGTGCGAGCTCTACAGCTGCCCGCAGGGACTCTCCCCTCGCAGCATGATGGCGGAGTATAAGACAGGGCTTCGGAATGCGGGCGTGAAGCCTCCTGCGGCTAAGGCAGCGCCGGTGAACCGTGCACGTGAGTACCGCAGAGCGCCGGAGGAGCGTTTAATGGCGCGGCTTGGTCTCTCTGCCTACGACAAAGAGGCGACGCTTGATCCTTCGATCCGCAGCGCGGCAAAGGTAAAGGTTCTGCTGTCGCAGCACATCGGCGCGCCGGCAAAAGCCTGTGTGAAGCAGGGGGATGCGGTGAACTGCGGCGATGTGATCGGAACGGCCGCGGAGGGCCTGTCGGTCGGTATTCACGCGTCCATATCAGGGACGGTGTCCGAGGTGACGGAGACATACATCGTGATCGCATCATAAGAGGGAAACAGGATGAATAAAGCAATCGGAATGATAGAATTTAAGACGGTGTCCGCCGGTGTCACGGCAGCGGATCAGATGGTGAAGACGGCGGATGTGGAGATTTTAGAGGCACAGACCGTCTGCCCGGGCAAATATATTGCACTGATCGCGGGCGATTTAAGCGCAGTCAACGCGGCGGTGGAGCGCGCGAAAGCGGTCCGTGAGGAAGAGCTGATCGGGAGTTTTGTGCTCGGCAATCCGGACGACGCCATTTTTCCGGCGATCTACGGCGCCAGCCAGATCGACCGTGTGAATGCGCTCGGTATTTTAGAGACGTACGATGCGGCGTCGATCATTGTGGCGGCGGATATCGCGGCAAAGACGGCGATCGTCCAGCTGATCGAGCTTCGGATCGCCAAGGGAATGTGCGGAAAATCGTATCTGTTTATCACCGGTGAGGTTGCGGCCTGCGAGGCGGCGATCGCGAAGGCGAAGGAATCCGTGGGGGAAAAAGGGATGTTTCTGGATGCTTCGGTGATTGCAAACCCGGATCCGCAGATCTGCCGGACCATCATATAAGATTCTTAGGGGACAAACGTCAGGGTTGTTTCGTCAGAAGCGGTAATCCGGATGATGCACAGCCATGGAGACCGGATGCGGGAGAAGAGGGGGTGGCAGAATGCTGGCAGCAGAACGCAAAAACCTGATACTGGAGAAGCTGCAGGATGAAAAAAAGGTGGTAGTCAGCGAGCTGAGCGTACTTTTCGGGGTGTCGGAAGAGACGATACGCAGGGATCTGGATAAGCTTGATAAGGAAGGACTCGCCATAAAGGGGTATGGCGGTGCGGTGTTAAACGAGAACAACAATCTGGATATGCCGTTTCATGTGCGCAAAAAGAAAAACATGGAGGGCAAACAAAAAATCGCGGGGCTGATCGCAGAGCTGATCGGGGACGGGGATCACATCATCGTGGATCCGAGTACGACGGCGGTCTCGATCGTAAAAGCGCTTCGGCACAAAAAGCGTCTGACCGTCATCACCAATTCGATCGAGGTGCTGGTGGAGCTGACAGATGTAAGCGGATGGGATATCATATCATCGGGCGGTACGCTGCGGGAAAACTATCTCGCACTGGTCGGCCCGCGGGCGATCGAGAGCATTTCTTCGTTCAACGCGGACAAGGTGATCCTCTCCTGCAAGGGAATTGATCTGAACAAAGGGATCACGGATGCGAATGAGATGTTTTCCCAGGTGAAACAGACGATGCTGCGCTCCGCCAGGCAGAAGATTCTTGCGGTGGACAGCACCAAATTTGACCATATCGCGTTTGCGCGGATCTGTGAGATTTCGGAGATTGACATGGTGGTGACGGATGTGAGGCCTTCGGATGCGTGGATGTCATTCTTTGCGGAGAAACATATCGACTGTCTGTACGGACGGGAGAGTTGAAAGCGGCCGGAGCGAAAGCGGCCTGCCGTGAGAGACGTGGCCGCGCGGGGAGCGTGATCGGTTTGCCGTGAGAAGCCGGATCCGAGCAGGGAGCGTGATCGGTTTGCCGTGAGAGGCCGGGATCGAGCGGGGAGCGTGATCGGTTTGTCGGGAGTGGACGTGGCCACGCAGACTGCATGATCGGCTTGCCGGGAGAGGCCGGGATCGAGCGGGGAGCGTGATCGGTTTGCCGGGAGTGGACGGCTGCGGGCGGTTTGGACGGAAATGTCGGAATAATGATAAAACAAGGCGTGCGAGTGTCAGACAGCACGTCTTTTGCTGTGTTAAAATAAATAAAAATGCAGAATGGCAGAGATCCATTCAGAAAACAGGGAGGAAGAGAACATGGAACAGATTTACAATCCGTATTTACCGTTGTATGAGTATGTGCCGGACGGGGAGCCGCATGTGTTTGACGGGCGCGTCTACATTTACGGTTCCCACGATGTGTCGGGGGGAAAGGCATACTGTGAGGATCACTATGTCACCTGGTCCGCGCCGGTCGATAACCTGCGCGACTGGCGATATGAGGGCGTCATCTACCGCCGCACCCAGGATCCGTCGAATGCAGAAGACACGATGCAGCTGTGGGCGCCGGATGTCACGAAGGGGCCGGACGGAAGATATTATCTGTATTACTGCTTTTCCTTTTACCCGGAGATCGGCGTCGCGGTCAGCGATTCGCCGGCAGGGCCGTTTGAATTTTACGGACATGTGAAATATCCGGCGCACATCCGGGACGGTGCGGTGCTCCGCGAGCACATGCCCTTTGACCCGGCGGTTCTGACAGACGACGACGGCAGGGTGTATCTGTACTACGGCTTTGCTCCGGCTGCGGAAAAAGAGATGAACATACCGGCGTTAAGCGAGGAGGAGCTCGCGGCGATGCCGGCGGAGAAGCGGGCGAGAATCGGGAAACTGTCAGAGATCCGGTTTGGCGAGAACGGCATGGTGGCGGAGCTTGAGCAGGATATGATCACCTTAAAGGAGGAGCCGCGCGTCAGCGTTCCGGGCGGCCATCACACGGCGGGAACCGGTTTTGAGGGACATGGATTTTTTGAGGCGTCCTCGATCCGCAAGATCGGAAAAACGTATTATTTTGTCTATTCCAGCCACAAAAGCCATGAGCTGTGCTACGCGACGAGCGATAAGCCGGACCGTGATTTCGTCTACGGCGGCACGATCGTCTCCAACGGGGATATCGGCTTAAACGGCAGGGAGGATCCGGTATCCGTGCTCGGAAATAATCACGGCGGGATCGTGGAAGTAAACGGTGAGCACTATATTTTCTATCACAGGCAGACACAGGGGACGGAATTCTCCAGGCAGGGATGTGCAGAGAAGATTACGATCGCGGCGGACGGGAGCATCGCCCAGGTGGAGATCACCAGCTGCGGGTTAAACGGAGGACCGCTTGCGGCATCCGGCAGCTATCCGGCGGCGATCGCCTGTCATCTGACCTGTCCGACGACCAGAAAGACGATCGAGTACAGTGATCCGGTGATGCGGACACAGGCGCGCATCACGCAGACTCAGAACGTGTCTTACATCACGGCGGTCGGGGACGGGACGAAGCTGGGATACAAGTATTTTAACTTTGACGCGAAAAAGGATCTTGCGCTTGAGGTGCGCGGGACGTTCTGCGGAACCGTCACGGTGTCGACGGATGAAGCAGGCAGAGAGAACGCCGCCGGCTGTGCGGTCGATGTAAAAAGCGGACACTGGAGCGAAATCCTGCTTCCGGCCGCGATACCGGACGGCGTACATGCGCTCTATCTTGCCTTCCGGGGAGAAGGGACGATGGACATAAAGTCGTTCGCGTTTTTTGAAAAGCAGCGCTAAGGAGTCGTTGCATTCATCTTTTTCAGCAGAACCCGGATATCGATGGGTTTTGTCAGAAAATCATTCATTCCGCACGCCAGAGCCCGGTCACGGTCTTCCTTTAAGGTATTGGCCGTGCAGGCGTAGATGATGACGGCTGACGCATCCGCCCGGTCCAGCTTACGGATCGCGGCGGTTGCCTCACAGCCGTCCATGACGGGCATCTGCATATCCATCAGAATGATGTCAAATTCGCCCTCGGCGGAGCGCTCAAACAGCTCGAACGCTTCTTTTCCGTTCTTTGCATGAACGGTCTGAAATCCCTCCATCTCAAGGATCGCAAGCAGAATCTCCGCGTTGAGCTCAACATCCTCTGCGACGAGGATTTTTACAGGGCCGTCATTTTTCGCGGCATGGGGAGAAGGTTCTTCCCCGGCGGCAGTCTTTTCCCCTGTCAGATAGTCCGGGATCTCTTCGGGGATCACGGCGGGGATCGTGACGGTAAAGGTGCTTCCGACATGAAGCTCGCTCTCCACGGTGATATCGCCGTTCATCGCGTTTGCAAGCAGTTTGCTGATCGCCATACCAAGTCCGGTTCCTTTGGTCCGGTTTGTCTGGCGGTTCCGCTCCTGGCTGAATGCGTCAAAAATATCGGACAGATATTCTTTTGAGATTCCGATGCCGGTATCGGCGCACTGAAAGATTGTCGTCACATGCCGTTCGTCGGTCTGCTCCTGACGGACGCAGAAGCGGATGGATCCGCCTTCCGGGGTAAATTTGGCGGCATTTCCGACGATATTCATCAGAATCTGCTTGATGTGCGTGGCATCCCCTTCGATACAGGGCGCGCACAGCTGCTTTTCCACGATAAATTCCACGCCGTGTCCTTTGATATTGTCCGTCTGCATCGCGGCGACCTCGTCCATCAGGTCGGAGATCAGCAGCGGTTCGCTGATCAGATCCACCTTTCCGGACTGCAGCTTTGACATATCCAGAATATCATTGACCAGGGACAGCAGATAATTTGCGGTGCTGTGGGATTTCCGCAGCCACTCACGGATCTGATCTTTCTGGTCGTCCTCGTCGATATGTACCATGATCAGGTGATTCAGACCGATCAGGCCGTTTAAGGGCGTGCGGATCTCATGGCTCATATTGGAGAGAAATTCTTTTTGTGACTTTGCCTTCTCGGAGGCGCGGACGGTTTTGAGCTTGTAGGACATGACCGCAAGAAGCATCGCGATCACGGTCACGGTGCAGACGATCAGCATGATGACGCTCATCGTGACAAAAATCCGGCTCTGCTCCACGAAGACCTCCTCGTTGACGGACAGGATGAAATACAGATCCATCCGCTCGTCAAACGGCATGAAATAAAACAGCTCTTTGTATTTCTCGCCTTTGTGGGAGTGGTAGAACCCAAAGGTCTCCAGGTTTTTCAGTTTTTGGGCAAGCTCCTCATTTGTCATCTCGGAATCCTCGGATTCGCGCAGATGTTCATAGAGATTGTTGCGCTCATTTAAGTAGACCTCTTTATTGATATTGACAATATAGTTGCCGTTTTTGTCGATCAGGGCGCTGTGCCCGCGGCTTTCCCCGTTTTTATAGAAACTGCCGATGACCATTTTGTCCTGGATGGAGGAGAGGTCGGTGATTCCGATTAAGGCGGACATCGTGACGCCGCCGATCTCGCAGTCGTGAAGCCGGATGCCGTAGAGCATGGACGGAGTATGATCCGGGTCGCTGCCGATCCCGTTGTCGGTCTGCGTGGCCATCTGTATCTGCCCGTCCGGAAAAGCGGACAAAAAGGAGCACACCTGATCCGAGATGTCGCTGCCGGGAGCGCTGATCTCATCGCCGTCAGTGTAGACGGCGCCGTCCTCCGCGAGCAGATAGATGTGGGTGAATTCACTTGTCGCGGTTTCCAGGCAGAGCCGGTCCTGAATTTCCTGAGAGTCGCTGCATCTGTCGATAGAAAAGCGCCGGACGATATCGTCGAGATCCCTCCAGCGGTGCTCAATGTAGGACTGGATCGACTGCCGGTCATGCTCGGCGATCTCGCTCACCGAGTTTATGATATTATCCGAGATTGTCCGGTTTAACTGCCTGATATAAAAAAATGTCGCGAAACAAATGACTGCAAGCGTGGAAACAGTCAGCAGGATGTAAAAAGAGACACGTTTCTTTTCCATTTTTTCCTCCATGCCGGAGCACTTTTGCGAAGGCCGCGAGCCAGATATCAGATCTGGCTCTGCGATTCCGGGGTTGTGGCGCTGGCACAAACCCGCGATTGAAACATCAGCACATCAGTGTGATGTTTCAAACTTCATACCCCGTATCTTCATCGTGGTCTTGCGGCGGTTGCCGTGCTGACACGGCCGCCGTTATTTATAGTATATGACGATCCGTTCAAAAACGCAATGTCCGGGCGGAAAATTGGCGTCAATTGGAACCATTTTATTACATACGGCCTGGCGGAAGACGCAGCGTGAACAGTCTGACTGACCTTAAAGCATACAGGGCAGCCTGCCCTGATCTGAATGAGGCGTTCGGAGATGGCGCCCAAATCCCACGCGGGGATATAAGGGACGAAAAAAGCAGCAAAGAGATACGCACGTTAAAGCTCTGATTCGCTGCTTTGTGTCCTTTGTGGCGGGTGCATCTGACACGCCTTTGAATCATTCTGTTATGGTAATTCACCAGGGGGTGCAGCCGATTCATAAGCTTATCGGCTCCGATTCAGCAAATCGGCGGTATATATCCGAGCTGAATGGCTTTTGTTACGGCTTCTACGGCAGACGAGACATCTAATTTTTCAAAAATATGCTGCAAGTGATTAGATAGCGTCCGCTCACTTATGTATAGCTCATCGGATACACATTTTCTTTTTTTGCCGTTACTGATAAGCTGTAATATCTTCTTTTCCATACTTGTTAAATCTTCAATTATTATTTCCCCGTTCTCAGACGGAAAGCAGGCATTTCCACGGGAAACACGAATCAGCGAAGAAATCAGATCATCGGGGCTGATATTTTTGTTAAGGAAACCGCTAATACCGATTTTCTTTGCTTCGTGTCTGTATACAGGCAGGTCATATCCTGTAAGAACGATTATTTTCAGCAGGGGACTTGATTTCAACAAATCAGATGCAACTTCCAGCCCATCCGTATCGCTGAAACTGCCGAGGTTAATATCCATTAAAACAATGTCTATGCTGTTATCACCGACCATTTTTTCTATGCCCTGAATATCCTGCGTTGAATAGAAATGCTCAATTTCATTATATTCTTCCAAAGCAACGGAAAGGCTTTTGGCAAAAAGCATATGATCATCAACTAATAAAATATTGATAAGAAACATCTCCTTTCATTGGCAATAGAATCTGTACGCAAATGCCATGTGGCGGATTATCTGAAATATTCACTTTGCCGTCCATATTAGTTACTTTTTCTATAATTGAAGCAATACCCTTATGCTTCGATTTGTCGGTTGCAGGTAAGTCGCTGGGGCTGGCATTTCCGTCATCGCTGACACATAACTCTATAATGTTGTTTTCCTGTGTAAGCATTATCCAGGCCCGACTGCCTGTTGAATGCTTAAAAACATTTGTAAGAAGTTCCTTAAGCAACCGATATACCAGTACATTATATGGTTCAACCAAAAACAAGTGATCGGAACAATCAAAAGATACCACAATCGTTCGCAGCGGAAAAGCCTGCGAGACAGCTTCGATCAGATTTTGATAATTCTCTTTGATCGTTAAGGTTTTCAAAATAACAGGGTGATAATCCTGCATTTGTTCACGGATATGCGTGTTTAAGTTATCAAGGGTTTCCGTAATAATATCCTGTATATCTGGACGATGAGCCTTTGCCACCATATTTTTAATTGAGAGAAGGTCTTGCAACACGTCATCATGAAGAAAATTGGAAAATTCCAGTTTTAAGATTTCTTCTTGTTTTAATTGCCTGAGAGCCTCATTATATTTGCTGTCCCTGATCATTCTGTTTTCGTTACGAATTAAGCTCCTGCCTAAAATTATATTGCAGCAATAAATGAAAGCAAATATCGTATTTACTGCAATAAACAGATTTTTATCGCTGCCTTTTGTAAATACTATTATAACACCGCATATAACAACGGATAACAGAACGATAAACACGGCCTCCTTTTTGCTGAATACGGCAGAGAGCGGATAACTGGCATTGTCTTTTACCATTATACCATGAATGCTTATGAGAAAAAGGAGCATCGGCAGATAGATTCCAAAGTTGGCAATATGGTTATTCACGCGCAAGGTAGCAAAATAATATATATAAAAGAACAGTGCGGTAAGAGCAACGGAAAGCAGGATGTAGTTCCATTCATTTTTCAGAACGAACATAGTTCTTTTATGATGGTATATCAGAAGAAAGAAAAAACACAACCATCCAGACAAAAATTGTATCCCATACAGGCAGGCAAACATTCTGTTGGATATGAAAACCGCGATAAGAGAACCAATGCACGTTATGAGAAGAAGGATATCCGTTATTTTTTTGAACGTATATCCGCTTCCCTGAAACAAAAACATCAGGACAAATTTAATAGACAAATAGCATATCACAGGATGCAGGATGGTCAGAAGCGTTTGTTTCGAAAATCCAGTCTCAAACGACAAAATCATATACCAGCTGTCCAAAGCCAATAATCCGCAAAACAGATTCATTACTTTGCTTTCCCTGATATTGCAGGAACTAATATAGGTAACGTCAATTAACATCAGACTGGATATAAGAAGCGGAACACCGCTGCCTACGACAGTCTGTTTCTCATTTATATTCCAGCTCATGTAAAAAATTAGCAGTAAGTAATTCGTTAAGAATAGTGATTTTGATATCATGGCGTTCAAACTTACACTTCCTTATGGATTTTCTGTATGATACCATATTCTCATACAAAGATAAAGCGTGTCAGGCTGCCGACACGCTGCCGACAGCCTGGCTATGGTTAGGCATTTAACACTGTTTTATAACAAGTATGAACAGTAATGAAATAATAGATGAAATATATGGCAGCTGTCAATGCTACTGCAATTATTGTAGGGAAATAAAGAGTAATCGTATTTCCGAGCAAATCCTGCATAAGCCCTGTTTTATAAACAATCGTTGCGAATATACAATCTGTCAGACCAAAAAGGAATGGGATACTGAAAAAGGTCAAAATCTGCTTTCTAAGAATTTTCTTTCGCATTTTATTTGAGTACCCCATTTTACTGAGTATCTGATAATCGGCTTTTGAATCTGAAACCGCAGAAATATTATTAAAATATAAGATACTGCCTGTTGCAATGAAAAAAAGTACAACCAAAAATCCGATTAAAAGGAAAGTTGAACTGCCTGCCGACATAATTTCATTCACTCTATGGGAATGTCCCTGCAAATACGGGCTGTTATCAAGCAGATTGCTCATGTCCTCGAACAATTTTTCGTTATCCCTGATGCCTTCGCCGTTTATGCTTACAATACTGTTTGTTAAAACGGTACCAGATTTTATCTGTTCATAAACGTTATCACTTACAATCATTGTACCTATGCTGTTTGCAAAGGAAATAGGATTGCTGAGTGTTGTTGCTTTTACAGTAAGTGGCAGGCTGCCGCCATTGATATTCAGGGAATAGATACTGCCGGTTTCATCACTCCCGTCAGCATTTGGCTGATATTTTACCAAAATGCACTCATCATCCTGTAAAACCGATTGCTTACCTGCAATATCATTTCTCCTTTGAGCCTGTAACAGAGAGACATATTGTGAATATGAAATGCACTCAAATCCCTCTTCCCGCAACAGATTTTCATTGTCGGCACTGCCTTTTGAAGTTCCTGCACTATACTCCATAGGGAGATTTTCGGCAGATGCAGTTACTCTGAAAATATCCGTTTGAGTATAGGTTACAGAACCAGCGGGTACATATTGGCTGATAAGCAATTTTACGCTGTTTAGCTGTCCTTCTTCCTCAATTCTAAACTCCAGCTCAGAGGGAGCGATTCGTGCGACAGCAGCAATCGGATAAAAAAGAGACAAGGCCATTACGCTTGAAACAGTCAGTGTTGCTGCCGATAAAAGTGTAAGCATGATTAAAGTTTTGGCATTAGAGCGTATGCGGTAAATAAAATGAGGAACCGTTACAATCTTTGTTTCGGTATAAAATGTTTTCTTGTGCCGCTTGCTTTTTTGGACTGCATAAGGAAGAAAGTATGCAATGAACAGAATCGTTCCGGCTACAATCAGCAAAGCCGTCATCAACCCTGTTGGGTAAAAACCAACCGAAAACCATAAAGAGGCATTACCACGAAAAATGTCCAATGCCAATCCATAACCGACAATAATCAGGATAAAGCCAGACAGGGCAGGTATCTTTCTGAATTTCATTCTTCTTTCAGCGCTTTTCTCAAACCGTACCAAATCCATAAGCGATGTTTTGAAAAGAAATCGGGCATTTGACAGGGCCAGCACAAATAATACTCCCAAAATAAAAACAATCGTATCTGCAATGGCAGGAAAATGAAAGAATGGTATCTTTGCATTATCTACTGAAAGATTTAATAAAACCGTTGTTCCGAACACAATGCCTTTGTGCATAACAGCACCTAAAACCAACCCCATGGCAAGAGCGAAAATGCCAGTTATAATATTTTCAGATATTAGCAGTGAAAGTATGCGTTCCCTTCTGTAACCTAATAAGGCATATATTCCCAGTTCTTTCGTACGTCGCCTTAAAAAGAAACGGTTTGAATATGACATATAAAAAATCACGAACGCGATCAGAAAGACAGAGATCACCCTGCACATGGATTCTACCCGACCATCCCCCGATATTTTTTCAAGCATTACATTGTTCCTTGAAAAAGAGGCAAACGCAAAATACACGGTGATAACAAGGGACACAGACAGAATATAAAGTGCATAAAAGGAAAAATTTTTTCTTAAATTCTTAAAAGCCATAGATATAGTATTCATGTTGCGCTCCTTATCTTGCAGAATCTAATTTTGTTATTTCAGCAGTAATAGATTCGTAAAACTCACGTCTGTTGTTTCCGTGATTCATAAGTTCTTTGATAATGCATCCATCCTTAAAAATAAGGATACGTTTTGTAAAGCTTGCAGCATAAGCATCGTGGGTTACCATCAGTATTGTGGTTTGCAGTTCCCTGTTGGCTTCATACAGAGTGTTTAACAGTTCAGTAGCTGAACTGGAATCCAATGCGCCTGTCGGTTCATCTGCAAACAATATGCCCGGCTTTTTTACAATCGCTCTTGCTGCTGAAGCTCGTTGTCGCTGACCGCCAGATAATTCACCCGGATACTTGCCGAGCTGGGATGCAATGCCAAATCTCTCAGCCAGGCTTCGCACCATGTTTTCGATTTTTTTTGGAGGCAGCTTCTGCAGGGTAAGAGGAACAGCTATATTTTCACGGATGGTAAGGCTGTCAAGCAGAAAATACTCCTGGAAAATAAAGCCCAGATTATCCCTGCGGAAATCGGCAGCACTTGTGTGATTGAGGCTTTTCAGGTTTACATTCTTTATCCAGATGTTTCCGCTCGTAGGCGTATCTATCGTAGAAAGCACGTTGAGCAGCGTAGTCTTTCCCGAACCGGATGCTCCCATAATCCCGATAAATTCTCCCTCAGCCACACGGAAAGATACCTTGTTCAGACTGGGATGCTCGGATTTCCCGTAAAATTTTGTTACTTCTTTTGCTTCTAATAGTGTAGCCATAATAACATCTCCTTTTTTGTTTGATGGATAACATGATGCTGGGGTCAGACTTTTTCTCGCAGGCGTGAGACACATGACCTTTTGACCCTGGCAACATTATATTCTTATGAGCAAAAAGACGAATGAGTAAATCAGGCAATTTTTTTGCGTGATTTACTCATTCTAAAGAAAAGTCAGGATGCTATACGAAAATAAGGTGCAAAGCCGGATTGCGATTCTGGCTTTGCACCTTGTTTTTTACTGTCTGAGGTCAGCACGTTTTGGTCAGGGCAGGACAGTCATGCTCACAGAAGCCTCTGGCAGCCCTTTGGCCTGCACAGTCAGCGTCACGGTTCCGGCTTCATAGCCGGAGCGGATGACGGCGAGTGCGCGGCCCTGGAAGGAGGTAAAGGACCCGGCCGTATAGTTTTCCGCGGTCACCGGGTTTGCGGAGCCGAAGCCGGCGAGCGTACCGGAGCCGGAGACGGCTGCCGTCAGTGCGACGGCCGCATCGGGAACGCGTCTGCCCTCTGCGTCGACAATGTCGAGACGGATGTAAGCGAGGCTGTGGCCGTCCGCGCGCAGATTAACGGAGCAGCCGTCCGGCGAAGCGGAAGAGCATCCGTCCGCCGCCGGTGAGCCGGCAGTGCCGCAGCCGTCTGCCGGAAGGGGAAGGCTGTCATGCGCCGGCACGCCCGGTTCCACGGCAAGCCGGATCGCGGCGGGCGCGCCTGTGGTAATAAGAACATCCTCCGAGACGGCGATACCGTCTTTGCGGCTGACTGCGCGCAGCGTGCCCGGCGCGTAGCTGATATCAAAGGAGGCCGTGTAGCGGTGTTCTTTTCCGGCAGCGGCGGCGCCAAGGCTCTGACCATTTAAGAAGAGCTCCACCTCGCCGGCCGCGGAGTAGACGACGACATGAATCGGCGTGCCTTCCCGCTGCGGCCAGTTCCAGCAGTCGGAGAGCGCCGGCCAGCCCCATTTGCTGACGACCTCTGTTTTTCCGAATTCTGCGGGATCCGCGACATAGAGGGCCGTTCTTGTGCTGCCCCAGACGATCTGACGGTAGGCGCCCTGCGGCGTGAGATTTCCGTTGATGTCGAAATCGGCGTCGTTTGCGAGCCGCCACGGACAGGGGGATCCGTGTGACATCAGGCCAAAGGGGCCTGCCTTTACGAGCGGGTCATCCGGATCTGCAAAAACGGATTTTCCGATGCCTGCCTCGCCGATATAGTCAAAAGCGGTCCAGGTGCAGTCGCCGATGACGTAGGGCAGCCGCTCGACAAGATCCCACACATGATCGATCTCGGTCGGATAACTCTCGGTTCCCAGGATGACGCGCTCGGGGAAGAGCTTTCCTGCCAGCTCGTAGTGATTTTCCATATAGTTATAGCCCACGACATCCAGAAAGCCCGCAAACGGCTCGGTGCGATCTTCCCAAAACGTGTCCGTGTCCGGGACGGATGCATTCTGAGCCATTTCTGCGGCATTTATGCCGGTCTGCCGATTCTGCATGGAAGCACGCCATGTCTCGTCGTCCAGTGCATTCCAGAAGGAGCAGAGTCCGTTTGTGATCAGGCGGGAGGAATCGATGGAACGAACATAGGAAGCCAGTTCCATCGCAAGCGCATATCCGTCTCCGAGTCCGCCGCGCTCCACAATCTCGTTGCCGGTCGACCAGAAGAGGATCGAGGGATGACTGCGGTCGCGGAGCAGAAATGCTTTCATATCGGCTTTCCAGTCCGCTTCAAAATACTGATTGTAATCGCCTGGCTGTTTTGCCATGCGCCATGCGTCAAACGCTTCGTCAAATACGTACATGCCGAGGCGGTCACACACGTCAAGCAGGACGGCGGAGGGAGGATTGTGCGCCATGCGCACCATATTAAACCCGCTTTCCTTCAGCTTTCTGACCTTGCGGTACTCGCTGTCGTACAGGGATACGGCGCCGAGGATGCCGTTGTCGTGGTGGATACAGCCGCCCCTCAGCTTTACGGGTTTCCCGTTGACGCGCAGGCCGTGGCGGGCATCCGCCGTCACGGTGCGGATCCCGGTCGTCACGGATGCGGTATCTGTGACGGGTGAGGAATCCTGAGAGCCGCACCCGGAAAGAGAGGAGGAGTCGGCAGCGTCCGTCATGTGGGAGGAATCCTGAGAGCCGCGCCCGGAAAGAGCGTCCGCACCGCATGTTTGCGCTGTGGGACGGAGCGCGCAGCCGAATACTCCGAGATCCGTGACGGTGGCCGTTACCTCATAGAGATCCGGATGTTCCGCATCCCAGAGCGCGGGATCTGTCACGGTGACCGGAATGATCGCGACGGCCTTGCTGCCGGCATTTACCTGAATCTTCGTGCTGCGCGTCAGGACTGACGTTTCTCTGGTCAGAGCGATATCCACCTGTGCGATATGAGCCTCTGTGGTGTGATTGCACACGGTTACCTCTGCGCGCAGATAAGCTTCCGCAGGCACGCCGTTCTCATATTCGATCCGTGTCGTCTGGACGAAAATCCCGTCGCCTGCGATATGCAGCTTCGGCACATGGACAAGCTCCACGGAGCGGAAGATCCCCGCGCCCGTATACCAGCGCGAATTCGGCTGCATGGAAGGGTTGACGGCCACGGTTATCCGGTTTTCCTTTCCGAAGGAGACGCAGTGTGTGATATCCGCCCACACCGGCGTGTAGCCGTAGTGGTGCATCAGAACGCGGCTGCCGTTTACCTCGATTGTCGCATTCATCATGATCCCGTCAAAATGCAGATAAATCCGCTCGTCCCTCCAGTCCGCCGGTATCTCGATGTAGCGTGTATAATAGGCCGGCTTTGCCGTAAAATACCCCATTGCCGGTCCCGCCGGCGCGTCCGGATCGATATCCGTCTGAATCATGTAGTCGTGCGGAAGCGTTACCTCTGTGGCGGTACTGCTTCCTGTGAGACCGGCAAATACGGAAAACGGTTCGTATCCGAACTGCCAGCCGCGGTCAAGGCTGATTGTTCTTTTCATCTGCTCCTCCTTTTCTATGCGTTTCGGGCACCTCTTTTTTGTGGCGGCTTCGCGGCAGGCCGACGGCATTGAAATATGCCATAAAACAACCAAATGCAGGAAATCGCCGATTGAAATGATACCATTATCATACATATATGCGGAAATAACAGCAAGAACGAAATGTGATGTGATCCAAAAATGAAACAACCAAATGCACGATTTTAAATGCAGACTTTTCCCTGACGCTTTTTTGTGCTATACTGTTTCCGGCATATGGTTAAACTGCCATATAATAAGGAAAATACAAAATCTGATAGGAGGATTCAGCGATGTACGTATTCTATTTTCTGGTATGGGTCGTGTTCAACGGACAGCTCACCCCAGAGATTGCCGTCTTCGGACTGGTGATTGCCGCGGCGATCTATGCGTTCACCTGCAGATTTATGGACTGGAGTCCGGCAAAGGATCTGTTTCTTCTGAAAAAAAGCGTGCTTCTGCTGCGCTATCTGGTTCTTCTTGTCTGCGAGGTGTTCAAGGCAAACATGGCGCTGCTGCCGCTGATGCTGACTCCGGATACGGAGCCGGAACCCGTGCTGGTACATATCCATACGAATCTGCGGACGGACACGGCGCGCGTACTGCTGGCAAACGCGATCACGCTGACGCCCGGGACGATCACGGTATCGCTCGATGCGGATGTGCTCACGGTGCACTGTCTGGACCGGTCACTCTCGGAGGGACTGGAAAACAGCTCGTTTGAGCAGCTGCTGCTTAAGATAGAGGAGGCGAAGAAATGACAAATCCGGTATTGCTCAATGCCCGCCATGTGGTGTTTGTGGCCGCGCTGCTCTTTCTGGCGGTGCTGTTGCTGTGCTGCTTTATCCGGGCGGTATTAGGGCCGAAGGTCGCGGACCGTATTGTCGCCACCAATATGATGGGGACGATTGTCATGGTCATGATCGCGATCTTAGCGATTCTTTTAAATGAGGGCTATCTCGTCGACATCTGTATCATATACGCGATGATCAGTTTTCTCGCGGTGATTGTGCTGACAAAGATTTATGTGCGCGTCTACCAGGAGAGAAAAGAGAAGGAGCATCCAGCGCTGCTGCAGGAGCAGAGCGCGGCTAAGGGAGAGGATGTTTCCGCAGAAAACAGGAAGGGAGAATGAACATGTGGGAATGGATTCGTTTTCTTGTCGGCACGCTGCTTTTGTGCGCGGGGATCATCACCTTTGCGCTTGAGGTGTTTGGCGTCTACCGGTTTCACTTCGTGATGAACCGGATGCATGCGGCGGCGATGGGAGACACCCTCGGGATCGGGGTCTCGATGCTTGGACTGATTGTTTATTCCGGATTTAACTTTACGAGCCTGAAAATGTTTTTGGTGGTGGTGTTTTTGTGGCTGGCATCCCCGGTCTCGTCCCATCTGATCGCAAAGCTTGAGCACACGACGGACGAGGAGCTGGAGGATTATTGTGAGGTGAAGGGATGAATCTGTTTACTTATATCCTGCTGGGATTTCTGGTGGTGTGTGCCATCTCGGTTACATTTTCAAAGAAGTTATTAAATTCTGTTTTAATATTTATGTCCTACAGTCTGGTGATGTCGATTATCTGGATGATGCTGGAATCGCCGGACCTGGCGATCACCGAGGCGGCGGTCGGCGCGGGTGTGACGAGCGTGCTGTTTTTCGTGACGCTCCGCAAGATTCACGCGATGGGAGAGGAGGACGTGGAAGATGAAGAAAAATAGTGCGTTTTCCCGCTGGTTTTACGGAGAGAAGGATACGCTGCTCGGAAAGGTGGAGATGAAGCCGCAGAACGGCCATGCGCCGCGTGCGGGAGAGATCCGCGAACTCATGGAGGAGCGCAGGCTGATCCGGGAGCACATCTATGATGTGGAGGACAACCAGAAGCTGAGACTGTTTCACCGGCTCTATCAGGCCGCGGCGGTTGTGTTCTGTCTGATGCTGATGCTCATCATGCTTGTCGTCGTCTCCTGGCTGCCTGAAAACGGCGATCCGGACAACCCGGTCAACAACGAGGTCTCCGCCCGCTATATCGAGAACGGGCTGCAGGAGACCGGAGCCGTCAATATCGTGACCGGCATGATCTTAGACTACCGCGCGTTTGATACCTTCGGCGAGTCGAATGTGCTGTTTATCTCCACGGTGACGGTGCTGATTCTTCTCCATAATAAGAAAAAAGAGAAGAAGACGTCTGCTGAGGGCGGAATGCGCGCAGACAAAAGCATCTACGAGGAAAATCTGATTTTACAGAAGATCGCTGGGATTTTGGTCCCGATTATTGTCATTTTCGGCATCTATGTGATTTTAAACGGCCATCTCTCGCCGGGCGGCGGGTTTTCCGGCGGTGCGATCATCGGAGCCGGGCTGATCCTGTATCAGAATGCCTTCGGATTTGAGAAGACGGAGCGGTTTTTTACGGAAAAAACATATAAATGGGTCTGCTTTGTCTCGCTGACGTTTTACTGTCTGGCGAAGAGCTATTCGTTTTTTACCGGCGCAAATCATTTGGAGAGCGGGATCCCGCTCGGAAAAGCAGGAGCGATCTTAAGCAGCGGCCTGATCCTGCCGCTGAATATCTGTGTGGGGCTTGTGGTGGCCTGCACGATGTATACATTTTTTGCCATGTTCCGGAAGGGGGATTTTTAAATGTTCGGTCCGAATCTGTTTACAAATTACGGGGAGGCGGTGTCTGTCATCCTGTTTGTCATCGGATTTTCCAATCTGCTGATGCAGAAGAATCTGATCAAGAAAATTATCGGTTTAAATATCATGGATACGGCGGTGTATCTGTTTCTCGCGGAAAAAGGCTATATCCGCGACAGGGTGGCTCCGATTGTAGTGGACGGCGTACAGGAGGTGGAGGCGTATATCAACCCGGTTCCGAGCGGGCTCGTGCTGACCGGGATCGTGGTCTCGGTCTCGGTGACGGCGATCATGCTCTCCTTAACGATCCGTCTCTACCGGAGATACCACACGCTGGACCTGGATGAGATTTCGATGCTGTTAAAGAAGGAGGGGCGGTGATGAGCTTCGTACAGAACGTTCCGTTTTTCTCCATCATCCTCTCGATGTTTTCCGGGATTGTGAGTTCGATGCTGCCGGCAAAGGCGGCGCGGTGGGTCAATACCTGCCTGATTGTCGCGGTGGGCCTGATGTCGGGAATCCTTCTGGTGTATCTGACGAATACAGGGGAGCCGTTTGTCTACTGGATGGGGCATTTCCCGGCTCCGTGGGGCAATGAGATCCGCGCGGGCGTCTTAGAGGCCGGGATGGCGCTCTTTTTCTGTCTGATCATGTTTTTGTCGATGATCGGCGGCAGGAGACAGCTGGCCGACGAGGTGGCGGAGAACAGGCAGAATCTCTACTATATTCTTGTGGATCTGCTTTTAAGCTCGCTTCTGGCGCTCGTGTATACAAATGATCTTTTCACGGCGTACGTGTTTGTGGAGATCAATACGATCGCGGCCTGCGGCCTGATCATGATCCGGCAGATCGGCCGGACGTTCGAGGCAGCGCTGCGGTATATGATTATGAGCCTGCTCGGCTCCGGTCTGTTTCTGATCAGTTTATGCATGCTCTATGATCTGACGGGGCATCTTCTGATGAGCAATATAAAAGAGTCCGTGGCCCTGCTCGTGGCACAGCAGGAGTATACGGTGCCGCTGATGACGACGATCGGCCTTCTGTGCGCGGGACTCGCGATCAAAAGCGCGCTGTTTCCGTTTCATTCCTGGCTGCCGGACGCTTACGGGTATTCCACTGTTTCCTCGGCGGCAATGCTCTCAAGCCTGGTGTCGAAAGGTTATATTTTTCTGCTGATCAAGATTTTTTACCGGGTGATCGGGTTTGAGATCATCGCGCAGAGCAAGATTATCAATGTGCTTTTTATCTTCGGGCTGCTCGGCATGATTTTCGGGTCGATGAGTGCGATACAGGAGAACGACATTCGCAGAATGATCGCGTTTTCGAGTGTGGCGCAGATCGGGTATATCTACATGGGGTTCGGACTGGGGACGGAAGCCGGAATGACAGCGAGTATTTTTCACATATTTTCCCATGCGGCCACAAAGTCGCTGCTGTTTGTCGCGGCGGTGGGGCTGACGGACGTGTCGAAGGGGCGCAGGGAGTTTATCGAGCTGACCGGTTCGGCCTATCGGAATAAGATGGCGGGAATCGCGTTTACCGTGGGATGCCTCTCCATGGTCGGCGTACCGATGTTTTCCGGATTCGTGAGCAAGCTTCTGTTCGCGGAGGCGTCGATCGGACACGCGCACAAGATGCTTCCCGCCGTGCTGGTGCTTGCGCTTTCGACGATTCTAAACGCGATCTATTTCATGAAGACGGTGATCCGCATCTATGTGCCGGATTACCGCTCGGACTGTAAAACGATCACGGTGAAAAATCAGAAGGTGTACGCGCTGACGCTGCTGTGCTTTATGGTGCTGAACGTTGCGCTCGGCATGCTCTCGAAACCGATCGAGAACTGGATTCACAGCGGACTTGCGATGTTTGGATAGAAAAGAGGAAAGGCAATGAGAGAAGCGGTAACAATTCTACTGCCGGTCGTGCTGCCGGCGCTGGCAGGGATCTTATTACTGGCGGCGAAGGAGCCGGAGCGAAAGGGCGTGATCACCTGGTATACGGGGGCGGTTCTCGTGGCGACCGCCGTGCTGGTGGCGGTGTGCGTGGTCTCGGTGAACGTGCCGGTGACATTTTTTTATCTGCTGGATCAGGTGCCGGTCTGTTTTGCGCCGGATCACATGGGAAAGGTATTCGCACTTGTCGTGACGCTCGTGTGGGTGCCGGCCGGATTTTTTTCCTTTTCTTATCTGAAGGGGGGAAAGAAGCAGAAGCGGTTTTACGGGTTTTATCTGATCGTATACGGGATTTTAAACGCGCTGAATTTTGCGGGAAATCTCGTCACGTTTTACGTATTCTATGAGCTGATGACGCTGCTGTCGATGCCTTTGGTGCTGCATGAGCAGACCAGGGAGGCTGTCATGGCGGGGTTAAAATATCTGTTTTATTCATTCTGCGGCGCGTATATGGCACTGTTCGGGCTGTACGTCGTCTGGCATCACTCCGGGACGTTTGTCTTCACGGAGCGGGGGACGCTTGATCCGTCGCTCGTCTCCGGAAACGAGGGGATCCTGCTTCTGGCAGCCTGCTTTCTGCTGCTGGGTTTTTCGGTGAAGGCCGGGATGTTTCCGATGCACGGCTGGCTTCCGGTGGCGCATCCGGTGGCGCCGGCGCCGGCGTCCGCGGTGCTCTCCGGACTGATCGTAAAGGGCGGCGTGCTGGGTATGATCCGCGTGATATTCTATACGTTCGGCGCGGATTTTCTGCGGGGATCCTGGGTGCAGACGCTGTTTCTCACACTCGCGCTTATCACGGTTTTTATGGGATCCATGCTGGCGTATCTGGAGAAGGGATTAAAAAAACGGCTCGCGTATTCCACGGTCAGCCAGGTTTCTTATATCCTGTTTGGATTATTCCTGCTTGCGCCGGCGGGGCTGACGGGATCGCTGCTGCATGTGATTTTTCATGCGTGTATCAAATCCTGTCTGTTTCTGTGCGCGGGTGCGGTGATTCGCCAGACCGGGAAACAGTGCGTGGATGAGCTGACCGGTATCGGGAAAGAAATGCCGGTGACGATGTGGTGCTTTGCGATCTGTTCGCTGGCTCTGATCGGGATACCGCCGGCGAGCGGGTTTATCAGCAAGTGGTATCTGTGCGTGGGAGCGTTTGACGCCGGGATTCCGGTCGTTTCATGGCTGGGGCCCGTGGTGCTGCTCGTCAGTGCGCTGCTGACGGCGGGATATCTGCTTCCGATTGTGATCCGTGGATTTTTCCCGGGACAGGATTATGATTATGCAGTGTGTAAGAGAAGAGAGGGCAGCGCGTTTCTGGTGGTTCCGGTGGTGCTTTTGGCGGCGATTGCCCTGGTCGGCGGGATGGTGACCGGCGGGCTGACCGGGTATCTGTCTGATCTTGCCGGACAGCTTTTGTGAGAAAGATAGAAATGAGGGCGACAATGAATCCTGTAATGATAATGACGATGAGTCCTGCCATGCTGCTGGTGGCGATTCTGCTGCCGATACTGGGAGGCATCATCCTTATGGCGCTGCCGTTTCGCAAACGGCGGCATATGGAAATATATCTGGAGACGATTGTAATCATAACGAGTGTGCTCGTGTGGCTGATTCTGATCGGAAGGCCTGCGGAGGGCGTGCCGGTGGTCAAGTTCGTCAACAACCTGTCCCTATCGCTCCGGCTGGACGGCTGCGGGATGGTGTTTTCCGGGCTGGTCGCAACGCTCTGGCCGCTGGCGATGCTCTATGCGTTTGAATATATGGAGCATGAGCGGCACGAGAAGATTTTCTACCTGTTTTATACGATGACCTACGGCGTGACGCTTGGAATCTCGTTTGCCGAAGATATGCTGACGATGTATTTCTTCTATGAGCTTCTGACACTCACGACGATGCCGCTCGTGCTTCACACGTTAACGAGGGAGGCGATTCTCGCCGCGCGCAAATATCTGTATTATTCGCTCGGCGGCGCGGCGTTCGCGTTTATCGGGCTGGTGTTCTTAATGGTGTACGGGACGACGGTCGATTTTACCCTCGGCGGTGTGCTCACCCCGGAGACGACGGGGGATAAGACGAATGTCCTGCTGTTAATCTATGTGATCGCATTTCTGGGATTCGGCGTGAAAGCGGCGATCTGCCCGTTTAACTCCTGGCTGCCGCAGGCCGGTGTGGCGCCGACGCCGGTGACTGCGCTGCTGCATGCGGTGGCGGTGGTAAAGGCGGGTGCGTTCGCGATCATCCGGCTGACGTATTACGCGTTCGGGACAAAGTTTCTTGCGGGAACCTGGGCGCAGAATGTCGTGATGGGGATCGTGATTTTTACGATTGTCTACGGCTGCAGCCGGGCCGTGAAGGAGACGCATATCAAGCGCAGGCTCGCATATTCCACGATCAGCAACCTCTCCTATATCCTGTTCGGCGTCACGATCATGACGCCGGCGGGGCTCGTGGGGGCGCTGTGTCACCTGGTGTTTCACGCGGTGATCAAGATCTGCGCGTTCTTCTGCGCGGGCGCGGTGATTCATCAGACAAAGAAGGAATATGTGTATGAGCTGGACGGTATGGGGAAAAAGCTGCCGTGCGTCTTTGGGGCGTTTACCGTATCGTCGCTCGCGCTGATGGGCGTGCCGGGGCTCTGCGGGTTTGTCAGCAAATGGTATCTGGCCGACGCCGCGGTATCCGGGGGAAGTGTGATGATGTATGTCGGAGTTGGGGCGCTGCTGGTCTCGGCGCTGCTTACGGCGATCTATATGCTTACAATTGTAATTCGCGTCTTTTTTGTGGAGGCACATGACAAAAAGATGGATACATACCGCGATCCGAACTGGCAGATGCTGCTGCCGCTCGCAGTGTTTCTCGCGGCGATGCTGGTCTTCGGCCTGCACCCGGCGCCGATCGTCTCGCTGTTTCGGGACATCGCGGCCGGAAGTCTGTAGAGGGGAGGAGTGAGAGAGGATGGAAAGAGAGTATCTGCTGCTTGTGCCCGTGCTGCTCCCGTTTATCGGGGCGGTCGTGTCTTATCTGATCGGGAGAAGGAGCCGTATGGGGAGAAATCTCTTCGCGGAGCTTTTAGTGATCGCAGAGTGCGCTGTCTGTGCGGCGCTGTTTGTGCAGGCATTTCAGGCGTATGGAACGGCGGACGCAGGCGCAGTGTCCGACGCCGTCGGTGCGGCATCGGGGGCGGCGCTTCGGAATGCCGGGATCTCTGTCATGCGGTTTTCCTGTGCGGGCTTCGGGATGGGCCTTCATTTTATCCTGGACGGGTTTCGCGGGCTCTACTGTCTC
>CAJUNX010000024.1:0-59752 GCA_910587865.1 uncultured Roseburia sp.
TTAAAGGATCCGGGATGCCGGATCCTTTTTGTGTCGCAAAAAACGCCCGCCCCCGTCCGCTGCCAGGCGCCGTCGGACCGGCCGAGGGCGGATTTATCGCAGCCTTTACCCCGATATTCGGCGCCGCCCTCATCACACCCGCCATGCTCGTTTCCCGCGGGATCAGTTTTTATCTGTTTCTCCCGGTGAGTTTTGCCGTGACCGCCGCGGTTCATCTGCGCACGGCTCATCGGGGCCCGAAAAACTCCGGCGCACATGTACCGGTGGGATGACGTGCAGGCACGGCGCACGGCTCACTGCCCGTGGAAATAAACGCCTGTCATCCGTTCCGTCTCAGGTGAAAAAATGTTCCGCGACCGTGATACTGCCGATATAGACAACCGGGCCGGTCAGGTGAATCTGTCCGTCCGGATCAAATTCAACCAGAAGCGTACCGCCGTGCATGTGCACTGTGACCCGGTCATCCACCAGTCCGAGCCGGTGTGATGCCGCGGCAGCCGCACATGCGCCGGTTCCGGACGCATATGTATATCCGGCCCCGCGCTCATAGATTTCAATCTGAATATTGGCGCGGTCCGATACATGACAGAGCTGCATGTTGATCCGGTTCGGAAAATATTTCGAATTTTCCACATACGGGCCCAGCTGCAGAGCCTTTTTCTGATTCACTTCCTCGAGCATGATCACACAGTTCGGATTCCCGATCGAAACGCAGGTTGCATTGTAAAAATTATCGCAGAAAAAGACAGCCTCATTGACAATCTCATCCCCGAATCCCACCACCGGGATCTCCCCTGCCAGAAATTCGGCATACCCCATGTCCACCCGCATCAGGCCGCCTCCTGCATCGAGAAATGTCACCCGCGTCTTTCCCGCTTTTGTCACCAGCTCATAGCTGTCTTCTGTGACATATCCGGCATCTTTTAAATAGCGCGAAAAAATCCGGATTCCGTTCCCGCTCTTTTCCGCCTCACTGCCGTCCGGGTTAAAAATGCGCACCGACAGCTCATCCCCTTTGATAAAAGGCCCATATAAAATGCCGTCCGCACCCACGCCGATATTTCTCCTGCACAGCGCCTCCACCTGTCTTTCTTCCAGCAGACAGTCATTCCGGTTCGGATCATATACCAGATAGTCGTTCCCCAGTCCATGGTATTTACGCAGCGTAATCTCTGACATAAACACCTCCGCAAACTTCACTTATTTTATTATATGCACAGGTATGAAAAATCGTTCCCTCTGTTTGAAAAAACCTGTCTGTGTCCGTCCTTTTCCCGGTGCATTCAAAAATGCCGCGGCATACAGCACACCGCAGCGTACAAAAATGCCGCGGTATACAGCACACCGCAGCGTACAAAAAATGCCGCGGCATACAGCATACCGCAGCATTTTTCATGGTCTATTCTCCGGCTGATTCGTTTTCCTCCGTTCCCTCATAGAGGATCCGCTCAATCTGCCCTTCGGTTACATCGTCCATCTGACTGCCCGAACCGCCTCTTAACGCTTCCTCCTCTTTCTGCCGTTGTTCCCGTTCGACAAGTGCATCAATCTCCGCCCATTTCGCGGCCTCATCCGCCTTTGCCTCCTCCTGAATCCGCTTTAGAATCTCCTCCGACTCATCCTTCTCTGGCGGAAGCGTATAATTGACATTCCAGAACTTTATGATACTCCTGGCAATCTTTTCCCGTTTGTTTCTCTCATCAATCGCATCTCCCATCCGAACCACCTCCTTTCACCGATATCCGAATCAGACTTTTAAACGTTAAGGTCTGGTCAGCCCGCCCATTTCGCAGAGCACGGCTGAACTTTTCTGTATAAAACTCCTTCAAATGAAGCATCCTTTAACTGTAATGACCCGGAACCGGGCTTTCAGAATAAATCCGGAGGTTCACAAGTATGGCTTCATATAAAGTTGAAATCTGCGGTGTCAATACCGCCAAACTTCCTATCCTCAAAGAAGAAGAAAAAGACGAGCTCTTCCGCCGCATCCGCCAGGGCGATTCCGCCGCCAGGGAAACCTACATCAAAGGCAATCTCAGGCTCGTTCTAAGCGTCATCAAACGCTTCTCCGGCAACCACGAAAACGTGGACGATCTGTTTCAGATCGGCTGTATCGGCCTGATCAAATCGATTGACAACTTTGACCCCACCATGGGCGTAAAATTCTCCACCTATGCGGTTCCCATGATTATCGGCGAAATCCGGCGCTATCTGCGGGACAATAATTCCATCCGCGTCAGCCGTTCGCTGCGGGATACCGCCTACAAGGCCATCCACACCAGGGAACTGCTCTCCAAAAACTCTCTTCGTGAGCCAACCATCGAAGAGATCGCCAAAGAATCCGGCCTGACCAAGGAGGAAATCGTCTTTGCACTCGACGCCATCCAGAGTCCTGTCAGCCTGTACGATCCGGTCTATACGGACGGAGGAGACACCCTCTATGTCATGGACCAGATCAGCGACAAGAAAAACCGGGAGGACAACTGGGTCGAGGAACTCTCCTTAAACGATGCCATGGATCATTTAAACGAGCGTGAAAACTATATCCTGCGCCTTCGCTTCTTTGAGGGAAAAACACAGATGGAAGTCGCCGAGGAGATTCACATCTCCCAGGCGCAGGTCAGCCGGCTGGAAAAATCGGCCTTAAAATCCATCCGCAACTATCTCTCGCAGTAATTATTTTTCCCATTTTCTGCAGAGCTCGGTAATCTGATCCGCAAGCTTCCCGAGCTCGCGGTTCGGCAGTCCCTCGCTCTTCTGGATCAGCGCCATCAGACGGTTTCCGGCAGCAAGAAGCCTTGCAAAAATATTGCCCGACGCATGGACGTTTCCCGTCTGTTTTCTCTTCTCAGCGAGCTCCCTGGTGCCCTCGCGCACCCGCTCGCCGGTCAGCAGATCAAAGGCATCCCCGCTGTAAGGAGCGTATGCACTGATCCCAAGCTCCTCTCCGATGCGTGATGCGAGATGCTCCGTGACCTGATCCTCGCCGTGAACGACAAAGACCTTCTCCGGCTTTTTTTCGAACGCGCCGATCCAGCGCATCAGCCGCGTCTTGTCCGCATGGCCGCTGATACCGGGCAGATTCTCAATCTTTGCCCTCACATCGATCGATTCGCCGAACAGCTTTACCTCCTGCACGCCGCCGAGCAGTGCATTTCCGAGCGTCCCCGGCACCTGGTATCCCACGAACAGGATCGTGGAATCCTGCCTCCAGAGATTGTGCTTTAAATGATGGCGGATACGTCCCGCCTCGCACATACCGGACGCGGAGATGATCACCTTCGGACTGTCGTCGAAATTGATCATCTTCGACTCGTCGCTGGTGATCGACATCCGAAGTCCCGGGAAGCTGATCGGGTTCACCCCGCCCCGGACCAGGTCAAGCGCGCTCTCCCGGAAACAGTCTTTCATATGCCGGTTAAAAATTGTCGTGGCCTCCACGGCAAGCGGGCTGTCCACATACACCTCAAATCCCGGAAACTCCGGCAGCAGGCCCTCCATCTTGATCCTTCGGATAAAAAACAGCATCTCCTGTGTGCGCCCCACGGAAAACGCGGGAATCACCAGATTTCCGCCCCGCGTAAACGTATCGCGCAGTACGCGCGTCAGTTCAACGGCGTAATCGGGCGGCTGCTGGCGGTCACGGTCGCCGTAGGTGGATTCCATCACCACGTAATCCGCCTCCGCGATATACTCCGGATCCCGGATCAGCGGACGGTTCCCGGGACCGATATCGCCGGAAAATACGATCTTTCTCGTCTCTTTTCCCGACTCCGTCTCCTCCTCCACCCACATCTCAATCGAGGAGGAACCGAGCAGATGCCCGGCATCCGCAAACCGCACCTTTAAACCGTCGCAAACCTGCACCATGCTGTGATATTCACAGGGCACAAAATGCGGCAGCACCCCCATCGCGTCATTCATGTCGTACAGCGGTACGACCTCGGGTCTGCCCGCGCGCTTTGCCTTCCGGTTTTTCCATTCCGCCTCGGCCATCTGGATATGCGCGCTGTCCTTCAGCATGATCTCGCACAGATGCGTCGTTGCAACCGTCGCAAAGACCTGCCCGTGGAACCCGTGCTTGTACAGCAGCGGCAGCAGGCCGGAATGGTCGATATGCGCGTGCGTGATAAACACATAGTCGATCATCGCCGCATTGACAGGAATCTCCTGATTCACATACAGATCCGCCCCCTGCTCCATACCGCAGTCCACCAGCACATGCTTATCCGCAAACTCCAGATAGTGACAGCTTCCCGTCACCTCATGCGCAGCGCCTAAAAATTCCAGTATCATATGTATCCCTCCCCTGCCAGCTCCTTTCGCAGTGATCGCCAGGCAGTCTCCGACTCCCCGGCTCACGGGCTGTCGCCCTCCCCGAACCCCAGATGCTCTCCCGACTGCGGGCTGCACGACAGACTTCCGTTCCTTGACTGCTCCTTTCGCAGTGATCGCCAGGCTGCCTCCGGCTTCCTGGCTCACGGGCTTTCGCCCTCCCCGAGCCTCCAGATGCGCTCCGACTGCGAGCAGTCGGAGCGCATCTAGAAGCTCGGGTACTGCTCAATGCTTCTATGTACATTATACCTTCTTTGTCTCACAGATACAATTTATTTCTTTCGTTTTCTGACATATTTTCTCCGTTTTACTCGAACCGCACAATCTCTTTTTTCAGACGTCCCATTATCTTTTTTTCCAGCCTGGAGATATAGGACTGCGAGATCCCCAGCATATCCGCCACCTCTTTCTGTGTTTTTTCCTCCCCGTTTACGGAGTTTAACCCGAACCGCAGCTCGATGATCATCCGCTCCCGCCCTGAGAGTTTGCCGATCGCTTTGTTTAGCAGCACGCGTTCGACATCTGTCTCGATATCCCGGTAGATCACATCCTCATCCGTGCCGAGAATATCCGAGAGCAGAAGTTCGTTTCCGTCCCAGTCCACGTTAAGCGGTTCGTCGATCGATACCTCAAGCCTGGTCTTATTGTTCCGCCTGAGGTACATCAGAATTTCGTTCTCGATGCAGCGGGAAGCATACGTCGCCAGCTTGATATTTTTTCCCGGATTAAACGTGTTGATCGCCTTAATCAGCCCGATCGTCCCGATCGAGATCAGATCCTCCACGCCGACTCCCGTATTGTCAAATTTTTTTGCGATATAGACGACCAGCCTCAGGTTGTGTTCGATCAGCCGCTTCCTGGCCTCCTCGGGCGAATCGCTTCCGAGAAGCCGGATGCAGGCCGTCTCCTCCTCGGCCGCAAGCGGAGGCGGAAGCACCTCAGCCCCTCCGATATAGTGCACCTCGTCCTGTTCTTTCACAAAAAACTGCCCGAGTCCGGCAAAAAATCCGCGCAGCCGGTACTCCGGAATCATCAATTTTATGTACATCTCCATCCCTCATTTCCGCAATACGAAAAACGCTCCGCACTGCATTTTTTATTGTCCGCCCTGCCGCAAACCGGCCGCACATCCCGCGGACACAAAACCGTTCCCATCCCGCCCTGCTTTCCTTCGTCCTGTTTTAAAGCACGGACGCGTGCAGGATCAGATCGTATTCTTTCCGCTCCAAAAGGCCCGGATCCGCGATGCCGATCGCCGCGTGTCCGATTTTCACACGCGCATCTCCGTCACAGAGGATCAGCTCATCCACATCCGTCACACCCAGAAGGCCCTCCTGTTCCCCCAGGGAGCGGTACGGCACCAGGCGGATTCTGTCTTTCGTCTCATCCAGAAACTGCTTCGCTTTTGTATGGCAGAGTATATTCACGCCCTGCCCCGTGTACGGATCCCGCAGCTGATTTCCGCTGTCCCAGTATCCCCTCAGCACCAGCTGACGCACATCTTTTTTCAGCCGCACTTCATAAATATGGTTTCCGAAGCTCCTCCTTCGCATAAGATAGAGAAGAATCCCGTAAAGCCCCGTCATACCGGCCAGCACAGCCGGAAGAATCCCCGCGGGAATCAGACCGCTTCCCATAAGCCACCCCAGCAGGCCGCCCAGCAGGATCACCGTCAGATAGGTCGCGGCCCAGTTTTCCAGAAACGCGCGCTTTCCGCCTTTGACCCCAAAACACGCAAGCACCATACCGCTGTTTAAAAAGAAATGAGCAAGCAGCGTATAGAGAAAAAAATGTTTCACCACAAGCAGCAGAATCAGTCCGAGCAGGGACGTCACCCCTGCAGCGGCGATCAGATACCGGTATTTCCTGCGGCGCCGCAGAAAATAATTCACGCCGGTCACTGCGATCAGATCCATCAGAAAATTCTGCAGCAGAAATACATCCGCATAAAATACATATATCCTTCCTCACCCCGATTTCTTCCGGCATACGCCGTTGTTTCGAAACGTTCTGCCGGACCCTCTCCTTTTCCGAAAATGGCCGGGCGTCGCGTGTACAACTTCAGTATACGCCAGCAGCGGATGTTTTTTTGTCAAAACAGGTGCCGCAATCCGGATGATTTGTCCTCTTATTCTGACAGAAATCAGCAGCAGGCGTCAGTAATCAGGCTCTTCTGCAGGATTGCGGCACAAAAAAAGACCGCGGGAGACGCCTCTGAAAGAGGTATCCCCTGTGGTCTCTTCTGTATCCCGCAGACCGGTCATCCGTCCGTTCTGCAGCCGTTTTTTTATTTTCTCGAATTCCGCAGGAAATCCGGAATCTTGATGTCCATCTGCGGCACCGAGCTCTCCGGCTGACGCGGCTTCTGAATCCCGGTCAGCGTTGTGTTTATCGGTGTCTGCACGCCGCCTGCGCCTGCTCCGGCCCCTGTAAATGCCGCTGTTCCGGCCGGCGCAGCCCCTGCGCCAGGCATCGTTCTTCCAAGCCCTGCCGTGCCGACCGGCCTGGTGACCGGCGCGGTATTCGCATAATTGAGCTTCGGCATGATCTTACCAGCCGTGCTTGCCGGATTCTCGAGTCCTGTCGCAATCACGGTAATGGTCGCCTCATCCGCCATGGATTCGTCAAACTTCGCACCGAAAATAATATTCGCATTGTCGCCGGCGAGATCCTGCACAAAGCTCGCCGCATCATTCGCATCCATCAGGGAAATGTCTCCCGAAATATTGATGATCACATGGGATGCGCCTGTGATCGTCGTCTCAAGCAGCGGACTCGCCACCGCGAGCTTCACTGCCTCAATCGCCTTGTCGTCGCCCTTCGCATTGCCGATTCCGATATGCGCCATACCCTTGTCCTTCATGACGGTGGATACATCCGCAAAGTCAAGGTTAATCAGGGCCGGAAGATTGATCAGATCCGTGATCCCCTGCACCGCCTGCTGAAGAACCTCATCGGCTTTCTTTAACGCGTCCGGCATCGTGGTACGCCTGTCCACAATCTCAAGAAGCTTGTCATTCGGTATCACAATAAGGGTATCGACGCTCTCCTTTAAGCGATCGATCCCCGCAAGGGCATTCACCATGCGCTGCTTTGCCTCGAACTTAAACGGCTTGGTCACAACGCCGACCGTCAGAATCCCCTGTTCCTTCGCAATCCTTGCAACGACAGGAGCCGCACCGGTACCGGTACCGCCGCCCATACCGCAGGTGACGAATACCATGTCCGCTCCCTTGACCGCCGCGGAAAGCTCTTCCATGCTCTCCTCCGCAGCCTTCTGTCCGACTTCCGGCTGTGCCCCTGCGCCGAGTCCCTTTGTCAGTTTCTCGCCGATCTGGATCAGCGTGGGCGATTTACAGAGCGTCAGAGCCTGCTTATCGGTGTTGATCCCGATAAACTCCACTCCTCCGATATTCTCATCAATCATTCTATTTACAGCGTTATTGCCAGCTCCCCCGACTCCGATCACGATAATCTTCGCACTCGAATCGGCTTCCGTCGTCATAATCTCCAGCAAGGTACTTCCTCCTTCATCTCTCCCAAATTAATATCCCGTCACACGATATTCACACATATCATCTATCACGACAGCCGCACACTCCGGCTGTCCCGGATCACTGCCCGCAGACCGGGCACTATACATCTGAAAACCCATATACACTATAATATATTCTTTCTTCCAATTAATCAACTAATTTTTTCAAAAAAATCCATAAATCCATTCCCCTATCCCTGCGCCTTTGGGGCTCTCTTAAAGATGATATCCGTCGAATCCGGCGTCCAGGTGTCCAGGTAAAGCGTCCCGTAGAGTCCTGAAAGCTGCGGAAGAATCGCCGACAGCCGCACGATTTTCTGGGAAAGATACTCGTCCGACCCGATCACCACCTGCGTACCGTAATAGGTCAGCGTAGGCTGCAGCTTTTCATCATAGTGGATCTCCTGCGGCTGCAGATCGTATTTCTCAAGCGTCTGCGTCAGCGCCAGAAGATTTTTCAGAAGACCGCTCTCCTTAAGCGGAAGCTTTTCGTAGAGCACAATCTCCGAACAGGAAACACCGGTCACCTTGGGCACGCGCGGAATTTCCTCCGACGAAGTCTCCACGACAAAACCGTCCTTATCAAAATAGGCGTTTAAACCGATCGTCTCGATATAAAAACAGCCCAGAATCTTTTTTTCATACACTTTTACGTGAACCGTGTGCGGATCATCGAGAGAAATCTCCATTGTATCCACAAAAGGCACGTCCCCGGTATCGAGAAACCGGTATTTTAAGAGAACATACAGGGAATTCCAGGAATATTCGTCATTTAACACCATCTGCTCGATCTGTTCGGAGGAATAGAGTTCATTTCCCTCCACCACCATGCTCTTTACGGTAAACACCTTCCACACGATCAGCCCGCCCGCCCCCGAAAGGCATACAAGGGCGAGCAGCAGAATGAGGACGATCTTCCCTTTGTTTCCCCGTTTTTTCTTTTCTTCTTTCATAATCAGGTAACCTCTAACGTAATCCCCCGCGACACGGACAGCGCAAGCCCCATTTCCGAGAGCAGAAACAGCACCGACGTTCCTCCGTAGCTGATGAAGGGAAGCGAAATCCCCGTGTTCGGAATCGAGTTGGTCACAACCGCGATATTCAGCACAACCTGTATGGAAATGTGCGCCATCACCCCGATCACGATCAGCGCCCCGTAAAGATCGGCCGCATTGTTCGCGATAATCATAAATCTCCAGATGATCAGCAGATACAGCATGATCAGGCAGACCGCGCCAAACAGCCCGAGCTCCTCACAGATCACGGAAAAAATCATATCGTTCTGCGCCTCCGGGATAAATCCCAGCTTCTGCATACTCTCCCCGAGCCCTTTTCCGAACAGCCCGCCCGATCCGATCGCATAAAGCCCCTGCATCGTCTGATAGCCCCTCATGTGTCCGTTTTCGTCGAGCCCCTCCGGATCCAGCCAGATCCTGATGCGCTCCACACGGTATCCGGCAAGCATAATAAAGATTGCGCCCACCACGACAACCACCAGCGCCATCACGAAAAAGTGCGAATACTTCGGACTCGCCACAAACAGCATACACACCGCAATTCCGAGAATAATGATCGCCGTGCTTAAGTTATTGTAGGCGACAACGCCCACGACAGGCAGGATCATCACCACAACCTTCACCAGTGTCTTAAAATCGCCGACCTGTTTTGAAGTCTTGTATACAATTGTCGCGAGAAAAATGATGACGGCCAGCTTCGCAAACTCGGACGGCTGGAAGGACAGCGGTCCGATCTCAAGCCACCTCGACTGCCCCTTCGCTTCCTTTCCCGCAAAGATAACCAGCGTACAGAGGCCGAGCGCCGAGATGTAGGCAAGACCGCTTAAGCTCATCCAGAACCGGTACGGTATCCGCGAGATGATAATCATCCCCACAATGCCAAGCGCCGTCGCAAAAAGCTGCTTCTTCAGATAATGCGCCGCATCATTATAGCGCGCGGAACCGTAATAGGAGCTGGTGCTGTAGAGCATGATCAGCCCGAATCCCATCAGAAAGATCAGGAGAAATAAGAGACTGTAATCAAAATATCTCACCGGTTTTTCTTTTTTTATCTGTGTATCGGGAACCCTGCGTTTGGATCCCCGCGCAACCGCACCTGCCGCCATCCGCAATCCTCTCTTTTACTAAAATCGGCCCTCCTTCTCAGAGAGCATTGACAAACTCCTTAAACATGCGGCCGCGTTCCTCATAATCTCGAAACATGCCCCAGCTCGCACAGGCCGGCGACAAAAGAACCGCATCACCCTCCGACGCCCCGGCGGCGCACACACCGACCGCTTCCTCTAACGTGTCGCAGAGCACTATCTCCTCAAAGCCGTGCGCGCGGGCGCACGATGCAATCTTCTCCCGCGTCTGTCCGATTAACACCAGCTTTTTCACCTTCCCGTCAAAGCTATCGATCCACTTGTCATAGTCGGACTTCTTGTCGTACCCGCCGCCGATGAGAATGGTCGGCCGGTTCATCGCCCGCACCGCCTTTATGGCCGCATCGGGATTCGTGCCCTTCGAGTCGTTGTAATAGCGCACGCCGTTCTTTTCCGCCACAAATTCGATCCGGTGCTCCACCGCCCGAAACCGCCTTAATGTCTCTGAAATCCGCTCCATCGGGACGCCAAAGCAGAGCGCGATGCCGACCGCCGCCATCACATTCTCATAGTTGTGCTCCCCGGGCAGCAAAAGTTCGTCCGTCGCAAGCACCCGCACGGGCGCGTCTGCCCTGCCGTCTTCTCCAGACGGGCAGGCTTCTTCCCCGGGCGCATACCAGATCACTCCGTCTTTTACATACAGACCATGCGCAAGCTCTCTTTTGCCGGAGAAAAACAGCACGCGCGTCTTAAGCGTTTCCCCGAATGCCCGCAGCGTCTCATCCTCATAATTTAAGATACAGACATCCGACGGTTCCTGGTTTTTCGTGATGCTCTCCTTTACCTCAATGTAGCATTCCATCGTGTGATGACGATCCAGATGATCCGGGGTGATGTTTAAAATCGCCGTGACCGCCGGATGAAACGTATGAATCGTCTCAAGCTGAAAGCTGCTGATCTCCGCAACCGTCACGGTCTCCTCCGTGGTTTCTGCGGCGACCGAGGTGTAGGGGATCCCGATATTTCCCACGACCTTCACGTCCGGGAAATGGCCGGCGAGAAGCTCCCCGGTGAGCGCGGTCGTCGTCGTCTTGCCGTTCGTCCCGGTAATCGCCGCGATCCGCCCCTTTGCGTTCTGATATGCGAGTTCAATCTCCCCCCAGACCGGAATCCGCCGTTTTTTTAATTCCTTCACCATAGGAAGATCCACCGGCACGCCGGGGCTGAGCACGGCGAGATCAATCTGTCCGGCAGCCTCATCCGGCAGATCCCCGAGAAAAATCTTCGCATCCGCAAAGACCGGATGCTCCTTCCTTAATGTTTCCACATCCAGTTTCTGATTGCCGTCCAAAAGCACCACGACGGCCCCCGTTTTTTTTAACAGCTCCGCCGCCGCCACACCGCTGACGCCGGATCCGGCCACAAGCACGTTCTTTCCTTTTAATTCCATATCTTTTCTTTTCCTTTCCGCCGTCTCTTCCCGGCATCCGATGTCACGCTCTTTCCGGCTCACATGGCAAGGAGCGCAAACATGCAGAGGATTGCCGTCGTGATGGAAAAGACCGCAACTACTCTTGTCTCAGACCAGCCTCCAAGCTCAAAATGATGATGGATCGGCGCCATGCGGAAAAACCGTTTGCCGCCGGTCTTCCTGAAATATGTGACCTGAATCATCACGGAGAGCACCTCCACCAGATAGATCAGTCCGACGATGGGGATGTACAGCTGCAGCTGCATGACGTACGCCGCCGAAACCACAAAGCCTCCCAGCGCGAGGGATCCGGTGTCCCCCATAAACACGCTTGCCGGATATACGTTAAACAGCAGAAACCCGAGCAGCGCTCCGGCCACTGCACACGTGATCGGCGCGATCCCCGCATTCAGACCGATCGCCGCGACCGAAAAAAAGGTCGCGACCATGACCGTCACGCTCGAGGCAAGCCCGTCGAGACCGTCCGTAAAGTTGGTGCCGTTCACCGTTCCGATCACCGCCACATAGAGCAGCGGGATCGCCAGCCACCCGATATTCAGATATTTTCCGTCTGAAAACGGGATCCGCATGGTCAGGGAAATCCCCGCGTATTTTACCATATAAACCGCAAAGATTGTCGTCACGACGATCTGGCAGAGCATCTTCTGCCAGGGCAGCAGTCCGTCCGACCGGCGCAGCACGACCTTCAGATAGTCGTCAAAAAATCCGATCACGCCGAATCCCGCCGTCATAAACAGCACCGGAATGATCCGCGGATAATCCTTTACATAAAACAGCGAGGTGATAATGATGCTCGCCAGAATGATCAGCCCGCCCATCGTCGGCGTGCCGTTCTTTTTCAAATGCAGCTCGAGCTCTTTTCTCTCTGTCTGCCCCACCTTCAGCCATCTCAAAAACGGAATCACGATCGGCCCAAGCACCGCGCTGACTGCAAATGCCACAATTACCGGAATCACAATTTCATACGTCATATTCAAACTCCTCTTGTACTTTTTCGCCGCACCGCCGCCCTTCCTGTCTTTTCAGCCGTTTCTCAAAAGCTTCAGCTTCAGGAACTGCACGGCAGGCGGTTTACGTTCCCGTCACACCGGATGTCTCCGCGGCCGCACCGCCCAGAATCCGGCATACTGTTTTACATCAGTATACCAGTATACGGTATTTCCTTCTATTTCGCAAGGTACGGCAAAATGTTTTCCATGATTTCTTTGCAGACCGGAGCCGCGATCGTGCCGCCGTAGTATACGCCCTGCGGATTGTTGATGATCACAAGCACCAGTACCTGGGGATCGTCCGCGGGCGCAAAGCCGAGAAAGGACGAGATATAGCGGTGCTCGCTCCGCGGGAGCGTCTGCGAAGTCGCCGTCTTGCCTCCGATCGAATATCCCTCGATTTTTGCGTTTTTTCCGCCGCCCTCCGAGACCACCTGTTCCAGCAGATACTGCATCGTCTCCGAGGTTTCCCCGCTGCAGATTCCCTCCGTCGTCTCATAGGAAAACCGTTCCACCAGATTTCCCTGCTCATCTCTTACTTCCACGCCAAAATGCGGCGTGACCCGCGTCCCCCCGTTGATCAGCGAGGAGACGGTCGTCACCAGCTGGATCGGCGTAATCTGGAACGACTGCCCGAACGAAATCGTCGCCAGCTCGACCGGGCCGACGTTTTCCTGCCGGTGCATGATCGTCGCAGCCTCGCCCGGGAGATCAATCGCAGTCTTACGGAGCAGCCCGAACTGTTCAAAATAGTGAAAAAAATTCTCCGTCCCGATGCGTTCCCCGAGTTCGATAAAAACAGGGTTGCAGGAATTCATGATCCCTGTCACAAAGGTCTCCGCCCCGTGCCCCGATGTTCTCGCACAGCGGATCCTCCGATCCTCCACCATCTTATATCCCGGGCAGTAGAACTGATCCTCCAGTTTTACCACCCCCTGCTCGAGCGCTGCCGCCGCCGTGATAATCTTAAACGTCGATCCCGGCTCATACGTGTCGCTGATGCACTGATTCCTCCACATCTGATTTAACAGCTCCTGTTTCTCCTCCGCCGAAGGCTCCGCCGGATTCGCCAAAGCTGCCGGATCCCCGGCGCCGTCCACAGCGCTTTCCGGATCCGGTGTATGCTCCCGCGTGTACTGCGCCAGCATCGCGTCCGTCAGGGTAAACGGATCGTTTAAATTGAACTCCGGATAGTTGACCATAGCCATCAGCTCCCCGTTCTGCGGGTTCATGACAATGATGGAGACACTGTCCGCATTTTTTCTCGTGTATGCCTTTTCCGCCGCCTGTTCGCAGTATTTCTGAATGTTGATGTCCATTGAGATATACAGATCCAGGCCATTCACAGGCTCTAACCGGCTCTCACCGGCGTTTTCGATCTCGATTCCTTTCGCATCCGTCAGCGTCAGTATCTTCCCGCTTGTGCCCTGCATGTAGGAATCATATTTTACCTCAAGTCCGAGTATCCCCTGATTATCCGCCCCGGTAAAGCCAAGCACCTTCGATGCGAGCGTGTCATAGGGGTAATACCGCTTATAATCTTCATCGACCTTGATTCCGGCAAGACCGTATGCACGGATCCGGTCGCCGACTTCTTTATCTACATTTGTCTTGATGCGTTCGATGGAACTGACCTTTTCCACCCGCCGGCGCACTTCCTCCTCCGAAAGCCCCAGCTCCGTCACCAGCGCATGGATCACCTGCTCCGGCTCTTTGATCTGACTGTGCACCACGGAGACCGTACAGACCGACCGGTTCGTCGCAAGCACCGTACCTGTCGCATCGATGATCCTGCCGCGCGCAGCCTTGATATCCCGCTCCCTCTCGTGCAGATTTTCCGCCTTCTGTCCATAGTATTCCGAACAAAACACCATCAGATACACCAGTCTGCCGATCAGAAACATCAGAAGAAAAAAAATGATAAAAAACATGATCATGATCTTTCTCCGGTTGAATGTTTTGCTTCGGATATATGCCGCTTTCTCTTTCATAGACAAAAACCTCACGAAAGCCTTTTTATTTCACTCATGAAATTTTATTCACGCTTTCGTAAGGTTATACATAAATCTATTCATTGATGGGGGTATTCGTCACCGGAGGCGGCATATCTGCGTTCCCGCCGCCGTCTCCTCCGGTCTGCGGGGTTCCTCCGGCTGTGTCTCCCCCTGACGGGGCTCCTCCTCCGTCTCCTCCGGCCGGCGGGGTTCCTCCGGCTGTATCTCCCCCTGACGGGGCTCCTCCTCCGGCTGTGTCTCCCCCTGATGGGGCTTCTCCGCCGTCTCCTCCGGCCGGCGGGGTTCCTCCGGCTGTATCTCCCCCTGACGGGGCGTCTCCTCCCGGCTGTGCTCCACCTCCGACCGGCGGCTGTCCGCCGGATGTGTCTCCTCCGGCCGGCGGCTGTCCGCCCTCCGGCGCATCCGGATCCTCCCCGGCATCCGGAAGCGTGTCCATAGTATTCGGTATATCGGTAAGACCGTCCTCCACCGGAATCTCGGTCTGCACCTCATTTACGATATCGGTGGTTGCCGGCGCTCCGATCTCCTCGCCGCGGATATCCCAGCCCGCATGGATGCCGGTCGTCTCTTCATCGCGGTAAATGTTCATATAAGGAAGCACCTCTTCCAGAATCTCGCGCACGATATTCTGTGCAAATGTACTGTGGTACTGCTCTAAGGCATTCGGCTCGTCCACCACACAGTAAATCACCAGCTGCGGATCCTCCACCGGCGCAAAGCCGATAAATGACACCAGATAATTTTCTTTGTCACGCTGGCCGTCCGCTCCGATTTTCTGTGCGGTACCGGTCTTTCCCCCCATGGAATATCCGTCCACCTTCGCTGTCATGGCCGTTCCCGAGGTCACCGTTGCATACATGTACTGTTTTAATTTTTCGGAGGTATCCTCTGAAATTGTCTGCCGCAGCAGCGTGGGTTCGAACACGGTGATTGCGTTGCCCTTCTCGTCCGTGATCTGTTTTACCAGCCGCGGCTGATAGAGCTTTCCTCCGTTTACAAGCGAACAGAATCCCGTGGTCAGCTGGATCATCGTCGTGTTAAAATTCTGGCCGAAGGCATTGGTCGCAAGACTTAACTTTGACGTATTATCCAGTGTATAGATGAGAGAATCCGTCCTCGCCTCCCCGGGAAGATCGATATTTGTACGCTGACCGAAGCCGAAGATCTGCTGGTACCGGATAAAATTTTCCGCACCGATGGAATACGACATCTGCATCAGCGCATCGTTGCACGAATTCATGATGGACTGCTCCACCGTCTGAATCCCGTGGCCGGCGCGGTTGACACAGTTGACGCGGGGCGCTCCCTCATAGAGGATCTCGTATCCGTCGCAGTTATAAGTCTCATTTCCAGAGAGTGTTCCCGTCTCAAGTCCCGCTGCCACCGTGAACGGCTTCGCCGTCGATCCGGGTTCATAGGTGTAGGTCACACAAAAATTCTGCCACAGTTTGTTCAGGAGATCCATCTGGGTATCCTCGTCCATCACCGCAAGCTCTTCCTCGGTATAATAGGCGGAGAGATCTCTTGGATTGCTCAGATCATAATCCGGGTAATCCGCCATCGCCAGCACTTCCCCGTTCTGCGGGTTCATGATCACCACACCGATATGGGTCGCACCCGCCTCTCCCTGACGAAATGCGTTGCGGTATGCCTCGTTAAATTCACGGATTTTTGCCTCCACGACCATCTGGATATTCGCATTGATGGTGCTCACCAGACGATAGCCGTTGATGGCCGGCTTGATTGCTTTTTCAAAATTATTGTCGTCGTTTAAATAGCCGTACTGCCGTCCGTTCACCCCGTTTAGCAGGTCATTGTAGTAGTATTCCAGTCCGTTTACGCCAACATTTCCCGACGCGGTGAACCCGATCACCCCGCTGGCCAGCGAACCGTAGGGATATTCCCTCTGAAATTCCTTTTCAAACCACACGCCCGCGATATCCGGGTTGATCTTATTGCCCTCCTCGTCCACCGCCTCCTGCATCTCCACAAACGGCTGAATCTGTTCGTAGGGAAGCCGTTTTTCCAAAATGATATACTGGTTTTCCGGCGACTCGCGCAGATAACCGTAAAGCTGGTCGCTGCTTAAATCCGGGAAACACGACACCAGCGCGGCAATCGTCGGCCCCGCCTGTTTCTCCTCAATGACCGAGCAGTCGAAAATCACGTTGTAGACCGCAATGCTGGTCGCAAGCACCGTACCCGTGGAATCCACGATATCGCCGCGCTGATAGACAATGGTCTGACTGTTATACTCCTGCTGTGACAGCACAATCTTTTCATATTTTTCACGGCCTGTTTCCTCGATGTAGATCAGTCTTCCGACCAGCGAGATCAGCATCACCGAGACGATGCCGAACATGACCAGCAGTTTTTTCTGCATACGTTTGGGAAACTTCAGCATCTCTTTTTTCTTTTTCTTTGCCATCCGTACTCCCGTTATTTCTCCGGAATCTCTCCGTACTGATTCATATAATCATCCTCTCCCACCGTATAATAGATGATCTGCGCCTCCTTCACATAGCTCATCCCCAGCTGCGTCATCGCAGCGCTGCGGATCCCGTCCAGATCAACGGCGGTATTCATCCGCTTGTACGCCTCATCGTTGTCCGCCTTTAAATCGGTGATCTGGCTCTCCAGCCTTGCAATCGTGCGCATCCGTGCCGTCAGATTCCACTGCAGCTGAATGTAAAGGATTGCAAACACGCCAAACACGATCACTGACATCGTCAGAAACGCCACATAGCTTCTGCTCATCCGAAGCTCACGCTCCTGATTGCGCCTTGCCGCCCGCCTTCTGCGCTTCTCCTCAAGCTGCTCGCGCTCCACGCGTTCCCTGCGCAGACGCTCAAGTTCCGCGTCGCGCGGAATCGTTTCCATCCTGCGGACCGCATTTCCTTCTATATAATATTCCTTTTGGGAGCCGCCCTTTCTCTGAGCTCTCCCTCTTCGTACCGATTCATTTCCCATTGCCATCTTTCCCTCTCATTCCGACACTTCCGCGCCTGCGCACCGTGCGTTTCGCACAACAGCATGCCCGTGTCCTTCCTGTCCTGACCGCTTTTCCCGGCCGCCGTTCTGATCTGATCGCCCGGCCGTCAGGAATCCCGCAGTCTCCCTCTGCTGTCTTTTATCTGAAATCATTTTTCTTTGCCGCGCCCGTCACCGGCCTTTCTCAAATACACGCAGCTTCGCACTTTTTGATCTTGAATTCTCGTTTCGTTCCTCTTCTCCCGGCAGAACCGGTTTTCTGGTGATCACGCTTCCCAGTGGAACCTTCCCGCACACACAGACCGGGAATTCCTTCGGACAGGTACACGGATGTTCCGCCCTGCGGAACGCCGTCTTCACAATCCGATCCTCCAGTGAATGAAACGTGATGATACAGATCCTTCCCCCTGGCTTTAACAGGCCGATCATCCCCTCAAGGCTCTGCGAGAGCACGTCAAGCTCCCGGTTCAGTTCAATACGGATCGCCTGAAACGTGCGCTTTGCCGGGTGGCCTCCCTGCATCCTGTATTTTGCCGGGATCGCTGCACGGATCAGATCCGTCAGCTCTCCGGCTGTCAGAACCGGCTCCTTTTCCCGTGCGCGGACAATCTTCGCCGCAATCTGTCTGGCGAATCTCTCCTCCCCGTAATCGCGGATGATCCGGCAGAGCGCCTCCTCACTGTAGCCGTTCACGATATCGGCCGCTGTCCTCTCACCTCTGTCATCCATGCGCATATCAAGCGGCGCGTCGGCAACCCGGTACGTAAAGCCGCGCTCCGGCGTATCCAGCTGAAACGAGGATACTCCCAGATCCAGCACAATCCCGTCCACCTGTTTTACGCCGATCCGAAGCAGCTCTTCGGCCATATCCGCAAAATTTCCGCGCAGGATGGCAACACGGCTGCCGAATTCCGCGAGGCGCTCCCCCGCGGCACGAATGGCATCCGCGTCCTGGTCGATGCCAATCAGCCGTCCCTCCTCTGACAGGCGTGCGGCAATCCGGGCCGCATGGCCTCCGCCGCCTAAGGTTCCGTCCACGTATATCCCGTCCGGTCTGATGTTTAAATATTCGATTGTCTCCTCCCGCAGTACGGAATAATGCGTAAACTCCACTTCTCACCACTCCCTGTCCGCTGATCCTCACGGCATCAGATGCTAAAGCCCATATCCGCCATGTGTTCTGCAATTTCATCCATCTCGTCTTCATCATAGCTGTTCTCCAGCCATCTGTCTTTCGACCAGATTTCCACCCGGTTTAAGACTCCGACAAGGACGACATCTTTCTGTAAATCCGCATATTCCCGTAATACCGGCGGAAGCAGGATCCTCCCCTGCTTATCCAGCTCAACGGCTGCGGCTCCGGCGAAGAAAAAGCGGGCGAACTTCCGGGCATCCTTCGAAGTCCCCGGAATGCTGCGGAATTTCTCTTCCACATCGTGCCATTCATCGGCAGAATACACAAACAGACAACCATCCAGTCCCTTTGTCACTACAAATTCAGCGCCTAACTGCTCTCTGAACTTTGACGGGACGATCAGCCTGCCTTTCGGATCCACTGTGTGATTGTATTCTCCCATAAACATGACACCAATCACCTGCCTTTTGGCTCATTAAGCAGTTATCCACAAAGTTATGAACTTATCCACCACTTTGCACCATTTAGCACCACTTAATCACCACTTTCCTCCACTGGTATGATAATATTACCCCACTTTCTCCAAAAAAGCAAGTAAAAAAAGGACAGCACGCGCTGCGTGCTGCCCTCTCTCTTCTGTGAGGTTTATGTATCGGCTTCCTGTCTCTCCAGATACTCCTCAATCAGTTTATCCAGTTGTGTACTCTTTTCGTAATAGTGTTCGAATTCATCCTTTTGTAAAAACGCTTCATCGAGTTCATGCCTGGCTGACTCGATCTTCTTTTGCAGCTCATGGATTTTCTTCATACGGATCCTCCTAAGTTTCTTTCGTCCAGAAGCGCATTTTACCTCCGCTGCCATGCAGGATCGACAGGATTCAATTTCTGCACCATTATCTTACACCGATCCGACAAAAAAAGCAAATAAAACCACACGTCACAACTCCACATTTTTCGACATCAGACTGTGCTGCCGGCCCCTTCCATCCGCCTGGAGCAAACCTCCGAGAGCCGCAGCATCCCTGCAAGCGCCCACTGATTGACTTCGACAATGTGGCGGATATCATCCTCCACACCGTGTTTTCTGTCAATATACTCCCGGTGCGCTTTTAAGATAAATCCGCATACAGCGCTGATATCCTCCGGCGGCAGCTCCCTGTACGCTCCGTCCGCATGAAGGTGCTTTGCCTCCCCAGTCTTTAAATAGCTTCTTAAACTGTGTTTTAACTCTTCCTCATAAGAACAGTGCTCCCTGAAGCCGCCCTCGTAGATCTCATTGTGCGGATACGTAAAATAATCCGCCAGATAATGGCTGATCTGCCCCAGGTCCAGAAAATACCGCCGGTTTTTCTCCCCGGCCTTCCTCGTCCGGTCCGGCAGACGCTCAATCCGCCTGCTTAACGCCGGAAACGTGCCGCCGATCTCATGCCGCTCATACAGAAAAGACGGCTTGATGTCCGGCAGGATACTGCCCATATAAAAAGACCATCTGTGTTTTTTTAATTCCTCGTCATCCAGATTCTCTACCATATACCGTGCCAGAGAGATGTGAGATTTTTTTCTCATGGTGCTTCCTCCGCGTATTCCTTCATGATATCCGACTTATATATTTTACTGCCTTCCTTTCTGGAATACAAGTGGAAAAATCTCTTTTGGCAAAAATTACCGAAAAAAACGGACGGCCGTTTTCGGATCAACAGCCGCCGTTTTTTTACAATGCTTATTTACAGCAGCAGAAGCTTGCGCACTCTGTCTCCTGACAGGTGCAGGCATTGCTGCCGGCAATTCCGATGTGCTCTGCACTGCACTTTTTATCCTTATTGAACTCGCAGTTGCACGCCTCGCAGGAAACGTCCACCGATTTGGACACGCGCTTTGCCACATTCGCACCGCCCTCGCGGCGCTCCTTAAAGCTTCCGCAGCAGGTCTCGGTAGTCTTATGCGCCCCACTTCCCTCCACTCTGATGTCTCCCTTGCAGCAGCAGCGATCCGCATTGTACATGCATCCGGTCACGGAACAATCTAAATAGGTCATAGCTGTCACTCCTTTCCCAGTGATAATCTGATACCTTCTTAGTATTCCGTTTTCCGGCGCTTCTATACCTGTCCGCAGCGCATCACGCCTCCGGCTTCTCCCGGCCTGCCCGTCTGATCTGACTGAACAGGCCAGAGATTTCATCTTCCCGTCGCTTCATGCTTCTGTCAGCCGTGCGCTTCCTCAGGGATTTCCTCGCGGATCTCTTTTGTGCGGATTTCTCTACAAACGTCTTCAATAAACTGTCCGATCGGTTTTACGCCCTCATCGCCCGCAAACCGGCTGCGCACCGATACTGTGCGGTCCGCCTCCTCCTGCTGACCGACCACCAGCATATACGGAAGCCTGTCGAGTCTGGCCTCGCGGATCTTAAAGCCGATCTTTTCGGAGCGGTTATCCACCGTCGCGTCGATGCCGTTCGCCTTTAACTCCCGCAAAACTTCGTTCGCGTAATCCTCGTATTTGTCCGAGATCGGCAGCACGCGAACCTGCTCCGGGCACAGCCAGGTCGGGAATTTGCCGGCGTATTTCTCAATCAGCCATGCCAGCGTGCGCTCATAGCAGCCGAGCGAAGTCCGGTGGATCACGTACGGCCGGATCTTCTCCCCGTTCTGATCGATATAGTACATATCAAAATTTTCGGCGATCGCGCAGTCTAACTGGATCGTGACCATCGTGTCCTCTTTGCCGTAGACGTTTTTCGCCTGGATATCGATCTTCGGCCCGTAGAATGCCGCCTCGCCCGCAGCCTCCTCAAAGGGCACATTCTTCTCGCGCAGCACCTCGCGCAGAGCGTTCTGGGTCGTCTCCCAGTACACCTCGTCTCCCAGGTATTTCTTCTTATTCTCCGGATCCCACTTTGAGAGACGGAAGGTGACATCCCCCGCCAGTCCAAGGGTATCCAGGATATGATAGGCAAGATCAAAGCACAGCTTTAACTCCTCCTCCGCCTGATCCGGACGGATCACCAGATGCCCCTCGGATATCGTGAACTGGCGCACACGGGTCAGTCCGTGCATCTCGCCGGAATCCTCCGCGCGGAACAGCGTCGAGGTCTCGCTCATGCGGTAGGGCAGATCGCGGTAGGATTTCTGAGTGTTTTTGTAAACATAATACTGGAATGGGCAGGTCATCGGCCGCAGCGCAAGCACTTCCTTATCCTTCTCCTCGTCTCCGAGCACAAACATGCCGTCCTTGTAGTGATCCCAGTGCCCGGAAATCTGATAGAGATCGGATTTTGCCATCAGCGGTGTCCTGGTGCGGACATAACCCCACTCGTTATCCTCCAGATCCTCGATCCAGCGCTGAAGCTTCATGATCATCTTCGTGCCCTTCGGTGTAAAGAGCGGGAGCCCCTGTCCAATCACATCTACGGTTGTAAACAGTTCCATCTCACGTCCCAGCCGGTTGTGGTCACGGCGTTTCGCATCCTCCATGCGCTCCAGGTGCGCCGCGAGGTCTTCCTTCTTATTATAAGCAGTCCCGTAAATACGCTGCAGACGCGCTTTTTCGGAATCGCCTCTCCAGTACGCCATGGATGACGAAGTCAGCTTAAATGCCCTGATCCCCTTTGTACTCATCAGGTGCGGCCCTGCACACAGATCCACGAATCCGCCCTGATCATAAAACGAGATCTCCGATCCCTCCGGCAGATCCTCGATCAGCTCCACCTTAAACGGCTCGCCCTTCTCCTGCATAAAGCGGATCGCCTCTTCACGCGGCATTGTCTGACGCTTTAAGACATGGCCTTCTTTGATAATCTTTTTCATCTCCGCCTCAATCCGGTCCAGATCCTCCCTGGAAAACGGCTCCGCGTCAAAATCATAATAAAATCCGTCGTCAATCGCCGGCCCGATCGCGATCTTTGCCCCCGGAAACAGGCGCTGTACGGCCTCCGCCATCACATGGGAAGCCGTGTGGCGGATCACCCGGAGACCTTCCGGATCGTTTGCCGTCACGATATTTAACGCGCAGTCCTCTGTAAGCTCTGTGCGCAGGTCAACGATCTGTCCGTCCACCTCGCCGGCGCAGGCCATGCGCGCCAGTCCCTCGCTGATATCCTTCGCGATCTCATAAACCGATTTCGCCTCACCATACTCCTTTACGGAGCCGTCCTTTAATGTAATCTTCATCTCCTATGCCCTCTCTTTTTCACTGTTATATTCTTCGCCCGGATCCGCTTCGTCTGACTCCGTTTCCCCGTCATCCCGGTCCGGGTTCGTCCCGAAATGGCCGTTGTAGCTGCCCATCATGACGTTTTTTCGCGGGGAACAGATCATTCCCACAATGATCCCTGCCAGCAGGCAGACCAGCATGGCAAGCATTCCTTCCCTCCGCGTGACGGTCACCGTCTCCGGAAGACGATCCATCCATTCTCTTACTTTTTTCATTCTGATCTCCTTTCTGCGACTTCACTCTGCGCAGGCCCCGCACCGGGGATCGCGCAAGGGCTCTTTCTTCCCTGCACGCCGGGGCCTGTGCGTCCCTTCGGCAGCATGTTTCCTCTGCGCAGGCCCCGCACCGGGACCGCGCAAGGGCTCTTTCTTCCCTGCACGCCGGGGCCTGTGCGTCCCTTCGGCAGCATGTTTCCTCTGCGCAGGCCCCGCACCGGGACCGCGCAAGGGCTCTTTCTTCCCTGCACGCCGGAGCCTGTGCGTCCCTTCGGCAGCATGTTTCCTCTGCGCAGGCCCCGCACCGGTGATCGATCGTGCATGGGCAGCAGCCTGACATCCTTATATCAAAAAATCCCCGGCACAGTGATATTCTCTCACTGTGCCAGGGACGATAAACAGGATTACCGCGGTTCCACCCGGTTTCATTCTTCTGCCGCTCCCCGGATCCCGGGACACCGTACGGCTAAACGCCGCGTTCCCCGCAGCCCGCATCACACGACAAATGTCGCATACAGACAGAAAAACCTCATTTCTGATGATAACGGAATCACCGGGCCGGATTAGGGCCGCTCGGGGGTGGTCTTCGGCTGTTTCGGATCAGGATGCTCGCAGCCCCGGAATACCGGTACATCCCTCTCTGCCATCCTCATACAGCTTACTCTTCCCTTCGTCGCATTTGCTTATGATTACTGATTCTATACCCAGACACCGCTTTTTGTAAAGGGTTTTTTTGAAATAGAAGATTTTTCTTTATTCTTTTCTGAATATATCAAGGGTATGATGAGAATATCCCGTCATATCCGGTCTTTCGCAAATGGCAAAGTGATACTTCAGATACAGTTCGTACATGCGATCATCCATCCGGTCTACGGTTTCCCTCATATGATTTGTGTAGCCGTCAGCAGCAACGAAATGAAGCTGCGTCACATGAAACTCATTTCTTAAATGATCGATGTCCTCTTTCCGGTATAATTCAAAGATGTCCCATGGATCTGAAAAGGAGCCAAATGTCTCTGTATCAAGCTTACAGTCCTGAATCAGATTGTAAATCTCACCGCGGACAAAACCGTATGACAATACACTGGCATCCCCCATACAATACGCGGCAAAAATGATACCGCCTTTCTTTGTCACCCGGATCGCTTCCGACAAGGCTTTCCACTGATCTTCTCTTGTAAACAAATGATACATCGGACCGAGCAGCAGAGTAATGTCATATGTATTGCTCTCAAAAGCAGACAGCTCCATGGCATTCCCCTGTGTAACTGTAACGGGCTCGCCTTCGATCGTGTGCTGTCTGAAGATTTCGATATTGTGCTCCACGAATTCAACCGCATCCACCCGATATCCCTTTTGTGCGAAAGCGTGACTGTACCGGCCTGTTCCCGCGCCGATCTCCAGGATACGCATATCCGGCCTGAGATATTTTTCCACATACTTCATAGTGGTAAGATACTCCACCATTCCGTGCTTTGAGCTCAGACGGCCTTCTTCATCGTATCTCTCATAATAGTCTGTCAGATAATCTTTCGCTTTCATCCGAATCCCTCTTACCGGCCGCAGCAGTATTTATACTTCTTTCCGGAACCGCAGGGACAGGGCTCGTTGCGCCCGATCTTCTTCCCGACGATCACCGTGCCGGACTTCTTCTGCTCTAAGTACAGGCGCCTGCGCGTCTCGTCGTCGTAGATCTCCTTCCACTGCGGCAGCTCGTACAGCCAGTCCGCCTTCGCGTCAACCATGTTCTTATAAAGCTTCTCCTTATCAAACGCAAGGCTGACATGCGTGTCCGCCTCCATCGTCTCGATCGGGTTCTGCACAATCAGGCTCTCGTTGATCCCGTCCAGAAAACCAGCCATCTCAAGAAGCTGCAGCCCGTAGCGGTCGGCAAGCTCCTGCACGGTTCCCTCCACCGCCTCGTCCGGATTTGTCAGAAGCTGCTCATACACACCCTTCTCCAAAAGAAAATAGTCCTGCCAGAATTTCTGCAGTTTACCCTTGTCCGTCTTTTCATTATAGGCAATCTCCTGCCACTGTTGTAATAATGCCATCCTTTTCCTCGATTTCCGAACAGCCGGCGATCCTCCGACACCTGCTGTTCCTTTGTAATAGTTTTACTGACAGAACACATTATATCAGACTTTTTTTCGATTTGGAAGTACTTTTTGAGCCGAAAAAGTTGAGAAATAACACAAAAACACGTATAATGGAAGAAAGTCTGCGGCAGCACACACAGCCTGATATTCAGGAGAATTCCTTTTGGAAAAACTGCAGATCAGCCAAAAATCGCGGAGAGCAATACAATCCGGAAGGCTGAAAGGAAGGTGAGCAGGCCGGCAGCAGGATCTGCCGGAACAGCTGATACAAAAAAAGCTGCAGCACGGAAAAAGCATCGCCACGATCGCATCCGAACTCAAGACGGAGACCGCCGTCATCCAGGAAATCCTGGAGAATCTCTCCTCCCACTGACAGAAAGGAACCATCCTATGAAAAAAGAAACCACCGGCTCTGCGGAGCCGTCCAGAACACCCGGAAAAGCAAAGCGTATCCTTGCCCTTGCCGGCGTCATTCTCCTGCTCGGACTCTACGCATCGACGCTGCTTAGCGCTCTCTTTGCGGGCGAGAATTTTATGCGTCTTCTGATGGCATCCGTCTATGCGACGGTTGTCGTCCCCGTGCTGCTGTGGGCGTATTCTTTTCTTTATAAAATAATACGCGGGCGGCGACAGGATCCGTCCGATGAAAAAAACAGGTAGGGACCGCGCAATGCGGCCGGCAGAAACGCCGGCCGCCGCGCCGTCTTAGCAGACCACCCCGTAGGTCTTCATCTCACGCACAGCCTGCTCATAGTTCACAAAGCAGATCGCTTCCATCCCAACGGCTTTCGCGCCGTCGGCATTCTCCTGTCTGTCATCCAGGAATAAGCATTCCTCCGGATTTAAGCCGTATTTTTCAAAAAGTGTCCGATAAATCCCCGGTTCCGGCTTGATCATTCTGATCTCATAAGAAAAGACCGCTCCGTCCGCAGCGGCAAGAAACGAAAGCTCGTCTTTCGTCTGCGCAAAGGTACGCTTCGCATAATTCGACAGGATATAGACACGGTATCCGCTCTGCTTCATCCGCGCGATCCAGTCCGTCGTATAATCAAACCGCCGGATCGCGGTTCCGACATTCCCGACAAAAAGCCGGATCTCTTTTTCCCGGTCGGGCGCCCGGGCGATAAACCGCCCGAGTAGCTCCTCCTCGTCAAGCGCTCCGCGGTCCATCTCATCCCAGTCCGGCGTGCGGACCGTCGCGTCCGCGACCGCCTGCACCGCCTCCTCACTCAGACCCAGCCTGTGCATCGCGGCCTCCGGCTCCCACGCGACGAGCACTCTGCCGACATCAAGCACAATATTTTTTATCATGATCGTTATGCCTCTTTCTTCCGGTAAATGATGTCGTCCCTTCCCGGGCCGTTTGAGACCATCGTGATCGGATAGCCGATCTGCTCCTCGATAAACTCCACATACTTCCGGCAGTTCTCCGGGAGATCTTCATAATTTTTTATCCCGCGGATATCACTGTTCCAGCCCGGCAGGGTCTTTAGCACCGGTTTTGCCTTCCCGAGCTTCGCCGTGGTCGGGAACTCCGTCGTCACCTCGCCGTCGATCTCGTATCCCACGCACACCGGAATCTCCTCCAGGTACCCCAGCACATCGAGCACCGTGAACGCGACATCCGTCGTACCCTGCAGGCGGCAGCCGTATCTGCTGGCCACACAGTCAAACCAGCCCATCCGTCTCGGGCGCCCCGTCGTCGCCCCGTACTCTCCGCCGTCGCCGCCGCGGCGTCTCAGTTCATCCGCCTCTTCCCCGAAGATCTCGCTGACAAACGCGCCTGCGCCGACCGCAGAGGAATAGGCTTTGCAGACAGTCACAATCTGCCGGATCTCATAAGGCGGAATCCCCGCTCCGATCGCCCCATATGCCGCCAAGGTCGAGGATGAGGTCACCATCGGATAAATGCCGTGATCCGGATCCTTTAAGGTTCCGAGCTGCCCCTCTAAGAGGATCGTCTTCCCGTCCCGAATCGCCTGATCTAAGTATGCGGACACATCGCAGACATACGGCGCCACCATATCACGGTACTCATGCAGCGTGGCCAGCAGCTCCTTCGGGTCGATTAACGGCTTGTGGTAGAGGTGCTCTAAGAGGACGTTTTTCGTCTCCGCCGTGCGCTCCACTTTCTCCGCGAGCAGCGCATCGTCGAAAAGCTCGCTCACCTGGAATCCGGTCTTCGCGTATTTATCCGAATAAAACGGCGCGATTCCCGACTTTGTCGAGCCGAAGGATTTCCCGCCGAGACGCTCCTCCTCATACTGGTCTAATAAAATATGATAGGGCATGACGATCTGTGCGCGGTCGGACACCAGAAGCTTCGGCTCTGGCACGCCCCGGTCCACGACGGATTTTAACTCCCCGAACAGAATCGGAATATTTAACGCCACACCGTTTCCGATGATGCTTGTCGTATGACCGTAAAAAATACCGGAGGGCAGAGTGTGCAGCGCAAATTTGCCGTAATCATTGACGATCGTATGACCGGCATTCGCCCCTCCCTGAAAACGCACGATAATATCCGCCTCCTGTGCGAGCATGTCGGTAATCTTTCCTTTTCCCTCATCTCCCCAGTTTGCTCCAACGACTGCTTTTACCATTGATATTGCCCTCCTGTTACCCTTATGATCTGAACCCGTGATATAATAACCATATCACGGATATCTGCATTATAACGCAGTCTGCTTCATAAGTAAAATTGATATTTATTATACTTTTCATAATGATATCTTATGGTATTTCCCCGGACTCACCCGGGAGCATCCGCATCAGCCCCGACGCCGCCGCCGACATCGGAATCCGCTCATCCGACACGATACAGAACTCCCGCTTCGGTATCTCATGGTCAAACCGCAGCCGGAACAGTTCTCCCCGCTCTAAGTATCCGCGCGCAAAATCCTCCACCACACTCGCGATCCCAAGGTTCCGCACCGCAAACTGGATCAGCATATCGCTGGTCGCCAGCTCAAATTCGGGACGAAGCCTGACTCCCTCCCTTTCCAAAAAGCCATCCACGTATGTCCGGGTCGACGTACTCCCCTCAAGGCACATGACCGGCAGGTTTTCGAGCGCCTTGTAGTTTAATGTCCGGTCCTTCAGATCCAGAAATCGCGCGCCGGCGACAAATACGTCCTGGATTTTACGTACCGGAACCGTCTTCAGCGGATGGCGGCTGACCATGGGCGTGCTCACAATCCCGAAGTCGATCTTCCCGTCGGCAAGATGACGGATCGTCTCGGGCGTCGGCGCATTGGTCACGGTCACGCGGATCCCCGGGTATTTTTCATGAAACCTCTCTAAATAAGGAAGCAGATAAAACTGCAGCGTCATGTCGCTGGCCCCGATGCAGATCTCGCCCTCCCCGAGGCTTAGCATTTCCGCAAGCCTGCGCTCGCCGGAAAGAATCATCTCGTATCCCCGCCGGATATAGGAAAAAAGCATCTCCCCTTCCCTGGTTAAGCGCACCCCCTTTGACGTACGGACAAACAGGACGCAGGAAAGCGCCTCCTCCAAATGGCGGATGGCCTGGCTGACCGCCGGCTGCGTGATGGAAAGATGTCCTGCCGCAGCCGTGATGCTCCCGTATTGTGCGACAAAATAAAAGATTTTATAGTACTCCAGATTGATGTCCATCTGCTGCCTCCCGTTTCCCGCCGGCTGAATATATGCATATCCGTTCATGATTCGCTCTTTTTACGGATGATGACCGGTCTTTTTCAAAATCTTTGTGAAAAATGGAGATTGCATTTCCCATATGCCTGCCGTATACTATGCCTTACGCAATCCCAGATCTTTCCAGAAATGGGAAATGCGTAACCTCACTATAACAGAAAAAGAAGGGAGACGCAACGCAATGACAAAAGACATGACAACCGGAAAACCGCTCGCGATCATTCTGCTGTTTTCCATTCCTGTGCTGCTGGGGAACCTGTTTCAGCAGCTCTATAATATGGTAGATACCGTGATCGTGGGACGGTATCTGGGAGAGGAGGCGCTCGCCGCTGTCGGCTCTACCGGCAGCCTGATGTTTCTGGTGCTCGGTTTTGCAAACGGGATGGCACAGGGCTTCGGCGTGATGGTATCCCACGCGTTCGGCGCAAAAGATTTTCGTCTCTTAAAGCACTACACGGCTCTCTCACTGGTTCTGACCGCGGTCATCTCCGCCGTCTTAACCGTGCCGACCGTGGCAGCGTCCCGGCTGCTTCTGGCCTGGATGCATACACCGGAAAATATCATGAACATGGCGGATGCCTACATCCGTGTGATTTTTGCCGGGATTATCCTGACCATGGCCTACAATGTGCTCTCCGGTATACTCCGGGGTATCGGGGACAGCAGGACGCCGCTTTACTTCCTGATGCTCTCCTCGGTTCTTAATATCGCCCTGGATCTGTTTTTCATCGTGGTCGTGCCGCTCGGCACCGCGGGAGCCGCGCTGGCCACCGTGATCGCACAGGGCATCTCCGCGGTGCTGTGCCTGATTTATATGTTCCGCAAATATGAGATCCTGCGGGCCTCCCGCGAGGATTATTACCGCGACTTTGCCGGCGTGCGCCATATGCTCGGCATCGGCATTCCGATGGCTCTTAATTACTCCGTGACCGCCGTCGGCACGATGGTCATGCAGAGCGCGGTGAACGTGTTCGGCTCTTCCGTGGTCGCGGCCTTTACCGCTGCCTCAAAGGTGTCAAACCTCTCGATTCAGACGCTGCCGACGCTCGGCACCGCTATGGCGACCTACTGCGGTCAGAATATCGGCGCAGGCAGATACGACCGGATCCGTACCAGCATGCGGCAGGGACTTTACCTCGCGATCGGAAGCGCTCTCGCAGGGGCGCTCATCTGCACGCTGTCCGGGCGCGCCGTAGTCGGCCTGTTTGTGAATCATCCCTCCCAGGAGATTCTCTCGTGCGCCATGGAATACCTGTTCATCGCCAGCTGGTTCTATATCCCGCTCGCGATGATCTTCCTCTACCGGAACGCCCTGCAGGGCCTGGGGCAGGGATTTGTCCCCATGGTAAGCGGCGGCATCGAGCTGGCCTGCCGCGCCGGCGCGATCGCGCTCATCCCGGCCTCTGCAGGTTTTGCCGGCGTCTGCTTCGCGGACCCGGCGGCATGGGTGGGTGCGGCGGTTCCGCTGGCCGTCACCTATTTCGTGTGGCAGAAAAAGCAGGAGCCGCTGTTTGTGGCAAATCTGATGACGGCCGGAGCAAATCCCGGCGCACCGGATGCGCCCGCGCCGGAATCGGCGCAGACCGGCATATCAGCAGCCGGACAGCCGCGTTCCTCCATCACCGTGAGCGCCGTAAACACCGTAAACCTCATAAAAGGTTCCTGGCGCCGCAGGCGGGAGGATGCCGCCAGACGCCGGATGCACCGACGCGGACGCCGGTTCGGCGGACACACCGGATGATTTCTGTCGCACCGGACACAGGGACGTCAGGCTTCACCGGCTGTCCTTAAATGAATAAGGGGCTGTTGCAAAATTCGGTAATTCCACAATATATGGATGTGATACCACGGATATCCAAACTATATATTGTGTGTATACACCATTTTGCAACAGCCCTTTATCTATGTTCTGCCAAATCGCTTCTTATCCGGCTACCTCTCATAAGCAAAGATGGCAACCACGATAGTACATCTCCAGCGTCAGAATCCCGTCCGACCAGTCAAACGATTGGACTGCCGGTATGATGCCGCCGCTGTTATGCCCGATCCACTGCCTTGTCTGCTCCCCGTCATCCCCGTTTGCGTCATCCTTTGTCTCGTCCGGATCCGCTGTCCCGGCATCTTCCGTCTCGTCCGGATCCGCTGTCCCGGCATCTTCCGTCTCGTCTGGAGCCGCACCGCCAGTCTCCGTCTCGTCCGGATCACGCTCTTCGCCAGTCTCCGTCTCGTCCGGTTCTCGTTCTGCGGCGCCCTCCGTCCCGTCCGGATCCAGCGACGCGTAGAGTTCCTCCTGCACCGCAGCGTCCAGCTTCATGGTCTCTTCCATGACAAATGCCGGAATCTCCGTCTTCTGAAATCCGTTCACCGTGATCTCTGTCTTTCCGCCCGACAGCGAAACCTCCGCCATCTGCCCGGCAGTGACGGTGGCCGTCTGCGCTGCGTCTTTGGTATCGTTTCCGCCCTCAGCGGATACCTCCACCGTCCCTTCCAGAAGAAAAATCCTCATCCTCCCGGGATCCGTCGCATCCCCCCGTCCCATCGTACCCCGGATCCCGACGACCATCGTCGAGGTGCGGATGGAAAGCGTCTCATCCGAAAGAGGCTCTGTGATATGGAAAAACAGGTTTCCGCGGTCCACGATCAGCTCAAGATCCGACCCTGACTTCTGAATATGTACAGCGCTGTCCATATCCAGCTTTGTGAGCTTTGTGTCATCCAGATTGATCCAGGCATAGCTGTCCGCCTGTGTCCCGACCTGATACCCGCTGTAGAGCGGCAGGTTCTCGATCAGCGCTACCACATCCTCCTTCGCGTCAGCCACATCCACCGTCCCCTGCGTTCCCGCCAGCTTCATGGTGGTTGCTTTTGCGCCATTGCCGCATGCCGCCAGGAAAAGCAGTGCGGAAGACAAAATCACCGTCATCAGATATGTTAAATGTTATTTTAACATGACTATTACCCTTTTAATGGCTCCTTCTCTGTCTGATTCCACCGCTGAAACACCACCAGCGCAGGATTCGAACCGTTTTCCCCGTATTCGCAGACCATCAGATACTGCTCGTCGGCGACCAGCCCGTAACAGTTGTCGCTGCCATGCTTACACAGCTGATTTCCCAGGTAAACGCGCTGCTCGTCCCAAAACTTCACTTTATCCCCGCCGGGCAGGGTGTATGCAAGGTTGATCAAAAAACCCGGGAGCGCATTCAGCTCTGTCACCTCATCCATATCCTCGATCTGAAGGGCGTTAAACGCCGCGATCAGCTTTTTCTCAAACTCCTTTAAGGTCTGCTCTTTTTTCTGCAGGCACCGGGCCACCACACAGGTTCCCCCGAACGGGCAGCCGTCCGTCTCCGCACACCCGGAACATCCGTTTTTCCACTCACATTTGCTGCAGTCGACGCCGCAAATGGAACCTGACATAAACTTCTCCACAATCTACTCTCCTTTTTCTCCTCTGAATCTGTCACTCCGGTATTCCTCAAAGCACGTCCCGCTCTGGCACACAGCCTGCCGCTTAAAGCTCCGGCAGCTTCCGCGAACATGCCACCGCGAGCGCTCCCGGACCGATATGGCAGGACACGCTTAACGAAAGCGGATCCATATGGATCTCCATGCCCGGAAATGCCTCCTGCACCTCCTGTTTAAAGCTCTCGGCCGCCGCCAGATCGTAGGTATATGCCATCTCGAGGTGCATCCGCTCCCCCGCCGGATCGCCGAAACGGTTCGCGAAATCATTCTTCATCGCCTCGATCATGATATTTCTCGCCTGTTTTACCGTCCTCGCCTTCGCAAATGCGTCAAGCTTTTCTCCCTGGATCTGGAGTACGGGCTTTAACCGGAGCAGCGTGCCGAGCGCAGCTGCCGCAGGCGTGATCCTGCCGCCCTTTTTCAGATAATAAAGTGTGTCCACCATGATATAGATCGAGGATTCGAGTTTATCGCGCTCTAAAATCTCTTTAATCTCCGCCGCGCTCCTGCCCTGTGCCGCGAGGTCGCGCGCGTCTAACACAGACTGACGCTGTGTCACCGAGATCCGCTGGTTGTTCACCACCTGCACCTTCCCGTCGTAATCCTGTGCAAGCATCAGCGCAGTCTCGCAGGAACTGCTCAGTCCGGAGGACATCGGAATATGCACGATCTCATCGTATTCTCCAAGCAGCTCATCCCAGAGATCCGTCACGCTGCCCACTGCCGGCATGGACGTGGATATACTGACATTCTGGGTCAGCATCTGATAAAACTCCTCCTGCGTTAAGTCAATGTCCTCAAAGTGTGTCTCTTCGCCCACAAAAAAAGGCATCGGCAGTATGGTTACGCCAAGCTCCTTTGCCTGTGACTGCGTGATGCCGCTGTTGCTGTCGGAAACAATCGCTATTCTGCTCATATTTCTAAACTCTCCCTTCGGTCCGTCTTTTTTTGTCGTGGCCGGCCTGCGCCTCTCTCCCGGCCCGCCTCTTTTTCTGATGCACGCGCCGGCCCTGTGTGTTTCGCCTGTCACTCCCGCCGGCGCCGTGCGTTTCCCGCCCGATACCTTTGTCTGCGCTTTTCCTGGTGACTTGTCCGCAGTTTTCCCTGATGTCACCGCCCGGCACACCTGCATGTGACCCTGTTCCTGTCACTCCCGCCGGCACCGTGCGTTTCGCCTGTCACTCCCGCCGGCACTGCCACATGCACATTCTGCATGCGGCTGCCCGCCTCAGACAGGCTCTGCCACGCGCTGTATGACACAGTCCGCCGGCAGCGCCACCCGCCCGTCCAGAAGCATCCGCACAAACGCGGTATCGCGGATGATCCATGGATCCTTCGCCGCATCGTTCCTCTGGCAGATCTCCTCCGGCGTCGCCCACCGGAGCGTATAGCCCTTCGCGATCTCACTCGGCGTTAAGGCAAGCGCATCCTGCCGATCTCCCGTCTGACAGGCATAAAACAGGGAATGACAGATATATTTCTTCGTGGGATCAAAGATGTCCCGGCGCAGCTCCGTGATCTCACCGAGCTCCTGCACGGTATCCGCAATCACCAGATAGCCGGTCTCCTCATGTACCTCGCGGGTGAGCGCCTCCACAATATCCTCACCCGCCTCCATCCCGCCGCCCGGGATCTTAAACTCGCCTTCGCGGCTGCACTGCATCGCAAGCCTGCCTTCCCGCATGATAATGCCCCTGACAGAATACTTCTCACAGATGCCTGTCGTATCCTGATAGTCTTTTGCATCAAACGTCGCAAGGATTCTCATCTGTCATACCCCTTTCATAATTGAAACGGTGTCACTGTTCAGACCCGATCAGACAGCGGAGTGTCCGGTGTCTGGCCGGGAGCCGGGATTTTTCGCAGCAATGCGGACGCCCCACTGCTGAAAGCAGCCTCAGACGGGCAGCCGCCCGTTCCGTTTCACGCCGGAAATACCGAAAATAAGTGAACGGCTGGCATGGGTGTGAAACGAAACGGAACGGTTGATGAAGCCTGTCTGAATTGTATCACAATTCGTTCGGTTGCTCAATGTTTTTCATTACATTTCTATATTGTCTTTTTCTTTCAAAAACAGAGTGACTAAAACGGGCTGTCCTGCGACAGCCCGTCCCTTTTATTTCGGTATTTTATTCAGCCTTTCATTTAACAGATAATACGCCTCGTCCGGCAGCATTTTGCCGATGTGATGCCAGATTGAGGTAAAAGTCAGAGCGCCGCCCGCCGAAAAACGCCCGGCCATCGCCGGATTCGCCGCCGCAAGCGGTGTAACGATCAGCTCCTGAAGCGCCTCCTGCGCTTCTTTGTACCGGCAGAGCACATCCATCGAATCATCCACCGACAGATACCCCTCCCGGATCACGATCTCCTTTACAATCGTATCTCCCGCGGGAACGAGATTTGCGAACCACTGTGCGACCTCCCCGGAAATTTTCTTTTCTTCCTTATAAATATATTCCTCCGGCGCCGCATCCACCCGCTCAATGATCAGCGTATCGCTGCAGCCGTCCGGCGTTTTGACATAAAGCTCTGTAAACCGTTCCGAAAGAGCCACCTGCTCAAAGGTAAATACGCATCTGCCCGATGTCTCACCGGCATACACGCCGTTGACCCACAGCTTCACCGCCGGCTGGTTGCTGTACACTTTTACCGTAATCTCATCTTTTGCACGCTTCGTGAATCGTTTTCCACAGATGTAGACAAACGGTTCGCTGCTCCAGCACGCTTTGTAAAAATAAAACGCCTGCTTGCGGGTCTGCCGGTCAAAGGTCACCAGCCCTTTATTGTTCCGTCCCTGACAGCCGCCCTCGTCGCGCCCGTCCGCCGCGAAATCAAACAGGTTCCAGAGCCAGGTCGCCCACAGATACGGCCGTTTTTCAAACGCCGCATACGCCTTCTCGTGCACGATCGCCTGATACTCCTCGGTGTAATCCTTCACCTTCGGCTCCTCACTGTGCCAGCTCAAAACACTGTCCGCGCCGTATTCGCTGACCGCAAGCGGGATATCCGGGATCTGTGCGTGCCGCTCGTCGCAGAAGGTTCCGTGATCATCCGCCGTCCCTTCATACCATCCCATATATTCGTTATAGGAAGTCAGATCCGAAATATGAAACAAGGGGCTGTCCGTCTTTGTCATGCCGACATTCGCGATAGTGGTCAGTCTTCCGGCGTCAAGCTCCTTCGCCGTCTGCTGTAACTCGCGCAGAATCGCATACATCGCCTCCGATTCCCCGCCGATCCCAAGCTCGTTGGCCAGTCCCCAAAAGCAGATGGCCGGATGGTTGTAGTTCTGCAAAATCAGTTCCCGCAGCTGCTGCCGCAGATTCTCATCCGCCTCCTCCCTCGGGTCATAGACGCTGATAAACGGAATCTCCGCCCACACGATAAGCCCGTTCCTGTCACAGAGATCATAAAAATACGGCGACTGCTGGTAATGTGCAAGACGGATCGTATTCGCGCCGATCTCGCGGATGACGGCCATATCGGACAGATGCTCCCGCTCCGTGAGCGCCCAGCCCATATGTTCCCGATCCTGATGACGGCAGACTCCGCGCAGCGGATAAGACGCGCCGTTTAAGAAAAATCCCTTCTCCGCGTCAACCGAAAACTCCCGGAATCCAAAGGAAGCTTCGATACAGTCCACTGCCGCATCCCCCTCGAAAAGCTCTGCGCATACCCGGTACAGATACGGATCCTCCGCGCCCTTCCAGCGACGCGCGTCCGGCACGACGGCCTCCAGACAAAGCACCGTGACAGCGCCGGGCTGCCCCGTCACGGATCCCCCTGCTGCACGCCCACCGGTCCGACCCGTCACGGATCCCCTCACTGTACTGTCACCGGCATCCTCAGGCACTCCGCAAACCGCCGCGTCTCCCGTCTCGGCCACGCAGTTTTCGTCCGCATCATAAATCTTCACCCGCACACGCGCTCCGCCGGTCACGCAGACACGGATCTTCACACGGCCATCCTCAGGCAGCTTCACGGCACGTCTGTCCGGCTCGCGCACCGCGGTATCCACAAAAATCGCGTCCGTCCCACAGCCGGCGACGTCAAAATGCGCCTCCGTGTCAAAGCAGATCAGCTCCACATCGCGGTAAATCCCGCCGAAAAATGTAAAATCCGCCTGCTCCGGGTAGACCGGCAGATCCGCGCTGTTGTCGGCTTTCACAAGAATCTCATTCTCCCCGTCCGCAAGGTACGGCGTCAGATCCACCGTAAACGCGGCGAATCCGCCCCGGTGACTGCCGCAGAGCGTCCCGTTGCACCACACCTCCGCCGTCTTGCTGACCGCTCCGAAGCGCAGATACACCTGTTTCCACTGCGCCTCCTTTGTCAGCGTCTTCTGATACCACGCTGCGCCCTGATAATAGTCGCTGCCGCCGTCCTGCCCGTCCGCGGCGTTCCAGGTATGGGGGAGCGTCACACACTCCCATGCTTCATTCCCGTCATTTGTCTCACCCTTTCGGAATCCCCAGTCACTGTTCCACTTCCATACTGTTCTCATGTCCTGCCCCTTTCTTCCCCGGCCTTTTTCCATCCCGCACAAAACAGCTCTGCCCGGCGGTCCGGCAGGCCTCTTTGTCTGCATCATACCATATTGCGGTCGTCACTGCAATCGGACAAACGCAGACTTCCGTCCTGCCGGCATGCGGATCCGTCACCGCAATCGGACAAACGCAGACTTCCGTCCTGCCGGCATGCGGATCCGTCACCGCAATCGGACAAACGCAGACTTCCGTCCTGCCGGCATACGGATCCGTCACCGCAGCGTCATATAATACGGATCCTTTGCTGTACAGACACGCCACTCCTTCGCGCCTTCCCCGTTCGGATCGCCCGTCTTCATAAAATTACTCCAGTATGCGATCATCCGCCGCGAAAGGTCATAATCCGCCTCCTCCATCGGCCTCCAGCAGTAGCGCAGGCTGCCGAACACATACCAGAGCTCCGCGGAATGGAACGCCCCGCTCTCGTCCCCCGGCAGCTTCCGGTCAAAATAGCAGGCATACGCCCGCGCATCCGGATTCTGATTTACGATCTGCGCATACGCAAGATTCGCCTGATGCAGCGGATTCGTCTCCGGAGTGTGCTCTTTTTCCTGCTCCGTCGTGATATCGTCTCCGTTTGCACTCAGCAGATAGGAGATCGGATGAAACGCGCCGGCTTCGATCAGCCGGTCACAGGCAGCCGGCAGCAGTTCCCCGTCGATGACCGGGACGTACGGCATCCCTTTTTTCTGTGCAAACGCCTGTATCAGCGCAGCTTCTGCCGCCTGCATCATCTCCTCCTCCGGCGTCTCATACAGCGCCGCAAGCGCTTTTCGCCGCGCCGCCTCACTCTGTTTCCACTCCCCGTCACGGATCCCAAGCTCTGCGAGCAGATCCTCCGCAAACCCGGATGCCGTTTCGATCTCCCGCTGCTGCCCGAGCGGATTCCGGTATCCCCCTCCGCTCTGTAAAATCATCCGCTGAAACAGTCCCTTCGTCCGCGGCGATACCGCGAGCGCCTGCAGGCTCATCGCTCCCGCCGACTGTCCGAACACGGTCAGATTCGCCGCGTCGCCGCCGAATGCTCCGATATTTTCCCGCACCCATTCGATCGCCGCGATCTGATCCCAGAGTCCGTAATTGCCGCCGGCCCCGTTCTCTCCCTCCACGGCGAGCAGGGGGTGGCACAAAAATCCCAACGCCCCCAGCCGGTAATTGATCGTCACCACGATGACGCCCGCGGACACCAGCCCGTCGCAGACAAAGGGGAGATTGCTGCCTGCGCCGCCGAGGAATGCGCCGCCGTGCACGTAGACGGCCACGGGCAGTTTCCCGCCGCCCGGCTCTCCTCCGGGACACGTCGCATCCGCCGGCTCCTCTCCGGGACACGGCACCCAGATATTTAAGTACAGGCAGTCCTCGCTCATCGGCACCTCAAACGCCGGGTTGCTGTAAAACTCCTTTTTATAAAAAGTATCCCTGGGATTTTTGCCCTGCATTGACTTGCATCTGTAGTGATCTGCCCGATAAACTCCCTCCCAGGGATCCGGTCTTAGCGGCTTGTGAAAGCGCAGCGCGCCCACCGGCGGTTTTGCGTAGGGCACTCCTTTAAACACAATGCAGTTTCCCTGCTTCATCCCTTCGATTTTCCCGTATGCTGTGCTGATGATCATTCTGATTCCTCCGTTCTGTCTGTTCTCTTTTTGTGCTGTACATATGCGGCATGCCGGGCCGCTCCCGCCGCCCGCCCGCAGCTCCTGCTCCCTGATATCCTTTCTGCCATACTCATCTGCGGCTCTGCCGGTATTCCTGCGGCGTCATCCCGGTCTGCTCCTTAAAAATCTTCGTGAAATACGACGAGTAGGAGATCCCCACCCGCTGTGTGATGCCGGTAATCGGGAGATTCGTCTTTGCCAGAAGCTGCTTTGCCACGGCAATCCTTTTTTTCAGGATATAGTCGGAGAGCGATTCTCCGGTCTCTTTCCGGAATACGCGGCTTAAATGACCGGGGCTTACATGCACCATTGCCGCCAGCTCGTCCCTCTGCAGACTGCCGACCGAAAGATTTTCCGCGATCATTTTTTTTACCTGTTCGACGAGTCCCTCCGGCGTCCCTTCGGTACAGTCCTCCGCGAGTTCCGAAAAATCCACGGTTTTTTCTTCGATCCGGATCTTTCTTATCATCCGTCTTAAGATTTCCGTCAGCTCCTCATAGGGGACCGGCTTTAACAGATAGTCGTCCGCGCCCAGGCGCAGCGCCTCCTGTGCGTAGGAAAAATCCGCGTGCCCGGTATAAAAGACCACGTGGATCCCCGGACAATGCTCCCTCACCCAGCGGATCAGCTCTAAGCCGCTGCCGTTCGGCATCTCGATATCCGTAATCATGATGTCGATCGGATACCGCTCGAGCATGCGCATCGCCGTATCCTTACTGTGGCATTTGCAGACCTTCTCCACATCCAGAGCCTCCCAGTCAATCCCCTCCTCCAGTCCCAGGATAGCCAGTTCCTCGTCATCCGTAATCAAAACATGAAATCTGCGCATCCGTCCCTTCTACTCCTCCTCCGTCATCCCGTCCATCGCAATATACGGGATCCGTATCATCGTCACTGCGCCGCGCTCATTAAACAGCCGTATGTCCGCCTTCTCCCCGTAGATCAGCCGCAGTCTGCGGCAGACATTCGTCAGTCCGATATGGCCCTCCTCCCCCTCGTGTTTCCAGTCAGATGCCAGAAGCTCCTCCGGGTATCCTGTCCCGTTATCCCGAATCACCAGCGTCACGTTTTCCCTTTTCGAATCCGTCTCTGCCGCGATACGGATCCGGCAGTCCTTCTGGGAGGAAAACGCATATTTCACACTGTTTTCCACGTGGCTCTGTATAAGAAACGGCGGAATGAGCGCATCGTCTAACGCTTCCGGCACATCGACCCGGCAGGAAATCTGCCTCACATAGCGGATCTCCTGGATCTCCATATAGTCCCTGACATGCGTAAGCTCGCGTTTTAACGCTACCAGCTCGGCAGCATCGTGAAACATATATCTGGAATAGCGGACGACCGCAGTCGAGACCTTCTGTATCAGCTCAAAATCCCTGCGCTGCGCCAGCGAATAGACGATATTGAACATGTTGGCATAAAAATGCGGTTTGATCTGAAGCTGCAGATACTGCATTGTCGCCCTCTGCACCTCCATCTCCCCCTCGTATTTCTCAATCTTCAGCTGCCGGATCCGCCCGGTCATGTGATTGAAGGCACGCACCAGCTGTCCGAGCTCACGGATGCGCGGGCGCTCACGGACGACCACATCCAGGTCGCCGGCCGCGATCTGATCCATGGTGTCCGCAATGCTTCGGACCGGTTTTCCGACCGAGCGCTGCATCCGTGCAAGCAGCAGGGGCATCACAAGCATCAGCAGCAGAAATACGACCAGAAACAACCCGCGGAACACGTTCATATCCGTCAGGATATCCGCCTGCTCCGTGAGAATCCCGAAATAATACCCGGATCGCTCCGAGACATAGCCGGTCTGTAAGTAGCGGATTCCTCCGACGCCGATATAGGTTCCCTCCCGCTCCGGCACAAGCGTCACATCCGCCGGCTCCGACGACGCGATGATTCTCCCGTCCTGTGCGGCGATGCAGGCGATCCCGTCCTCCTCAAACGCCGCGCCCTTTAACATCTGAAGGATCTTCTGCTCCGAGACGCACACCAGAAGGTAGCTGTCCTCTATTTTAAGCAGCCGGAGCATATAGGTTCCCTCCGCACACACGCAGACCATATACCGGTTCAGGGCAGCCGGCGCGGCGTCTTTCCCGGACAGCCCTTTCTCGTCATTTGTAATCATTTCTTCGAAAACAACCTTCAGCTCCCTGCGCGCCTGATAATTGTCGGCCGATCCGGTCTCGAGCCACGGGAAATCGTCCCGACCGGTATACACCATCACAAAGTCGATCATTCCGGACCACGATACGACGCTCTGTGCCGACGCGAGCACGGTGTTCTGCGTCTCTAAAAGCATCACGGGATCCGTCTCGTTCCGCAGCGAATCATACAGCTTACGCGGGGCCTGTTTCGCCCCGCTGTACAGCGATTCATATAAAAAACTGTCTACGATCTCCAAAGAATCCTCGATATCGCTCTGCACGATGCGGACGCTTTTCTGTATGCTCTCCTCCGCCCGCGCCGTCAGCATCCGGAGCATATAAGACCATGACACCCCGTATACCACCGCAAAGACAAACAGCATGCCCAGCCAGTAAAACCGGATCAGACTTTGCAGCGAAAGCTCTTTCTTCATCGCACTCTCTCCATGCCTGCCAGAATCTCAGCCTTTTACGGCCCCAACCGTCAGGCCCTTCATATAGTATTTCTGAAAAAACGGATACAGCATGATCATGGGAAGCATCCCCACCACGGCCACCGCCATCCGAAGGGACAGCGACGGTATCGCGGCGGCATCCGTAGCCACCATGGAAGCGTCCATGGACTGCGTCAGATATTTCGCGTTCGTCAGCATATTGTTGAGCAGCGCCTGGATCCCGACGAGCTGTTTCTCTGTAATATAGTATAAACTATTTGTCCAGTCATTCCAATACATCAATGCTTTCATAAATCCGATTGTTGCGATAATCGGAACGCTTAACGGCAGAACAATCTGAAAGAAAATCCCGAACTCCGTCATCCCGTCAATCCGCGCGCTCTCCAAGATCTCCTTCGGGATGTTGTTCTGAAAATACGACCGCGTGATCATAATATGAAACGCGCTGCACAAAAGCGACGGAACTAAAAGCGCCCATATCGTATTTTTAATATGAAAGATATTGCACCACATCATGTAACTGGGCACCAGTCCGCCGGAAAACAGCATCGTGAAGAGAACGTAAAAGCTTAACAGCTTTTTTCCCGGAAGTCCCGGCACGGTGAGCGTGTAGGAAATCATCGTCGTGATCACCACGCTTACCACTGTCCCGACCAGCGTGACAGCGATGGTCACAAGGTAGGAATGAAACACGCTCCCGTCGCCGAAGATATAGCGGTAGGCGGTGACGTCAATTTCCCTGGGAATCAGAGAATATCCGTATCTGATCACGTCCGACTCTGGCGACAGGGAGGACATGATCAGAAGCGCCAGCGGAAAAAGTACCATCACCGACATCACAATCATAATGAGATGCGCGGCAGCCTGAAATCCTGTATCTCTCTTAACCATTTTCTCCTCCCTCTAAAACATTGCGTTTTCACTGCTGAATTTTCTGACAAGCATATTTGTGAACATCACCAGACAAAAGCCCACCACCGACTGGTAGAAGCACGCCGCCGCGGACATCCCCATATTTGCCGTATTCATCAGGCCGCGGTAGACATAGGTATCGATGGTCTGCGTCACGTCAAGGATCGCGCCGCTGTTCATCGGAACCTGATAAAACAGTCCGAAATCAGAATTAAATATTTTTCCGACTGACAAAATCGACAACGTCACAATCGTGGGAACCAGGCAGGGCAGCGTGATCTTAAAAAAACACTGAAACCGGTTCGCGCCGTCTAAGTTCGCCGCCTCATACAGTCCCGGATCGATCGCCGACATATTCGCAAGGTACAGGATGCAGCTCGTCCCCGTCATCTGCCAGAGATGGATGAAGATCAGAAGAAACGGCCACCACTTTTGTTCGCTGTAAAAGGAGACCGGCTCCAGTCCCAGCGGCGCCAGAATGTGCATATTGATAAAGCCGGTATCCCCCGCCAGCAGCGCATTTGCCAGGTAGGATACGATGATGATGGACAAAAGCCCCGGAAACAGGATCACCGTCTGATAAATTTTCCTGGAGACCGTGCTTTTTAACTCGTGCAGCAGATACGCGACCACGATGGACAGCGATGTTCCGAATACCATGAAAGCAAGATTGTACAGGATCGTGTTGCGCGTCATAATCCACGCGTCCGCACTCTGGAATAAAAACCTGAAATTATTCAGCCCGACCTTCTCGCTCCCGAAGATCCCACCGCTCACCGTATATTTCTCAAAGGCGAGAATCAGCCCGCCCATCGGGATGTAATTATTGATAAAGAAATAGATACAGGCAGGCAATGCCATGATATAAAATGGCCCGTACCGCCGGATCTGTCTGAATGCTCTGCTCTTTGTCATACTTTTCCTCCATGCCGGAGCATTTTGGCGAAGACCGCAGGCCGGATATCAGATCCGGCCCCGCGATCACGGGTTTGCCGCTCCGCGCAAACCCGCGGGGCTGTTGCAAAATCCGGCAATTCCACCATATATGACTGTGATACCACCGATATCCATACCATATATTGTGTGCATACACTATTTTGCAACAGCCCCCTTCCTCCTCTCCTGTTCTTTGGACTTCACTCTGCCATGCTGTTTTGTATCAGTTACCTCCCTCTAGAAACGCATCCAGCTGGCGCTGCTTCTCCTCGATCACGGTATCGATCCCGGCTGCCTTTAACTCCTCGATGAAGACGGGAAGCGTCGTCTCCGGATCCAGGGCGCCGCATTCCAGCCCGATCTGATATTTGCTGCAGACGTTATCTAACTGCGTAATCTCGTTGGTCACGCTCTCCGTGTTAAAGGAAAAGCCCAGTCCGGCTGATTTCTTCGCATTCGCATTGCGCTCCACCAAAAGGTCTGCGTAATCCGGGTTCTCGCTCTCCCAAAGGATCCGGTTGATATTGGAGAGATTGGATCCCAGGTGATATGTACAGGAGGATGCGTCCTGCCCCTCCGGATAGCAGCCAAGCCCGTTTTCGTTTAACTGATAATGCTTTCCTTCAATCCCGTAGCTGATCAATGTGCCTACTTCCGGATCCGAAATCCACAGGTTTAAAAACTTCATGCACGCCTCCGGATGCTCTGAATTGGACATCACGGTGTAGGTCACGTTATTGTAGGTCCGGGCAACCGGTTCGCCGAGCATCACAATCCCCATGTCTTTCCCGCAGCTTGTCGACTGATAAAAGGATGTATTAAAATCGGTCTGTCCGATCGTGGAAAATGCCGCATCGTTCTGAATCAGCACCTGAAAACCATCTGTCTGTGTCTGAATGTCTTTGCTGGAATACCCCTTTTCATACCAGTCGTGAAGCACACCGCAAAGCTGTGCATACTCTTCCGTCTCAAACAGGTTCACTACCTCTGATGACGCGCCGCCGTCCATCAGAACACCGTAGTTATTTCCCAGATCATCCCAGGTTCCGTACTGGAAGACCGGCGCCGTATTTCCGCTCAGTGCTACAAACGGCGTTATCTCTGGTTTTGCTTCCTTCACTGCCTCAAGAACGGCTCCCCAGTCCTCCAGGGTCTTTACCGCCGCCACCTGCTCATTAAGCCCCAGCTCGTCCACGATATCCTGCCGGTAGATGATTCCCATGTTCCAGGCATAGGACGCATAGATCGGGATCGCGTACTGCACACCGTTTATCTCACCGCTCTTTAAGTAATCTCCCTCCAGCGCAATGATGTCCTGTCCGTATTCCGGAAGCAGATCCGTCAGATCATAGGCCGCGCCCTGGGACACTGCGTTTAAGTATCCGCCGTAATTTGCGAGGATATCGATATCCTCGGTTCCGCTTAAAAACAGGGAATACTGCTGGAACCACTGTCCGAACTCATAAGCGTGAAACTCGACCTCAACGCCGATCTTCTCCCTGCTGATCTCATTGACCGCGGCCATCACCTCGTCCATGTCGTCGAATTTTCCGCTGGTCGGCACATAGATTTTGATCCTCTCCACTTCGCCCGCAGGAGCCTGTGATACCTCCGTGCCGGACGCGCTGTCCCCGCCTGCTCCGCCGTTCTCATTGCCGCCTGCATTTTCTCCGTTTCCCGCGGTCTCTCCCGCATTTCCCCCGCATCCTGCCAGCGCAGTGATACCTACCGCCGCAGCAATCAGTGCACTCATCATTTTTCGTTTCATGTTTACCTCCATGCCAAAGAATATTTTTCGAAGGCCGCAAAACCAGATATCAGATCCGATTCCGCGATCCCGGGTTTGCGGTTCTGACACAAACCCGCGTCCAAAACCTCCCCTGTTCTGACAGATACAGTTTAGCGGATCGGAGCGCAGAACACTATCACTCTGGGAACAGAAAATGATACTTTGGGAATCACCTGCCTGTAACTGTCCCTGATTTTTCTTGACCACATGAATCCCCTATCCTAATAATATACTCAGCAAGAATGCTACGATACAGGAGGGAAATCCAATGACAAAATCACAGCAGATCCAAAAAGCCGCAGAAGACCTGATGTTATATGATCTCACCTATTCCGAAGAATATAAAAAGGCTCTTGCTGTGCCTTATCAGCCCAGGCACACAGAGCCCATGTTTCCCGTTGCCCCCCAAAATCGTGCTGGGCATTTTCATCATTCTCAACGCCGTCAACCTGATCTTTTTTCACCATATAGCAAAACTGTGGGAAAATGTATTTCTGATCGCACTGTTTCTTTTCTTTATCATATGCAATTTCAGACAAAAGAAAAAGACCAGCGCGGCCGTTTCCGACAGCGCTCATTCCGCGGAAACCCTCCGGCAAAACCGGGAGGAAAAGCGCAGAACCCTCGAGCAGCTTCTGGCAGCATCCCCAAAGATCAGTATCTTTCCCTTCTGGCAGTACATAGACTGGACCACTATACACGACAGGTTTATCAACGAAGAAACACTGAACTGGACCAATCCCAATATGATATATCAGGACGAGGACGGCATCTTTCGCCTGTACAATCTGAATCAGGATGGCGTCCTGGTAAGCGGCGCCTATATTCAGGAGCTCATGGAAACAACGCCCTTCCTGGAGATTCCGCTGGAGACAGGCCCGGTGATCCCGGATAAGAATTATCTCATGGGCCAGCTGATTCTCACCCAGTGTGAGGACGCCTCCTTCGAAGTAAAGGGAACGGTATCCGAAGAAAGCATTCGGGATCAGCTGACCGAATACGACAGTACTCTGGATCAGCGGGAGCGGCTGTATAATATGGTACAGGGTCATGGCCCCTTCACCAATGATGAGCGAATGTTCGCGCAGCAGATGGACGGTGACGACTACATTCAGGCGGCTGCCTTCCGCAGTGTCAGACAAATGGATCGGGAGAGCGGGGTCCGCGCCAATTCCGGAACCACCACTACCTTAGATGCCGGAACCTGGAACCACACGGACGAGCCGGTGGGAGTCATTTTTATGGAACCGGAAAGCCAGCTGGCATTCCGTGTCCTGCTCTACAAAGAGGAAAAGCGCCGGGAGATCTATCAGACGACCTCCTCCACCCGCGGGATGGGTGAAATCCTGCGGCACCAGATGACCTCCTTTACCACACAGTCTCCCCGTGCCTATACTCTGATCAAGTGCTTTCATCTGAATATCCCGCCCATTGATCTGAAAAAGGGCAGGCCGGAGGGCTTTACCGATGAAGACTGGGCATGCCTTATTTACGGATCCGGCAGCATAAAAGTATGACTCTCGCCGATTTGGATTTCATGCGGTGCGGAGGTTGAAAAGACAAAAAAAGAATCAGGCAGCGTTTTAGCAGCATACGGCTGTATTTATGCTTCATATTTTGTGCTGCCTCATGTGTGCTGCCTGCGTGTTACCTGTGAGACATAATAAAAATAAGGGGTTCCGCTGACAGCTCACCTCAACGGAAACCCCTGATTCTACGCTATTCTTTTAGAACTTCCCAATCGATTAGAAACGATTTGCCTTCGCCGCTTCCTCAACAGAAACAGCCACAGCCACCGTCGCGCCAACCATCGGGTTGTTGCCCATTCCGATCAGCCCCATCATCTCAACGTGAGCCGGTACGGAGGAGGAACCTGCGAACTGTGCGTCCGAATGCATACGTCCCATCGTATCCGTCATACCGTAGGAAGCCGGGCCGGCTGCCATGTTGTCCGGATGAAGCGTACGTCCGGTACCGCCGCCGGATGCAACGGAGAAGTACTTCTTGCCCTGCTCGATGCATTCCTTCTTATATGTACCTGCCACCGGATGCTGGAAACGGGTCGGGTTCGTGGAGTTGCCGGTGATGGAAACGCCGACGTTCTCTAAGTGCATGACCGCCACGCCTTCCTGCACGTCGTCCACGCCGTAGCACTTCACGGTCGCGCGAAGCCCGTCCGAATACGCCTTCTCATAAACCACGTTTACCTTGTTCTCCTTGTAGTCGAACTTCGTCTCTACGAATGTAAATCCGTTGATACGGGAGATAATCTGAGCGGCATCCTTGCCGAGTCCGTTTAAGATCACGCGGAGCGGTTTCTGACGAACCTTGTTTGCCTTCTCTGCGATACCGATCGCGCCCTCTGCGGCTGCGAATGACTCATGTCCTGCGAGGAAACAGAAGCATTCGGTCTCCTCCTCTAATAACATCTTGCCGAGGTTTCCGTGGCCGAGACCCACTTTTCTGTGATCCGCAACGGAACCCGGAATACAGAAGGACTGAAGTCCCTCACCGATTGCAGCAGCGGCATCCGCAGCTTTTCTGCAGCCCTTTTTGATCGCGATCGCAGCGCCTACGGTGTAAGCCCAGCATGCGTTCTCAAAGCAGATCGGCTGGATCTTCTTCACCTGCTCGTATACGTCAAGCCCGGCGTCTTTTGTGATTTTCTCAGCTTCTTCAATCGAGCTGATTCCATAGCTGTTTAATACAGCATTAATCTGGTCAATTCTTCTCTCATATGATTCAAATAATGCCATGATCTTCGTTTCTCCTTTCCTTACTCTGTACGCGGGTCGATAATCTTCGCCGCATCGGCTACACGCCCGTACTGACCCTTAGCTTTCTCCCATGCATCGTTCGGAGTGTCGCCTTTTTTGATAAAGTCAGTCATCTTTCCAAGGGAAACGAACTGATATCCGATAACCTCATTGTTCTCATCAAGCGCGATACCGGTAACATAACCTTCCGCCATCTCTAAGTAACGGACACCTTTCTCCTTCGTTGCATACATGGTACCAACCTGAGAGCGAAGGCCCTTTCCAAGATCCTCAAGACCTGCGCCGACTGCAAGTCCGTCATCGGAAAATGCGCTCTGGGTACGTCCGTAAACGATCTGTAAGAACAGCTCTCTCATCGCCGTGTTGATCGCGTCGCAGACAAGGTCTGTATTCAGTGCCTCGAGAATCGTCTTGCCCTGCAGGATCTCTGCCGCCATCGCCGCGGAGTGCGTCATGCCGGAGCATCCGATCGTCTCGACTAATGCCTCTTCGATTACACCATTCTTTACGTTTAATGAAAGCTTACAGGCACCCTGCTGCGGTGCACACCAGCCCACACCATGCGTAAACCCTGAAATGTCTTCAATTTTCTTAGAATGAACCCATTTGCCTTCTTCCGGAATCGGAGCTGGTTCATGCTTTGCGCCTTTTGCTACCGGGCACATGTTTTCAACTTCCTTAGTGTAAATCATTATAAGACTCCTTTCACTTGATAGAATGTAGGTGCGAACAGACCGGAACGCCTGTCACATACTGTAGCTATTTTCGCATATTTTAAAGGATTAGTAAAGTCCTAATTCGACGAATTTCTTTCCTGCTTTTCCACCACTTCCCCGCGGTTTTTATAAATCGATCCCGCCGGCACGACGCCGCGCACCGAAGAAAGCGGATAGATATTCGTATGCGGTCCGATCACGGTTCCCGGGTTTAACACCGAGCCGCATCCAACCTCCGCAAAATCGCCCAGCATTGCGCCGAATTTCTTTAATCCTGTTTCAATTTTTTCTTCTCCGTCTTTTACTACAACAAGTGTCTTATCCGATTTCACATTAGACGTGATGGATCCGGCCCCCATGTGCGATTTGTATCCCAGAATCGAATCCCCGACGTAGTTGTAATGCGGCACCTGAACGGAATTGAACAGAATCACGTTTTTTAACTCGGTCGAATTGCCGACCACGGATCCCTTTCCAACGATCGCGCTTCCACGGATAAATGCACAGTGCCGGATCTCCGCGTCTTCATCAATAATTAAAGGACCATTTAAGAATGCACTTGGTGCGACCTTCGCACTTTTTGCCACCCAGATCTCATCTCCCCGCTGTTCGTACCGCTCTTTATCCAGCGCAGGTCCCGTCTTCCGGATAAAGTCGCTGATCTTTGCAAGCGCCTCCCACGGATAAGTGAGTCCGTCAAATATCTCTTTCGCGATCGTCTGCTCCAGGTCATACAGGTTGCTGATCTTTGCCCGTTCCATGTCTCCCTCTTTTCTCCGCATTCTTCTCATGCGGTATCATTTTATTTTTTCTGCGTTTCACATCCGCTGCGGATTCCTCTGCCGGCATATTTTCCGACTGACCCTTCCGGCAGTTTTACTCTGTGCCCGACACTCTGTGCCGGCTTTACCATACTCTGACTGCCCTCCCGGCAGTTTTACTCTGTGCCCGGCACCCTGTGCCGGCTTTACACACGGTACTCCAGCTGGCAGTCATACGGCTCAGCCTCCACGTGCTCTTTCTTATATTCCTCTGCATCCACACAGCCCAGCCCCCGGTAAAACGCCTGACTCTCTGCCGCGGAATGTGCGGAAATATAGAGCTTTGCGGCCCCGCACTCCCCCGCGTATTCCGCCGCAAGGAAAAACAGTCGTTTTCCGATGCCGCTCCTGCGCAGATCCTCCGAGACGTGCAGCGATGTCAGATCCATATACTGCCCTTCCCTCCCAAACCGATCCGCCTCAACAGACGCAAAGCCTTTGAGCCTGCCTTCCACGAACGCTCCATACACCACGCCGCCGGCGGATATCGTATGCTTTAAGCAGTTCACCAGATACCCGTAATCCTCGCTGCTCCAGTCATCCACAAACGGATCCGGGCGGATCGTCCAGCCGCCGTCCTCACCCCTGCGCCAGCAGTCATTCACCACCTGATGTCTGTGAAAATCCGCGAACAGTCCGACGCAGATTTCCTCCTCTGTCAGGCTGCGGATCTTTGCAGAATTACTGTTGTCCGTCATCTCCTGCCCCGCCTCCTTCCTCTTCCGGCATCTCTTTCCCCGCAGCTTCTTCCGGGGACTGCGCTTCGTTTTGCGGCGGCCTCTCCCCTTCAGCAGTCACTTCGCCCGGCGCCCGTCCTCCGTCTCCCGGCCGGTCAAATCCGAACGAGATCTTCTCCCCGTCAAACGACAGGTACGCGTCAAATGTATTTCCCGCCTTTGAGACAAAACCGCTCACTCTCTCCTGTGTCCTGCCGGTTCCAAGCAGCTCCTGCATCACCGTCTCAGAGAGCTCTGTCTTTGCAACCGTGTGCGAAATCTTAAATCCACATTTACATTCATAATACCATTGTCCGCGCTGAAGCTTCTCCCCGCACTTCGGACAGCTTACATTCGTCTCCACCGGCTTCGGCCGCTCAGGAAAATCGAAGACGACCTGTCCCCCGCTCAGCTTTAGCGGCGCGGAAAACATCATCCCGGTCTTCGCCACAAATCCGTCGATCGTCTCCGTCTTTCCGCGGAGCAGCAGCTCCTTTACCTGTGTTTCCTTCAGCGTGACGCCCGCGATTTTCCCGATCGAAAACCGGCAGCTCCCGGGATTGTCCTTCGCATAATTTGCACATCCGTAGCCAAACAGTGTTTTTACGATATCGCCTCCGCAGACCGGACAGACGGCATCCTTCAGCTTCTTTGCCTCAAGATCCGTAAAATCAAACTTTAATCCGGTCACCTTCCCCGCCTCGTCGCGGGCAAGCGCCACCCGGGCGTCAAATTTCTTTCCGTTTTTGGAAGAAAACCCGCGCATGGTCGAGGTCCTGCCGTCCCGCAACAGTTCTTTTACATTTGTCTCCGTCAGCGGCTTTTCCGCGATCTTACCGATCGAAAACCGGCAGCTCTGCGGATCATCCTTCACATAATTCGCACAGCCGAACCCAAACGGCGTCTTTACGATATCTCCTCCGCAGACCGGACAGCTGACATCCTTAATCTTCTTCGCCTCAACATGCTCAAAATCGAATTTCACATCATGTTTTCCGTTTTCGTCCGGTTCGAGCACCAGGCAGGCATCGAATTTTTTTCCGGCCTTTGAGGAAAATCCCCGGATCGTCGGTGTCCGCTTCTCGGTCAGAAGCGCCGTCACCTGCGCGGCATTTAACTCCTTCCCTGCAATCTTTCCGATCGAGAACGAACAGGCGTCCGGCTGATTTTTATGCCGCAGGCAGCTGTATCCGTAGGCCGTGTGCACGATAGGATCCCCGCAGTCCGGACAGCCGACTCCATCCAGGATCTCCGGCTCGTTTTTCGAAAAATCAAATCCAACATTAACTTTTCCTTCCGCGTCCTTCTGAATACAGAGACTGGCGGAAAATTTCTTTTTTGATTTTGAGACAAAACCGCTTAAGACCTCCGTGTGCCCCTCGCGCAGCAGCGCAACCGCCTCTTCCTCACTCAGATCACGTCCCGCGATCTGCCCGATCGAAAACCGGCAGCCGCTGCCGTCCCGCTTATAATTGCTGCATCCGTAGCCGAACGGCGTTGTCTCCATCGTTCCGCCGCAGGCCGGGCAGACCGCGTCGATCGCATGCTTCGCCGCGATTCCCTTTGCGCCTTTTCCGACAAACGGCCGGATCTTCTCCGCCACCGCACCGGTCAGATCCTGCTCGATCATCGCAACCGTCTCTTTGCGGATAAATGCCTCGAGCTTTTTCCGGTAATCCTCCATGATCACGGTTCCCCTGGTGATCCCGTCCAGCCCTTTCTCCCAGGAAGCCGTCATTTTCGGGTTCAGAAGCGCCGGGACCGTCATGGACACGACCTCAAAAATCATCTCCCCGAGTGATTCCGGTGTCAGTACCTGCGTCTTTTTATTCAGATGCAGATAGCCGATGCGGATCAGCTTTTTGATGATCTCGGCGCGTGTCGCGGAGGTGCCGATCCCCGAACCCTTAATCTGCTCGCGCAGCTCCTCCTCCTCGATCAGCTGCCCCGCATTTTCCATCGCGAGCACCATTGAGCCTGAGGTATAGCGCTTCGGCGGCGAGGTTTTCCCCTCGCGGATCCCGTAACCGCAGACGGTCAGTCCGTCTCCCTTCTTCAGACATGCCGCATACCGCAGCAGCGCCGCATTTTCCGCCTCGGAGCTCCCGTCGCCCTCCCCGCGGTTTTCCGGCGCCGCGTCCCCTTTTTCCCCGGGACGGCGCGGTATTCCCGCGATTTCCAGATAACCGGGCGATTTTAACGCCTTCGCGGATGCGGACAGCTTTTCCCCTGCCACGGCAACGGTCAGCCGTACACTATCATACTCCGCCGGCGGATAAAAAATGCTCAAAAACCTGCGGACAATCAGATCATAAACACTGCGCTGCAGGCTGCTTAAGGAAGAGAGATTCCCCACCTGTCCGGTCGGAATGATCGCATAGTGATCCGTGACCTTTGAGTCGTCGGTGTACTGTGTCCGGCTGATCTTTTTATATATCCCTTCCTCCATGATCCGCTGAACAAATGCTTTTACCGGCTCATATCCCTTCAGCCGGCTTACATTTTTTCCGATCTCTTTCGCGACAGCTGTCGAGAGCACTCTCGCATCGGTTCTCGGGTAGGTGGTAAACTTTTTCTCGTACAGTTCCTGCGCTGCCGCAAGCGTCTCGTCCGGACTGATTTTAAAACGCTTCGCACATTCCGCCTGGAGCTCCGCCAGATTAAACAGCAGCGGCGCGCGCTTTTTCTGTACGCTTCGCTCCAGCGCCTCCACAACGGCCGCCTGCCCGGTCAGCTCGCCGATCAGCTTTTTTGCACTCTCCCTTTTTTTAAATCCGTTTTCCTTATATAAAAACGGAGATTCATAATACTTCGAACCGGAAACCGCCTTCCACTCCGCTATGATGCTCCCGGGTGTGATACCAGCGCCTTCCGCGCTCTCCCCCGGGCTGTTCCCGGCCGGGCCTTCCGCGCTCTCCCCCGGTTCGTTCCCGGCCGAGCCCGCAGCACCGGCGCTTTCCGCGGCTTCCTTCCTGACGGACGCTCCCGCGGTGCCGCTCTCCTCCGGTATCCGCGTATCCGCCCCTGTGACGCCGCCCTCCCCCGGGGTCTTTTCCCCCGTCTCCGCGGCAATCTCTGTGCCCTCCGGCAGAAATCCGCCCACAACCCGGTAGAACGGCGTCTCCGTAAAATTGCGGATCTCCCGCTCCCGGATTACCACCATGCCCAGCACACAGGTCATCACACGCCCGACGGCGATCGCCGTGTAGCTCTTCGTGCCCGCGGCGTCGTTTAACAGCTTCCCGTACCGGACCGACATCACGCGCGAGAAATTGATTCCCATCGCATAATCCTCGATCGTGCGCATCACACCGGACCGCGCGAGATTGTCATACTCCGACATCTCCTTCGCCTCCCGGATTCCGCGCAGGATCTCCTCCTCGGTCTGAGAATCAATCCACACCCGAAGCTCCCGCATCCCGCTCCGCACGCCGCCGAACTTCCGGATATTTTCCTCGATCGTCTGCCCTTCCTTCCCGGCGTCCCCCGCCCAGTAGACCGTATCAATGTCCTCTCTCTGCAGCATCCCGTGCACGATGTCATACTGTCTGCTGACCGAGGGGATCACATGATATTTATATTCTTCCGGCAAAAAAGGCAGATCCTCAAGTCTCCACCTTTTGTACCGCACATCATATTCTTCCGGATACACCATCTCCACCAGGTGACCCACACACCAGGTAATGACATAGGTATCGTTTTCTATGTAACCGTCACGCCGCCCGGACACGCCGAGAATCTTTGCAAATTCCTGTGCCACACTCGGCTTCTCCGTGATAATCAATGACTTTGCCAAACTTACCTCCACATCCGTACTGATTTATAACTCATTCATATCCACCAGGATAAAGCGCGGATCCTTCTCCGCCATCTGTGTCACCGCGGCGTCAAACCCCTTTGCGGAGAACAGAAAATAATATTCTGCTTTAATTCTTGCCTTCTGCATGCTCGCAAAGAGCGTCTCACACATCCCCATCGAAAGCACAGGCTTCTCCCAGTTGCAGAGGCCGACCATGTTCTGGCGAATCTCATTCTGGGCGATGATATCGATATTGCCCTCTTTCCCGACCCAGGTTCCCATCTTTGCAATCCGAAGCGGCAGCCTGCCGACCAGACCGAGCAGCCCCAAATACTCCATACACACCTCGATGAAGTAACGGTTTAAATACGCGTCCAGCCCTGGCGCAATGTAGCGGTCATAAAACTCCTCCGCGGAAAGCAGATACATCTTTGACAGATGCGGATAGATAAAATGAAACCAGAAATTCACATAATTATCCCGGATCCGGTAAACGCCCTTCTTCGCATTCTCCCATCCGCCGGTCTCAAACGAAACCACCTTCTGTACGATGTCAAACGCGGCCAGGTTCTTCATATAAACGCTGATCTTCGCGCGGGAAAATCCGGTTTTTATAAAAAGATCATTTAATTTATCATATCCCTGCGCAATCTGTGCGAGGATCGTCTCATAGACGGACAGTTCCCGAAGGCTTGCCCCGATCAGATCCTCCGCCGCCCCGTACAGATATCCGTTCGGCGATAAGATCTGCCGGCAGATGTTCGTCCGTATATCCGCTTTCGGATTCCAGCGGTTGATATATCCCGGCACCCCGCCGATGATCCCGTAAACCTTGATACACTCGGCGACCGGATATTCCGGCAGCGCACGCACGACCTCAAGGAAATTCAGATTTGAAAGCTTGATGCGCCGTGCGATCTTCTTCTGAGCCGCCTCGCCGATGCAGCCGGAAAGCTCCCTCTCCACCCATGCCACCGCCGAGCTGCACAAAAGAATCATCACCGGCCCCGGATACAGCCGCTTCGCGCGGAGTTTTAACAGCGCCTCAAAAAAACCGGGATCCCGCTTCACAATATACTGGAACTCGTCAATGACGACGACAAGCTTCGACGGATCTCCGCTTTTCACGCGGTTAAAATATTCCTCATAAGTATATTTCTGCAGATGAACCTCGTACTGTGCCGCAATCTCCTGCCCCATCTGCATCCGCTGTTCATCCGGCGACACCTGTCTCGCACGGTAATAAAAATACTTCTTCTTCTGAAGAAACGTGCGCAGCAGAAGCTCTTTCTCGGAATCCGCCCGCCCGTAGAGCACATGGATCTGATTCCCGGCCTGCCCATATTCCTTTTCAAGCTCCTTTACGATCTGTGATTTTACAACCATATTGAATTCTCCCCCCGGACACGTCAGTGCTGCAGTACGTAAGAAACCATATCACTGATATTAAAATAATTATATCATTTTTTAATTTTATTACAACAGGAGATTTTCGATTGTTGTCATTTCTCTCACTCTGCCGTCAGAAAAGCTCGTCCAAAAGAAGATAGAGATCACGTTTTGGCAATCTGTTTTTTTATGTTGTCAGGCATCTTCATCTGTTCCTCCCGGTTCCGGCCGTCCGCAGGACCGCCTTTTTCCTGTACGAAAAAAACCGCCCTTTCTATCAAGAGCGGCATTCCCGTTATTTTTTTGTGATATAGCCCTGTGCCTTTAAAAGCTCCGCACATAACACCGCGCCGCCTGCCGCGCCGCGCACCGTGTTGTGCGACAGACCGACAAACTTCCAGTCGTAGACCGTATCCTCGCGCAGCCGTCCGACCGAGACGCCCATCCCGTTCTCATAGTCGACATCCTGCGTGATCTGCGGCCGGTTCTCCTCCTCCATGTAGCGGATGAACTGCTTCGGCGCACTCGGGAGGTTTAACTCCTGCGGAACGCCGCTGTACGTCTGCAGCGCTTCCACCAGCTGCTCTTTCGTCGGATTCTTCCGGAACTTCACGAACACTGCCGCCGTGTGTCCGTTTAGCACCGGCACGCGGATGCACTGGCAGGTAATCACCGGAGCCTCCGCCGAAACGATCTGCTTTTTCTCAGGATCGATATGTCCCCAGATCCGAAGCGGCTCCTTCTCGGACTTCTCCTCCTCGCCGCCGATATACGGAATGATGTTCCCGACCATCTCGGGCCAGTCCGCAAACGTCTTCCCCGCGCCGGAGATCGCCTGATAGGTCGTCGCGACCACCTCGTACGGCTCATATTCCATCCATGCGCTTAAAACCGGCGCATAGGACTGAATCGAACAATTCGGCTTGACCGCGACAAACCCGCGGCTCGTGCCGAGCCGCTCCCTCTGATAGCGGATAATCTCTGCGTGCTCCGGATTGATCTCCGGGATCATCATCGGCACATCCGGCGTCCAGCGGTGCGCGCTGTTGTTGGAAACGACAGGTGTCTCCGTCTTCGCGTAGTCCTCCTCGATCTTTTTGATCTCTTCCTTTGTCATGTCAACCGCGGAAAAAACAAAATCAACCTCCGAAGCCACCTGCTCCACCTCGTTGACATTTTTCACCACAAGCTTTTTTACCGCTTCCGGCATCGGCGTATCCATCTTCCACCGGCCGCCGACCGCCTCCTCATAGGTCCTGCCGGCGCTGCGCGGACTCGCCGCAACCGTCGTGACCTCAAACCACGGATGATTCTCGAGAAGTGCAATAAATCTCTGGCCTACCATGCCGGTAGCGCCAAGAATACCGACCTTTAATCTTTCACTCATCTTTCCTGCTCTCCCTGTTCCATTTTATGTGCCGCAGCCTGTCTTCGTTCCACGCTTCACGTCATATGGAACCGCACGGACTGCTGCCGTAAACCGCCCGGCCCTTGTCCGTCCTGCGCAAACACATGTCTTTTACCAAATAATCATATGACATTTTACACAAAAAATCAATGTCGCTTCTATACAATATTTCTGATTTTTGGGGGCATTCTTACCACATGTCTACAAAATTTGCGGTTGTCCGCCGTCTCCCCGGCGTGAAACGGAAATCGCCGGATGATGCTTCAGATAGTCCCGCTCCGCCGCGATCACCGCCTCCATCGCTTCTTTTCCCGGCGCGCCGATCGTCAGACGCTTATTCACACAGGTCTCCATCGAAACCGCCTCATAGAGATCCTGGTCAAACACCGGGCTGATCGCCTTTAACTCCGCAAGGCTCATCTCATCAATCGCGATGCCCTTTTCAATGCAGAAAAGCACAATCCGCCCCACAATCCCGTGTGCGTCGCGGAAGGGCACGCCGTGATTTACCAGGTAATCCGCCGCGTCCGTCGCATTGGTAAATCCCAGCGCCGCCGATGCCCGCATCCGGTCCTTCCGAAAGGTGATCGTCGAGAGCATCCCGTCAAACAGCGCGATACAGCGCTTTACCGTATCCATCGCGTCAAACGCCAGCTCCTTATCCTCCTGCATATCCTTATTATAGGCAAGCGGAATCCCCTTCATCGTCACAAGCAGCGACATCAGCGCCCCGTAGACGCGCCCGGTCTTTCCCCGCACAAGCTCCGCGATATCCGGGTTCTTTTTCTGCGGCATGATGCTGCTCCCGGTGCTGAACGCATCATCAATCTCCACAAACTGATATTCATTTGAATTCCAGATGATGATTTCCTCCGAAAAACGGCTTAAATGCATCATGATCGTCGCGCAGGCCGATAGAAATTCGATCAGATAATCCCGGTCGGAAACACCGTCCATGCTGTTTAGCGTGGGCCCGTAAAATCCGAGCAGCTCCGCCGTGTACTGCCTGTCCAGCGGATATGTCGTCCCCGCAAGCGCGCCGGAGCCGAGCGGACAGTAATTCATACGTTCGCAGATGTCGGAAAGTCTCTGCCGGTCCCGCTTAAACATCTCAAAATACGCCCCCATGTGGTGGGCGAGCGTCACGGGCTGCGCCTTCTGCAGATGGGTAAACCCGGGCATGATCGTCTCCGTGTGCGCCTCCATGATTGCAAGGATCGTGGTGAGAAGCCCCTTTAACAGTGCATCCGTCTCCGCAACCTCCTGCCGGCAGTAAAGCCGCATGTCAAGCGCCACCTGGTCATTGCGGCTGCGCCCGGTATGCAGCTTCTTTCCGGTATCCCCGAGCCTTTTAATCAGATTTGCCTCCACAAAACTATGGATGTCTTCGTATTCCGGCGTGATCTCCAGACGTCCCTCCTCCACATCGGCTGAAATCTCACCCAGGCAGGCCACGATCGCATCCGTCTCCTGCTCTGTCAGAATGCCCTGTTTTCCCAGCATTTTCACATGGGCCACACTTCCCTCAATGTCCTGCCGGTACAGGCGTTTGTCAAAGGTAATCGATGCGTTAAATTCATACACCATCTGATCCGTCTCTCCCGTGAAACGTCCTCCCCACAACTGTGCCATATCTGAATTCCTCTCTTTCTCTGTGTGTTCTGCAGCCGTATCTTTCCTCTCTGCCCGGCCGGTCAGATCTCTTGTCGCCCTGCCGCCTCACCGGCTCTGGTTTTCCGGGCTTCTTCCCGCTCCCGCATCGAGAACACGCAGCCGCAGTAGTCCTGCCGGTAGAGCCCGTATTCTGCCGAGAGCTCCACTGAGCGTTTGTATCCGTTTTTCTTTTTAAAATCCGAATTCAGGTAGCAGACGCCGTATTCCTCCGCTACCCGTTCCCCGATCGCATTGAGTGCCTCCGCATTTTTTAAAGGGCTGATTGTAAGCGTCGTCGTCACATAATCCATCTTAAGCTCCGCCGCAAGCTCCGCTGCCCCCCGAAGCCGCAGCTCATAGCAGCGGAAACACCGTTCTCCTCCTTCACGCTCCCCCTCAAAGCCACGCACCGTCTCATAGAAGCGCTCCTTGTCATAAGGTCCGACGACGCATTTCACCGGATGTTTTACGGGAAGCCGTTCGATGAAGCGGCGCTGTTCCTCCGCGCGTTTCGCAAACTCTTCCCCAGGGCAGATATTGGGATTGTAGTAAAATACGGTAATGTGAAAATATTCCGAGAGATATTCCAGACAATAGGAACTGCAGGGCGCGCAGCAGCTGTGCAGAAGAAGTGACGGCACATTTTGCTCCGCCTGCTCCCGCGCAATCACCGCCTCCATCTTTTTCTGATAATTCTGCCTGATCCCTGCCATCCCGTCGCTCTCCCATCCCGATATTTTCTGCCGGCTGCCTTAAAAAATTCTCATTCACGCCGACCCCGCATCACACTTCTGACGCCTCCGCATCACAAATCCCGCTGCGTGAAAGCGCCAAAATCGACTCCGCACGACATCGCCAGGTGTGATGCGCCTCAAATTCCCGGTATGCCCGCAGGGCGATCTCCCCGCGGAGCACCGGATCCCCGATCAGCCGCTCCGCCGCCTCCGCTGCCGTATCCAGGTCGGTCAGCGAATAAAACATCAGCTCATTCCCGTCTGTAAACTGCCTTTCCAGGTACGGATTTTTTTCCGTAAGCACGACGGCTCCGTTTGCCATTCCGGCGGGAATGCGGTCGTGCATACCGCGGTTGAAGATCGGCGCGACATTTAAAAGCACATGAGCCCGCGCGATGCGCTCAAACGAAAGCCCGAATACCACTTCCGGCTCACGTTTTAACCACCGCTCTCCCGGATGGCGGTACTTTTCCCAGCCCGATCCCATCACCGTCACCGGGATCTTCTGTGCGAGCAGCCGGTCCGTCACCTGTTTCCTGAAATAATTCCGGATATAGGCATCCACGGCATACATGGCATTCATAAACAGTGCAAACTCCTCCGCGGAAAGCTCCAGCCCCTCCGTGCGCAGGTACTGCGCAAACGCTTCCTCCATCGGAAGCAGGGGATCCGCCACCCGCATCTCCACCAGCTGCTTCATCACCGAGCGAAGCGGCTCCGGCGCTGCCTGCACCACTTTATATACCTCGTTCGGATCGTCATACGTCGCCGTAAATAAAATCCGGCACTCCGCGTCTTTCTGCAGACCCGGCAGCACCGTATCACTGCACGCACTTCCCGGGCTTAACTTCATCGGCGAGCCCGGCAGTTTCCCCGATCCCGGCTCCTTCGCCGCGCCGGGCGGCTGTTTCCCCGATCCCGGCTCCTTCGCCGCGCCGGGCGGCTGCTTCCCCGATCCCGGCTCCTTCGTCGCGCCGGGCGGCTGTTTCCCCGATCCCGGCTCCTTCGCCGCGCCGGGCGGCTGTTTCCCCGATCCCGG
>CAJUNX010000024.1:59852-62991 GCA_910587865.1 uncultured Roseburia sp.
CTCCTTCGCCGCGCCGGGCAGCTGTTTCCCCGATCCCAGCGCCTTCGTCGCGCCGAGCGGCAGCATCGAAACCGACGCCAGCTTCGGATAGCAGGCTGACGCATAGCGCGCCTGTGCCTCGTCGAGCACAAGCGCGTGAAGATTTTTCACCCCGGAGGAAAGCCCGGTATAATGAAACAGCGGATGATCCAGAATATAATCAAAAAACGGCCCGTCCATCCGGTCCAGATACGGCGTCCCATCCTCAAGCACCATCCGCGGCAGCATGGAATTAAAATCCGCAATCACCTCATAGCGCTGCCCCAGATACGGCTTAAGCTTCTCATCGAGATCGTCCTCCGCCGTAAATTCACAGATATCCGCCTCATAGCCCAGCTCCTCAAACGCAGCGCCGAGCTGGTTTGCGAAAAAATTCGCGGAAAGATAACAGATCTCCCGCGAAGAAAAGATCAGAACACGGCCTTTCTTATCCCCTGACTCCATAGTACCTCCGTCGGATGGCTGAACGTTTATTTGCAACCGTTTATGACCGTTCAGCCCGCGTCATTCGCAAAATCGCTCTGGCAGCGCTCTCGGCTGCTTCGCAGCTCACTTTTGCTCATAAACGGGAGCTCACCTCATGCTTCGCCGAATGTGCTCATTCATGCGGGCATGATTCGTCCGTTATGCGAAGCATGGCTGAACTTTTTTACACAAAAAACAGAGGATCTTTACCAAACCTCCGCCTCGTAAAAATCCTCTTCTCTCCCTCTGATCAGTCTCTCACAAACCGAAGCGTCAGTATTCCGAGCAGATAAATCACCACACACAGCGCGATAAACACAATATTGTGGCAGAGAATACCCGCCGCGATCTGAGCGATCACAACCAGCCCGTGCAGCCAGATCGGCACATCGTGCAGACAGACCGCAAGCGCGATCTCAATGACGGCAATTACGCACACTGCCACCGCCGGGATATCAAGTCCGATGATCGAGATCAGGATCACCAGAAGCGCCGCAACAAGCACACCGAAAAAGACCAGCATGCCTTTGTTTTCTGAGTTGTCCATACCGGTAACCTCTCTTTTCCTGTCTTTTGTGATACGTTTCTTATAAAAAGAAATCTCCCAGTATAGATACTGAGAGCTTCCCTGCAAAGCCGATAGTCGGACTCGAACCGACGACCTACGCATTACGAATGCGTCGCTCTACCAACTGAGCCATATCGGCATATCTTATCGATGACCTGTCTTCGTTACAAATGATATTATAACTGAATCACAGAAAAATGCAACCATTATTTTGCAATCTTTTGTATTTATTTTAAAACACAAAAACACAAAAAAAATGACAAAAAAGTATTGACTTTTCTGTTTATTAATAGTAAACCATGAATATATTATTAGGACGATGACGGGAATAATAAACTTTCCGCTTACTCTCAGGCAGAAGGAACGGGGGATGATATATGGATATCGGAAAACGAATGAAGGAGCTCCGCATTCAGTACGGGCTGACGCAGCAGGAACTGGCAGACCGCTCTGAGCTGACCAAGGGATTTATCTCCCAGCTCGAGCGCAACCAGAACACGCCCTCCGTGGGGACGCTCCTCGACATCATACAGTGTCTCGGCACCACTCCGGCCGAATTTTTCACGGACGAGGAACCGGAACAGATCGTATTCCGGCCCGAGGATTATTTTGAAAAGGTCGACGAGGAGAAAAAGCACATGATCGAGTGGGTGATCCCGAACGCCCAGAAGGACGCAATGGAACCGGTGCGCCTCACGTTAAAGCCCGGCGGCTCCTCGCATGTCCATCTGCCGCATGAGGGCGAGGAATTCGGCTATGTCTTAAAGGGCAGCATCCGCGTCAGCTACGGCGGCAGGGCGTACACCGTGCGGGCCGGGGAGAGTTTTTATTTCCACAGCGGCAAAAAGCATTTTCTTGAAAATACCGGGAGCCGTGATGCCGTGCTGATCTGGATCAGCACGCCGCCAAGCTTCTGACTTTCATATCAGAAAGGAATTACATAAATGAGCAAGAAACTGATCAATTTTGTGAATATCACCAAAGCTTTCGGGGATAACGTCGTTCTTGACGACCTGAATCTGTATATCCGCGAAAACGAATTTATCACGCTGCTCGGTCCTTCTGGCTGCGGCAAAACAACGACGCTGCGTATCCTGGGCGGTTTTGAGACGCCGGACCGCGGACAGGTGATTTTTGACGGCAGAGACATCACCGCTCTCCCGCCAAACGATCGCAATTTAAACACCGTGTTTCAGAAGTACGCGCTGTTTCCGCATATGTCGATCGCGGAAAATATCGCGTTCGGCCTGAAAATAAAAAAGAAAAGCAAAGAATATATCGATGATAAAATCCGTTACGCCTTAAAGCTGGTAAATCTTGACGGGTTTGAACACCGCTCTGTCGATTCCTTAAGCGGCGGTCAGCAGCAGCGGATCGCGATCGCCCGCGCGATCGTCAACGAGCCGAAGGTACTCCTCTTGGACGAACCGCTCGGCGCGCTCGATTTAAAGCTGCGTCAGGATATGCAGTATGAGCTGATCCGCCTGAAAAATGAGCTCGGTATCACCTTCGTCTACGTCACGCACGACCAGGAGGAGGCGCTTACCATGTCGGATACGATCGTTGTCATGAATCAGGGTTATATCCAGCAGATCGGCACGCCGGAAATGATCTACAACGAGCCGGTCAACGCGTTTGTGGCGGATTTTATCGGGGACAGCAATATCATTGACGGCATTATGATTGAGGATCGTGTGGTCTCCGTCTTAGGAACCAGAATCCCTTGTGTCGACGAGGGCTTCGGCTGCAACCGCCCGGTCGATGTGGTGATACGGCCAGAGGATGTGGAGATCGTAAAACCGGAGGACGGATTTATGGAGGGCAATATCACGTCCGTCATTTTTAAAGGCGTCCACTACGAGATCGAGATTCTCGCAAACGGCTTTGAATGGCTGGTTCACACGACGCAGCTCTACACCGTGGGCACACACGTGGGAATCCAGGTAATCCCCTTTAACATCCAGATCATGAACAAACCGGAATCCGAGGATGAAGAAGCCGCCTGGCCGGATCTCTGAGATGCCGGCGGCATCCGGAGATGAAGCCAGACCGGCATCCGGGAATGAA
>CAJUNX010000025.1 GCA_910587865.1 uncultured Roseburia sp.
ATGAATACTGGGCTTATGACAGTACCAGCATTTCCAGTTACTCTGAAACGCTTGCTCAGATCCAGTATGGCAAAAACAAGGAAGATGATAAACTTCCGCAGCTGAACCTCCTGCTGGTGTTTGGCGAAGAATCTGGCTTACCATTTTATTACCGTAAGCTTGCAGGAAATATACCAGATTCAAAAACGGTAAAACATTTACTGGAAGATCTGGACATCCTTGGGTTTGGCAAAACCAAGTTTGTTATGGACAGAGGTTTCTATTCCGAAGATAACATTAATGGTTTATACAGAGGCCACATCAAGTTTCTTGTAGGAACAAAGCTGTCATTAAAGTTCATCAGGAAGCATCTTGATGAGGTATATGACGATATCCGGATGTTTGTAAATTTTGACGAAAGCATCAACACCTATGGATATACGGTCAGCGCCCAGTGGGAGTATACCCAGGAGCGTCCGTACAAAGGTGATGTCATCAAAGATAAACGCCGGATGTACATCCATTACTATTACAGCATTGAAAATGGTGCTGACGATGAGCAGGCATTCGATAAACGAATTGCCAGCCTTTGCAAAGAACTGTCAGAAGGCAAATATGTTGAAAGCCATAAAAAGGCCTATGGCCAGTTCTTTGAAGTGAAGACAACCCCCAAGAGGGGACGTCAGGTTTATTATAAAGAAGATGCCATCAAAGAGGCGCGTCGTTACTTTGGCTACTTTGCTTTGATTACCAATGAAAAAATGGATGCCTTTACAGCCTTGCATCTGTACAGGATGAAAGATGTTGTAGAGAAAGCCTTTGGTAATCTGAAAGAACGACTTAATATGCGGAGGCTTCTGGTGTCATCTGAAAAGGGTCTTGATGGTAAAATCTTTACAGAGTTTGTTGCATTGATTCTGATATCTCATCTTGACCATAAGATGAAAAAATCAGATTTATATAAAAACTACACTCTGCATCAGTTGCTTGACGAGCTTGATGTGATTGAGTGCTTTGAAGATGCAAACCATTCCTTAAGGATTGGAGAACTTCTCAATAAGCAGGCAAAAATATATGAGGCTCTCGGAGTGAAGGTACCAACCTCGTCATGTTAACTCCGAGAATCCAGGATGGATGCTTTGAAAAAAGAAGAACATTATACGATGGATGATATTTATGTGTTGCCGGATGGGCAAAGGGCAGAACTGATCGAAGGCCAGATCTATTATATGGCTCCTCCGGGCTGGGGGCATCAGGCGGTCAGCCGAAAGCTTCATCAGGCAATAGCGAATTATATTGACAGTAATAATGGAACATGTGAGGCACTGGCGGCTCTTTTTGCGGTGTTTTTGAACGCAAATGATGAAACTTATGTGGAACCGGATATTTCTGTGATTTGTGATCTGTCTAAATTAGATGACAAAGGATGTCATGGTGCACCTGACTGGATCATTGAGATTGTATCATCAGGCAGCAGGTCAAAAGATTACATGATAAAATTGTTCAAATATCGCAATGCAGGAGTCAGGGAGTATTGGATTGTCGATCCTGATAAGAAGATGACAATGGTTTATGGGTTTGAAAAAGATATAGTAGAACAATATCATTTTGGTGAAGATGTACCGGTTGGAATTTATGAAGGGTTTTCAATATGTATTCAGTGATTTAGAAGAAGATTTCATCAATAAAGCCCGGAGCTGGCCCGGTAATTTGCCAGCTGATTATTTGGAAAGCGCACATACTCAGTGCCGGCGCACAGACTTTCCCACAGTCGGCAGTTTCAGCAGCAACAGAGAGGGTGAACAGAGATGCTGATCCATGAAACCCTGAAAAAAATGTTATCCAATGCCGTGTTTTATTTTTTAAGCATTGGCCTGGGCCTGGCATTTACCGTCCTGTTCTCTTATTTTAATCCGGGGACGGCCGCCTGGATATCGGTCCTTGTATTTGTGTGTGCCATCGCATGTTCGCTGCTGGCGGCCTTTTTCCTGACGGCGCGGCAGGATGCCATTTTACTGGCATCGTATCTGAATGAGATGGGAAAGCATCGGCATGCTTTAAACATTTTAAAAAAAGCCCGGAAAAAAGCCGCGAATCAGGAGGAGTACCGCAGGAGGATCGATTACGAGATGGCGGCAGTGTATTATTCGATGGAAGAATACCGGCAGACGGTAAATCTGCTGAATGGCATCCTGGAAGAGGGCGATACGAAATGGACCTGGAAAATGTATTTTCTGCTGGCAAAAGCATACTGTCACACGGAGGGCTTTTACTCGGAAGAAGCGCTGGACGCTTATCTGCGCTGCGCTGCATACCGGAAAACGTATGAGGAATACGGCGGGGCGGATATAAAGCCGGATATCGAACTGTGTCATGAGATCGCCGGGATTTACCGGGTAAAAAAAGACGCTGCGGAGGCAAACCGGTGGTTTCGGGAGGAGATGACTCTGCGGGATGCCCGCTGCGATATCGGGATAAAACATAAAATCAGAGACCTGATGGCGGAGGCGGCCGCGCTTGCGAGCGAGAACCGCGCGGAGGACGCGCTGAGGAAATATGAGGAGAGCGCGTATCTGATCGAGAAAAATATCGGCACAGACAGTGATAAGTTCGCAATGGTTCAGCTGGCGATGGGGAGGCTGTTTTTACAGGGCTATGCGGTTCTGCGCTATGATCTGGCAACAGAATGTTTTCAGAACTATATCCGCATAAAACGACAATACATGCCGGATCTGCCAAAGGAGCTGTCGGATTTCTTTTCGCGCATGCTGCCGGATCTTAAGGAGGCATGCTGGCGGGGCATTGTCGGTATCGCCGGACTGTTTCAGAAGTTTATGACGATAAGGAGTTCTTCGGATGTGCATGATCAGAGGCTGACTGACGCGAGGGACGCGGTAATCGGAAAATGCGAGGCGCTGCTTCCCATATTTGAGGAAGTATTTCCGGCGGATTCGACGGAACTGGCCGAGGCATACCGGATGATCGGGGAGGCTTATAAGTGGTGTCCGACGAGTCTTAACGACTGCCGCAGCAGTCTGATTTATCTGGAGAAGGTGAAAAAAATATGGGAAAAGTATACGCAGAACCGGTCGATCCGGATAAAGCTGGCGCATCTGCTGGTCGATCTCGGCGGGACCTATGTTATGCAGAACGATTACGAAAGAGCGCTTCCGTACCGGCTGGAAGCATTCAGAACCATATGTGAGACAAAAGATCCGGATCTGGAAACGGCAGGAAAGGTCGAGGTGGCGCTTTGGAAGGTATATGGAAAGACGGAACAGAGCAGGATCATGAGCTACGAACGTTTTCTGGAAGAGAACAGCCTGTCTCCCGTGATTGAGCGTATCCGGGAACAGCCGCTGGAAAACGGATGGTGCGACGTCTATGTAACACTGCGCGGGAGAGAGGAGACATGTGTCTGGAGGATGACGCAGTAAACGTTATCTGCACCGGCATACGCATGCATTTCCTGCCATTTGTACGCCCCGTTTTGCGTGATAGCTGCACCGCGCGACAAGAGTATACAGATCAGATGCATCTGCATTTGCACGCCCCGTTTTCGTGATAGCTGCACCTGATTCAGGTTACATCGCCCGCCATGCGCCCTTCATCTGGCACAAATCGCCCGCAAACTGTGATGCACATCCGGCAGAAAGCATTTTTCAAACACGCTCTAGCCATCCCATACGATCTATGGTAGAATGGGGCATACGGAAGGTATAGAGAAGCAGATCGAAAAATACAGCCCGACAGCTGATTTTTCACACGGCTGTTTGTGCCGGAGCGTCACAGATCAGCCCTGGCGGCAGATGCAGATTTGAGAGTTGCGTCTGCTCCGTCGAAAAAACGCTCCGTTATGGAGGATTTTTATGGGGAGAGAGGCGGAAACCACGGATTTAAGGTATTTAAAGAGTCTGTCCAATCAGTATCCGACGGTTGCGGCAGCGGCGACGGAGATTGTCAATCTCCAGGCGATTTTAAGTCTGCCGAAGGGGACGGAACATTTTATCACGGACATACATGGGGAGTATGACCAGTTCCAGCACATCATTAAAAACGGTTCCGGTGCGATCCGCAGAAAGATTGAGCAGGAGTTCGGAAACGAGATCAGCGCAGGGGAGAAAAAAGCGGTCGCCGCGCTGATTTATTATCCGGAACAGCGGATGGAGCAGGTGTTAAAATCCGAGGACAATGTGGAGGACTGGTACAAGGTGACGCTGTACCGTCTGATCCGCGTCTGTAAGAGCGCGTCTTCAAAATACACGCGCTCCAAGGTGCGCAAGGCGCTGCCGAAGGATTTTGCGTATGTGATCGAGGAGCTTCTGACCGGACGGCCGGATGTCTCGGATCAGGAGGCGTATTACAATGAGATTATAAACTCCGTGATTCACACAGGCCGGGCCGGGGAGCTGGTCGTCGCATTTGCGAATCTGATCCGCAGGCTTGTCGTGGATCATCTGCACGTGGTGGGTGATATTTTTGACCGTGGGCCGTATCCGAATCTTGTGATGGATACGCTGATGAACCATCACTCGGTGGACATCCAGTGGGGCAACCACGACGTGTACTGGATGGGCGCCGCGGCGGGCAGTCAGGCGTGCATCTGCAACGTGCTGCGGATCTCCGCAAAGTACGGCAATTTAAATCTGCTCGAGGACGGTTACGGCATCAATCTGGTGCCGCTTGCGCGGCTTGCCATGAGTCGGTACGAAAAAGATGCCTGCCTGTGTTTTAAGCTGGATTACCGCGAGGATGAGTACGATGTCCGCGACGCCATGTTAGACGAAAAAATGCACAAGGCCATCACCGTGATCCAGTTTAAGCTGGAAGGGCAGCTGATCCGGCGTCATCCGGAATTTGACATGGACAGCCGTCTGCTGCTCGATAAGATTGATGTGGAAAAAGGGACGGTGCTGGTGGAGGGAAAAGAATACCAGATCAAGGATGTGAATTTTCCGACGATCGACTGGGCGGATCCCTATGCGCTCTCGCCCGAGGAGGCGGACGTAATGGAGCGTCTGACACAGGCGTTTTTAAATTGCGAGAAGCTTCAGCGGCATGTGCGGTTTCTGTTCACAAAGGGCAGCCTCTACAAGGTGCACAACGGCAATCTGCTTTACCACGGCTGTGTGCCGTTAAATGAGGACGGAAGCTTTACCAGCGTCAATGTTTACGGAAAGGAATATGCGGGCAAGGCGCTTTACGACGTGCTCGAAAATTACGCGAGAAAGGGATATTATGCGATTGACCCGGAGGAGAAGCGCAAAGGGCAGGACATTCTCTGGTTTATCTGGGAAAATCAGAACTCGCCGGTATTCGGAAAAGCAAAGATGACGACATTTGAGCGTTATTTTGTGGCGGATAAATCGACGCATGAGGAGCCGAAGAATCCGTACTACCACCTGTTAGAGGAGGAGGAAGTCGTAAACCATATCCTGACGGAGTTCGGGCTTGACGGGACGGAGGGGCACATCATCAACGGGCATATTCCGGTCGAGGCAAAGCGGGGGGAATCGCCGGTCAAATGCAACGGCAAGCTTCTGATCATCGACGGCGGCTTTTCGCGCGCATATTTTACGAAAACGGGGATTGCCGGTTACACGCTGATCTACAATTCCTACGGGCTTCTGCTCGCCGCCCACGAGCCGTTTGAGTCAGTGGAAAAGGCGGTGCGTGAGGGAAGTGATATCGTATCACATACGACGCTTGTAGAACATACGGTGCGCCGCAAAACCGTTGCGGATACCGATATCGGACGGGAGCTTTCGCTCTCGATCCGGGAGTTGGAAGCGCTGCTTCGCGCGTACCGGGACGGTGAGCTCGTGGAGAAGATCGATGCGGACTGGAGGACGACGCGGCTCTGACAGGAGGGGAGTCCGTCAGCAGGGCCGCCGCGCGGCGGCCTGAGATCCGGGAAAACAGGGCCGCGAACCGCAGCAGTGCCCCGCGCGGCGGCCTGAGATCAGGGAAAACAGGGCCGCGAACCGCAGCAGTGCCCCGCGCGGCGGTCTGAGATCCGGGAAAACAGAGCCTCAAACCGCAGCAGGGCCCCGCGCGGCGGCGGAATATGGTTTGTGAAAATGAGAGGGACGGTATGTACATCGGAAATCATTTATCGGTTTCAAAAGGATATGAGGCTATGGGAAAGGCGGCGGTGCGGCTCGGAGCAAACACCTTTGCATTTTTTACGAGAAATCCGCGCGGCGGACGGGCAAAAGAGATTGATCCGAAGGACGTTGAGGCGTTTCTTGCGCTCTTCGAGCGGGAACAGTTCGGCACGCTGGTGGCGCATGCGCCCTACACGATGAATCTCTGCGCGGCAAAACCGGAGGTCAGTGCTTTTTCAAAGGGAGTGATTGCGGACGATCTTTTGCGGATGGAATACACCCCCGGCCAGTACTACAATTTTCATCCGGGTTCTCATGTAGGACAGGGGGAAAAAGAGGGGATCCGCCGGATTGCGGAGGTTTTAAATGAGGTACTCCGGCCGGAGCAGACGACGACGGTTCTGCTTGAGACTATGGCGGGCAAGGGAAGCGAGGTCGGTCGAAGCTTTGAGGAGCTGCGGGAGATCATCGACCGTGTCACACTCTCCGAAAAGCTCGGTGTCTGTTTTGATACCTGCCACGTCTGGGACGGGGGGTATGATATCGTAAACCGGCTGGATGAGGTGCTCGGGGAATTTGATCGTGTGATCGGGCTTTCCCGCCTGCGCGCGGTGCACTTTAACGACAGTATGAATCCGTGCGGATCGCATAAAGACCGCCATGCGCGGATCGGCGAGGGATGTATCGGTGCGGAGGCCATGCGGCGTGTGGCGACACATCCTCTGCTCGCCGGGCGGCCGTTTATCTTAGAGACGCCGAATGACGACGAGGGCTACCGGCGGGAGATTGCGCTGGTCCGCGAGTGGGCCGGGGAAGAAACGCCATAATAAAAGGGAACATCGCCAGAGCGGGGAAAAAGAATGAGATGTTATAAGGGAAGCGGTGTATCCGGCGGAATCGCGGTCGGGAAGATCCGTGTCTACAGGAGAGAAAAACAGCAGGTAAAACGCAGGCACACTGAAGACGTGCAGGCGGAGCTTCTGCGCTATGAGGCCGCGAAAGAGGAGGCTGCCCGCCAGTTAGAAATGCTCTGCCAGAAGGCGTGCCGAAAGATCGGAAAAATGCAGGCGGCGATTTTTGAGGCGCATCAGATGATGCTTGCGGATGAGGATTACAACGGGTCGGTGATCCATATCGTGCAAAGCCAGATGGTAAATGCCGAGTATGCGGTTGCCAGGACGGGGGATAACTTTTCCCGGATGTTTGCCCTGATGGACGACGAATATATGAGGGCGCGCGCCGCGGACGTGACGGATGTCACCGAGCGGCTGCTTGAGGCGCTGAGCGGTCAGAAGGGCAGTCAGACGGATGCGGAGGAGGCCGTGATTATCGTGTCGGATGACCTGACGCCGTCCGAGACGGTACAGATGGAGAAAAATCAGATTCTGGCATTTGTCACGGAGCAGGGATCCGTACACTCCCATACGGCGATCCTGGCGCGGACCATGGCGATCCCGGCGCTTACGGGAATCCCGGACCTTCTGGCGGCGGAGGCGTTTGACGGAAAGACAGGGATTGTGGACGGCACAAACGGCATGTTTTACGTGGATCCCGACGAGGAGACCCTGCGCCGGATGCTTGCGGCACAGCAGGAGGAAGCGGGAAAGAGGGAACTTTTATCCGCATTAAAAGGGAAAGAAAATCTCACGCGCGACGGCAGACGGATTCTTTTGTATGCCAATGCCGGCGGCATCGGAGATATCGCGGCCGTACTCTCAAATGACGCGGGAGGGATCGGGCTGTTCCGGAGCGAATTTCTCTATCTGGAGAGGGACTGTTTTCCCACGGAGGAGGAGCAGTTTCAGATTTATAAGCAGGTGGCGGAGATGATGGCCGGAAAGCGGGTGATCATCCGCACACTTGATATCGGGGCGGACAAACAATGTGATTATTTTCAGCAGGAAAAAGAAGAAAATCCGGCGCTTGGGCTCCGGGCGATCCGTCTGTGTCTGATGCACCCGGAGATTTTTCGGACGCAGCTGCGCGCACTGTTTCGGGCGAGTGCTTTTGGAAAAATAGCGGTCATGTATCCGATGATTACCGGCGTATCCGAGGTGCGGCGGATCCGGGAAATCGCGGAACAGGTAAAAACGGAGCTGAGGGAGCAGGGAGTGCTCTTCGGGGAGCCGGAGCAGGGGATCATGATCGAGACGCCGGCGGCTGCGCTGATCAGTGATCTGCTCGCACCCGAGGTTGATTTTTTCAGTATCGGGACGAACGATCTGACCCAGTATGCGCTGGCGGCTGACCGGCAGCATCCGAAGCTGGGCGGATATTATGACCCGCATCACCCGGCGGTGCTGCGCATGATCTCCATGGTGGTGGAGAACGCGCATAAGGCCGGAATCTGGGCCGGGATCTGCGGGGAGCTGGCAGCGGATTTATCCCTGACGCGCGAATTTCTCGCGATGGGGGTCGACGAGCTGTCGGTTCCGCCGGGAAGCATCCTGCCGATCCGCAGACTGATCAGAGAGATGAATGTGGAAGAGTATCAGACCAGAACAGCGTCTCAGATCCCGGGTGAGCCGGCTTTTGCGCCGGCGGGATCCTCATAGATGACGAGAGCCTGTGACAATTCGCTGCAGGAAAACGGCTTTTTCCGTGCGGTCAGGATCCCCTGTGTCTGGCGGTAAAGCTCACCGGCAAAGATATCTTTTTGCAGAAGCGCGCGTGCGTCGGGGCCAAGGATACGGTCCGCGTCCGCAAGCTTTGTGAGAACGGGAACCGCAGCGCGCTGTTTCAGCTGTGTCAGCAGGGGGGCGGCGTCACGGCGGAATCCCAGGATGCGGAGCCAGGAAATATAGCCGGCATCCTGCCCGGCCGTCTCGTCCTCCTTTGTGAGACGAAGCGTCAGATGAAGCAGAATCCGCGCGAGACGTGTGTAGGCCGTCTCGCGCGTTTTATTTTGCGCCAGAAACGAGGAGACGGAGGTAAAACGATACCGCTGCCGGTACAGACGGTTTGCGACCGCTTCCGTGCAGCCGGCGGTGCCGGAGAGCTCCTGTATGTCCGCAGACAGGAGACGGTAACCGGTCAGGGCGGAAAAATCGTCCGCATCCAGCAGCGGTTTTTCGCACAGTGCCTGCGAAAGGACCGTGAGAGCAGCGGGGGGCATGGAGGCGGCCAGCCGTCCGGCGGTCTCATTGGAAAACGGCGGCATCGCCTGCGGATCCGCGGACAGAGAGGCATCGTCTGCGGACGGCGGAACGGGCAGCCGCATCCCCGGCCGGCCGGTGCGGTGGGAGAGCAAAAGCTGTCGGATCGCGGAGGCGGAGGCGGCGGGAGCCGCCGGCAGAGCGCCGACCCCGGAATCGCTTCGTCCGACCTCCCGGGAGCCGTCCATGCAGCCGGTGGGGCGGGAGCCGACCCCGGAATCGCTTCGTCCGACCTCCCGGGAGCCGTCCATGCAGTCCATCGCTTGAGAGTCGCCCCCGTCGCGGGATCGTCCGCCCGCGCCGGCTCCGTTCAGGCAGTCAGTCGCTCGAAAGCCGCCCCCGGCATCGCATCGTCCGTCCGCGCCGGATCCGGTCATGCAGTCCTCCGCATAAATCTGCGTGTCGTGGTAAGCCGCTCCTTTCCGCTCCAGCACAAACGGGCGGATCCGCGACGGATATTTCTTTAATGCTTTCAGATACTCGATCGCGAGAATATTGTTGGGACTTCGCAGGACGTCCGTGATCTGTCGGATGTCTGCGGGGAAGGGCTGTCCGCAGCCGGCCCCCCGTTCGGAGCTGCAGCCGGGCTCACGTTTCGCGTCATTGTCCGGCAGCCAGGCAGTGTCTCTGCCTGCCCGGGCATCTGCCATGAAGGCCGCGACGGCCGCTTCGCGGGCCGCCGCAAATCCCATTCCGCGTTTCAGGCCGGCAGAGAGCGCGGCGCGGAATGCGGGGGGTTCTTCTGTCAGGATATCCGCGATTGCAAAGAGCAGCGGCAAATCGGCGGTCTCCGCGCCGAAACAGAGCAGATCCACACAGCCGGTCTTCTGAAGCAGAAGAACGCCGGCCGTTGCAAAATCCTCCGCGGAGGCGGTCGACCAGAGAACCGGCAGACCGATGATGAGATCCGCGCCGCAGGCGAGCGCCATGCGTGCGCGCGTATGTTTGTCAAGGATAGCGGGAGCGCCCCGCTGGACGAAATCGCCGCTCATGGCGACGATGATATAATCGGCGCCCGTCTGACGGCGGACCGTCTCGATCTGATAAGCGTGGCCGTTGTGGAACGGATTATATTCTGCAATGATTCCGACGGTTTTCATGAAATTCCTTTCTGTTACAGGCAGGGTACTATGGTCTGTTGTTACCTATTATAATCCCTTTTTTCGCAAAATACTACTTTGAATCAGAATCCTGTTGCACTTTCCGGAGAGAAGTAGTAAGCTACGGAATAACGGCCAGAACATGGCATGGAAATGTTTGACATTAGGAGGAGTGAAATGAGGACAAAAGAGACGGCCGCGTTGGACCGGGAGAATAAAATCACGGAGGGTGTGATCTGGAAACAGCTGCTGCTGTTCTTTTTTCCGATTTTGTTCGGAACCTTTTTTCAGCAGCTGTACAATGCGGCGGATGCGATGATTGTCGGGCGTTTTGTGGGCAAGGAGGCGCTCTCGGCAGTGGGGGGCGGCACGGGAACCGTGATCAATCTGCTGGTCGGTTTTTTTGTGGGGCTCTCGGGCGGTGCATCGATCGTGATTGCGCAGTATTACGGCGCGAAGCGCAGGGAAATGGTGGATTATGCGGTGCACACCGCGATCGCTTTCTGTCTGGCCGGCGGCATCGTGATGATGGCGGTCGGGATCTTTGCCGCGCCTGCGGTGCTGCGCGCGATGAACACGCCGGAGGATGTACTCGGGCCAGCGGTGCTCTACATACGGATTTATTTTGCGGGGATTATCGGAAACCTGATTTACAATGTCGGGTCGGCGATCCTGCGCGCGGTCGGCGATTCGAAACGACCGCTGTATTTTCTGATTGTCAGCTGCCTGACGAATATCGGGCTTGATATTCTTCTCGTGGTCGTGTTTCGATTCGGCGTGGCGGGCGCTGCGGTCGCGACAATTGTCTCGCAGGCGCTGAGCGCCGTGCTTGTCATCCTTGCCCTGATGCGGACCGATGATATGTATCATCTGAACCTGCGCCGGATCGGATTTGACAAAAGGATGCTGGGCCGCATTGTCCGGCTCGGTTTTCCGACCGGCCTGCAGTCCGTGCTGTACGGCCTGTCGAATATCGTGATCCAGACCGCGATCAACGGGCAGGGGACGGATACCGTGGCGGCGTGGACGGCATACGCCAAACAGGACGCCATGTTCTGGATGATCGTCAATGCGTTCGGGATCTCCGTCACGACATTTGCAGGACAGAATTTCGGCGCCGGCAAACCGGAACGGGTGAAAAAAGGAATGTGGAGCTGCCTCGGCATGTGTGCGGGCACGGCGGTGTTTCTTTCCGTGGTGATGTGCACGGCGTGCCCCTGGCTGTACCGGGTGTTTACGACGGATGCGCAGGTGATTCGGATCGGCATTCAGATGACGCTGTTTATCTCGCCCACCTACCTGACCTATGTCTGCGTCGAGGTGATCTCCGGTGCGCTGCGGGGAATCGGGGACTGCTGGATTCCCACGCTGATCTGCCTGGCCGGCGTGTGTATCATCCGCATCGCGTGGATTTCGCTCGCAGTGCCTCTGCGCCCGGATATCTACACGATTATGTTCAGCTATCCGCTGACCTGGGTCATCACAAGTCTGCTGTTTGTGGGATACTACTTTTTATACGGAAGGAAACGGCTCGCGGCGGCTGAAGCCTGATGTCTGCACAAACGGTGAGAGACGGCCCCGCGACGAGGCCGCCCGTTTCCTTAGAACGCCGCCCCGCATCTGCGGGAGAACGTGCGCTGCCAGACGGCTGCCCGCACCCGTGTTCTGACCAAACGCGGCGCAGGCCGGGGCGGGGGGAAAACGGCGTAAAATTGAGAAGAAAGGGCTTGTATACAGGAAAAATCTGGCGTATACTGAATCTATATGCATACGGGATAAAACCGGCGGAAATTCCGGTCCGGGGAGGGCGGAGGATATCCCGTCCCCGGACCGGAAGGAGACCCGGACGCAGAGGTGATATCCGTATGAAGAAAAGGAGAGGATAAGTATGAATGTATTAGTGGTGAACTGCGGCAGCTCTTCCCTGAAGTATCAGCTGATCGATTCGGAGAGCGAGGCTGTGCTGGCAAAAGGATTGTGTGAGCGGATCGGGATCGACGGCAGGCTGGTCTATCAGAAGAGCGGGCTGGATAAGGAGATCACGGAGGCGGATATGCCGACCCACAAGCAGGCGATTCAGATGGTGCTTGACGCGCTTGTAAATCCGTCGACCGGAGCGTTAAAGAGCCTGTCCGAGATTGATGCAGTGGGACACCGCGTCGTGCACGGCGGTGAGAAGTTTGCCTGTTCCACCGTGCTCACAGAAGAGGTGCTGTCCGTCGTGGAGGAGTGCAACGATCTCGCACCGCTTCACAATCCGGCCAACCTGATCGGGATCGCCGCGTGTAAGGAGCTGATGCCGGACGTGCCGATGGTGGGTGTTTTTGACACGGCATTTCATCAGACGATGCCGAAAAAAGCGTATCTCTACGGTCTGCCGTATGAGTACTATGAAAAGTACAAGGTCAGAAGATACGGGTTCCACGGGACGAGTCACAGCTTTGTGTCGAAGCGCACGGCGGAATTTTTAGGGATGGACCTGAAGCAGTCGAAAATCATCGTCGCGCATCTCGGCAACGGCGCATCGATCAGCGCCGTGTTAAACGGGGACTGTGTGGACACTTCCATGGGACTAACGCCGTTAGAGGGACTCGTGATGGGGACGCGGTCCGGCGATATCGATCCGGCGATCATGGAATTTATCGCGAAAAAAGAGAACCTGGACATCGAGGGAGTGATGAACGTTCTGAATAAGAAATCCGGCGTGCAGGGTCTCTCCCGGCTTTCCAGCGATTTCCGTGATCTCGAGGCGGCTTATGATGAGGGAAATGAGCTGGCGATCAACGCGATTGAGGTCTTCTCCTACCGTGTTGCGAAATACATCGGATCCTACGTCGCGGCGATGAACGGCGTGGACGCGATCGCGTTTACGGCGGGGATCGGCGAGAATACACAGATCGTGCGCAGCAAGGTGCTCGAGTACCTGGGATATCTCGGGATTTCCCTGGATGCGGAGGCCAATGTGGTCCGCGGGGAGGAGCGGGTGATCTCCACGCCGGATTCAAAGGTAAAGGTCTGTGTGATTCCGACAAACGAGGAGCTTGCAATCGCGCGGGAGACGGTTGCGCTGGTGAAGTAAAAAAAGACATTGACAAACAAAACCGGCATATGTATAATTGTCTAGGTGTAAATCGTCTGCCTGTGCAGGGATGAAGGAGAGAGCCATGCTGATTGATATTTCGGATATTGTTTTTGGCGAACAGACGGAGATGACAAAAGCGGTTCCGATCGGGCTTACAGCTTTTGTCTCGAAGCTTGGCGAATTCCCCATCACAAGGAAGACGCCGCTGGAATTACAGATCACCCATCTGGAGGATCAGAGATTCCGGATCTGCGGACATGCAGACCTTTCGGTATCGATTCCCTGCAGCCGCTGCCTCACCGGGGTACCCACAGAGATTCATCCTGTCATCGACAGGACGTTTCAGGTCAGGGGTTCGCTTGTGATCGAGGAGGACGGCAGTGCGGGAGAGGGCGCCGGGATGTGGGACGGCGCGGGACCGGATGAGGAGCCGCCGGGCGTCGCGGAAGCGTCAGAGCCGGGTGAGTCGCCGGATTATCTGGATGGCTGGAAGCTGGATTCCGACCGGCTGATCTATGGGGAGATCCTCATGGAGTGGCCGATGAAGGTTTTGTGCAGAGCGGACTGCAGAGGGATCTGCAGCGTATGCGGCGCGGACCTGAATCAGGGAGAGTGCGGCTGTCAGAGGACGGCGCCGGATCCGAGAATGGCGGCAATACAGGATATCTTTAATAAATTTAAGGAGGTGTGAGAAATGTCAATCTGTCCGAAGAACAAATCTTCCAAGGGAAGAAGAGATAGAAGAAGAGCGAACTGGAAAATGACCGCTCCGACGCTGGTGAAGTGCAGCAAGTGCGGAGAGTTCATGATTCCGCACAGAGTGTGCAAAAATTGTGGCTCTTACAATAAAAAAGAGATTATTCCGCAGGATTAATCTGACAAGGTGTAGAGAGGGAGCTGTCCTGGGACAGCCCCTTTCACATAAGCCCGCCCCGACCGGCTGCCGGTGCGGCGGTCTGCGGCGTTTTGAGACGGAGGATTTCTATATATAATATGAATGCACTGATCGTTGTGGATATGCAGAATGATTTTATTGACGGGTCGCTGGGAACGCCGGAGGCGCAGCGGATCGTGGCGAGAGTGGCGGAGAAAATCGCCGGGTTTGACGGGATTGTGATCTGCACGCGGGATACGCACGGGGCGGATTATCTGGATACGCTGGAAGGGAAGAACCTCCCGGTTGCGCATTGTATCCGGGGCACAGACGGACACAGCCTGCACGCGGATATTCGTGCTGCCTGCGAAAAAAAGGGCGCGGTGTACGTGGACAAGCCAGCGTTCGGCTCGCCGGAGCTTGCGGCGGTTCTGCGGGAGCGCGCGGCGGATGCTTTGGAATCCATCGAGCTGGCCGGGCTCTGTACGGATATCTGCGTGATTTCCAACGCGCTGCTGTTAAAAGCGTTTTTCCCGGAGACGCCGGTTTTTGTGGATGCTTCGTGCTGTGCGGGCGTGACGCCGGAGAGCCATGAAAACGCGCTGGATGCGATGCGGATGTGTCAGATAGTGATCACGGACGGGGAATAGGTTTTGTTCTGACAAAGGAGAGTGGATATGGGTCAGATCTTTAATATGGACAACAAGTTTTTTCAGTTCTTAAACAAGGCGGTGGACTGCGTGGGTTTAAGCGTGCTCTGGCTGCTCTGCTGCGTTCCGGTCGTCACGGCAGGGGCGGCCACGACGGCGATGTATTACACGGTGAACAAAGTGATCCGCCACAGCAGAGGATATGTGTGGAGCGAGTTCTGGCATGCGTTTCGGGCGAATTTCAAGCAGTCGACGATCGCGTGGCTGATCGTGTTTGCAGCGACGATTTTTATGGCGATGGACTGTTACATTATGTATCAGTTCGCGAAGGCGGGAGAGTCGATCGGAAAGATGTTTGTCGTGTTTGTCGTGTTTATCGCTCTGATTCTGATGTGGGGGATTTACCTGTTCCCGTATATCGCGCGCTTTGAAAACGTGACGAAGGCGGTGCTTAAAAATGCGGGACTGATCGCGATTGCCAATCTGCCGTGGACGCTTCTGTTGTTCGTACTGTACCTGATCTCCGTTTTTGTGGCGTGGCTGATTCCGCCGACGATCATGCTTGTTCCGGGTGTGTATATGGTGCTCGCTAATCTTGTTCTGGAGAGGGTGTTCCGCAAATACATGACGGAAGAAGATCTCGCCGCGGAGGAAGAGAGAAACCGGGAGTATTTTAATTAAAACTCCTGTTTTTAGATATTGATTTCTATAGGGACTTATAGTATTCTTTGTTATAGGCGTAAGGGAAAGCCCGAAACGCGACAGATGGGAGACAGGTTATGCAGCAGAATCAGGATGCCGGCAGAACGAAGGTCGTGCTGGATGCGATGGGAGGAGATTATGCGCCGGCGGAGCCGGTGAAAGGAGCCGTGGATGCGGTGTGCGCCAGGGAGGATATTGAGGTGATCCTGGTGGGACAGGAGGATGTCGTCCGCGGGGAGCTCTCAAACTATTCGTACCCGTCCGGTCAGATTACCGTTGTCCATGCGGAGGAAGTGATCGAGACGGCGGAACCGCCCGTCGCGGCCATCCGCAAGAAGAAGCAGTCCTCCATCGTTGTGGGGATGAACCTGGTGAAGCGCAAGGAAGCCGATGCATTTGTATCAGCGGGGAGTTCCGGCGCGGTGCTTGTCGGCGGTCAGGGAATCGTCGGGAGGATCCGGGGGATTGAGCGTCCGCCTTTGGCGCCGCTGATTCCCACGGAAAAGGGTGTCTCACTGCTCATCGACTGCGGGGCGAACGTGGATGCGAGACCGTCCCATCTGGTACAGTTTGCAAGGATGGGGTCTGTTTATATGGAGCACGTGCTCGGCGTGAAGCGGCCGCGGGTAGCGATCGTGAATATCGGCGCGGAGGAAGAAAAAGGCAATGCGCTGGTGAAGGATACATTTCCTCTTTTGAAGGAATGCACGGATCTCAATTTTGTGGGAAGCATCGAGGCGCGTGAGATTCCGCGCGGGGAAGCCGATGTCATCGTCTGTGAAGCCTTTGTGGGAAATGTCATTTTAAAGCTTTACGAGGGCTTAAGCGCGACGCTGATCGATGCGATCAAAAAGGGCATGACGAGTACGTTAAAGAGTAAGATCGGAGCGGCACTTGCCCTGCCGGCGTTAAAAGGCACGTTAAAAAGCTTTGACGCGACGCAGTACGGCGGTGCGCCGCTGCTCGGGCTGAACGGCCTTGTGGTCAAGACGCATGGCAGCGCGAAGGCGGTGGAGATCACCAATTCGATTTTTCAGTGTGTGACATTTAAAGAGCAGGACATCAACGGGAGGATCAGAAAAAATATTTTAAGTTCAGCAGAACAGGAAGGAATGTAGGTATGGAATTTGAAAAATTAAAGAAAATCATTGCAGAAGTGCTGAATGTCGACGAGGAGGAAGTGACGATGGAGTCGACATTTGTGGATGACCTCGGTGCAGATTCCCTTGATATTTTTCAGATTATTATGGGGATTGAGGAAGAGTTTGATATTGAGATCGCAAATGAGGAAGCGGAACACATTGTGACGGTATCGGATGCTGTGGAAGAGATCAGAAATGCCATAAATGCATAAGATATTCAGGATGAGAGGATGTCCTCTCATCCTTTTTACATTAAAAGCATTGTTCCGGCAGACGGACAGGACGCGTGTTTACACGCAGGACAGTACGTCGGTCAGGGACGCTGAGGACTTTTAAACAGACGGCAAATACCCGTGGAGGATGTATGTCAAAGTTATCAGAATTGCAGGACCGGATCGGATACCGTTTCCGGCAGGAAGGCCTGCTCCGGCAGGCGCTAACACACAGTTCCTACGCGAATGAAAAGCACATGAAAAAGTATTCGGACAATGAAAAGCTTGAATTCCTGGGGGACGCGGTGCTCGAGGTGACATCGAGTGAGTTTTTGTATCACAATTATCCGAAGCTCTCGGAGGGAGATCTCACGAAGCTGCGCGCAAGCCTGGTCTGCGAACCCACGCTCGCGCTGTGCACGGAAGAGATCGGTCTCGGAGAGTACCTGTTTCTCGGAAAGGGAGAGGAACAGACCGGAGGACGAAAGCGCAATTCAATCCTCTCCGACGCGCTCGAGGCGGTGATCGGCGCGATCTACCTGGACGGCGGTTTTGAGGCGGCAGGCGTGTTTGTCCGGCGCTTCATCCTGACGGATATCGAGCACAAGAAGCTGTTCTACGACAGTAAGACGATTTTACAGGAAGTGGTGCAGGGAAATTTTGAGGAGCCGCTTATATACGTGCTGACAGGAGAATCCGGCCCGGATCACGCGAAGCATTTTTCCGTGGAGGCGAGAATCGGGGAGCGTGTGATCGGAGCGGGAAGCGGACCTACCAAAAAGGCGGCGGAGCAGGAAGCGGCGTACCGCGGGCTTCTGCTGTTAAAGCCAGAGCTGTGAGGGAACTATGTATCTGAAATCGATTGAAGTACAGGGATTTAAATCATTTGCAAATAAAATCGTCTTTGAATTTCACAACGGAATCACGGGGATTGTCGGGCCGAACGGGAGCGGCAAGAGCAATGTTGCGGATGCCGTGCGCTGGGTGCTCGGGGAACAGAGCGCAAAGCAGCTGCGCGGGGCCAGCATGCAGGATGTCATCTTTGCGGGAACCGAGAACCGGAAGCCGTTAAGCTACGCCAGTGTGGCGATCACGATGGATAACTCGGATCATCACCTCGCCATTGATTTTAAGGAGGTGACCGTCGCAAGGCGGGTCTACCGTTCCGGAGAGAGCGAGTACCTGATCAACGGGAGCCCGTGCCGCCTGAAGGATATCACGGAGTTGTTTTACGACACGGGAATCGGAAAAGAGGGATATTCAATCATCGGTCAGGGACAGATTGAGCGGATCTTAAGCGGCAAGCCGGAGGAGCGTCGTGAACTCTTCGACGAGGCGGCCGGGATCGTGAAGTACAAAAAGCGCAAGGCGACGGCTCAGAAGCGGCTGGAAAATGAGCGTGAAAATCTGGTGAGAGTCAGCGACATCCTCTCGGAGTTAGAGCGCCAGGTGGGCCCGCTGGAGCGTCAGGCCGAAAAAGCAAAGATTTATCTGAAGAAAAAAGAAGAGTTAAAGACCTGTGATGTAAATATGTTTCTGCTTGAGGTAGACAGGATCGCCACGCAGCAGAAGGAAGTGGAAGAAAAATATAAGATCGCGGATGCGCAGCTTGCGGAGGCGAACGATGCGCATGAGAAGGTGCGGGCCGAGTATGATAAGATGGAGCAGGAGATCTCTGTTTTGGAGGAGCAGCTCGCCGCGATCCGGGAGGAGATCAGCGACACGACGGTCACAAAGGGCAGACTCGAGGGCCAGGTAAACGTTTTAAACGAGCAGATACATACGGCGGAAATGACGGATGAGCATTTAAAGAGCCGTCTGGATTCCATCGCGCGCGAAGAGCAGGAGAGACACGAAGCGCTTGATACCTACCAGAAGGAACAGGAATCACTAAAAGAGGAGCTTGCCCGGACAGAGCAGCAGAGAGCAGAAGCCGAGGAACGGTTAAGGAAGATTCAGGCGGAGCTGGCGCGATGTGCAAAAGGCATCGAGAACGGTAAAAACGAGATCATCGGCCTTCTGAATAAAAAAGCGTCGGTCAAGGCCAGGCAGCAGCGTTACGATACCATGGCGGAGCAGGTGAATATCCGCAAGGCGCAGCTGACGCAGCGTCTGCTCGCCCGAAAGAGCGAGGAGGAGGATCTCGCCGGGGTACTCGCCGGCTACGAAAAAGAGCTGGAGGGCGTCAACCAGGCGATCCGGGAGCTGCAGCAGGAAGGCGCCCGGATGGAGGAGAAGGAGCGGGGCTGGAAAAGAAAATCGGCGGAGATCAGCCAGCGGCTGGAACAGACGGTGACATCGTATCACAAGGAGCAGTCCAGGCTGGAATCGCTTAAAAATATCGCGGAGCGCTATGACGGTTACGGGAACAGCATCCGCCGCGTGATGGAGCAGAAGGCAAAGCATCCGGGCCTGATCGGCGTGGTTTCCGATCTGATTCAGGTGGAAAAAGCGTACGAGACGGCGATCGAGACGGCGCTTGGAGGCAGTATCCAGAACATCGTGACGGAGGATGAAAAGACAGCCAAAGAGATGATTGCCTACTTAAAGCAGAACCGTTACGGCCGGGCGACCTTTCTGCCGCTGACCAGCGTGAACGGGAAGAACGGGATCAGAAATCAGGACGCCCTGAAGGAGCGCGGCGTCATCGGTGCGGCAAGCGCGCTTGTGCGTGCGGATCAGAAGTATGAGGGGATCATTTCTCATCTGCTTGGCCGCGTGATCGTGGCGGAGACGATCGATGACGCGACGGCCCTTGCACGCAAATACCGGTATTCGCTTCACATCGTTACGCTTGAGGGCGAGTACTTAAGTCCGGGCGGTTCCATGACGGGAGGCGCGTTCCGCAACAGCAGCAATCTTCTGGCGAGAAGGCGGCAGATCGAGGAGCTTGAGCAGACGGTATCCGGCCTGAAAAAAGAGATCGCGGACAGCAAAAACCGGCTGGAAGAGATTCAGACAGCCATGAGCCTGCTTGCGGAGGATATCGAGAAAAATAAAAACGGGCTGCAGCAGAGTTTCCTTCTGCAGAATACGGCGCGGATGAATGTCGAGCGGGCGGCAGAGCAGAAAAACGAAAGCGAACAGATGTTTGACAGCCTGGCGCGGGAGAGCAGGGAGATCGAGAGCCAGCTTGCGGAGATCGGCGGCAGCAAAGAGCAGATCAGACAGGAGCTTGCGGAGGCGGATGAGCGCGAACGTCAGATCGGCGAGGAAAATGCCGCCTATCAGCAGGTGATGGATGAAAACGCCGGGCGGGAAGCGCAGGCGCAGGAGGAACTCTCCGGCATTCAGCTTGCGGGCGCGGCGATCCGTCAGAAGGCGGAATTTATTCAGGAGAATCTAAACCGGATCAGCGGCGAACTTGTCCGTTACGAGAATGAGCGGAAGGGGTTCCTCGTGGAGGCGAAGGAGGCGAAGGAGGATGCCGGGAAGAAGCGCAGGGAGATCGAAGAGATCTTACAGACGATTCAGGCAGCCGGCGAACGCAGCACGGCGCTGCAGGGGGAACTTGCGGAAAAGACACGCATAAAGGAAGAAATGTCAGCCGGGCACAAGGGATTTTTTCAGAAAAGAGAGGAAATCTCAAAACAGATCACGGAGCTGGATAAGGAGATTTTCCGATTGAACAGCCAGCGTGAAAAGCTCGGGGAGGAGTCGGAATATCAGAACAATTATATGTGGGAGGAATATGAGCTCACCCTGCACGCTGCCATGGAGCTTAAGCAGGAGGAATACGCGGATCCCGTGCAGGTGAAGCGGATGCTCTCTTCCATCCGCGACGAGATCCGCGCCCTCGGCGACGTCAATGTCAATGCGATTGAGGACTATAAGGAGATCTCCGAGCGCTATGAATTTTTAAAGAGCCAGCACGACGACCTGGTGGAAGCGGAGCAGACGCTGGTGGGAATCATTGAGGAGCTCGATACCGGCATGCGCAGACAGTTTATGGAGAAGTTTGCCGAGATCCAGCAGGAGTTCAACCAGGTGTTCCGGGAGCTTTTCGGCGGGGGAAAAGGGACGTTAGAGCTTGTGGAGGATGAGGATATCTTAGAGTGCGGCATCCGCATCATCGCGCAGCCGCCGGGGAAAAAGCTGCAGAACATGATGCAGATGTCCGGCGGGGAAAAATCGCTCACCGCGATTGCGCTGCTCTTTGCGATTCAGAATTTAAAGCCGTCGCCGTTCTGCCTGCTGGATGAGATCGAGGCGGCGCTGGATGATTCGAATGTCGGCCGGTTTGCGAAGTATCTGCACAAGCTGACCCAGAATACACAGTTTATCGTGATCACGCACCGCAGAGGCACCATGGCGGCGGCGGACCGGCTGTACGGGATCACAATGCAGGAGAAAGGGATCTCGACGCTGGTATCGGTGAATCTGATCGAGGGGGATCTTGACAAATAAAAGGACAGGAGGCAGGAATGGGCGAAGAAAAAAAGGGTTTCTGGAGCCGGCTGGTGGCCGGACTCGGCAAAACGCGGGACAATATCGTGTCCGGGTTTGATTCGATTTTTAACGGTTTTTCCAGCATTGACGAGGAATTCTATGAGGAGATCGAGGAGATCCTCATCATGGGAGATATCGGCGTGAATGCGACGGAATCGATCATCGGGAGCTTAAAGCAGAAGGTGAAGCAGCAGCACATCAAAGATCCTGCGGAGTGCAAGGAGCTTCTGATCAACAGCATCCGGGAGCAGATGGATGTGGGGGAGACGGCATACCGGTTTGAGCAGGAAAAATCTGTCATCCTCGTGATCGGGGTGAACGGCGTCGGAAAGACCACCTCGGTGGGCAAACTGGCAGGAAAGCTCAAAGATCAGGGAAAACGTGTTGTGGTCGCGGCGGCGGACACCTTTCGGGCGGCAGCCGGCAGCCAGCTCGCGGAGTGGGTGAACCGCGCAGGCGTTGATATGATCGGCGGACAGGAGGGGGCGGATCCGGCGGCCGTGGTCTATGACGCGGTGGCGGCCGCAAAAGCGAGAAAGGCCGACGTGCTGCTCTGCGATACGGCGGGACGCCTTCACAATAAGAAAAATCTGATGGAAGAGCTAAGAAAGATCAACCGGATCCTGGAACGGGAATATCCGGATGCCTATAGGGAGACACTTGTAGTGCTTGACGCCACCACCGGGCAGAATGCGTTGAATCAGGCCCGGGAATTTTCCGAGGTGGCGGATATCACCGGGATCATACTGACAAAAATGGACGGGACGGCAAAGGGCGGCATCGCCGTGGCGATCCATTCCGAGCTGGATATTCCGGTCAAATATATCGGTGTGGGGGAGACGATCGAGGATCTGCAGAAATTCGATGCGAACGCGTTTGTGGATGCGCTGTTCGGGGTCTGAACAGAAAGACAGGGACACAGGTATTGTTTCGGCGAAGTGATGCCGCTGGCAAACGCATGTGCGGAATGCGAAAAGGGATAAGGAGGAGAGACGGATGCTGACACTGGAAAAATTTGAGGAGGCAAGCGAGAAGGTAAAAGAGGTCACGTTAGAGACCAAGCTGGTATACAGCGATTTTCTGAGCAGCCTGACGGGCAACAAAGTTTATCTGAAGCCGGAAAATATGCAGTTTACCGGGGCCTACAAGGTGAGAGGGGCGTACTACAAGATCAGCACGCTCACAAATGAGGAGCGGGAGCGCGGTCTGATCACAGCCTCGGCGGGCAATCATGCACAGGGCGTCGCCTACGCGGCAAAATGCTACGGATGTAAATCGGTGATCGTGATGCCGACCACCACGCCGCTCATCAAGGTAAACCGCACAAAAGGCTACGGCGCCGAGGTGATTCTGTACGGCGATGTCTACGACGAGGCGTGCCAGAAGGCTTTGGAGCTGGCAGAGGAGAAAGGCTATACCTTCATTCACCCGTTTGACGACACGGCTGTGGCGACCGGGCAGGGCACAATCGCAATGGAGATTTTTAAAGAACTGCCGCTGGTCGAGTACATCCTTGTACCGGTCGGAGGCGGCGGGCTTGCCACGGGCGTATCCACGCTGGCAAAGCTTTTGAATCCGAAGATCCGCGTCATTGGTGTGGAGCCGGCCGGTGCGAACTGTATGCAGGCATCTTTTGCCGCCGGCAAGGTGACGACGCTGCCAAAGGTGAACACGATCGCCGACGGAACCGCGGTCAAGACGCCGGGCAGTCTGATTTTCCCGTATATCCAGCAGAATCTGGACGACATCATCACCGTGGAGGACGACGAGCTGATCGTGGCGTTTCTCGACATGGTGGAAAATCATAAAATCGTGGTGGAGAACTCGGGTCTGCTGACCGTGGCGGCGGTCAAGCATCTGGACGTCACCGACAAGCGGATTGTGGCGATCTTAAGCGGCGGAAATATGGATGTGATCACGATGTCCTCGGTGGTGCAGCAGGGCCTGATTTTCCGCGACCGGATTTTTACCGTGTCCGTGCTTCTGCCGGATAAGCCGGGAGAACTCTCCCGTGTGGCGGCTGCGATCGCGGCGGAACAGGGAAATGTCATCAAGCTCGAGCACAACCAGTTTGTATCGACAAACCGCAACGCGGCGGTGGAGATCCGGATCACGCTCGAGAGCTTCGGGACGGAGCATAAAAAACAGATCATGGACGCATTAAAGACACAGGGCTATCAGCCAAAGCTGGTGCGCACGAGCCTGTGACGGGAAAAAAGGAGCAGGGGCGCCGGATCGCCGTGATCTCGGATACCCACGGTCTGCTGCGCCCGGAAGTGATTCGGACGGTAAGTACCTGTGAGGCGGTGCTCCACGCGGGCGATGTGGGGACGCCGGAGGTGCTCGAAGCGCTCCGCAGCCTGGCGCCGGTCTGGGCGGTGCGGGGAAACGTGGACTGTGACGGACTCCTGCAGCAGCTGCCGCAGGAGCGTTTCGTCACGCTTTTCGGATTCCGGATCTATATGGTGCACGATAAAAAGCAGATTTCGCCGGATCAGAACAGGACGGATCTTGTGATATGCGGCCATTCCCATCGCTATGAGGACACGGTCTGTCCGACAGGCAGGCCGGAAGGCAGGGGAGGGAGACACGGCGGCGTGCTCCGGCATGTGGGCCCGGAGGAAGAAAGAGGCGCACTTCGGCATGCGAGTCCGGGAAACGACCGTGCCGCGAATCATCTTGTGATCCCGGGGGAGGAAAGAGGCGTGTTCCGACGCCTGAATCCGGGCAGCTGCGGACCGCGCCGCTTTGCCCTGCCGGTCACGATGATGGTGCTGACGCTCGATGAGGAGGAACACCGGTGCGCGGCTGAGAGGGTGGATCTGATATCCGTGCCGGAGAAAAAGAACGCGAAAAAGCTGCCGACGGAACAGGAGACGGACCGGCTGATCCGCAAGGTCATACGGGAGTTTGGCGCGGGGCGGACAGTTGCGCAGATTGCGGCACATACCCGGGCGCCGGAGGAACTGGTGGAGGATATCTGCCGGATCTATGTGACGCATCCCGGTGTGGATGCCGACGGCATCATGGATCGGATGGAGCGGAAAAATCTGTGAGGGACGGTTTTCGTTTCATGACACAATCAGAAAAAACTTTTGCCATGCGGCTCTTCTTACTATATAATGGTTGTAGGAAAAAGGCGGACAAAAAGCCGTTTGCATAAAAAACAGAGGTTTACAGAGCATGTTTAAGAAGAGACAGAAGGCCGGCGGATGGTGGAGCCGGAACAAGCGTGGACAGGAGTATAACGGGACGGACAGCGCGGATACCGGATCAGAAGAAAATTGCCCAGAACAGGGAACGTCCGGCGTGACCGCTGCCGGCGGAGCATCGTTCTGCCCGGAGGAAGCGGAGAGAAAGAGCGCCGCGGGCGGAAAAGCCGTGGAAGCGGAAGCCAGAGCAGACATGCCGGGAACCGGGGAACCGCATGCGGCCGGAACAATGGAAGCGGGAACCCGCATCGGGGAAACCGAAAAGCGCGCCGGGGAAACGGCATCCGGCCCCGCGTACAATATGCCTGAGGAGATGCGAAAGCCGGCGACCGGAGACGACATGGTGATGCAGGCGCGGACGCTGGCCGGGAGGGGCGATTACAGGGAGAGCCTTTCTGTCCTGCAGAAGGTGCGGGAGGTGCGGGAGCTGATGTACGGTCCGGACAGTCTTGAGACGGCGATTGTCTTTGACGAGATGGCTTCCGTCTATGAACGGCTGGGAGAACCAAAGCAGGCGGAGAAGCTGTGTGAAGAAGCGCTTCGGACGTATGAGCGACTGCTGGGGGAAGAGCACCCGGACACGGCGGCCGGTTACAATAATCTCGCCGGAATCTATACCGCACAGCAGCGATATGAGGAAGCCGTGGAGCTGTATCGGAAAGCGCTTGAGATTTATCAGAGGACACTCGGGGAGACGGACCGCAATACAGCGGCGGTATATAACAATCTGGCCGGCGTGCACATGGAGCAGGGCGGCTATGAGCAGGCGGAGCGGATGCTTCGAAAGACGCTTTCACTGCGGGAAAAGATGAAAGATGCCGATCAGATGGAAACCGTCACGATTTACAGCAATCTCGCCGTGGTGTGTGAAAAGAGGGGAAAATATCGTGAGGCGGAGGTGCTCGGCAGGAAGGTTCTGCAGATCAGAGAGCGGGCGTTCGGGGACATTCATCCGGATACCGCGGACAGCTGCAGCAATCTCGCTATCGTCTGCCGGGAGCAGGGAAAGGATCAGGAGGCGGAAGCGTTCTTTCAGAAAGCCCTTACGGCCTATGAAAAGATTTTCGGCCCGAACCATCCGGACACACAGGCGGTCTGTGGGGAACTCGCGGCGCTTTCTGAGAGCCGGGGAGAAGAATAGAAGCCGGAAACTGTGTTCGGCATTGTATTTTTATTAAGTATATGGTATTATTATGCAGAAAATCATTCGGAAACCGAAAGGGAGGAAACACATGAAGAAGAAAATAGCAGGGATTCTGGTAGTACTGATGGCAGCGATGACGCTGGCCGGCTGCGGCGGGAAACGGACCGTGCGCGTGATCGACATTGAACTTACAAATGAAGAATACGCGTTTGGCGTGGACAAGACTCAGCCGGAGCTGCTCGCATCCGTAAACGAGTTTACAAAAGAGATGAAAGAGAACGGGACGTTCGATGAGATCTGCGATCACTATTTCGGGGACGGGACGCCGGTGGCGGTCATCTCCGCAGAACCCGACGAGAGCAAAGACCAGCTTGTGGTGGCGACCAACGCCGCGTTTGAGCCGTTTGAGTACATGGAAGGAAACAGCTACTACGGGATTGATATGGAGATCGCCGCGAAGCTGGCCGAGTATCTGGACAAAGAGCTTGTCATTTTAAACATGGAATTTGAGGCCGTCTGTCTGTCGGTCGGACAGCAGAAATGCGATATTGCGATGGCCGGGCTGACCGTGCGTGAGGACCGGATGGAGTACGTGGATTTTTCTGATTCCTACTACAACGCGTCGCAGAAGCTGATCGTGCCTTCGGACAACCACGAATTCGATGACTGTAAGGATGCGGCGTCCGTGGAGGCTGTGTTAAACGGCAAAAACGGCGCGATGAAAATCGGCGTGCAGAACGGGACGACAGGCCAGTTCTACGCGGAAGGCGACGAGGACTGGGGATTTGACGGTTTCGGGGCGGAAGTGATCGGATATAAGAACGGATCGCTGGCCGTCCAGGATCTGCTGAATCATAACATCGACTTTGTCATTATCGATTCCGCACCTGCGGTATGCATCACAGAGGCGATCAACGAGCTGCAGTAGGTGATATGCGCCTGACGCTCCAGAGCGTGTTTGAAACATCATTTCCACCATTTGCACGCCCCACTTTGCGCGATATTTGCGCCAGATTCAAGTTACATAGCCCGCTATGCGCCCTTTATCTGGCACAAATCTCCTGCAGATTGTGACGCACATCTGACAGAAAGCATTGTTCAAACACGCTCTAAGAGACGGAGGGCGCATATCTGTATGGAAAGGGAGACATGGGTAATTTTTCACAGAAGGTAGACAGATTTATCGAGAGCTTTATCGCGCAGAACGGCTATGTCCGGGTGCTTGAGGGGCTTCAGAATACACTGCTGATTGCCGTCTTAGGTCTTATCATCGGAATCCTGATCGGTACTCTGATTGCAACGGTGCGCGTACTGCCGAAATACAAGATGCTGCCGCGGGTGTTAAACGGCTTTTGCAGCTTTTATGTGGCGCTGTTCCGCGGGACACCGATTGTCGTTCAGCTTTTGGTGTTTTACTATGTGCTGCTGCCGCTCTTTGGAGGAAGGATGACCGGCGTACAGGTGTCCGTGTTTGTGTTCGGATTAAACAGTGCGGCCTACATATCGGAGATCATGAGAGGCGGTATTCTCTCGGTCGATCAGGGACAGATGGAAGCCGGGCGCGCGCTGGGGCTAAGCTTTACAACGACGATGATAAAGATCGTCATTCCTCAGGCGGTGAAGAATATTCTTCCGACGCTGGGAAACGAATTTATCGCCCTGATCAAGGAGACGTCTGTCGTAAGCTTTGTCGGTGCGGCGGATCTCTATGTCGCGTTTAATTACATCGGAAGCAACAGCTACGAGTTCATGGTTCCGTATCTGGTGATGGCCGCGATTTATATTGTGCTTGTGCTGGTCATCAGCGCGGGAATCAAGCTTATGGAAAGGAGCCTGCGGAGAAGTGATAGACGTCATTAATTTGGAAAAGCGGTTTGGGGACAATCAGGTTCTGCGCGGGATCAGTATCACGATCAACAGGGGTGACATCATTGTGGTGGTGGGTCCGTCCGGCTCCGGAAAGAGCACATTTCTGCGCTGCTTAAACTGCATGGAGGATCCCACCGGCGGGCAGATTATGTTTAACGGCGCGGATCTTGCCGACATGAAGGTGGACATCAATATCCACAGAAGGCATATGGGCATGGTATTCCAGCATTTTAACCTGTTCAGCAATAAGACCGTGATTCAGAATATCATGTTAGCGCCGGTGTTCATCCAGTGCCAGGATCTTCGGAAGGCAAAACGGAAAAATCTGTGGATCCGATTTTCGAATCTGTTCCGCAGCGGATCGGCAAAGCAGGAGCCGGTTCCGATTCGGACGACGAAGGCGAAAATCCGGGAGGATGCGCGCAGACAGGCCGTCTCCCTGCTTGAGAGGATCGGTCTTGAGGATAAGGCGGATGTCTATCCGTCCACACTCTCGGGCGGTCAGAAGCAGCGGGTCGCGATCATCCGCTCGCTCGCGATGAATCCGGACGTGATTTTGTTCGACGAACCGACGAGTGCGCTTGACCCGGAGATGGTCGGGGAGGTGCTTGATCTGATGAAATCCCTGGCAAAAGAGGGGATGACGATGATCATTGTCACACATGAGATGGGATTTGCAAAGGAGGTTGCGAATAAAGTGCTGTTTATTGATGACGGCATGATTTTGGAGAGCGCGCCTCCGGATGAATTTTTCGGATCGCCGAAGAATTCAAGACTGAAGGAATTTTTATCAAAAGTGCTGGTGTAGCGGTTCCCTGTGTCCGCGCCTTTGGGAATGTCAGAGCTGCGGCGGGAAGGGAAGCGCGGCAGGCAAAAAAAGGGGAGAGGGTGAAAAATCGGCCTGATAGCTGATTTTCACACGGCTATTTGTGCCGGAGCGTCACAAATAAGCCATGGCGGACTCCGTCGCATAAACGCTCCGGAAAAGGGGGAGAGCATGGCTTACAGGTATCTGGATGACCGTATCATAAAGACGCGGGGAGCCGGAGAGGACGGGGAACTGGATCTGTCGTCAGCCGTTGTCCGGTTTTTGCGTGAAAGCTGTGAGGATCTGCGGTTTGATGATAAAAAGGAACGGCAGGAGCGGGAGGAAGGCCGGTTTCTCGGACGCAGCATGCAGGAGGGGCAGATTCCGTATCACATGCAGATGGATCTGGACCGTCTCTGTCTGGAACAGGCGATGAGGCGTTTCCTCGACTCGGGGGCCTCACAGGATGCGTTTGACGTGTACTACTGCTATCTGGAAATGTTTGTGGGAAGCTACGGCAGCACGAAGCGGATGATCGAGATGCTCTCCGAATTTGAGACGAACGGCAGCTCGCTGCTGATGAAACACCGCGATCATTATTCCCATTCTGTCTATGTATTTGCGCTGGGGCTGGCAGTCTATGAGACAAATCCTGTTTTTCGGGAAACTTATCAGAGATATTACGGATTTGATGCGTCTGCAGCATGCGGGGAGCATGATGCATCGCATCATTTTTTACAATACTGGGGGCTGTGTTCCCTGTTTCACGATATCGGTTATCCGTTTGAACTGCCGTTCGAGCAGGTGGAGGCGTATTTTGAGGTAAACGGGGAGGAGCGGAAGGACAATCCTTTTCTCGCCTATATCGGGCTGGAGCGTTTTGTGGCGCTGCCGCCGGATGCGGTTCGCCGGCTAAAGGAGCTGTATGGAAAGACGTTTGTAAGTACGGATGAACTGTTTGCATATGATATCGCGGAGAAACTGGGGAACGTCTATCGGTTTACCAGGGAGAGTATTGAGACGATTCTCACGGCAAAGGCGGTGAATCCGAACCGTTTCGGATATTTTATGGATCATGCGTATTTCAGCGCATCGGTGCTGTTTCAGGAGCTGTACGCGGCGGATCAGAGAGCCGGAAGGTGTGATATGAACCGGGAGCGCATTGATGCGCTGACGGCGATTCTTCTGCACAACAGCCTTTATAAGTTTTCGGTAGCGTTTTACAAGGGCGGACTGAACATTCCGCTTGAGATGAAGCTGCACCCGCTGGCCTATCTTCTGATGCTCTGCGATGAGCTGCAGTGCTGGGACCGGACCTCCTACGGCAGGAATTCGAGGACGGAGCTGCACCCCATGGACTGCAGGCTGACGTTTTGCGAGGGCAGTATCCGGGCGGTTTATCTGTATGACGAGGCGGAGCGGGAGAAGATTGACCGCTATGAGAAGCTGTACGCGGCGTGGGATAAAACGGATCCGAAACGCAGGCCGGCGCTGAAGGCGTATGCGTCGATGGTGCATGAAAATACGTTTCTTGGAGATATTAAAAAGATCGTGAATACGGAGGCGCTCGGTCTGACGGCTGAGACGGAGCTTGCCCCGGCACGGTATGAGAAAAAGCACCGGTTTCTCTCGGACAGCAACTTTATCCATCTCTACCAGTTTGCGGTCGCGCTGAACGGCAGATATTCCTATCAGGGCAGAGAACAGGAAACCGGGGTGACGGAGCGTCTGGAGCGGGAATTTGGCGGACTGTCACTGGAATATCAGCTGCTTAATATCGGCCAGGCAAAAGCTTTTTCGCGTTATCTGGATGCGGTGGGCTGTTTTTACACCGACCAGCCGGTCGGTTTTGAGATGGTCACAGCGTTCACGGAGGAGGATATGCAGGTGATCGGGCCGCTTGAGCATGAGCGGTGGCTCACGGAGCATCAGGCGATGGGCTGGAGCAGCGGCACGGATTACGCGACGAAAGGGGAGCGCGAGAGAAAGCGCATCCATGCGCTGATGATCGACGGAGAGATCACGAAGGAGCGGGCGGCGGCGCATTATGCCGCTCTGTCAAAGGAAGAGCAGGAGAAGGATACGGCGCCGATGAACTGTATGCTCGGTCTGCTGCGGCAGTTCGAGGGACTGCGGATATACCGGTTGTGACGATAGCGACGGCGCTGCAAAAACCGCCATCCGGGCAGCAAATATCCGGTCGGCGGAGAGCCGGAAACCGCCGGCCGGCGAAGAAAGCATCCAGGCGGTGAAAAAACAACAGGCAAAAACCGCCATCCGGGCAGCAAATATCCGGTCGGCGGAAGGCAAAAAAGCCGGTTTGAATCAGGAATGGGAGAAGGAGGAAGGCGTGTATGGATATGAGAGAAATGACGGAACAGATGGAACAACTCTACCAGGAAAAGCGTTTTACGGATATAAAGGCCATACTCGCCGAAGAAAATCCGGCGGATATCGCGGCGGTTCTGGAAGAATTTAAGGTGAGGCAGCAGATCATGTTTTTCCGGCTGCTCCCGAAAGAAAAGGCGGCGGAGACGTTTGTCGAATTTGATGCGGACACGCAGGAAGACATTATCCTGGCGTTTTCCGATACGGAGCTCAGGGAAGTGCTGGATGAGCTTTACCTGGATGATGCGGTGGATATCATTGAGGAGATGCCCGCGACGATCGTCAAGCGTATTTTGAAAAATACGGATCCGCAGACCAGGGTATCGATCAATAAGCTGCTCGAGTATCCGGAGGACAGCGCCGGCTCGATCATGACGCCGGAGTTTGTGAATCTGAAAAAAAATAATACGGTTGAGGACGCGTTTAAGCGCATCCGGCGGACCGGCGTGGACAAGGAGACGATTTATACCTGTTATGTGACGGACGAGTCGAAGCGTTTAATCGGCGTGACGACGGTCCGGGAGCTTCTGCTGCACGATTATGACGACATGATCGAGGATTTTATGGAGACAAATCTGATCAGCGTACAGACACATGACGACAGGGAGGCTGCGGTCGGATTGTTCGACAAATATAATTTTCTTGCGCTTCCGGTGGTCGACATGGAGAACCGGCTGGTCGGAATTATCACGGTCGACGATGCGATGGACGTTCTGCAGGAGGAAAATACCGAGGATATCCACAAGATGAACGCGATTGTGCATCTCTCGGAGAAGCCGTATCTGAAGATCGGTGTCTTAGAGACTTACCGGTCGCGTATTCCCTGGCTTTTGCTCCTGATGATCAGCGCGACGCTGACGGGGATGATTATTTCATCCTTTGAGGATAAGCTCTCCGCGATGATCATACTTACTTCATTTATCCCGATGCTGATGGATACGGGCGGAAACACGGGCGGGCAGGCGAACGTCACGATCATCCGTGCACTTTCCTTAAATGAGATTGAGATGAACGATATTTTCCGCGTGGTGTATAAGGAAATGCGCGTCGGCCTCTGCTGCGGCGGGACGCTTGCACTCGTTAACTTTGTAAAAATGTGGCTGATCGACCGGCTTTTGTTCGGAGTGAAAAGCGTCACGCTTGCGGTTGATATCGTGATCAGCCTGACGCTTCTGATTGAAGTGGTGTTTGCCAAAGCGGTCGGCTGTACATTTCCGATCATAGCAAAGCGGGCAGGCTTCGACCCGGCTGTGATGTCATCACCGTTTATTACGACGATTGTAGATGCAATTTCCCTTCTGATTTATTTCGGACTGGCGTCTGCGATCCTGCACATTTAATGATCTTTGGGGTCTGCTGGCTTTGTGGCTGAACAGAAATGGTGGCGGCAGAAACAAAGAAATACCAGTTACGGCCCGGCTTTGGCAGAGATGCAGGGAAAAAGAACGATAATAACACAAAAATCCGTGGCACATCAGTGCACACGGATTTCCTGTCATCGACACCGGCCGTCTGTCTCTTCCCGAATCAGATCCGGTAAAATGTCTCGTAGTGGAGATAGGGGGACTCGAACCCCTGACCTATGCGTTGCGAACGCATCGCTCTCCCAGCTGAGCTATATCCCCAAAGTGGAAACAAGGGGGCTCGAACCCCTGACCTCTCGCGTGTGAGGCGAGCGCTCATCCCGGCTGAGCTATGTTTCCATGTCCTTTATTATATCACTTTAATCGCAGAATGCAAGATAAATTTGTGTATTTTTTTGAAAAAATGAGAATAATTTGAATCATTCAGATTTTCCGCTACAGACCGACAGGGTGTAGCGAAAGCCAGTGCCATTGAGACACTCCTGTGAAATACAGCGTTCACGCATGATACGCTTTCCTTTGGGTTAGTATCGCACTTATATGTGCGTACTTGATTTTACTTTAATTCTTGATACAATGATGCTATCAGGTGCGGGGAAAGTCAGGCCCGCAAAATCAGGAGGTACTTTGTATGAGCAAAAAAATTGTTGTTGTTACCGGCAGTCCTCGACAGAAAGGCAATAGCTTTGCTATGACCGAGGCGTTTATTCAGGCGGCAGAAGCCAAAGGACACACGATTACCCGTTTTGACGCTGCTCTGAAAAATGTGGGGGGCTGCCGGGCTTGCGAGACTTGCTTTAAGACAGGAAAAGCCTGTTCTTTTGATGATGATTTTAATGAGATTGCTCCCGCTATTTTGGGGGCCGATGCCGTGGTTTTCTCTATGCCTGTGTATTGGTATTCCATCCCCGCACAAGTGAAAGGGGTCATTGACCGTCTGTTCTCTTTTGTAGTGGGTGGAAAAGATATTGCAGGGAAGGAGTGCGCGGTTATCGCCTGTTGTGAAGAAGATGATATGTCCGTCTTTGACGGTGTGCGCATCCCCATGGAACGCTCTGCCGCACTAATGAAATGGAAGATGGTTGGGGAGGTTCTTGTTCCGGGCGTTCTGAATATCGGTGATATTGAAAAGACAGACGGCTGTCAACAGGCGGCTGCTCTGGCGGAGAAATTTTAAGGAGGAAGAATGCCATGCCTAAGAAGATTGTCATTCTCAATGGTAGTCCCCGCAGAAATGGCAATACCTCTGCGCTGGTCAAAGCGTTCACCGAGGGGGCGGAGAGCGCCGGCCATACCGTAACTGTTTTTTTTCTGGACAGTATGAATATCCACGGCTGTAAGGGGTGCTTTGGTGGACACAGCAGCAAAGAGTGTCCCTGTGTTCAGCGGGACGACATGAACAAAATTTATCCTGCGGTGCGGGAGTGCGATGTGATTGTGCTTGCCAGTCCCCTTTACTACTGGAACATGAGCGGTCAGATCAGAACCGCTGTTGACCGCCTGTTTGCGTTGGAAGAGGGGGACGGCAACCTTTTGAGAGGACATGGCAGGGCGTCTGCCCTGTTAATGGCCGCAGAGGGCCACGGTTTTGAAGATGTGCTTACTTACTACAGCCACTTGATGGAGCATTTGAAGTGGAACAATCTCGGTCATGTTCTTGCCGGAGGAAACGGGGATATAGGAGATATTGAGGGAAAAGCCGAAATATCTGCCGCTTATAAACTCGGGAAATCGATTACATAACATGCTGTGCGCCGGTGCGGCTTCGAACGGGGACGGCATCCAAAGAAACTGCGGTCGTGGCATCTGACGCCGGCACGGTACGACCGAAGCAGGCGGATGCGGAAACGGATTTCGGGGCGGACGCGGCAGATCGTAAAAGAATTCCGATATCAGTGTGCCGTCGGGCGCGGGGCCAGAGCGAAGAAGAGCCGGGCCGCCGCGCCCTGACGGACAGAACGGAACAGAACAGACCTCATCTCAGCTCTCCTCATCCGGGAGAGCGTTTTTCAGATCAAAAAGCTTTGCCCCGATCCCGTTGCCGAGGATCATCAGCGCCAGGTAAAAAAAGGCATTGGGGCTGTAGGCGCCCGCCAGGTGAAAATAAAACATATTCGCGACAGAGTGCTCGAAGCCGGCGAGGATAAAGATCATCACCGGGAGCGAGACAAAGACAAGATTTTTTGATTTCTTATAATTGTCGATCGCGAGATACATCATCACGCCGCAGAGGACGGACAGGAAAAAAACAGGAAGCGGACTGTTTTCAAGCTTTTTCTGGACAATCCCTGCGGCGTCGATGTTCAGCCCGGCAGCCCGGCAGACTGCGGCGGAAAGAAACGTGCCCAGGTAATTCCCGGCGATGATGACTGCCATATCGGGAAGCTGCTTTACGCTGCTGACAAAACCGATCCTTCCGGTGTAAAGGGCGAAGCCCTGTGTGACGATGGTCAGCAGTCCGAAGGAAAACAGCAGGGAGCCGATGACCTTATGCTCCACGGACAGATAGATCGTACCGCCGATGCCGATCATAAAACCCGCATACACTGCTTTGATGAATAGTTTCAGTTTTTCCATAGAGATCCTCCTGTCGTATGAGATTACAGGATATTATACAATGGAAACCGCGGTACTGGCAAGCAGAAAAGGCGGGATTGCGGGATCAGGATGTCCGCTGCAGCTTCCGGTAGGAATACGGCGAGACCTGATAATATTTTTTGAAGGTTTCACAGTAATAGCTGGGACCTCCGAAGCCGTATTCACCGGCGATATCCGTAATGCTTTTTTCGGTTCCCAGCAGTGAACCGAGACTTTTCCGAAGGCGGTATTTTGTGATGTAGGTGACCGGTGTGTCGCGGAGATACCGTTTAAACAGCCAGGAACATTTGCTTTTACAGCAGGAGCCGACAGCAGTGAGATCTTCCAGGCGGATCTGCTCCGTATAGTGGTCTTCTACATAGGCCATCATACGTTTTAAAATGGCGAGATCCAGGGAGTCTTTTGAGGAAGGCGCCTCTTCGGCAGGCAGATGTTCGTATAAGATCCCCATAATGGAAAGAAAAGAAGATAACACCGGAAAGCAGGACGATGGCTGGCTCATATCGCCGCTGCAGGAGCGGTAGATATCGCGCAGATCTGACAAAATTTCACCCTGCCATCCATCGTGTTTCAGATACAGGTAGGGAAGAGCGGAATGAGCGGTGATGCGCTCAATACAATTCTCGTAAAACCATTCGTTTTTCGGCAGCAGTGAGGGAGAGAGCAGGATGCAGAGAAATTCGCATTCGTGATGCTCCGCGGAAAAGCCGTAATGCAGCTGCCGGCTGTTTACCATGATTCCGTCACTGGCGGATAATTCGATCAGTTTTCCGTTTACGTTATAGGTCATCCGGCCTTTGTCGACAACAATAAATTCCAGATCTTCATGCCAGTGGCTGACTGCGGAATAGTCCGGATAAGTGGAGAGAATGCCGTAGCGCGCATAGGCGGGAAAAAGAGGATTGTTATAGGCAACGGTTTCCGATGCGTCGGGGTTAAAAGCCGGACAGAGTGCAGTGTCAAGACGCATAAAAACTCCTTTCATAAGGGTGGCTGCAGACTAGAGTCTGCAGCTGTCAAAAATAAACAGGTCAAACTGATCGTTTGCCCGAAGATACTCTTCCGTGCTTTTGATCGTCCAGGCCACGGAGAGTGCACCAAGCTTTCTGCAGAGTCTGCGGGAGAGATTGGACGCATCCCTGTGGTGGTAGGCGATAAAGTCCGGTCGTGTGACGATGTTTGTAAGTAAAAAGGCAAGCGCCAGCTTTGAAGGGCTGGTTTTGTGCGCGGGATCCTTATAAAATGCCATCGAAAGCTGGCCGCGCATGACATCCGGCCGATGGCGGCGATACCAGCGGAGTGCGCGCGGGTGGAAACTCTCGATGCAGTACGGCCCGCGGTAGGAACGAAGAAGCGCGTCGCTGCGCTCGCAGACCGTGGTCTGCACGACATCGAGTTTGTATTCCACGATCAGCGGCACACGGCCGTCTGCAAGTGCAAGCACTTCCGCGAAAGTGGGAATCACGGCATCGGAGTGAGCCAGCTTCATCTGCTGCAATTCCGCAAGCGTGTACTCCCAGACATTTCCGTCAACGCCGCACATCCGTTTCAGCGAGGCGTCGTGAAAGACGACAGGCACGCCGTCTTTGGAGAGCTGGACATCCAGTTCGATGCCATAGCCATGTTCGATGGCCAGCGCAAAGGCCGGAAGGGAATTTTCCGGTGCGCTGCCGCTGTTGTCAAACAGGCCGCGGTGCGCATAATGTACGCCTGAAAACGGCGTGCGGTCAGGCTTCCCGTGCATGCGCGGCGCGATCAGGTACAAAAAGAGCGCGGGCAGTGCGCTGCCGGCCAGAAGCGTCCGGATATCCGGGGTCATCAGATTTTTTTTGTGCATGGTTTTCCTTCTTTCTTTATCAGTCGTCCACGTCGAAGTTTTCAAGGATGCTGTTCTTTTTTTCCGGCTTTGAATCTCCGTGTTTTACCAGGAGCATCGTGCCGAAGGCGAGCACGGAAAAAACGACGGCATAGGGGAAGAGCGTCCGATAGGAGACATATTCCAGTAAAAATCCCGACAGGATCGGTGTGACGACCTGAGCCGCCATGGAAAAAGTGTAGTAGTAACCGGTATATTTTCCGACATCGGCGTTTGCACTGATCTCCACAACCATAGGAAACGAGTTGACGTTGATCGCCGCCCACGCAAAACCGATGATGCCGAAAAAGACATTCATCGAAGCGTGGTAAGTCGTGTAAAAGGAGGCGCTCAGATAGCAGAAGATTAAGAGCGCCACACCGATTAAGATCGTACGTTTTCTTCCGATCCGGCCCGAAAGTGCCCCGATCGGGAGATAGCTGATGATCGCAGCGACGGTCGCCACCATCAGACAGTTGGTATAGCCGCCGTTTTCCAGCCCCCACACATGGGTCGCGTAGCGGGAAAATGCGGTGGTGACCGCGTTGTAGGCGATATACCAGAGTGCGACCGAAAGCAGAATAAAGATCAGGCTGCGCCGCACGTCACGCGGGAGAGGCGCGGCTGTCTCTGACGGAGACTTCTTCTGCGTCCGCGCGTCGGTTTCCCCGTTCGTCTCCGTTTCCCCGGCCCGGATCTGTGCGCGCAGCGAATTCTCACGGATGGTAAAAAAGAGGATCGCAATACACACGAGCATCAGAAGCCCGATCGAGAGAAACAGCGGAAAATAATCCGGTGTCAGCCCGCCGCCCACCAGAAAACGGATCATGACAAGCGCGTAGATGCCGCCGACAGCGCCCATGAGATTGATGACGGCATTTCCCCTGCTCCGCAGGGGCTTCGGCGTCAGATCCGGCATCAGGGCGACAGCGGGAGAGCGGTAGAGTCCCATTGAGATCAGCAGAAAAAAGAGCGCTGCGATAAACAAAAGCAGACTGCCCTTCTGATCCGCGACGGGCAGAATCAGCAGAAATACAACGGAGAGGCCGGTTCCGGCCAGGATAAAGGGCATCCTCTTCCCGATGCGCGTGTCTGTTCTGTCGGAAAGCGAGCCGAAAAACGGCAGCAGAAACAGGGCGAGAATATTGTCGGCGGCCATGATCGCTCCGGTGACCGTCTCGCCTAAGTGAAAGGTATTCTTGAGGATGAGGGGTATGATATTGTCGTACATCTGCCAGAAGGCGCAGATGGACAAAAATGCCATGCCGATCAGAATGGTCCGCTTGTAGCTCAGTTTCATAACGTCTCCTTTTCCCCCGTTTTGCGGAATACATATTTTGTATATAGTATATCCTGTTTTTGGAAGAATATCAAGGAATCCGTGCCGGTCTGCCCTGAAAACAAAGGAAGAAACCAGGGGATCCGGAATGTCAGAGTGTGTGAAACGGTCAGAGCATGGCTGCATGTTTGAAAAGAGATCCGGTTTGATGAATTGCGTAAAAGGAAGGCATCCGTATCGTAAATAATATGTATGCGGGGAACCGGAAGGATGGGGGATGCTTATGTGGAATTGGCAATGCAGGCGGATTCTGATCAGTTCCGACGGTTTTGGATTGATGGCAGACGGAGCCGGTCTTTTTCGCTGATGCGGCGGCTGCATTTCCCCGGCAGGCCGCCGGAGAGGGGCTCGGGATTCCCGATGCCTTTCATACAGCCGTTCCGTTCAATATCCTGAATGAGCCGGCTGATCCGCGTTCGTATTTTTATCCGGTGTCTGGCAGCAGAGGTAATCCTCCCGGGCCTCGTCCGGCCATATGTTTTCACCGCCGCGGCTGCGGCGGTTCCGTTTCTTACGCCGGCAGGCTAAAATACGCCGTCCAGCAGGTAGTCTTCCACATGCACGATGTTTCCGGAGCGCAGATACAGGCGCGGGACGCGCCGGCTGACAACGGTTGTGATCTCAGGCTCGATTGTGTCCGCGTAGATCGCGGCTTCCCCGCAGGAGAGTTCCGCCTCGCCGTCGGTTCCGTAGAGCGTGACCAGGTCGCCGACCGCGGTTTCCGGAAGATCCGTCACGTCGGCGAGCAGCATGTCCATGCATACGTTGCCAATCACAGGCACACGCTGACCGCGGATCAGGACGAAGCCCCGGTTGGAATTTCTGCGGCTGTAGCCGTCCGTGTAGCCGCAGGAGACGACGGCGACTTTTGCGGGACGATCTGCGATAAAGTTCGAGGAATAGCCGACGCATTCTCCGGCAGCCACGTCGCGCAGCATTGCCACCCGTGATTTTAACTGAAAAGCCGGGCGAAGCGGAGGATTCCATCGCTGGACGGCGCCGGGGCTTACCCCTTTCAGTCCCCACAGCAGGCTGCCCACGCGCACCATATCCATCGCCAGTTCCGGATAGTTGACAACGCCGCCTGTGTTTAGAAGATGACAGTAAGGCACGGTGAATCCGGCGGAGGCCAGCCGGTCGCGAACCGCGGTAAAACGGGCATGCTGTGCGTAGCATTCTTTTTTGCTCCGCTCATCGTATGTGAGCGAATTGTACAGGTGCGAGTAAAGCCCGTCGCAGGTGAGTCCGGGAAGGGTTACGGCTGCGAGGATTTCACGGGCTGTCCGTGCGATGATGCCGGTATCGTCTGAGTCTGCCATGCCGTCCGGTGCACCGGACGGATCGGACCAGCCTCCGCCGAAGCCCAGCCGGTTCATGCCGGTGTTGACTTTGATGTGGCAGTTTACGGTGACGCCGGCCAGTGAGGCGGCATCGCTTAATTCCTTCGCGTAGAAGAAGTCGCCGACTGTCTGCGTCAGGTGATATCTGCCCAGCAGTCCGGCATATTTTGACTCGGTGAGACCGAGAATTAAGATGGGAAGACGAACGCCGCTTTTTCGCAGTTCCACGGCCTCCGAGAGACAGGCCACCGCAAAGTAGTCAACGCCGCATTCGTTTTCCAGGATCGGCGCCAGACAGGCGGCTCCGTGTCCGTAGGCATCCGATTTTAAAACGGCCATCAGCTTTGTGCCGGCCGGAACCATCTCCTCGCGGATCACGCGGCAGGATTCAATCACGCAGTCGAGGTCGATTTCAGCCCAGGTGCGTTCGATATAAGCGTCTCTGTGCCTGGCGGAGCGGCCGGTTCTGGGAGACAGAGCGGCGCGCTTTAGTGATATTACGTTTGTCTTAAAGATGATCTTTTCTGATTCGGCGGCAGTGTCGGCTGCCGGTAACGGATGGTTCATAAGATTCTCCATTTCTGTACTGTATTTGCCGCGGGTGTACGTGGTCATCCCGCGCGGCGTTTCGATTCTTTTTTTGTTTTTTCGTCGTGGGCAGGCACGGTTTTTGGCCGGCTCTGCGGTCGGATCTGTCCGGGAAGCGTGTATCTGCTGTGCCAAAGTGTGACGATGCAGCCGTCGATGTTGTTGCCGGATACCTGATATGCAGTGCAATCCGGCAGGGCGATGCGCACGGTGTGCGCCATAACGGCCGTGCGCGGTTTGGCAAAAGCCTGTGCGGCATCTTCCGTCATGGGTACATAGAAGATTTCCGCCTCATAGCGGTCATTTCTGGTAAACAGGTGCTCCCCTTCATACGGGAAGCGCTTCAGCCACAGAATATATTCCTCGAGCGCCATGTCGTGTTCCTGCATCAGAGCTGCGTGCGGACAGCCGACGTAGCGGAAATGCCAGGGCTCGTGAGCGATGTGGGTGACGGCTGTTTTTTCTTTCTGATAGCGCTCGATAAATCCGTAGTCCGCGGCGCGTTTCCGGAATTCCTGACAGATCCCCTCATAGGGAAAGTCCGGGCGGATAAAATCGATGTCCGCCTTGTTTTCCCCGAGATCAATCGCAAGGCCGGTCTGATGCTCGCTGTGATCGGGCAGCGCGACATATTTTTCGGTGAATTCCCTGCCGTTTTCTTTTAAGGAATCCTCATAGATCTGACGCTGTTCGCGCAGCGGGCGAAAGCCGCTGACCGGTACGATTTTTTCTCTGGCCGTCAGATCGGTGAGCGCTCCGGCAAGCAGTGCGGCTGCGGTGCGCTGGAGCGTGATGGCCGCATAGCTGCTTTCCACCGGCACGAGCGGCGGGTGGAACGGACGGATAATCGGATAGGTTTCATTGACCAGAATCAGGTTTCCGGTGTGTATCTGGTGTCTTTTTAATGTAATCATCTGTTTCATTTATCGTATAACCCGGTCAGCATGTCTAACAGTTCGCCGAAAGACAGACCGGCTCCTTTCATCATAGTGGGAAAACGGCTCATGGCGGTCAGACCCGGGATCGAGTTGACTTCGTTAAACACGATTCTGCCGTCCGGCGTGAGAAAGAGATCCACGCGTGCAAATCCGCTGCATCCTAAGGCGCGGTAAATGATTTTTGCCGCGTTCTGAATGCGGGTTTCGGTATCCGGATCGATCCGGGCCGGCATGTGGATGACGGCGCTCGCGCGCTCATATTTTTCCGCATAGTCGAAAAATCCATGGTCAAGCTCGATCTCGTCCACCCGTCCGACAAAAAGTTCATTGATCCCGACGACGGCGCATCCGACCTCAAAGCCCTCGACATTTTCCTCGATGATGACCTCGGAGTCATGGGAAAACGCGAGATCTAAGGCAGCGGAAAGCTCGTTTGGGCCAGAGATTCTGCTGATGCCGTAGGAGCTGCCTGCGCGTACCGGCTTGACAAACAGCGGATAGGTCAGGCAGGCGGTGAGCGCTGCGGCATTGTCCCGTTCAAAGCAGGAAATGGTGACGGCCTTCGGCGCGGCGATTCCGGCGAGCGCTGCGAGCCGGTGCGCCCGGTCCTTGTCCATGCAGAGTGCGGAGGAGAGCGTGCCGCAGCCGATCACCGGGATTCCGGCGAGCTCAAAGACGCCCTGCACGGTGCCGTCCTCGCCGCATTTGCCGTGCAGGACGGGAAACGCGAAGTCGATGCGGGTGGTGCGGACACCGGCGTCCGCCCGGCCGCTGCCGTCAGAAGAGCCGGAAACAGCCGCCGTGCCGTCCGCCCGGCCGCTGCGAAAAGAGCCGTCCGCGGCGCCCTGTCCAGAGTCCGCGTCCACCCGGCCGCTGCCGTCGGGAGAGTCCGGACAGAAGGAGCTTTTGGACGGGAATTCGAGGATTCCGTGGACGCTGCGGTTTGGCGATACGACCGTCGGGATCAGAGCTGCGGGATCGTCTGCCCAGGTGTCATCCATCAGTTTTTCCGGATCCCCGCAGTAGCGGTACCAGTCGCCTTCGCGCGTGATGCCGATGGGGATGATGTCATATTTTTCCGTATTCAGACCGGTGAGAACCGCGTGTGCGGAGTGGAGTGATACGCTGTATTCGCTGGAATGGCCGCCGAAGAGGACGGCGATGGTTTTTTTGTTCATGTTCTGTTACCTCCGTGGTATCTTTGATTTTTCACGGTCAGCCTGCAGTGATGTTCTGCGCAGTTTGTGACCTCAGTTTTCTGTGACAATGGTTCCTTCCGGCAGCGGATAACCGATCTGACAGCGGTTGTCGTAAAGCGGGATCTGCTCCGCCCGCCCGGTCAGGCGGTCGATCCTGCGGCAGGTGACGGATGCATTCTGAAAGATCTGTCCCTGCTTTTTCTCGTAGGTGACGGACGGGTTATAAATCTCGTAGAAGAAGTCCGGACTGGCATCGGAGAGCAGCGCCCCGTAAATGCTGGTATCGTCAAATGTAATCGATATCTGATACGTGTGCGCGGTGCGGTTTGTGACCTTTAAGTCACACCAGCCCTCGCTGACCGTGGCGTCCGTGCCGAACGGCTGGTCCCCCTCCGCGCCCGCCACGGATTCCGAGGCATGTCCGTGCCGTTCTGTCACGGTCAGGGGCGAGTGCAGGAAGAGCCAGTAGAGCAGATTGCTTAACTGGCAGAGCCCGCCGCCGTAGGAGCCGGTGATCGCCCCGTTGACTAAGACCAGCCCGTCGCGGTAGGGTTCTTTTCGATCCGCGTTCCGCACACGCATCCAGAAGGAGAAGGTCTCTCCCGGGCGGATGAGCAGCCGGTGGATGCCCGCCGCGGCGAGCTTTAAATTGTGAACCTTATTGTACTGGTAGCGGATGTCGTAACCGCTGTGTTCATTCACCATGACCTGTGAGGAAGAAAAAACCTCGAAGGGCAGGAGTGTGCCGGCGCATTCGTGCGCGTAGCGGTTGTGGTCAAAACGCATCGCCAGGTAAAAGCATTGTTTCCTCTGCCAGCGCCGCAGGGGCAGCAGAAACGGAAACCGCTGTGTGAGTCGTTTGTTTGCCATGGAATCGTCCTCCCTGTAAAACCCTGCATCCGTGACGTGCAGGACGTACGTTTTAAAAACTGTATTTAGTGTAGCAGAGCCGCGCCGAAAAGTCTTTTATACCAGGTTAGTGTTTTGTTTCCAAAATACCGACGATTTTATGAAGAAAAGATGAAGATGCGATCATGTTTTCTTCATAAATCGTGCATGTTATGAAAAACGGCGCTGCCGTTTCTTTGCGCTTATAGTATAGAAGCTGTTTCTTACGGGGACGTGACCGGGAAGTGAGAGATCTGTCACTTTGCATCCGGATGATGTGATTTTTTCGGAAGAAAGGCGAATGGTACTGTCAGTGTTGAAAAGCAGGCTTCGGACGCGTATAATGGATACCGGGAGATCATTTTCTGGTCGGGATTCATTTGATAAAAACCAGGGAATACACCTGTTTCATTGAGAAACGGATAAAGGAAATGTAAGGAAAGAAGGAATCGTAACGTGCAGACAAATTCAAAAAATGACTTTTCGAAGGGAAGCATCGCCGGACATATGGCGCGGATTGCGATCCCGATGACACTCGCGCAGATGATCAATGTGCTTTACAATATTATCGACCGTATTTTTATCGGGAGAATCCCGTCGGATGCGACGAATGCACTCACGGGGCTGGGGGTGGCGTTTCCGATCTGTACGCTGACCATCGCCTTTGCCAACCTGATCGGGACCGGCGGAGCGCCGCTGTTTTCCATTGAGCGGGGGCGCGGAAATGAGGAGGAGGCAGGGAAGATCCTCGGAAATTCCTTTCTGCTTCTTCTGCTGTTCGGGGGATGCTTAAGCCTGATCGTATTCGCGACAAAGGAGCCGCTGCTGTATCTGTTCGGTGCGAGCGAGTCTACATTTGTCTACGCTGATTCCTATATCAGCATCTATCTGTTCGGAACGATTTTTGTCATGTTAAGTCTCGGGATGAATTCTTTTATCAACGCGCAGGGATTTTCCATCACGGGAATGCTCACGGTGACGATCGGGGCGGTCTGCAATCTGATTCTCGATCCCGTCTTTATCTTTGTGCTGGGAATGGGGGTGCAGGGCGCGGCATTGGCCACCGTGATCTCGCAGGGGCTGGCGGCCGTCTGGACGCTGCGGTTCCTCTGCGGAAAAAAGCCGCCGGTGCGCCTTGTGAAAGAAAATATCCGGCTTGCGTGGAAACGGACGAGAGAGATCATCACGCTCGGGACGTCCGGGTTTATCATGTCTGTCACCAACAGCGCCGTGCAGGTGGTCTGCAATATCAACCTGTCGATGCACGGCGGGGATCTCTACATCGCGGCGATGACGATCATCAATTCGGTCCGCGAGGTGTCGCAGATGGCGGTCTCGGGAATCGGGAACGGCGCGCAGCCGGTCATGAGCTTTAATTACGGCGCCGGGCTGTTCGGCAGGGTGCGCCAGACGATCCGACTGACAGCGGTCACGCTGTTAGTCTATACGATGGCGGCATGGGGGATTGTGATGCTGTTTGCCAGACAGTTTGTTCTGCTGTTTAATCACGACGAGACGCTTCTGCCCGTGGCGGTGCACTCGCTGCAGCTGTATTTCTTCGGATTTTTTATGATGGCATTTCAGTTCACCGGGCAGACGGCCTTCCAGGCGCTGGGTCGGTCAAAGCAGGCGATTTTCTTCTCCCTTCTCCGAAAGGTCGTGATCGTGATTCCGCTCACGTATCTGCTGCCGCTGATCCCGGGAGTCGGGGTGGACGGGGTTTTTCTCGCGGAGCCGGTCTCAAATTTTATCGGCGGCCTGGCGTGTTTTCTGACGATGCACCTGACCGTATACCGGAGGATGAAGAAGGAGCCCTGATCCCGGCGGGCCGGCACGGTCAGAAACGGATAAAAAACGTATCATTTCTGTATTCTGGCATATGCTGTCAAAATCATTCCCGCCTGAACGCATGACGGCACGAAGCCGGGAGGTATGGAGGGAAGCCGGAACCTGTCTTCGGAAAAGATCCGGTCAGTTATTATGTGCACGGCGTGCCAGCACCGAAGTGAGCGGGACGATGGCGGCAGCGACGGCCGATAAGATCAGTACCATGACAGGGAACGTCGCATAGGTCCCGCTGATATCGTAGAGCTGGGCATAGATGATGTTGGCCACGCCGCCCGATATCAAAAGTACGAGCGTCACCTTTGAGAGAATTTTCGGGTAATCGCGCGTGCCGAACACATATTTGACCAGCAGCGGCACGCCGAGCGTCATCGAGGTCATGATCAGATTGAAAATGCCGTAGCCGATGTAAAAAAGCGGGCGGCTGGAGCCGTTTCCGATAACGATTAAGAGCATTCCGACCGTGCTGAGTGCGCAGATAACAAAATTTCCCGCGATGCCGCCGATTTTATCGTAGAGCCAGCCCACGACAGGGCCGATGGCAAGGGAGACGATGGACATGGCCGCGAATATTTTTGCGGCTGCTTCCACGCCGATCGGCATTGCGTCCGCATAGCTGTAGACCTGCTGTGAAAAGCTTGCCAGAATAATCACGAGAAAGCCGTAGAGCAGCACCAGATAAAAGGCCGGGCTTTTCCACACCTGCTGATAGGGAAAGCCGCTTTCCGCGGACGGATCAGCCGCGCCCTCCGCCGTGGTCTCTCCTAAAGCGGATGCGTCGCCGGCAGCGTCCGCGCCGTAGGGCTTCATGCCCGCCTCTTCGGGGGAGTTGCGCACAAACAGCAGGGTTAACAGGAAGCAGACGATCATCGTGACAAGGCCGAGGACCATACGCGTCTTTCCCCATCCCATATTCTGAATGCCGGTCACCAGCATGGTATTTAAGAAAAAGCCGACGATACCGGTCACGATGCCGCCGAGTGACATTGCCAGCGACATGCTCTTTTTAAACCAGCGGTTGAATAAAACCGGGCCGGGCAGATACATAAAAAAGCCGGCGCAGACACCGTAGATGACGCCGTAGACATTCCACTGCCAGGGCGCGGTGAAGGTGCCGGGCTGGATGTGTCCGCGCCGCTGCCGGAGGAGATCGCGGAGCACGTGAAAGAGACGGTAAAGCCGGGGTATGATCTTTGGACGATGTACGCCGGGGCGGACGGCCTCTCGTTTGAACTTTCGCTCCCGGCGCACACGGCGGTGCTGATCCGGATCAGGCGGCAGACACGTTAGCCGGTCCTGTGCGCCGTGCCGGCAGCGGCCGGTCTGCCGGAGGGGATTTCCCCCCTCCGCTCAGACCTTCTCTGCCGTAAGCCGTATCATATGAAAGCTCTGCCTGCCGAGCACGACAGACAGGCGCCCGCCCTCAAACGAACAGCCGCTTCCGGCCTGCGGCGCTACGGTATCCGGCGCATTCTCGGTATTTACCGCTTTTAAATCCTCATGGTGGAGCACTACATGCTGATCCACGTGCCAGCCGGCATACTGGCGCAGATCGCAGGAGAGCTCAATTTCTTCCGTGAGATGTTTGCTGACCGCAAACAGCGTGAGCGCATTCTCATCGTCATTTTCCACGACGACCGCGTCGATGTATGCGGAAATTCCGTTTCTGCCGTGGCTGCTTTCAAAGACCGGCGATTTCACCAGCGTCTGCAGCACATGTCCGCGCCCGTTATTGCTGATCAGCGCAAACGGATGGTAGATCGTCTGCTTCCACGCCCCGGTATCGGAGGTCATGATCGGCGCGATGACGTTGACAAGCTGCGCGAGGCAGGCGATCTTCACGCGGTCGGCATGGCGCAGCAGGGTGATTAAGCTGCTCGCGACCAGCAGGGCATCCTCGAAATTATAGACATCCTCGAGCAGATGCGGGTGCTGCGACCAAGGAGCGATCTCTTTGTCCTGCCCGCCGGAGTGATACCACACATTCCATTCGTCAAAGGAGATGTGAATCTTCTTTGCAGCGTGTTTTTTTGCACGGACCGCGTCGCAGACGGAGACCACGGCTTCGATGAACTGATCCATCAGATCCGAGGAGGCGAGGAACGTCTGGCTGTCATTTCTGCGGTTGTCAAAATACTGGTGCATCGAGATATAGTCCACCTGATCATAGCAGTGGGAGAGCACCGTGTACTCCCATTCGCCAAATGTAGGCATATGATAATGGGAACTGCCGCAGGCGACCGTCTCGATCGAGGGATCGATCATGCGCATGGATTTTCCCGCCTCCTCGGCCAGCCGGCCGTATTCGTCCGCCGTCTTATGTCCCTCCTGCCAGGGGCCGTCCATCTCATTTCCCAGACACCACAGCTTAATGTCGTACGGCGCGCTGCGGCCGTTTTTCTTCCGGAGATCACTGTAATAGGTGCCGCCCGGAAAGTTCGTGTACTCGATCAGGTTCCTCGCGTCCTCGATGCCGCGGCTGCCGAGATTGACGGCCATCATCGGCGAGACGCCGGTCTGCTTCGCCCAGTCCATAAACTCGTCGAGGCCGAACTGGTTGGACTCGATGACGCGCCAGGCGGGATCCGGTCTGGCGGGGCGCTGCTCCTTCGGGCCGACGCCGTCCTCCCAGTGATAGCCGGAGACGAAATTTCCGCCCGGATAGCGCACGACGGGAACATCCAGCCCGCGGATAAGCGCCGCGACATCCTGACGGAAGCCGTGTTTGTCCGCAGCCGGATGGCCCGGCTGATAAATGCCCTCGTAGACACAGCGGCCTAAGTGCTCGACGAAGGAACCGTAGAGACGTTTGTCGATATCGGACAATACGAAATGCCGGTCGATGATAAGTTCTGCTTTTTTCATAGTTGTAATCCACCTTTCTGCTGATGTGTCAGGATCGTATTTACTGGTAATATTCTGTTATGGCGTCGCAGACAGCGCGGGCAATCGCATCGGCGCCGTCATTGTCCGGATGAATGCCGTCTTTTGAAAACCATTCCGGATGGTCTGCCGTCAGTGCATGGATATCGATCAGGTGACAGCCGCGCTCCACCGCCACCTCGGCGGCTGCAAGGGCAATCTCGTCGACAACGGCCGGCCGAATATCAAAACCTGCCAGCTCCCCGTCGGCGTCCTCCGTAAAATATGCGGTTGCGGAGGTGCAGAGGAATATGACCGGTTCATGCCCTGGCGTCACATAGGAATCCAGAAGGCGATGCAGGGCTTCTTTAAACGCTGTGACATCGTGCCAGTTTTCAGGTTTGGAGTCATTGGTTCCCATCATAAAAACCAGGATATCCGCGTCATATTCGAGACTTTTCTTATACTGGTCCGTGGCGGTGTACGGCTGGTCGGAATCATTCTGCACCGCCCGTCCGGAAGCACCGAAATTCTGCACGTGATACCCGTCGCCCAAAAGATCGGACAGCACGGCGGGATACTGATGTTCGGGCCAGTTGCGGATCCCGTGACCGTATGTGATGCTGTCCCCCACGCAGGCCACCCGGATCTGCCCGTCGGACGGGCTGCTGTAGGAAGTCATGCCGGAGAGACCGTGAAGATACAGCCAGGCAAAAAAGGCGGTCAGCGCGACAGCCGCGGCGACGAGAACCGAAACAATGATACATACCATCTTTTTCATGAAAATCTCCTTTCATGGTGAAGGGGTCCCGGGATATCGCAGAGAACCGGCTGTCCGGATCAGGATCCCTGATATGACGGACGTCTCTTTGGAATGCGGGACGGCAACAATACATATATACCGAGTATAACAGGAAACGGGAGGGCGAACAATATGATTTCTGACTTTTTCTGGCGCAGTTGTGTGCTATAGTGTTTTTGTTGTTTTTATACATGCAGTCAGCGAATGTTTGATATGAGGTGACAGAAGGATGAATCAGAGAAAAGAAAGCGTCACACCGGGCTGGCGGATCTCATTGTTGACAGGAAAACGGTGATACGGTACAGTAATGCGTGAGACAAAATAAAAACGTGTGAAAGGGAGGTTTTCGATTGGTGGAATTATGGAAGGCAATCCTGTTCGGTATTGTGGAGGGGATTACGGAGTGGCTGCCGGTCAGCAGCACGGGACATATGATCCTGTTAAACGAGTTTTTAACGCTCAATGTAAGTGAGGAATTCTGGAATATGTTTCTCGTCGTGATCCAGCTGGGAGCGATCTTCGCTGTGGTCGTGCTCTTCTGGGGAAAGATCTGGCCGTTTGCGCTGGCCCGCACACACCGGGAAGGGCTTACATTCGGCCCGGTGGCGGTGCGCACGGATGTGATGATCAACTGGCTTAAAGTTGTAGTTTCCTGTCTGCCTGCGATCGTGTTTGTCCTGCTGGGGATTGATGATATCTGTGACAGGTTATTTTATAACCCGGTCTGTGTGGCGGCGGCGCTGATCGTGTTCGGCATCGCATTTCTCGTGGTGGAGAACAGAAACACCGGGCGGCGCATGACGGTGGAGGAGATGGGAGAGATCACCTTTGGAATGGCGGCGTTAATCGGTGTGTTTCAGCTGCTCGCTGCGGCGTTTCCGGGGACTTCGCGTTCCGGGGCAACGATCATCGGCGCACTGTTAATCGGCATTTCCAGGCGTGCGGCGAGCGAATTTACGTTTATCCTGGCAATCCCGGTGATGCTCGGGGCAAGCCTTCTGGAGCTTCTGGATTTCGGGTTTGCGCTGACCGGGGAGGAGTGGATGCTTCTGGGCTTTGGCATGGCGTCCGCTTTTCTGGTATCCGTGCTGGTGATCCGCTTTCTGCTGGGATATATCAGAAAACATGATTTTAAGGTGTTTGGCTGGTATCGGATCGCACTTGGGATTGTGGTGCTTTTCTATTTCTTCCTGCTGCGGTAAGACAGAGGGCAGGGGAGCGATACCGGTGACGGGAGGAGCAGGATGATCTGTATTTATCTGTGTGACGATGACGATGCCATGCGCGGTCAGATTCAGAAGATCCTGGAACGAAAGATTCTGATCGAAGAATATGATATGCGCATCGTCTTAAGCGTCTCCTCCGCCGGCCCTCTTTTGGAGGCGGTGCGGCGGGAGAGAGGAAAAAGAGGAGTCTATTTTCTTGATGTGGAGCTGAAGGACGGGGAGTGGGACGGGTTTCTGCTGGGACGTCAGATCCGCAGGCTTGACCCGCACGCGACACTTGTCTATATCACCGGTTTCGGAGATCTCGCTTACCGCACTTTCCGCTATCATCTGGAGGCATTTGACTATATCGTCAAGGATCCGGCGCGGCTTGAGGAGGATATCTCACGGTGTCTTTCGGCGGTGACGGAGCATCTTCTGGATGAAAGGTGCGATCCAAAGGAGATCTATACCGTGCGGTCAGGCGATGTGCTGCGGCATATTCCGATCCCGGAGATCCTTTTTTTCGAGACGGCGCCCGCGGCCCATCACATCTATTTACATACCGCCCGCAGCAGGATCGAATTTCTGGGAAGTCTTGACAGGATCGAGGCGGAGCTTGGGGAGCGGTTTTTCCGCGCACACCGGTCCTATCTGGTGGCGGTGGATAAGATTGAAGAGATTGATATCAGACACGGAAAGCTGCGCGCGGGCGGCAGAGAGTGCCTGGTGTCGCGCAAGGCGCGGTCCGCGCTGCTTTTACGTATGGGAGGGGAGAGCTGATGTCCGCCTCTCCTTTTTTGTGCCGTTTGGGAAGGGATCGCACCCATTCGGGAAATCCGGCGCATGCAGACCGCATTACATGTTACGCTGGATCCCGAAAGGAGTGAAGCAATATGACAGACGAGTATATCAGACTCGACCACATTTCAAAATCCTTCGGGCAGGTACAGGTGTTAAAAGACCTGAATGCGGTGCTGCACCGGGGGGAGATTCTGGGGTTCCTGGGCCCAAGCGGCGCGGGTAAAACCACCACGATCCGGATTCTCACCGGACAGCTGAAAGCGACGGCGGGAGAGGCGTTTGTGATGGGAATCGATGTGAAGCGCATCGACGAGACGATCTATGAACAGATCGGGATCGTCACCGACAATTCCGGCATCTATGAGAGGTTAAGCGTCAGGGATAACCTGAAATATTTTGCGCAGATTCTCGGAGTGCCGAAAGAGCGGATCGATGAAATCTTAAGACGCACAGGGCTTTATGAACATCAGAAAAAGCCGGCGGGGAAGCTCTCAAAAGGACAGACTCAGCGCCTGGTGCTCGCCCGGGCGGTCTTACACCGGCCGAAGGTTCTTTTCCTTGACGAGCCGACCAGCGGGCTGGACCCGTCGACAGCACTGGAGATCCACCGGCTGCTCTTAGAGCAGAAGGAGGCGGGAATGGCGATTTTTCTGACGACTCACAACATGGAGGAGGCCACGAAGCTCTGCGATCACGTGGCTCTGTTAAATGACGGGACGATCATGGAGTACGGTACGCCGGAAGAGCTGTGCCAGCGGTATAACCGGGACAAACGCTACCGGGTGCGCTTATCCGACGGGAGCAAACGGCTGCTGGATCAGTCCGAAACAGATATAGCTGCGCTGGGGGAAATGCTGAGGCGGGATGAGGTGATAAGCCTGCATTCCTGCGAACCGACGCTTGAGAGCGTGTTCCTGACGGTGACGGGCAGAGCGCTGACATAAGGGAGGGAGAAAGAGTTATGCATATTCACGGAAAAAAATTTGCAGCCGTCTGTTCCATGAAATGGAGGACGCTGTTTTCCAAAAATTTTATTGCGATGCCGCTGTTTTCCATTGTGCTTTCGGTCGTGATGAACCTGGTGTACGGCTCGATCGCAGCGTCGCGCGGCGGGGAGATGACAGATGCGCTGCGGGCGACCGCCGTCGGTCTCGGGGTGGTCATGAATACCACGATGACCGGGATTTTATGTACCGGCATGGCGCTTGCGGAGGAAAAAGAAAAACATACGCTGCGGGCGCTGATGACTTCCTCGGTCAGCGGAGCTGAGTTTTTTCTCGGCAGCGTGACGCCTGTGGCTGTGATGACGGTCGTAGTCAACAGTATCATTGTGGCGGTGTCAGGGATCAGGCTTACGCCTGCGGGATGGGCCATATGGATCGGTGTGTCGGCGCTGTGTGCGGTGGCTTCGGTGGTGACGGGCATGATATTCGGTATCTGGGCGAAAGATCAGGTGACGGGCAGCACCATCATGTCGCTCCCGATGCTGATTCTGGTTATGATTCCTGTCTTCGGCGACATCAATGAGACGATGGGACGGATTTCATCGTTTTTGTTTACCGGGGCGCTGCAGGAGACCGCACAATCCCTCGCAGAGGGAACGCCGCAGGTCAGTGTGGCGGGGCTTCTTATAATCGCCGCGGAGATCGCGGCTGCCGTGGCGGTTTTTGTGTTCATGTACCGCAGAAACGGCTACGACGCGGATTAGAGATCTCAGGCAAGATACTTGTTTTTCCGTCTGGCTTCCTTTATACTTACGATAAAAGCACGGTTTTGGAAAAGGGAAAGAGGAAGGAAACGGTATCATGCAGACGATCACGATGAAAAGCACACTGAGGGAAGTATATGCCCATCCGGTGGGGCACGATGTCATAAAAAAGATCCTGCTGACGACAGGTATCCCGGAGCGGGCGCTGACTGCGGCGGGCGGAATGTCTCTTCGGACCGCCGCAAAGCTGGCCGAAAAAGTGCTGGATGCGGCATTCTGGGAGACATTTCTTGCGCTGATAAATACGGAGAAGGACGATCCGCGGGAGCTGCCGGGCGAACGGAAACAATCCGCCCGGCAGTGGTGGAAGGAGGCTGTTTTCTATCAGATATATCCGCGGAGCTTCGCGGATGCGGACGGGGACGGCGTCGGGGATCTGCGGGGGATCATCGGAAAGCTCGATGAACTAAAGCGGTTCGGGGTGGACGCGGTGTGGCTTTCTCCGGTCTATGATTCGCCAAATGACGATAACGGCTATGATATCCGGGATTATCAGAAGATTCTGGCGGAATACGGCACGATGGAGGAGTTTGACGAGCTGCTTGCAGGGCTGCATGCGCGCGGGATGCGCCTTATGATGGATCTGGTCGTGAATCACACCTCGGATGAGCATCGCTGGTTTCGCGAGGCGGTGCGCGACCCAAAGGGGCCGTATCACGACTACTATCTGTTTCGGAAAAACAGCGACGGCAGCCCGCCGAACAACTGGACGTCTTTTTTCGGGCAGGGTAAGCCGGGGGATGCGTGGAACTATATCGGGGAAAATGACGAGTGGGCGCTGCATCTGTTTTCCAAAAAGCAGATGGACTTAAACTGGGACAACCCGTCCGTGCGCGCGGAAGTGGCAGCGATCGTGCGCTGGTGGCTGGATAAGGGCGTGGACGGCTTTCGGATGGATGTGATCAATTATATCTCAAAGAGGCAGGGGCTGCCGGACGGAAATGCGGGTGTGGGAGAGCTGACCGGCTACACAGGGATCGAGCACTATTTTTACGGGCCGCGTCTGCACGAATATTTAAGGGAGCTTTGCGCGGAATCGTTTGCCCGCTACGGCGCGTGCTCCGTGGGAGAGACGCCGGGGATCGGCATGGAGATGGCGAAGCTTCTCACGCACGAGAGCCGGGGAGAGCTGGATATGATCTTTTCCTTCGATCATCTGGAGACGCCGGGGCATACGCGGTTTGACGATTACCGCTACGACTTAAACGAGCTGAAGCGCTACTATATCGAATGGATGACGCAGTACGCCTCCCGCTGTCAGATGACGCTGTTTTTTGAAAATCACGACAATCCGAGGATGATCTCGAAGGTGAATCCGGATCCGAAATTCAGGCATGCGGTCGGCACGCTGCTCGCGATGATCCAGCTGACCTTAAAAGGGACGCCGTTTCTCTATCAGGGGCAGGAATACGGCGCGGTAAATGTGCCGTTTACGGATCTTTCACAGATATCGGATGTCGAGAGCATCAATCTCTACAGACAGTTTTGCGAGACGATGAGTGAGGAGGAGGCGTTTCGAAAAATCCTCGCCGGCACAAGGGATCACGCGCGGGCCATGATGGACTGGGAGGAGGCCGCAGCGCAGAGGCGCGACCGGGATTCCGTCTATTATTTTTATAAAAAACTGATTGCACTGCGCAAAGCGCATAAGGCGCTCGTGTACGGGGATGTGAAATTTGTGCACACGGGCAGGAAAAATCTGTTTGCCTGGTACAGAAAGGCAGGCGGTGACGTCTGGTATGTGGAGTGCAATCTGTGTGAAAAACGGATCGCACGGCCCAAAAGACCGTCCGCGGCGGAGGTGATCGCACAAACCCGGATGCTGTCTGCGGTGGAGGCGGGAACCGCACAGACCAAAAGACCGTTTGCCGCAGGCGGCGGCAGCGGTGCGGGAAACGCCCGGTTTCAGGGTGCGCTTACAAATGTAAAAAAACCGGAGCGCAGGTGGATGCAGCCGTATGAAGCATGTCTGTACCGTCTGACGGGGGAACGGCCATGCTGACATGGAGAGATGTGCTGCTAAATTATCCGGATATTCTGACAGGCTATGCTCTGCTGATCATCTATCTGTTTGCCGTGATGGATGAACATGCGGTGCGAAGAAAGCTCAGACATCTGCCGTCGCTTCTGGCGGCGACGGTTTTTGCAACGGTATTCGCTCTGATATACGACCGGCTTTCGATTCCCGGTTCTTATATTGTGGGATCTGCCGTCAATCTTCTTATCTGTACGGTATGGGCGATGCGGGTGTGGCGGATTTCGTTCTGGCGGGCGATTTCTGCGGTGTGTATGGCAGGGATCCTTCAGGTGGCGACCGTAGGCCTTCCGAATATCACGGATCTGCCGCTGCCGTCTGACATAGCAGACAGTTCTGCGGTCCTGTATGTCATGTACGTGATCACAGTTTTATTCTCGGCAGCGGCAGCCTTTCTGCTGTATAAACTTCGGTTCGGGGAGGCGTTTCTGCTGCTGGCGGAGGATGAAGGGAGCCAGGTGCGGACAGCGTTTATCATGCTGGCGCTGCTCGTGACCATGGAGGCGTTTTTCAGACTGCAGCGCGGGATTCTGCCGGAATATCACACGGCATATGTCGGGCTGCTGATCGCACTGATCACGCTGATCGTCGCGTTTGTGGTGTATCTGGCCAGGCAGTTTGACGCAGGGAGACAGCTTAAGGTTTGGCAGGATGTGGTCGCGCGTCAGCGCGTCTATGAGCAGGATCTTGAGGAAATCCGCAAAGAGGTGCGCTCGTTCCGCCATGATTATAAGAATCTTCTGGCAGGGCTTTCCGAGCAGGCGGATGCGGGGGAGATCGAGGGAATCCGGGCCACGCTTATGGAGCTTGACGCGGGCTTTGACCGCCGCCTGGGGGAGAAGATCATGCTGTCCACGCAGATCGGAAATCTGCGGATCCTTCCGGTGCGGAGTTTTCTCTTAAGCAGGGTTGCCGCCATGAGGGAAAAGGGAGTGGCGTGCCGGCTTGAGGTGCTCTATCCTTTGGAAACGATAAAGATGGATGTGTGGGATTTTATCCGCTGTCTGGGCATTCTGACGGACAATGCCGCGGAGGCGGCCGGACAGACCATAAGGCCGTGGGTGGAGATCGTTCTTCTCGCGGAAAAAGAACGGGTGTACTTACGAGTGTCGAATTCCTGGGACGGGAAGGCGGATCCGGCCCGGTTTTTTGAGGAGGGCTGGTCCGATAAAGGAGAGGGAAGAGGACTCGGTCTGCCGGGTTATCAGCGCATTTTAAGAGACTATCCGCATGCCGTTTCTTCCGCGGAGTGGGAGGAAGGCGTGTTTGTCCAGGAGCTGACCATTGCGGGAAAAGAGGGAAAACCGGCATGACCGGTTTTTCTTTTTTTCCGTGAACCTTTTTTGCGCCCATGACCATATACAGATGAAGGGCAAAAAAACCCGGACAGACGTCTGAACTGGAGGAACAGGAAATGAGCCATCAAGAGCTGGAAGAATGCATAAAGACCTACGGGACGGATATCTTTTCGTTCTGCTGCCAGCTTACCAGAAGCCGGCAGGAGGCGGAGGATCTCTATCAGGATACCTTTTTAAAGGCGATGGAGCTGCTGGATCGACTGGACATACAGGGAAATCCAAAGAGCTGTCTGCTGTCGGTGGCGGTAAATCTGTGGCGGAACCGCAGGAGAAAGGCAGCGATCCGTTTACGGATCATCGGGCCGCAGATCTCCACGGCGGATATGGAGACCGAAATCCCGGAGCGCGGGCCTGACGTGGAAGAGATGTATATCGACAGAGAGGAGCAAAGAATCGTGCGGGATGCCGTTGCGGCGCTGCCGGAGCGATACCGGATGCCGGTTCTTCTGCACTACATGGAAGGGCTGAAGGTATCCGAGACCGCATCGGTCTTAGGCGTGCCGGCGGGCACGATAAAAAGCAGACTTTACAAAGCGAAACGGCTGCTGGAAAAAGAATTGGAGGTTGTTTTAAATGAAGCATGGGATGGATGAACTTTTAAAACGTGCCCTTACTCCGGATGACCGGCCGGATCCATGGCTGAACCAGAATATTTTACATCGGGCAGAGGAGATGACATTCATGAAAAAGAAGAAAAGAAGAAATATGGTGGCAGCGGCATCCGTGATTACTCTCGGGCTGCTGTTAGGCTCCACATCCGCATATGCGGCATGGCGGCTGTTAACGCCGAAGGAGGTGGCGGAGCATCATAACGATACAAAGCTTGCGGAGGCATTCTCCGGGGAGGATGCGGTCTTTGTCAACGAGTCGCAGGAGTATCAGGGATACCGCATCACGTTTCTCGGGGCGGTTGCAGGGAAGGATCTGAGCGATTATCTGGCGGCGGATGAGCAGAGCCGGCTGCAAAACGACCGCTTCTACAGTGTCGTATCGATCGAGCACACCGACGGCACACCGATGCCGGACACCTCGGATCCGGCCTACGGACAGGAAGCGTTTCTGGTTTCGCCGTATATCCGCGGTCTGGATCCGGTGTGGAACAATATCTTTACGATGAACGGAGGATATTCTGCATTTGTAGAAAACGGTGTGGAATACCGGCTGGTCGAGCTGGATAATGTGGAGATTTTCGCGGACCGCGGGCTGTATCTGGGTGTGAGCTCGGGAACCTTTTACGACAACAATGCGTACCGGTTTGACGAGAGCACCGGTGAGATCACGAGAAATGAAGCCTACGGCGGAGTGAACGCACTCTTTACCCTGCCTCTTGATCCGGCAAAGGGAGATCCGGCGGCGGCAGCTGCGTATCTGGAAGAGATGAACCGTCAGATGGAGGAACCGGGCGAGATTACGTTTGAGGAGGAGCACGCGAAGATTGACGCGTGGGTGAATGCGCTCGACCTCGCGGAGATTGAGACGTACTGTGAACGCATTGAGGAAGCGACGATGATCTGTACGCCGGATGCGGACGGCGTAGCGGAATATTCGTACGATCTCGGAGACGAGGGCGGCGGCAGCGGGTGCTGTTTTGTGAACGAATCATTCCCGGAGGGAACCGCACCGGGAACCAGATGCCTGGGCGGATATGGCTGGAGCGAAGACGGAATGGAGGATCTTACCATTCAGGTCTTTGAGCTGAATGCGGACGGCACGGTGACCTTTTCGGTGTACCGGCCGACGGAGGAGACGATAAAAGCGGCGGAGGGATCGTGAGTACATGGCCGGCCGGGGACAGTTCCCCGGCCGGTCTTTTGCCAGCTGCGGTTTTCGGATCTTCATAAAGTTTCTTTGATATGTTAAAGAAAATTTAAAGAAGTGTTTAAGGACGAATTAAGGATGTTCTGTTACACTGTACAAAGTGGCAGACAGCAGACAGTACGGACTGTCCGTAGAACCAGACTTAGAGCAAAAGATGGAGTATGGCATGGAGAACAGTGTAAGAAAGTATGAGCAGCCCGGCCTGCAGGTGATAGAGGGGCAGGAAAACGGCGCCGCAGGGGGTGGACAGTACCGCAGAGTGGAGATGAGAACCTGCAGAAGCAGTCTGCAGGGGAACGGCGGCCGGAATACGGCCGGGCAGGGTAACATCCGGCCGGTACAGCCGGAGAGACGTGAAGGGCGTGTCGGACAGAGAGCGGCTGCGGGATCAGAGAGACTGGAGAGGAGCACCGGGCAGAGGACAGGCGCCGGGTCCGGCAGCCGACCGGCGGCGCTAAAACACAGACAGGAGAAGGGGTTTCGTGAGACGGCAGTCCGACCGGCGGAGAGCAGGCGGGAATATCGCAGAGCCGGGTCCGGCAGCCGACCGGCGACTGTCCGACCGGCGGACCGCAGGCGGGAATACCGGAAAAGAGAGAGACGCCGGCGGGCGAGGATTCGCCGCCGGGTGGTATTTGTACTCTGGCAGGTGATTCTGGTCATAGCAGGAGGCATTCTCTTTTTGAATATTAAATCAGGATTTGATAAGATGAGTCGGGGGAAGGAATCGGATATATCCGCGTGGAGAGAACCGGTACAGCAGGCAGTGTCGGATGATGCACAGGAGGCGGACCATCCTTCCGTCTGGCAGAAGATCACGGACGGCTGGTCGGGAGACGGGGAACAGACCTATCCGGATCTCTGCGGTCTGGATGAGGTGGACGAGCCGGTGAAGCGGGAGCCGGAGGAAGTCTTAAAGAGGCTGAAGGAGCTGGGAGGAGAATATGAGCAGATCGCGGCGATTATGGAACATCAGGAGGAATACCCGGACAAGATGTTAGAGGCTTTGGCAAACAATCCGGAGATGGCGGATTTTGTGGCCGGATACCCGACCGCCTCACACTCTGTGTCGGGCGGTCTGACGGAAACGGAAAAAAGCCAGGAGTATCCCCTGTTTCTGCAGTGGGATCCGCGGTGGGGGTATGTATCCTACGGGGACGACAGCAATATCGGTCTTGCGGGCTGCGGTCCGGTGAGCCTGTCAATGGCGATCTATTATCTGACCGGCGATGCCTCCCTGACGCCGGATGTATTTGCGAAATACGCGATGGAGAACGGCTATTATATGTCGGGAACCGGTACTGCATGGGCACTGATCACGGATGTGCCCGGCCGCTACGGCGTGAGGGTCACACAGCCCGGAGTCGGGGAATATCAGATGAAACAGGAGCTTGATAGGGGACGGGTGATCATCTGTGCGATGCGGCCCGGTGACTTTACCGCATCCGGGCATTTTATCGTGATCTATGGATACGACAAGGACGGATTTCTGGTCAGTGACCCGAACTGTGTCGCTCGGAGCAAAAAAAGCTGGCCCTATGAGCGGATCCGGTATCAGATCAAACAGCTGTGGGCGCTTGGCGTATCATAAAACACAAGGATTCTCCTTTTTACAAGGATCCCCTTTCGTCCGACGGGATTTCGTAGTATAATGAAGCGGGGACATCTGCGTCACGGGTTATCCGGCATCGGAAAAAGGAGTGGTCATGTACGATATCGAAAAGGAAAAAAGAGAGGCGGCTGCCGCAGGGGAGCGCGCATTAAGCAGTCTGCGCCGGGCGCAGGCCGAGTTAAGCAGCGCGAAAAACTGGGGGCTGGCCGATCTGTTTGGCGGAGGGCTGTTTACCACAATGGTAAAGCACTCCAAAATTGACAATGCGAATGCCTGCATCGAACAGGCGAAGTGTGATCTGCAGAAGTTCCGGCGGGAGTTGGGCGATGTGGAACAGATTGCGGATATGAGGATTGAAATCGGAGACTTTCTTGGATTTGCCGATTACTTTTTTGACGGCATGGTGGCCGACTGGATGGTACAGGACAGGATTAACAGTGCCCGCAGTCAGGTGGATGACGCGGTGCGCAGAGTGGAAGGCATTCTTGCGCAGCTTAGGGGCAGATAGCGATACTGTCCGGAATCGACGGAAGAGAAAGGATCTGAGATGGATGTTTTGGAACGCACAGAAAATACGACGGATCCCGTCGCAGATGTGACGGCGGGAATCACGGACGCGGAGCCGGATCTGACGGAGATCGAGGTGAAAAATCCCAGGATCGGCAGGGTGCGCAGGCTGAAAGAGGAAGCGGAGCGCGAACGTGAGGCGGAGCGGCAGCGCGCAAGACGCATTCGTCAGGAACAGGAGTATATCGATCAGATGAGTCTGGTCGTGGACGAGCATCTGAGAAATACAAAAGAAGAGCAGAAGTACAATGAAGAGTTTGAGGCGCATATTCGCGGCGAGGTCTACCGGATGCACGGAATCAGCGCCGACAAACTTGAGGGGATGACGCAATACCGCAGGGCCTGGTATCAGGGCGCTGCGTTTTCCCTGTTTTTCTTATCGGTGCTGCTGTATGTGCTCTGCGGCCTGCTGCACGGCTTCGGAGCTGAGATCAGCCTTTTTATGGCGCTTTATACCGCATTGGAGGGCGCACTGCTTGTGCACGGGCAGATGCGTTTCCGGTTTACGGCAATCCTGATCCGGGCGGTTTATCTGTGTCTGTTTCCGGTCATGATGGCTGTGTTTGTCTGCTATGAGCTGGGATTTGAGGAATACAGTCTGCTCGTGCCGGTCTGTACGGCGGCGGCGGTCGTGATCCTTCTTATCGGATCCGCCTCCTATTTTCTTTATGATCCCTACCGCGCGGACCGGAGGAACCGGAAAAAGGCGAACCGCTATCTGCGCGACATGGAAAAAGCAGCGGAAAAAGAGGTGCGCTTAAAGGAAAAAGCATACGGGAAACAGGAGAAGCGGAAAGCGGCGCAGAAAAAACGCGAGGAGAAGCGAACGGCAAAACAGGCGAAGCGGGAAAAAAAGCGTCAGGACAGACAGACGGAGCGGGAAAAAAGGCAGCAGGACAGACAGACGGAGCGGGAAAAAAGGCAGCAGGAAAAACAGGCGGAACATAGGAAAAAAACGCAGGAGAGAGAAAACGGATCTGCCGGCACGGCAGAGGATACCCCGGATGTCCCGAAACGGTCCGTGAAGGAGCGTGCGACGGTCTGGCTGAGGGAGCATTTTATAAGAAAAACGGATGCGGATGACGATCAGACAGATGGCGCCTATTACCCGGAATCAGAAGAACCGCCGCTGGCCGTGGAATCAGAAGAACCGCCGGCGACTTCATCGGAGGAGCCGTTGGCCGTGGAATCAGAAGGAACGCCGTTGGCATCATCGGAAAAGTCGGAGGCTGGGGAATCATCGGAAAAGTCGGAGGCCGTGGAATCAGAAGAACCGCCGACGACTTCATCGGAGGAGCCGTTGGCTGGGGAATCAGAAGGAACGTCGTTGGCTGGGGAATCAGAAGAACCGCCGGGGGCGGAGAGAAAATCAGAATCGGAGGGAAAAAAGGATGGAGAATTTTTTAAATCAGGAATTATTTTGGACGAGAAAGCCGGAACAGGCAATGGTCAGGAAGGATGCAGTTGAGATCGTGACCGAACCGGGGACCGATTTGTGGCAGCGGACCTATTACGGTTTTCGGAATGATAATGCGCCGGTACTGCAGACGCGGACAACGGATGCGTTCTTTTCTTTTACGGTGCGGACGCAGTTTGAGAGCAGTCACCGCTTCGACCAGTGCGGGATTGCGGTTTATTTAAACAGTGATAACTGGCTGAAGGAATCCATCGAATACGAAAATGAGCAGTATCAGAGGCTGGGCAGTGTGGTGACCAATCACGGATATTCGGACTGGGCCACAACCGATATCCCGGCATCCGTAAAAGAAATGTGGTATCGGCTGAGCCGCAGGGAGAGCGATTTCTGCATGGAATGCAGCACAGACGGCATAGAATTTAAGCAGATGAGGATCTGCCATCTGTGGGACGGAGCCGGGGAGATCAGCTTTGGCATCTATGCCTGCAGCCCGGAGCAGTCATCGTTTCGCGCGGTATTTTCAGAGATGAAGATCACGGAGTGTCTGTGGAAGGCGCACAGCTGACGGAACGTCCAAAGCAGTCGGAAGAGATGCAAGGCTGACCAAAGAGAAAGACAGCGGAAAAGCGGATGCATGGAGGTAAGTATGGAAGAACTGATCGAATTAAACAGGCGACGGCTGCGTGTGCAAAAGCTGACGGCTCTGCTTTTGGCCGTGCTTTTGGCCGTGCTGCTTGCGGGCGGTATGATGGCCAGAAAAGAATTAAGACAAATGTCGGAACGTGTAAGCAGTGCGATGGAACGGCTGGAACAGATTGATGTGGAGCGCATCAATGAGACGCTGTCAGGGACGCAGGAGATGATGGAGAGCGTCAGTGAATTTACGGATGCCGTGGACAGTGTCACGCAGCGCGTGCGTGATCTGGATGACTGGATCGGCGGGATGTTTGGAAGGTAGAAAAAAGCCGCGGAAAACCTGGTTTTCCGACATCGGTAGTGTAAAATAAATTTTCAAGGCTTTGCGGTATGTCCAGCCTCAAAATATGTATCTTTTTCCCTTGTTTTTGCCCTTATGGGCAGGTTACAAGGGAAAGTTTTTCTTATTCAGTTTTCATTCATTCCCACAACCTTATCCAATAGCTTTGCGGAATCCCGCTTCGCCTCCCTTGTAGCGTGTGCATAGACATTCATGGTTGTGCTTACATCCGAATGCCCTAAAAGCTCCTGCCCTACCCGCCCCGGACGATTGGGGAAAAGATTGCCGAGGCCAGGCAGCAATCCGGCGCAGAGAAATTGAAGGGGCATGACATCATGGCGCTGTTCGGATGGGATGGATCGGATAGAGCTGGTAGACGCTTACCGTGAAATCCTGAAAGAAAATATTGAGTATGGCTGTATGGTTTCCCGGTATGGGAAAGAACGCGTAGACGAGACGGTGGAGCTTATGCTTGAAGTAGTTTTATCCAAGCGCCCATGCCATATCACACAGCAGGAAGTCAATGCCGTATTTGATGGGCAGGTGCGGCTCTGTGCCGACACACTGCAGAAGAAAACGAAGGAATACACCGGGGACGATACGGACCGGCTGGGGGCTTTTAAGGCGGCGGCAGCCTTGCAGCTTCACAGATCACCCGGCACCAGAACGAAGTGAAGTTTATGAGCGCGTCTTTACAGTACAGCAATTATGCGGGGCAGGCGGATTTTGCCATCAGCAATGTAAGCAGCCAGACCCAGGAGCTTTCCAAAGGCTCCCGCGTGGGG
>CAJUNX010000026.1:0-11007 GCA_910587865.1 uncultured Roseburia sp.
TCACAGTCCTTTATAAAATGCACTCATTTTTAAGAAAGGACTGATTTTTTATGCCAAGAGGAAAAGCCGTGCGACGGCCAAATGGTTCTGGCACGATCGTTAAACTGTCAGGAAAACGCCGCAGACCTTACGAAGTCAGAGTGAACACCCACATCAATGAATGGGGATTTCCCGTCTATGATGTTCTCGGACGCTTCGAAAACCGCCTGGATGCGGATATTGCCCTGGCAGAATACAACCGCAATCCGTTTGACGTAAAAAAACGGGATGCCACCTTTGAGGAAGTATATCAGATGTGGTACGACTGGAAGTATAAAAACCCGGTCAAAACCTATTCCAAAAGTTCCATGTCGTGCACCAGCGGAGCTTTTCAGAAATGTGCCACTCTCCATTGCAGAAAGATCCGGGAGATCCGCACCGGAGATATGCAGATGATTCTTGACGATCATACGCTTTCACATGCGTACATGGAGCATATTGTGAACCTGCTGCACCAGGTATTTAAATATGCAATAGAATATGATATCATTGACAAGGATTATTCCCGGTACATTCAGATCACAAAAGCCGAGGACGACGAAGCCGGTGTTCCATTCACCCATGAGGAAATTCAGAAGCTTTGGAGCTGTGTCGATCGGGTTCCTTATGCAGATACTGTTCTGATCCTCATATACACCGGCTGGCGAATCACAGAGCTCCTCACCATGCCGTCTGCAGACGTTGACCTGGAAAACTGGCTGATGACCGGCGGCGTGAAGACTGCTGCGGGAAAAAACAGGATTGTACCGATCCATTCAGCGGTCAGAAGCCTCGTAGCGCGCCGCCACATGCCCGAAAACCGCTTTTTTATCTGTGATCCGGACAGTGGTAAAAATGTCACAAAAACAGCTTATTACAGATTATTCCGCACAGTTTTAGAACGTGCCGACATCACAGAGAAGCACACGCCGCACGACTGCCGACACACCTTTGTGTCCCTCCTAGACTCCGCGGGAGCAAACGAAGTATGTATTGACCGGCTGGCCGGACATGCATCCAAAACCCTGACCAGGCGGACATATACTCATAAAGATATTGAAGAGCTTCGTGAAGCTGTGGAGCTTATAAAAACAGGCCCCCAGTGATCGTTCTCCGGGGGCTCCATCTGTGTCACTAATATGTCACTAGTAAAATTTAAAGCATTAAAACATAGTCTGTGCTGATTTCATCAACATGCCGGATTTACTGCATTTTTTCATCAGTCCCGCGCACATGTTCTGTATCAAAACCAGCACGAACTAAAGTTTTCTTAATTTTTCGATATCAGAGTCCGGCGCCTACCATGTCTTTTCCAGCGCCGTATTATAATCCACCGCATACGGATTGTCCGCGCGGCTCTTTAAGTCCTCATAGACCGCACGGCGCTCGTCCGAGCTCTCCTCCGCCCAGTACTCATAACCGCGCAGATAGCTGTCGATCAGCTCGTCCCAGGACGTGTACAGCGGCTGGATGGCTGCCGCGAGCTCCAGCGAGAGATCCAGTGCCTCCTGCTCCGTGTAGTAGCCGGCCAGATAATAGAAGCCGAGAAGATTCATCGCACGGCAGTAATCCCAGGCGTCAATCGCCTCCGGCCCGAATTCCTTATAATACCGGTAACCGTCCGCAAGCGCTTTTGCACCGGCATCATCCACCTCGTAATACTGCAGCACAAATGCCTCGCGCTCCTCCTCCGGCACGTCCCCGATACCGGCGGCATCCAGATACTCCATATCATCGACAAAACCGACACGGTGCCCTTCCGTGAGAATCCAGGACATTGTCTCGTCCGCCGTTGCCCTGTCCGTCACGCCCCAGGAACTGTCCAGTATGCTCTGCGCCACCGTCATGGATTCCTCATTTGCGGGAAGCCCTGCAAACCTGCTGTAATCCCAGTCGTTTAACTCGGTTAGAATCGCACAGGTCGCGTTAAACCAGCGCAGTGTATCCGTGAGTTCCGTCGCAAACGCATCCTCTTCCTCCGGGACATTTTCCACAAATCTGGAGCAGGATGCCTTTGCTGCTGTGATCTGATCCGTCGTCTTCGTACTCCAGCAGTACATGAGCGCATAAAATGCATATTCGGTCTCACCGTATACGACATATGCCTTCACATCCACCTGGTCAAAGTTTGCTTTGCCGGTGCCGGCCTCCACATTGCTCATGCCCGGAACCGCCGGCGCTTCGGTGTTTTCCCCGTCCGGGGTATAGCCGTAACTATCCTCCACAAGCGCTTTTACCTCGCTCATCTCAGACGTGATCTGCATCGCTCCGCGCTTTGGGAACTGCATCAGAATCGCTGCTTCCGTCCCCTGCTCGTTCTGTGCGCACAGCCAGAAATCCACGCCCATATCCGACAGGCCGAGATCCTCCTCGGTCCAGTTCTGATTCAGGTAAAAGGACGCGCTGCCGTCCTCCGTGACAAACTCCTTCATCTCCGCAAGAAACTCCTCCTGCGTTTTCGCCTTTGCACCGCATCCGGACAGCGCCCCGAGTGCCAGTGCCAGTGCGAGCACTGCCGCAAACAGGCGTCTCCCTCTCCTCCAGTACTCCTTCATGTTCTTCGTTTCCCCTTCCTTTTTCATAATGATCCGGTCAGCTTACACTTCCGACCAGCTCGCTGATATCCGCGATCTGATACTGCTCCATGTAATCCCGGATTCCTTCGATGATCTGCTCTGTCGCGCGCGGATTCGCAAAATTCGCCGTACCCACAGCCACTGCTGTCGCGCCCGCCAGGATCAGTTCGATGGCATCTTCCGCGGTTAAGATCCCGCCCATCCCGATGATGGGGATATGAACCGCCTGCGCCGTCTCGTACACCATCCGCACCGCCACGGGGTGTACAGCCGGGCCCGAGAGACCCCCGGTCCGGTTCGCCAGCGCAAAACGTCTGTTATGTATATCAATCTTCATGCCGGTGATCGTATTGATCATGGAGACCGCATCTGCTCCGCCGGCCTCCGCGGCACGCGCCATCTCCGTGATATCCGTGACATTCGGCGAGAGCTTCATGATGACCGGCTGTCTGGCGTGGCGCTTCACTTCATTTGTAATTGCCTCTACCGCCTTCGGGTTCTGGCCGAACGCAATCCCTCCCTCCTTCACATTCGGGCAGGAGATATTGATCTCCAGGAGGTCCACGGGCTGGTCGGAAAGCCGCTCCGCCACCGCGACGTATTCCTCTGCGGTGTGGCCGCAGACATTGACGATGATACGCGTGTCAAACTTTTTTAAAAACGGAATATCCCGCTCGATAAAGAGATCAATCCCCGGATTCTGCAGTCCGATGGCATTTAACATGCCCCCGTACACCTCCGCCACCCGCGGGGTCGGATTGCCCTCCCAGGGCACGTTTGCCACCCCTTTTGTCACCACGGCGCCGAGTCGGTTTAAATCCACAAATTCCGCATATTCTTCCCCGGAGCCGAACGTCCCGGAAGCCGTCATCACCGGATTTTTCAGCGTGATTCCGCACAGTTTTGTCTTCATATTCATCAGAATTCCACCTCCTCCGCGCGAAATACAGGCCCTTCCTTACAGATCCGCTTATTCCGGACATTGGTGTGCGCATCCTTTTGTGCGGAACGGCACACGCAGGCGAGACACGCGCCGATTCCGCAGGCCATCCGCTCCTCCATGGAAATCCAGCACTCCATCCGTTTTCCCGCCGCATACTTTTTCAGCGCCCGAAGCATGGGCGCAGGCCCGCAGGCGTAAATGATCTCCGCTTCCAGTCCGTTCTCCCGGATCGCGTCGAGCACATTTCCCTCCGTCCCCGCACTGCCGTCCTCCGTGGCGATAAAAACGGTTCCCTGCGCCCTGAACTCCTCCAGAAGAAACAGTTCGTCGCGAAATCCCAGCACGATCTGTTTTTCGCAGTCCAGCTGCTTTGCAAGCTCAAGAAGCGGCGGAATACCGATCCCTCCCCCGATCAGAAAGGCCGGCTTTTCTTTCAGCGGAAACCCGTTTCCGAGCGGCCCTGTGACCTTTAGCTGCATGCCGGTGTGCATTCCGGAAAACTCCTTTGTTCCCTTTCCGGCCACCCGGTATACCAGCCGGATCGCGCCGTCTTTTCTGTCGATCTCACAGATGCTGACGGGACGCGGCAGCAGTCTGCTCCCCTCGTTGCAGTACACGGATAAAAACTGTCCCGCCCGCGCATGCGCCGCGATCTGATCCGTGCGCAGCCACATACTGTAGATGTCGTCCGCGATCTCCTCCTGACGAATGATGATCGCCGTTTCCTCAAACCGCCTGAATGTTGTGTGCACCATAGCTTTACCCCATTTCCGCGCTTTTACCGCGCTCATACTGATTCGTTCCTGTCCTCATAAACCGGCATTCCGTCTACAATCGTCATTCTGACTTTTCCGGTCACTTCTCTCCCGTGAAACGGCGTATTTTTTGACTTGCCGGCAAACTTATTTTTATCGATACGGTATGTGCTGCGGGGATCAAAGATCACGAGATCCGCCGTGTTTCCGGGACGAATATCCCCTTTTTTCAAGCCGAGAATCTCCGCGGGACGGCTGCTCATCTTCTCCGCCATCTGCATCGGCGTCAGATACCCGCCCAGCACCAGCTCCGTATACGTGAGGGCTGCTGCTGTCTCAAGGCCGACAATCCCGAACGGCGCCCGCTTCATCGACGTGTTCTTCTCCTCAGACGTGTGCGGGGCATGATCCGTGGAGATCACATCCATGATGCCGTCCCGCAGCCCTTCTCTGAGCGCCTGCACATCCTCTTTTGTGCGGAGCGGCGGATTCATTTTAAAATCCGGATCGGCATCCGCTTCCGTCATGACTTTTTTCTCCGCATCCATGACCGCTTCCTTCTTTCTGATATCATCCGAAGTCAGCGTAAAATGATGCGGACACACCTCCGCCGTCACCCGGATTCCCGCTTCCTTTCCAACCTTTGTCATCCATACGGAGTTTTTCGTGGAGCAGTGGCACAGATGAAGCTTTGCCCCGGTATCCCCGCTTAACATGATGTCACGCGCCACGATCACATCCTCGACCGAATTGGTGATCCCGGGCAGTCCAAGCTCCCTCGCATTCCCGTCCTCATTCATCACGCCGCCGCGGACCAGGCTGATGTCCTCACAGTGCGCAAGCACCACGATCCCGTGTTCCGCCGCCAGCTTCATCGCCTCCCGGTAGAGCCCTGTGTCCATGACGGATTTTCCGTCCTCGCTGATCGCGGGGATCCCTGCTTTTACCATGCCGGCGATGTCGGAGAGTTCTTCTCCCTTCTGTCCCTTCGTCACTGCACCGGCCTGCAGCACATGCACGATGCCGACGTCCTCTGCCTTGTGATGCACGTAGCTTATCACGTCGGGGTTGTCCGCCACGGGCCTGGTATTCGGCATCGCCAGGATCGTCGTGTATCCGCCGCGCGCCGCCGCCAGGCATCCGGTCTCAATCGTCTCCTTCTGCTCAAATCCGGGGTCTCTCAGATGCACATGCATATCGATGAATCCCGGCATGACATAGCATCCTTCCGCATCGACAATGCGATCGGCCGCCACATCGATTTCTGCGGCGATTTCCTTTACGACCCCCTGCTCCACCAGCACGTCCGCCACCGCATCCGTACCGTCTGCAGGATTTAACACATGGCCGTGCCTGATCAATAACGTCATAGTTTCCCTCCCATTTCCGGTTTTATTTCTGCCTGTCCGCCTCCGCTTTCCGGCCTGAGCCTGCCCCATTTAAAGTCTGGCGTACAGGTCTGCGGGCACATAGGCCCGGATACAGATCCCCTCCGGCCGGTATTCCTCCGATAAAAGCTCCCCCTGCCTGCGGATCCGCTGAAGAATTCCCGCATCTCCATAAGGAATCGTCCGCTCCACGAGAATTTTATTTTCCCGGAGAAGATCGCACAAAAGCTCCGTGAGTTCCCCAAGCCCCGTCCCGTTTATCGCGGAGATCCCGAGCGTATGGTCCGCAGCGGCATCCCGCAGGGGTTCTGCGTCCGTCACGGCATCCTGTTTGTTAAACAGCGCCACCACCGTCTTTCCCCGGATGCCGAGATCCTTGAGCGTGTCATAGACCGTCTGCATCTGTACCTCCCGCTGCGGACTCGACGCATCCACCACATGCAGAATGATATCCGCGTATTTTGCCTCCTCGAGCGTACTTTTGAATGCCTCGATCAGGTGATGCGGCAGCTTGCGGATAAATCCGACCGTATCGGTCAGCAGAATCTCCTGCCTGCCGGGCAGCTCCAAGACACGCGTCGTCGGATCAAGCGTCGCAAACAGCTTATCCTCCTCTAAGACTCCCGCGTCAGTCAGACGGTTTAACAATGTGGACTTCCCGGCATTGGTGTAGCCGACGAGCGCCGCCACCGGAATCTGCTGCTTCTGACGCTTTGCCCGGGTGATCTCACGGTGCTGCCTGACCTCTTTTAATTCGCGGTTTAACTGCGCGATCCGGTCGCGGATCAGACGCCGGTCCGACTCCAGCTTATTTTCTCCGGGCCCTCTTGTCCCGATGCCGCCGCCCAGACGCGACATGGAACGCCCGAGTCCGGTCAGGCGGCTTAAGCGGTATTTTAACTGCGCCAGCTCGACCTGCAGCTTTCCCTCGCTGGTGGTCGCACGTGCCGCGAAGATATCCAGGATCACCAGTGTCCGGTCCATCACCTTCGTCTCCAGTGCCTCCTCCAGATTTTTAAGCTGTGCCGGAGAAAGCTCGTCGTCACAGACGATCCCCGTCGCATTGCACTCCGCAATCAGCTGCGCGAGTTCCTTTACTTTTCCGGTTCCCACATAGGTGCCGGGGTGTATCTGCTCCCGCTTCTGCAAAAGCCTGCCCGCAACGCCCGCGCCCGCGGTCTTCACCAGCTCCTCCAGCTCGTCCAGCGAAGCATCCGACGCCGCGTCCGCATCCGAAGAGGCATGATCCTCCAACGACGCCGTGTTTCCCCCCGCTCTGCCGGTTTCTTCTCTGGCCACGCCGACTAAAATCACGCGCTCTTCCAGTCCCCCTATTTCAATGAATTCCGTCATACTCCTCCTGTCTTACCGGATCTCCCGATATATCGTCTCCCCCGCTTCGGAGCGCTTCCCGGCGTGCACTGCTCCCCCTTTTGTGCCGCCCTCACGGCATCTCACTGCGCCTCTGTCCCCTCCGTCTCCTCCGTTTCCGGTTCCGCGGGCGCCGGCACCGATATCCCGTCCTGCCGGTTTTTTAAAAAAACAAATTCCCTCTGGGCATCCATATCCTCCGGCCAGAGCTGCACATACTGCTGTACCACCGCCCAGGCGCCGGCAAAATCTCCGGTATATTCCATGCAGACGATCTGATTGCGCATCATCTCTTTACGGTTCGGCACATCCTCCAGCGCCAGTCCCTGCGTGAGGTATGTCAGTGCGGCGGAGAAATTCATCTTATTCATCTCCAGCTGCGCCAGCGCACCGAGCGCCGCGGCGTCCGCCTTCCCGGATGCCGTATATGCCTGATAGCAGGTCTCCGCCATCTGCGTGTCCCCCATCGCGCCATACAGCTGCGCCAGCGTGAGATTCGCCTCCACACTTCCTTTTTCAACCGCGGTCTTTAGCTCCGAGAGCGCGTTGCCGTTCTCTCCGAGCAGAAAATAGATTTCCCCCCGATACGCAAAATCATCCGCCTCATCCCCTTTGATGGAAAACGCATCGTTCAGATACTTCGCCCCGTCCTCCTTTAAATTCGCGTCCGCCAGATGCTCGTAGATCCCGATATAGAGTTCATAATCATCCGGCCGGTACTTCACGGCATTGGAAAAATCCTCTTTTGCACCCTCGGCATCCCCCGCCGCAAGCAGCAGACATCCCCGCATATAATATGCGTCCGTCTCCTTTTTCCGGTAATCGATCAGCGCGGTACAGGTATCGATCGCGCTCATTATATCTCCCGAAGCGTACTGCGCTGCCGCCTTGTAATAGCAGATATCGATCTGGAGCTGCCCGATTCTTCCGCCGCTGCTCCCAAGCGCTCCGTCAAATGCTGCGACCGCTCCGTCATAATCCCCGTTTTCCATACATTCAAGCCCGACCTGCCGAAAGGCGAGAATCTCCTCCTGTTTCTTCCCTCCGCAGCCGGCCAGGGACACTGCCAGAAGCACCGCGAGGAGCGCCGCGCCAAATCCTATCCTTTTCTCTCCGCCGTTCCAGTCTGTCATTTTCTTCATATCCAGTCACCTGTATTCCTCTTCATGCCAAAGCGTTTTTGCAGGGGCCGCGGGCCGGATATCAGATCCGGCTCTGTGATTTGCGTTCTGCAGCCCCCGCACAATCCACGGTTGCAGCCCGGGCGCAATCCCGGATCAGCGGCCCTTCTGCACAATCCACGGCAGGCGGCCGCGGCGCAGTCCGCGTCTCCCTCTCACGACAGGCGCACCACAATCAGCCCGTCCTCCACTACAATACTGTCCCCGGACGGCCAGCAGTCCATCTCCTCCGCCAGCTCCGCTGCCCGGTCATAATCCGGAAAATCCGGCGTCATCACACGGAAACCGTATGCCTGCATCGCCTGTGCCGCTTTTTTCGGATCAATCTCCGTCACCTCAAAATAGGAAAAGCCCACCACCTCGTTTTCTACAAGCGTCTCGTCCGGTGTGTTCGGATATACGCCCACAAACACGATGGTATCGCCTTCCTCTGCCCCTTTTTGCAGCGCCTGTTCATAGATCTGCTCCATCATCCGGTAATCCTGTTCCAGCACTTTATAATCCGTATAAAGCAGTCTCGTATTCATCTGTATCTGTGCGACGGACGCGGTAATCACAACGCCCGCAAGCACGATCTGCACCACAGACCTCCTCCACGTCCGATCCATCCGTCTCCTGCATGCATCCAGCTCATACCAGCCCAGAACGGCGATCGCAAACACAAGCGCCAGCTGCTGCCGGTTGACTGCCGTCCCCGCCATGAGAAGCGTCGTGACAAACGGAACCGCAAGAAGGCCGCACACGATAAGAGTATACCAGCCGCGAAGGCTTCTTTTCTGTCTCCAGTACCGGACCAGCAGCACAAACAGCAGCAGACATTCCACGCCAAGCACACAGGTATAGACCTGCCCGTCCCCCAGAAACGCCTGCAGCAGATAGTGAATCAGGCTCTTTAAGCTGGAGCGAAAACCGTATATGGTCCAGAGAAAATTTTCCTTCGCAAACGCTGCCGCAAGATTGTTATACCCGTATATCTTCCGGATCAGCGCACTGAGCCCCGAATAAATCAGATATGCCAGTATTGAGAAAACCGCGCCGCGGATCAGCCGGCGATAAAATTCCCTGCGGCCCTCCTTTTCCTCTGACTTTGGAATGCCCTGCACCAGACAGAAGTAATAAACAGCCAGCGCTTCCAGATAGATCAGCACAAAGGACTGATAGCCCGCAAAACAAAAGACGGTTCCGGCCAGTGCGATCCATCCTCCTGTCGTACAGATTTTATCATGTTTCAGCCAGCGCGTAAAGAAAATCATCGTGGCCGGCATCAGCACTAATGTGACGGAAATCACTTCCATCTGATTCCGGTAGGCAAACTGCGTCGCCCAAACCGGGTGTGTCAGATAGAGAATTCCAAACAGGATCTTTCCCCAGTCCGACGCAAATACCCCCTGATCCCATTCGTCCAGCAGATAACACCACAATACCGCAGAGAACGGGAAACAGAACAGAAATACGGTTGCAGAAAAAAACGGATTGATCAGCGTAACCCCGAGAAGCTTTTTGAGATAATAAAATCCCCACCTTCCGCGCGCCAGCCAGTGTCCGTACCATATGGAGCCGTGTTCCAGCGAATAAAAGCCCTCGGCGTCAAATGTCACAAAATCTTTGAATACCCAGGCCCCGTACACCGCCAGCACAAGAAAAAACAGAAAGAAAACAATATACTTCTTTTTGGCGCAATAGCGACACAGCCTGTCCAGCTCGGTCTCCGCCTCTTTTTGTTCCACGTGTTTCACCCTCTAAGCCCGCCTTTCTTTCTTCATCCTACCGCATCACGTCCCGGATCACGCGCTCCACGTTTTTGTATGCGATCCGGTCAATGTCATCGTCCGAATATCCTCTTTTATGCAGTGTGTCAAACAGCAGATGCATCTTCGTACAGTCGGAAATCTCGAGATCACCGCCAATCCCGTCAAAATCCGTGCCGATCCCCACGCACTCCGCACCGCCCTTATCGATAAAATGCTGTATGTGGTCGCACATGCGCTCCACACGGCTCACACGGTCCTCTCTGTCCTCATTCAGGAAGGACGGCTCAAAATTGATTCCCGCAACGCCGCCCGCATCCGCGAGGATCCGGATCATCTCATCCGTCAGATTTCTCGTGGAGGGAGCCAGCGCCCGGCAGTTCGAGTGAGACGCCACAAACGGCTTCTTCGAGACCTCCGCCACATCGTAAAATCCCCCGTCCGAGAGGTGCGAAACGTCCACCAGGATTCCCAGCTCATTCATATAGGGAACGGCTTCTTTTCCGAACGCGGTAAGCCCCTGCTCCATCTCCTCCTTCACGGAAGAATGGTGGCGTCCGAAACAATTCGGATCGTTCCAGGTCAGTGTGATCAGCCGGATCCCCATCTCGTGAAATTTTTTTAAATGTTCCGGCTTTCCATGCACCAGGTATCCGTTTTCTATGGTCAGGAACGCGGAAATTTTTTTGTCCGCCCGGTTTTTGATCAGATCCTCATAACAATATGCAGGCGCAAGGATATCGCCGCACTCCTCAAGCGTCCGCTGAAAAATCTCATACATCCGCTCCAGCATCTCTTCCGGCGTCGGGGCCATCTCCGGTCCGAACCACTCCGGCTTTGCGTTCTGCGGCAGAAACATCGCAAAAAACTGTGCATCCGCCCCGCTCCTTTTCAGGCGCTCCACATCAACCATTGTTCCCTCCAGCCGTCTGGCCGTCCGGCTTTTCCGCCTCATCGCCTCCATCAGCGTGTCGCAGTGCATATCAATATATCCCATATCCGTCCTCCCTTTCCCGTCAGCTCTCCG
>CAJUNX010000026.1:11107-59597 GCA_910587865.1 uncultured Roseburia sp.
TTCTTCTTTTTCGCTACTTCAGCCTTCCTTAACGGTTCCCGCGCTTCATCCCGCGTATGACACCGGTTCCCGCATCCGCTCCCCGTCAGCTCTCCGTTCTTCTTTTTCGCTACTTCAGCCTTCCTTAACGGTTCCCGCGCTTCATCCCGCGCAGCACCGCCTTCGCCTCCTGCGTCACCCGGTACGATTCCAGCATCTTCTGAATCGCTTTGTTATATGTCTCGTCGTCCAGATGATTGTCGAGAAGAAATGCATGTGTCTTTTCCGGGTACTTCGCATAGGCCGTCGCAACTCCCCACGCAACCCCCATCCTGCAGTAATAGCCCTCATGCCGCAATGAATCCCACACCGCAAAAACACGGTCGATATAATCATCCACAAGAAAATGGTCCATCAGCATCACTGCCACGAAGCGCTGATCGAATTCGCGCTCCGAACCGCAGTACGGCATCAGAAATTCCCACACCGTTTCCCGGTGCTTCTTCGCCGCGCCAAGTGTGGCGCAGAAGCAGTCATTGACCGCCCAGTCGTGAATCTTCGGCAGAAAAGACGCCGTATAGGAGAGACGCTCTTTTATCCCCATCTTCGCATAACCGATGACAAACCCCTGCAGGCTGACCTCCTCATACGTACCGTCTGCGGCACTTGCCAGGTACGCTCTGAAATCTTCCTTCGCAACCCGCTTCGCCAGCGCGCGCAGCACCGGAATCCGGACCCCGAGCACCGGATCACTGCCGGGGATCAGCGTCGAATTGAACTTCTGCAGTTTCTGTTCCGCATGCTCCAGCAGATAGGAATAGATCTCCTCATTCGTCATCTGTCTCATTCTCTCTTTCCATAAGAATCTGATTTTTGTTTATCGTACCACAGATCAATCCGTTTTTCAACAGACCTGTAGTCTCTGCCCGCTTTCCTTCTCCGCAAACACTGCCGTCCCCTGCCAAACAGCTCCAGCCGCGCTGTCTGACCGGTCAGGCCGTATCCTGACGGAACTGAAACGAAGCGATGAGCAGATGCTTTTGTACAATCTTTCCGAGTCGGAACCGGATTTCGACGGGCTCAGAAGAAGACAGATATCCGACCGGCTTCTCACTTTATGATTCAAGCATATCCGCCCACGGCTTCACCGGTTCCGCATCTCCTGAAACGCATTGTACACGTCGAGGGTTCCGTACCCCCACTCCCTGTTCGGGTAGCTCCTTTCCCCCGACTTTCCGGTACCGCGGATCAGCATATTTTTAATCCCCGCATTTGACAGCCACGGATTGTTCTGCTCGACTAACGCCCACTGCATGATCTGCGCCACTGCCCCGGCTGCGACAGCCGCAGCCACGCTTGTGCCCGTATACGTGACATAATTGTGCCGAAGCCCCGGGCCGTATATATTGACGGCAGGAGCCACAAAATCGGGCTTGATATCCCCTGTCACCGTATATCCTCTCCCCGAATCCGCATAGATACTCCGGTCTGCCACCTGATATCCGCCGACCGTGATCACCTGATCCCCCGTTCCGGGAGACGTCAGCGTCATCTCAGGGTTCGAACGCAGGAAAAACACGTTTCCGAGCGTCAGCTCTCTCATCGGCAGCCAGATATTATAATCACCTGTTACGACATTTGACGAATATACCCGGATCATCCACAGGCCCTTCCTCGGTTTGATAAACCGGAAAAAAATCAGCTGACTCGCCGCCTCCGTCACATACCCCGGATAATCCACCGAAACCGTTGTCCCTTCAAACACAAACCGGAACGTCGACGTTGTTCTCGTGCCGGCCGGAATCCGCGGCATCTGTTCCCCTGTCGGAGATATGACCGACACCTCGAAGAGTTCGGGTGCGTTCGACCATAGTTCAAAGACAAAGCCTTCCATGTCTTCCTCCACATTCAGCTCCACGTCCTCATATTCCGGTTCCCCGTAGATTCGTCCGTGATAATGGTGCCTGGAATTCGCCTCGTTTCCCGCCGCCGTAACGATCGAACGCTTCCTTTTCAGACAGATATTGTTCAGATAGGCTTCCAGAAATCCGGGCCTTCCGTGGCTTCCGATGCTGTTTCCGAGCGCAAGGCAGATCACCAGCGGCATCTCCAGAATCGCTGCGAGGCCGTTTAAATATGCCACTGCCATCATGATATCCGTCTCCTGAAATGCCGCAACCCCGTCTGGAATAAAAAAGAAATCGCGCAGATACTGTTTCGCCGGCTTTAGCTTGACAACGGCGATTCCGGCATTCGGCGCAGCGCCGATAAAATCGTTTTTCACATCCTCACCGCCGCACGTGATTCCCGCCAGAAACGTGCCGTGTCCCGTCTCGTCCCGCGAGGGCACAACGGCGTACGGATCGCTGCTGGCGAGCGCCTGATTGATCTCCTCCGCACGGTACTCCGCCCCGTAGAGAATCCCGGCGGGCGGCGTCCCGTTCTCAATCGTCTGATCCCAGATACTGACGATACGCGTACTTCCGTCCGTATAGCGAAACAGCGGATTCGTATAGTCAATGCCGGTGTCAAGAAATCCGACCAGAACCCCTTTTCCTTTCAGCGAGAGCACCGGCTGATTCTGCAGACGGATAATCCCGGATTCCTCCAGTGCAATCGTATCGAGAAGCCCGTAGCATTTCGGGATCGACGAATAGCTGAAGCTGCTGACGCTAAGCGGCGGGAGCTGTGATTTCGGATAGAAAAAAATATCGAAATATTCGGAGATACGCTGGGCGCACCCCTGAAACGGCTCCATCCTGTTCTGAGCCTCGATCGGTACGATAAAATCAAAATAATCATTGGAATAAACCTGTTCTCTGCAGTCTGGCATAAAAAACCCCGGCATTTATTTACTTATAAATAAATGCCGGGAATTCGTTATTTATGTCTGTCCGTCAAAACATGCGCCAGAACAGATCCCCCGTCCGTCACGCTCCGGCGCTAAAAGCCGTCTTACGCCCTGCTCTCAATCCGCGCGCTTCCCCGCATCGTGATCACCGGACTTCCTTTTTTCTCCACATATTCTTTCGTGATGGTCACGATCCCGATATTGTCATCTTTTGGGATCTCATACATGATATCAAGCATAAAATCCTCGATTACAGCGCGCAGCGCACGCGCCCCGACCTTTTTCTCCTTCGCCTTCTGTGCAATCACGCGCAGCGCCTCGTCATCAAAAAGCAGCTGCACCTCATCCATCGCCAAAAGCTTCTCATACTGCTTTAAAATCGCGTTTTTCGGCTCCTTTAAAATACGCACCAGCGCATCCTCTGTCAGCGCCTCAAGCGTAAACATGACCGGCATCCTCCCCAGAAATTCCGGGATCATGCCGAATTTGCGCACATCCTCGACCGTCACCTGCGAGAGCAGATTCTCGTCTTTGTCATGCTCATCTTTCAGCTTCGCGTTAAACCCGATCGATGCGGTCTTATTTAACCGCTCTTTTATGATATCAGTGAGATCCGGGAACGCGCCTCCGCAGATAAAAAGGATATTTTTTGTATTTACCATCGTCATCGGCACCATCGCATTCTTGCTGCTGGCGCCCACCGGCACCTCGATCTCCGCCCCCTCAAGCAGCTTTAACATCCCCTGCTGCACGGACTCCCCGCTGACGTCCCGCTGGCTGGTATTGCGCTTCTTGGCGATCTTGTCGATCTCGTCGATAAAAATAATCCCGTGCTCCGCGCGCTCCACGTCATTGTCCGCGGCCGCGAGCAGCTTGCTGACCACGCTCTCGATATCGTCTCCAATATATCCCGCCTCGGTCAGGGAGGTCGCGTCCGTGATCGCAAGCGGCACATCCAGAAGACGCGCCAGCGTTTTCACGAGATAGGTCTTGCCGCAGCCGGTCGGCCCGATCATGAGCATATTCGACTTCTCGATCTCCACCCCGTCCTGCGTGTCGGATGCAACACGTTTGTAGTGATTGTACACGGCAACCGACATCACCTTTTTTGCGTGCTCCTGCCCGATCACATAGTCGTCCAGCGCGGCCTTGATCCTGTGCGGCGCCGGGACTTTCCGGATGTCGATCACAGGCTCTGTCTTCTCCTTCGGCTTTTTCTTTTTCAGCCGCTGGCTGTTCGGCAGCGTCCCCTGCAGGTCAGAGAGATTGATCATACTGATATTCGGCATCCGCCCGATGTTCATATTCATCATGTCGTCCATGGAGAACCCGGAGCCGTTCATGCTGTCAAACGTCTTCTGCATACAGTCCTGGCAGATGCTGATATGGTTCGGAATATGGATCATCTTTCCGGCAACATGCTCCGGCCTGCGGCAGATATAGCAGGTATCCTCGTATTCCTGATCGCCGTCCGCCTGATCCGGCGTATGTACTGTCATCTGCCGGCCCTCATTTTCACCGGATCCCGCATCCTTGTGATCCGTACCGGAACCGCCCGCCTGCGCCGCAGAACCTTCCCGCCGGTCTGCCTCCTTCCCAGAGCTCTGCTGCGATAATTCCCTGCTGTCCTCATCCCCGGTGACTTCTCTATAGTCATTGTTATTCATCTCATCCTCCTGACGGTGCATTTACGATGTCTGCTGCGTTTATCATATGTATGTATCTCTGAAAGATACCAGACACATATTCCTCACACCTTTTCATATTATAATCCATACGGGCATCAACCTCAAGAAACTTCGGGATATTTCATTTTTATTTAAGAAAAAGGAACCTGCAGATTCCACTTTCCTTCTCTCTGTGCTATAATTATGATAATACGCAGATTACAGACGCCCCGGATGCGGGCAAAAGAAGAGGAGCCGTCACATGTCATACTGGAAACAAATGAAAATCATTCAGGCAGGAACCCTGCTTCGGCTGCAGCACCCGGATGTCCTGCGCTTCTGGAGGGACTGGGAAAACCGCATTCTGAGCTTCACGGACTATGAGGTACGGGATCCGTCCTATTTAAAAAGCTGGCCCAAACCGCTGGCCGTCTATTTCCTGGCATTTATCGCGGTGATCTGCGAGAGCGCACGTGGAAATCGCCGTCCGACCGTCGGTCAGATCGATGCGGCTTATCATCTGGATCTCATTTTCAACAGAGAAAGCGGCACGCACTGGCTGTCCGCCATGGCCGTCATTTTCCCCCACCGCACTATAGAAAACTGCTGGGAATGCATCCCGGACTATGTGGAGAGCTGGACCGACATCGGACCCGACACCTCCTTAAAGAAGCTTTTGGAGCGCATAAGAATCGAAAACAGACAGGCTCACAGCGCGGCGGCGGACGACGAATTCTTCGAGCAGGAAAAGCTGATCATCCCGCAGTGCGTGGACAATTTTACAAATGTCATGGATTCATTTGACGGCGAATGGCCGGTTCTCTGCGAGAATTACTGTTTTCAAAACGGCACCCTGCGCACGCTCCACTCTCTGATCCGCAACGGCGTGCGTCAGATCATCCTCACGGGCGCTCCGGGCACGGGCAAAACCCATGCCGCCAGGGAGATCGCCGAATATCTCGGGGAGCTGACCGGGGAAGAAAGCGTCCCGCTGGTCCAGTTTCACCCTTCCTATGACTACACGGATTTCGTGGAGGGCCTGCGTCCCGTGCAGCTGACAGGCGAGACAAAAAGCACCTTTGTCCGGCTGGACGGCTTCTTCAAGGCGTTCTGCCGCAGCGTCGCGGAGGAAAACCGCAGCCGCAGCCATACTCCCGCACCGGTCGGAAACGCGGCGGATCCGCGGTGTGCGGATGCGCCGGACGGCAGTCTGTATTTTTTTCTCATCGACGAGATCAACCGGGCCAATCTTTCCCAGGTTTTCGGAGAACTGATGTTCTGCCTCGAATCCGACAAGCGCGGGCTGCCCGTGCAGACCCAGTACCGGAACCTGCCGACTTACCGGATCGGTGCGGATCAGAAGGCAGTGCTGATTGAGGATGATGTGTTTGCGTGCGGTTTTTTCATCCCGAAGAATGTCGTCATCATCGGCACCATGAATGACATCGACCGCTCCGTGGAGAGTATGGACTTTGCACTGCGGCGGCGGTTTGTCTGGCACGAGGTAAAAGCGGACCACGCACTGCTTCTGAGCGCGTTTGAGAGCGGAAACCTCGGAACGCTCCTTCGGGATCATGCCGGCGAGGCGGCCAGACGCGTATGCAGATTAAATGCCGTGATAGAACAGGGCGCGCGCTTCGGGTTAAACAGGCACTATCACGTCGCGCAGGGACAGTTCAGTCTGCCCGGCTTTCGCGGGACAACCCTGGACGATCTGATGCGGTTCGTGTGGGAACACCGCATCGAGCCCCTCCTGTGGGAGTACCTTCGCGGGGAAGATACGGCAGATGCGTCGGATTTTGTGCAGACCTGCGCCGATGCCCTGGGGATATCCCCCGCGGACCGGGACGATGACAGCGCACCGCAGGAAGAGGAGTGAGCATGGAGTCACTTTATGATTACAGCCCCGTGGAAAAAGGCTGTTACGACCTGTGCAGGGACATACAGAACCGGATCTCACACGGCGACTGCTGCCTGGTGGATCTGTCCGCAGAGAGCGACGACACAGGTCAGACGCCGGTGATTTTTGAGGAAAAAGCGGGAACCTTCTGGACCAGGCAGTATATCGGCCTGGTCGAGTATCAGGGACATCGTATCTTCATCGGCTCCCGGTTTGACCGGGGAAATCCAGAACCCTTTTTTCTCTGGTATCTCATCGGACACTTTCTGGGGGAATCCATCGTGACGCTTGACGACATCGGAAGCACGGATCAGAACGATTTTTTCGACGGGCTTCTGGCGCTTCGGCTGGCGATACAGATCCGCCGCGCCCAGAAGCACGGCGGGCTGCGCGCATACCGCAGCTTCGCCCGCAACGACAGTCAGGTGCGGGGAGTGATCGATATTCCCCGCCATATCAGGGAAAATATGGAACAGGACAACGGCCGCATCGCATACCGGACACAGACCTACAGCCTGGACAATGACTGGAACGTTCTGTTTTTACATGCCACACATGCCGCCGGCAGGCGGTGTCCTGACCTGATGCGCCGTTTACAGCGGCGTCTCCCGGAATATACGTCAGCTCTTCGGACCATCGAACAGGCTGTTTCAAACCGTGAGACTCCCGGCGTCCGTCAGGTGCTTGCCCGCACAGAACGAAAGATCACAAACCCTGTATACCAGAACTGGGAACCCGCCAGAGTAGCTGCCAGAGACATACTGCGGCGAACGGAGTCCGCCCCCGGAGAAAACCGCGCCTCCATTGTCACAGGCGTATTTCTGGACTCCGGTTTCCTTTGGGAGCGCCTGCTGGAGGATCGGCTGTTCGCCGGCGCAAAAAAACCGTTCACCCAGCAGTCCCGCGATGTGCTGGACGGGCATCTTACCATCCGCCCGGACTTCTATTTTTCCTCGCAGGGTACCGTACTCGACGCCAAATACCGGCCTGTCTGGGAAAAAACGCTGGCTGTCGCAAATGGCCGCTGGAGCAGAAGCCTGGACGCATCCGGCAGCGCCGATGTCAGGGAAAATATTTATCAGGTATTCGGCTATATGCTGGCTCTCGACTGTTCAGAGGGCGGTGTCATCTTCCCGGCTCACTCGCTGCGCAATCCCGCCGCAGACCGGATCGATCCTTCTGACCGGCGGTTCTGGCGGATTCCGGTCTGTATCCCGCAGGCCGCAGACTACCCGGCATTCCGCGATGCGCTGGAAAAAGAATTTTGCCGGCTCAGGACGCTCGCGCCGGTCTCCCGGATCGTGACATAAGAAAACCCCCGGAATCCGATCGATCCCCCGGGGGTTTTCTTTTTATTCACCGTGTTCCAGGCGATAATAAAATGCCCAGATGTCCTCCAGCTCGTTCAGCACAAAATGCTGGGCAGCCTCGTCGATCCTGACAAGCCCCTTTTCCATCCGAAATCCGGCCTCATGTCCCGACGCTGTGACGATCAGAACTTTTTTCATAAACCCTCTCTGCGCCTGCATATCACAAAAGCCCTTCTGCCGCAGCCAGCCCAGAAGAACGCCGTGCGGCAGCCTGCACGCTCCGCTTTTTGCCCATATAAGAGCCCGGTTGATCCGCACTTCCAGATCATAGACACTCAGCTCCCGGGCGCTGTATTGCATATGTGCCCGCACCTCCTCCACGTTCTTTAACTGATCCAAAACCGCCGGTATGCGGTATGCGTCACCGGATGCCATATCCTGCGCTATCGTTTCCAAATGATCCAACAGAAACTGCTGCGCCGCTGTGGTCCAGTAAATATACTTCTTTTCCAGCACAAGTCCGATCTCCTTTCCCTTCCAGGTGGGACAGAAGTATCTTTTTGTGTTATTGTAACAATACTCGAGAAAACCGTTTCGCATCATCCAGAGGTTGACGCGCTGGCCGTTGAAATGTCTCGGCAGATCCTTCGGAAGCCTGCTGTTGATTTGCTTTACAATCGGAAGGAGCGCGCGCGGCCCGGCGGAGCAGGCGATATGGCTGCGCCACTCTGCAGTCAGAATGCGAAAGAGCGGTTCCCACTGCGTGCGCTCCCAGGCCAGTATCAGATCCACGCGCTTTCTCAGCAGATCCTGCGCCCTGCTGTCGCATAAAATCACCGGTTTCCCTTTCTCGTCCTGCTCCGACTGCGACAGACCGATCCCTGCTCCCTTCGGGGTAACCGAATCGGCCGGGGTCCGTGCCGCGCCGTCCTCATTCCGCCCGCGGGCGAGATACCCCTCCCAGCGCAGCCATCCTCTCGCTGCAGAAGGCAGAAAGTTACTGTATCCCGTCATGCCGAGCGATCTGGCGGTCTCCTCCATAAAAGCGGACAGTTCCGCCGGTTTCTGACTCTCCGCCTCCTGACAGATCTCATCCGTATCGCCCAGCTCCCGGCGGATTGTCCGGGAGACATACCGAAAGCATCTGACCAGATCCTCCCGCAGCAGCACGCTGTCCTCTGACAGCGCTTCCCCGCTGACCGGATCCGTGCCCCTGAGAAGATCGTCCATATGCCGCATGATCTGCTGGAGCATTTTCGTTTCTTCCATACCCATTCACCTACCTATGTAAAATCATCCTCTCATTCCGCCGGACGAATGCTTTTTGCATGATTGGCGGCATGCCCCTTTCATCCGACGCCGTCGGAAATGCGGAATGCTTCCCCGGAAGCCATATCCCGCGCAATGTTCTCCAGATGATCCAGCAAAAACTGCTGCGCCTGACCGCTGAGTTTTCCCGCGCCCGTAAATCCTTTTTGTAATCCCGCATCCGTGACAGAATACCGTTTTTTCCCGTTTCTGACACTGACCTGAAACAGCCCGCTGCGAACCAGCCAGGACTTAACCGCCGGAACAGAATATTTTCTCGGAAGATCCGCGGGCAGCCCGTCGTTCACCCGATCCAGCAGCGTCCGAAGCGAAACCGTATCCGGAAAACAGACGACCCGTTCACGCCGCTCAGCAGTCAGACATGTAAGCAGCGGCTCCCACTGCGCATATTCGCTCTCCATGATCAGATCCAGATGGTTCCGCAGAAATTCCTTCGCCCTCTGGCCGCATAAAACCGCAATATAGCCGTCCTCATAGGGCTCCGATTCCGTGAATCCCGCCGCACTTCCCTTCTGTGTAACCCTGCATCTGCGAAAATCCGGATTCCCGTCCTCATCCCGCTCACAGGTGAGATACCCCTTCCGGACGAGCCATTCCGACGTCCCTCTGCTCAAAAAAAACCGAAATCCCGTAAACCCGAGCGATGTGACTGTTTCCAGCATAAACACCGCCAGTGTCACCCGATTTTCCTGCTCTTCCTTCCGCTCTTCCTGAGGTTGTTCCCGTCCCTGATTCTGCTCCTTCTGCTTCTGTTCCCGGCTGTTCAGCTCCTGCATAAGCGCCTGAGAGATATACTGAAAACACTTCACCATCTTCTCCTCGCGCAGCACGCTGCCGGCGGGAACGGCTCTTCCTCCGGCAGGATCTCTCCCTGCTGCCAGGTCTTCCGTATACCGTAAAACCTGCTGCAGAACCTTTGTTTCCTCCATGTCACTCCCCCGCTTTCGTAGCTCTTTTGGCGTTTTGGCTCCTATTGCTTTTTGCCAGAAGATGAATCCATGATAGTTTACCATATTATGACGGTTCCTGCAATCTATGCCAAAGATGCAAATCCTTATATCGGAGCGGCAAAAGCCTGTGCATAAAAACAGCCGCAGAGACCCGCTCCGCAGCTGTTTTTCCTTCTTTACCGGGACGTATTTGTTCCGGTCAGATCATCAACGCCATTCTCGACGCCGTTGATGATATCCTCACCGGCGTCTCCGACTCCGTCTACCACGTCGTCCACGGCATCGCCTACTCCGCTGCCGTCGCCGTTACCATCGATCATACCGTCATTCATGCCGTCCGTATTGTTTCCTCCGGTTCCGTCTATTCCGTTTCCTCCGGTTCCGTTGTTATTCAGCGTGTTCTCGGTACTGATATTGTTCCCGTTGTTTGTGCTGTTCGTACTGTTTGTGTTGTTTGTGTTATTCCGGTTATCATTCGTATTGTCTCTGTCCCTTCCGCAGGCTGCCGTCGCTCCAAGCGACAATGTAAGTATCAGCCCGGCAAGAAGCACCTTCCACTTTTTCATCGCCATACTCTCCTTCCTTCTTTCAGAACCATTTTCACACAAAAGAAAAATGCTCTTTCGTTCAGAGTTAGTATGACCTGCCGCATGATTCTTATTCGTCCGCAAACCGGATTCCCAGTTATTTTCATGCGTGAATAAAAGTGACATTTATGGCAGAAACTTCCATTTAAAAACAGCCGGATTTAAAACCGGTGGCCCAGCTCCGCGGAAAGGTCGCGCTGCACGCTCTTTACATCCGCCGTGAGCTCTCCGATGCGCTCCATTGTCATTCTGCTGCTCGGGCCCGAGATACTGAACGCATATTCGACTTTCTTTTTATAACTGTACAGACAGGCCGCAATACAGCTGACGCCCTCCTCGTTTTCCTCGTCGTCGAGAGCATATCCGTTTTTCCTCACTTCCTCTAACGTCTCTAACATATGCTCATAGGCGGTAATCGTCTTCTTCGTCTTTTTTTCAATCGTGCTCTCATCCCAGATCTTTTTCAGCTCCTCCCCGGACAGGGTCGCCATAATCGCCTTCCCGACGCCGGAACAGTACATCGGCCGGATCATCCCCACATGAGATACCATCCGGATCGACCCGACTTTCGCCTCGATCTTATCAATATAGAGCGTATTGTTTCCTTCCCGCTTCACGAGATGCACGGTCTCGCCGCTCACATCCGAAAGCCGCTGCATATAGGGCCTTGCGATCTGCAGGATATCCATGCGGTCTAACAGTTTTCCCGCCATGCTGACCACCTTATAGGAGAGCATATATTTCTGCGTCGTCTCGTCCTGCCTCGCATATCCCATATAAATTAAGGACATCAGCAGCCGGTGCACCGTGCTCTTGTGAAGTCCCAGAGCAGCGCTTAATTCCATCAGTCCCATCTCCCCGTGCTCCGCCAGCGCTTCCATCACCTGGAAAATACGCTCCGCCGACTGTACCGGATTCTTCCCGTCTTTCTCCGCCATCCCGCTAACCGCCCTTTCTCTTTTCTGTCTGTTGCCGCCGTTTCATGCCGCTTTATCTGTTTCGCAATATGAAACAACTGCAATCATAGCAGAACTGCAGCGCGATGTCAAATCTTTCCTTCATTTGTTTCCTGAAAAAGGAAAAAATATTGTGATTACGGTTGACATCCCTTCGCGAAATGTTATAATAAAAATGTATCATTTTACGAAACAGGATTTTGCATCGTGAAACACTGTTTTGATCCCTGCAACGGAATCAGATCCGCTGCGGCGCCGTCTCAGACACCGCACCGGTTACGGGGGATCCGTTGTAAACGAAGGTAAAGGAGAAGAGCTATGAACAAAGTATTAGAAGAATTCCAGAAAATCGGTATTATCCCGGTCATCGCGCTGGATCACATCGAGGACGCCGCTCCGCTGGCAAAGGCACTCTGCGACGGCGGGCTGCCCTGCGCGGAGGTGACCTTCCGCACGGATGCGGCGGAGGAGTCGATCCGCATCATGGCGGAGCAGTTCCCTGAGATGCTCGTGGGCGCAGGCACCGTACTGACCACGGAGCAGGTGGACCGCGCTGTCAATGCGGGCGCGAAGTTTATCGTGAGCCCGGGCTTAAATCCGAAGGTTGTGAAATATTGTGTGGAGAAGAATATTCCGATCACACCCGGCTGCTCGAATCCGAGCGATGTCGAGGTCGCAATCGAGCTCGGCCTTGAGGTCGTCAAGTTCTTCCCGGCGGAGGCTGCCGGCGGCTTAAATATGATCAAATCCATGGCAGCGCCCTACACGAAGATGAAATTCATGCCGACCGGCGGCATCAATGCGAAGAATCTGACCAGCTACCTTGATTTTAAGAAGATCATCGCATGCGGCGGTTCCTGGATGGTCAACAAGGACATGATCGCGGCAAAGGACTGGGACGGCATCACGGCGCTCACCAGAGAGGCAGTCTCCACGATGCTCGGCATAAAGCTGCTGCATGTCGGATTAAATACAGAGACCGGCGACGTTGCGCTCCCGGCAGCGGAAAAGTTCGCGACGCTGCTCGGCTCGGATGTGCACGACGGCAATAGTTCCACGTTTGTAGGAAATATGCTTGAGCTGATGAAGATTCCGGGACGCGGCACACACGGCCATATCTGCTTTCAGACCAATTATCTGGACCGTGCGATCTATCACCTGGAGAAGCGCGGCTTTGCGTTTGACGAGAGTTCCTTTAAATATAATGCAAAGGGCGAGCTGACGGTTGCTTATATGAAGGATGAGATCGCCGGCTTCGCGGTACATTTTAATCAGAAGGCCTAGCCAGTCTCTGTGAAATGAGCGCATCATGCCCGCATGAATGTGCGTATTTTGCAGCGGATCAGCGAAGCATAGCTTTTATCGCAAATAGAAACGGGGGATCTTATCGATGACAGATCAGAACTGTGCATACTGTATGGAGGGTGAGCTGGTTGATGCGTTCGGCATCAAAATCTGCGAGCTTCCGACCTCCAAACTGTATTTATTTAAGGAGCAGAGCCACAAGGGACGCGTGATTGTCGCGCACAAAAAGCACGTGAGCGAGATGACGGAGCTGACTGCGGAGGAGCGTGCGGCTTATTTCGAGGATGTCAATCATGTCGCAGAGGCGCTCCACGCGGCATTTCATCCGCAGAAGGTCAATTACGGGGCCTACGGCGACACCGGACACCACCTGCATTTCCATCTCGTGCCGAAGTACACGGACGAATATGAGTGGGGCGGCGTGTTCGCGATGAATCCGGGAGAAAAATTTTTAACAGATGCGGAATATGATGCATTAATTGCGGAAATCAGGAAATACTTATAAACAGAACCGGCGCCGCTGCGGTGTCGCCGGATGCCGCAGTCACTGGCCGGTTCTTCAAATTCTTTCCTAAAATTTTATCCCAGCCCGGGCAGGACCTATGGTCCTGCCCGGGTCTTTTACGTCTGTTTTTATATCCCTGTCATGGCGGCCGCTTCCCATGTGGCAATATTGGCCTTTAACTGCTCCAGATCGGACATACCGGACAATACCACAGTCACGCCGGAAATCCTCTGGAGGAAACGGAATGCCCTGAAATTTTCTGCAAATCATATATTTGCTGTTTTGCTGCTGAGTGATCAAACGATATCGCGATTTTGATATACCGCTACTGCAATTCGGTATGAAATGAAAAAACAAACACCAGAAATTGCAAGAACGATATTAAAAGCCGGCAGAATATTGTTTTTTACAGGAATAAAGAGATTTGTGAGAAGCACAAGCCCAACAATAATACCTGTCGATGCCATAAAGGACATCATAAAGACAATTTGGGATTTTTCCGGGTCAGACAAACAGGCACATGGTAAGCTAATGCCGCCCGCCAGTAAAGTAGCGCTCATGCCGATAGCAGCATATAAGCACAAAGAATGAACGGTTATATCTGCTCCCGCTAACATAAGCACAATACATGGAATAAGTGCTGTAATCAGACCGACTACCGCAAGCAGGATATAAAAGATATATTTCTCGCTGATAATCTGATTTCTTGATACGGGCATGGTAATCACATTTTTATTCCATTTTGAGCCTGCGTCACTTGTGATACTGATAAAAACCGCTGTAGTGGAAACTACCGGGGCTAAAATCAGAAGTGCGCTTGTTTCCAGTAAAAAAGACAATCCAAAGCCTAAAACAATCAGGCTGACGATAGTTACAAGGATATTGCTCTTTGCAATATAGAAGTCTTTTAGTAAAACGCCTTTCATCCTCTTTCCCCCTTTACATAGAGAAGCATAATTTCATCAATCGTAGCTGGTACAATCAATGCTTTCGGATATTTTTTCTGCATTTTATCCCGTTCAGAAACTAAAATCTGCCATTCGTAATCCATTTTTCTGTATTTGATAATATCCGATTTATCCAATGCGTCAAATTGTGCCGCTCCGCATTTTATCACGCCATATTGTTCCATCAGTTCATCTTTCGGTTTGGAAAAAACAACTTTTCCCTCATGGATAAAAACAATGTAATCGGCAATTTTTTCTAAATCGCCGGTAATGTGGGAAGATACCAGTATGGAGTGTTCTTCGTCCTGCACAAAGTCCAAAAGCATATCCAGAATATCGTCCCGGATAACAGGGTCAAGCCCGCTGGTTGCTTCGTCCAAAATCAGCAGCCTGGAATGGTGTGAAAGGGCTACAGAAATAGCCAGCTTCATTTTCATTCCCTTCGAAAACTGTTTCGTCTGCTTATCAAGGGGCAAAGAAAATTGTTTCAGCAGCCGAAAATAGGCCTGCCCGTCCCATGAGCCATAGATATTTTTCATTATCTGGTTGATTTTCCTGGGAGAAAGAATTTCCGGGTAGTTGCTCCCGTCAAATACTACTCCAATCTGTTCTTTTGTTTCATTGTCCAGTTCATCTTTTCCAAATACCGAAACATAACCGTCTTCTTTTTGGATAAGCCCCAACGCCGCATTTATTGTTGTGCTTTTCCCCGCTCCATTTTCTCCGATCAGCCCGACAATAGAGCCGCCCGGAACACGAAAGGAAACATTGTCCAAAACAAAATCTTTATATGTTTTGGTAAGACCTGAAATAACCAAAGCATTGTTCATTGTCAATCCTCCTCATACAATAGTGTCAGCAAATTGAGTAATTTATTAAGTGGGATTCCACTTGTGCGGGCTATCTCAATAGCCTCATTAAATCGTTCCTCTATTTTTTTCTGCTGTTCTTCCAGATAAAAATCCTGGTTTTGCACTGATACATAGCAGCCTTTTCCGGCAGTCGTTTCTATAAAACCGTCTGTCTGAAGAAGATCGTATGCCTTTTGTACCGTCAAAACACTAATCTGCAGTGATTTTGCAAGAGAACGGATAGAGGGAAGTGCTTCTCCGGCTTTCAGTTCGCCATTCATAATCTGCGATTTCATTTGTGTTGAAATTTGCTCATACAGAGGGCGACTTGTTTTGTTGCTCACGACAATTTCCAAATTCCCACCGCCTTTCTGTCCTTGACTGTATCACTTTAACAAGTACAGTATAATACAGTACATAGCAGCTGTCAAGAGGGGAATATAAAAAAGCAGGCAAACGATTTGTGTTTATCCTGCTCTTTACTGCTTATACAATTCAGAATAGCGGGGCTGCTGTCTATCAAATTCCTGTGTGTTTCTTTATGGCACATGCGCTTTCCGTGACGGCATCACCCGCGCCAGGTTCGCCTGTGAGGCGGTCATCGCACTGTCGGCACAGCCCCCTCTCCCACCGTCCGGTTCCGGTACTCCTTCGGCGTATAACCGGTCCTGTCCTTAAATAATCTGGAGAAATAGGAAAAATTGTCATAACCCACATTCTGCGCGATTTCGGAGATGCTGTATGTCCCCTCCCGCAGCATCTGTGCCGCGCGGTCGATCCTGACCGCCATCTGATAATTGTGAAGTGACTTTCCCGTCTCCTGCTTAAACAGCTTTGAGATCTGATTCAGATTCATATAAGAAAGGTTTTCGATCTCGTCACGCGTAATATTTCGATTATAGTTCTGTTTGATAAACTGCCTCACACGCTCCGCCACCGTCTGTGATTTTTCGATTCCGTCAAGATAGACATTTGTCTTGTAAATCACGTATTCCGCAAAACCGAGCGCGCCCGAGACGGATGTCACTGCTTCTCCGAACAGATCGTCATACTCCGTGTCATCGAACAGCCGGTATGCCTCCGTCTCATTTTTTCTTAAAATCGTCCCGCTCATCTGTACGATCCAGGAGCGGACCTCCCGCAGAAACTGTCCCGACATCGTCTTCTCTTCCACCCGTCCGGAGAGATATTCCCTGATTTTTGTGACAAGCAGTTCTGTCTGCCGGTTAAAAAACAGCTCCTCCCAGTCCGAAAAATCCGTTTTCCGCTCCTCGCGTTTCTCCCGGATATACCGGTCATAATCGATCACGCTTTTTCGGTTTGAAATATCGTCGAGCGCAATTTCTTCCAGCTGCTCTAACGCCTCCTGCGCCCGGGCAATCGGGATATGCTCTCTGTAATAGCAGTTGCTCTCTTTTGCGACATACCTGCACAGACTCTCCAAAAGCGTTGCGCACAGCGCCCGGAAACTTCCGCCCGCAGCCTGCCCGCCAGCCTTTCTCAAGATAATCGTGAGCGTATGGTTTGCCGTAATCAGAAGTCCCTCCGGCTCATAGCCCGCCGGCCGGAAAATCTCCTCGGAAATATTTTTAAAAACAAAATCCCTGGTCTCCGTCGTCATACCTTCTACTTTTGACGTCCTTCCGACCTTGACGATGCAGATACAAACCTCATCTTCCGGCGCATATTCAAGTCTCCTGGCCGCAATCTCTTCCGCAATCTCCTGCTCTGTCACCCGCGAAAGACGGTAGAGGTATTTATACCAGAAATCTGCTTTATTATTCCACTGTGCGTCCATCCAGTAATGCCCGTAAGTCTCGATCTGCCGTGTTGCCGCAGTTCTCTTCACCTCGTCAATGGCCCGTTTCAAATGCTCCGTGAAGTCTGCATACCGGATCGGCTTGACATAATAGTCAAAACAGTGCAGCCGCAGCGCCTCCTGCGCATAATTAAAGTCCGCATAGCTCGTGCAGAAAAGTGTGACGATTCCGGGATGCTGTTCGTTGACCCATTCCAACAGCTTTAACCCCGACCCGTTCGGCATCTCGATATCGGTGATCAGGATCTCAATCGTCACCTGATCGAGAAGCTCCCTCGCCTTTCTCGCGTTCGGAGCCGTAAATACCTCGTCAAATCCCAGCCCTTTAAAGTCAATGCCGTCCAAAAGCCCGCTTAACACATATGGATTATCGTCTACCATCAGTATCTTCATCTCATCCGCTCCCCGGTATTCCCCCGTCAGGGATCCGGATCCGTACATTCGCCCCCTGACTGTTGTTGCAGAACAGCAGCTCCCAGTTCTCGCCGTAGAGCAGCTTAAGCCGCTGAATCACATTGGAAATTCCGATCTGATATCCGACTCTTTTGTGCAGCGGCTCACCGCATTTCAGCTTTCTTAACACCTCATCGGAAAATCCAGCGCCGGAATCCTGTATCTCAACTGTCAGCATCCGCTCCTGCTCATCACAGTCAATCGACACACAGATCCGTATCTCTTCCTCCTGCTGCCCGTGCTTCACAGAATTCTCTACAAATGTCTGTATCAAAAGCGGCGGTATCACGACTCCCTGCAATCCGCACTTTTTCTGAAGAACATACGTCAGCTTCTGTCCCTGCACCTTTCCCATCACACTCATATATTTATCGATCATGTCCAGCTCCTGCAGCAAGAGGACCTGATCCTTATTTTCAGCAAACAAAATGCGCATATAGTCCGAAATATCGACGCACAGCTCCTGAATATTCTCTTTCTGATTCAGCTGCGCCATCCCGTAGATGACATTGAGGCAGTTGATAAAAAAATGCGGCCGGATCTGCTGCTGCGCAAATCCCAGTTCCGCCTCCTGCCGTTTTGTCTTCTGCTCATAATTGTCAAGCTCTAACTTGTGCACCTCGTCGAGCAGATTATTTAACATTCCTGCCACGCTGTCGAGCTCCGCGACATCCTCCGTCACACTGATTCTGGCAAGGCCGGTATAGGATGTGATCTCATGATAGAAATTCAGAATAGGACGCAGCACTTTTTTTCTCAGATAAACGGAATACAAAATAATGACAGACAGAATCATCAGCGATACGGTAATCACCGCCATCTGGAGGATATTGGCATTTTCGTACCACTTCTGCTGAAGCCGGAACACGATGGAAAAATTGCTCTTTTCCCCCTGCTCCCGGATTGTCAGCTGGTAACTCATATCATCCTCGTCCATATTTTCTATATTTGTAATCAATCCGCGGTCATATCGCTTCGCGCAGACCACCCGGCCGTCCTCGTCCAGAATCCCTGCCAGATAGCAGGGCGTCATTTTCATCTTCATAATGCTGTTTAAGTATGCATCGGTCTCCACCTTGGTTCCGATATAGACATTGGCAAACCGCAGGGAGGTACAGATGTATTTGCCGTCCATGATAAACCATTTTCCATTCTGGGAGAGGGGGATCGCCGCTTCCCTCGTCTGCTGCCCGATCAGCTCACGAAATTCTGTCTTTTCCGCAAAATCTCCGACGCCGCAATCGATAAACGTCTTCGACCGGGACTCATACAGCCACACATAATATTCGCTCCCATACACAGAAACCACATTCTGAAGGCGGGATTTGACCTGAGACAGATTTATATTATAATTCAGAAGCTCCCGATAATCCGGGTTCTCGTTTTCCGCCATTGCGGCGATCGCCTTCACATTCGAGTCATTCGCCGCAATGTACAAAAGCTCCTGGTTTAACTGACGATACTTATTATCATTAAGCTCGATAAACCGGTGGATATTTCCCCGAATCGCCTCCTGCTCCCTGTCCAGATAAAACCGCATCAGCCACTGGCCTAACAGGAAACCGATCACTGAAATCATAACCAGCATCCAGATCATCATCTGAATTGATCTGGTAAATACTGCCTTCTTTTTCATCTCTCCCCCGTTTTTATTTAAAGTAACGTTCAGCCCGCGCCATTCGCAAAACCGCGCTGACGGCGTAAATGCCACTGGCATATACGCTGCTCTCCGCCGTTTCGCAGGCTCCAGCGCAAATGCCGTCGGCATATGCGCGGCTCATATACGGGCGCTCCGCTCATGCATCACAGAATGTGCTCATTCATGCGAGCATGATTCGCCCATTTTACGATACATGGCTGAACTTTCAGGTCAAAACATCATCGGCGAAACATTCAGGTCATAATGCAGCCTTATAAACGCGTCGTCATACTGATGCCGCACCTCGCACTCCCGGTCAAACACCATGGTGGCCTCGTCATCCTCCGTGCAGGCCGGCCATTTGGGCAGAAGCTTCGTGTCCGGCTTCCCGGTGCGCACAAACTGCATAAACGCGTCAAAGATCTGATCCCGCAGCCGGTCCGACACGCCCTCTATGTTAACGACAGGCGCCTTGTCCAGGTTGTGGAAAAAGAAGGGGATGTCGCTGCAGTGCCAGGCCGGCGTCCCGCCGTTGAAGGGGAATTCCAGCGTAAACAGATACTCGTAGGTACCGGCCGCCCCCGCCTTTGCCCGCTCGTGCACCCATTTTTTCACCTCATACCGGAAGGCCGCGGAATCCGCCGCGTAGATGTCGCACAGCGGTTTTCCGGGGTAAGCCTGGCGGAAGGCTTCGATTAACTGTCCGCCCTGCGCTTCGCCGAACTGCTCCTTTATGATCCCCGTCATCTCCTCATCCGTCTTCTGTTCCTCCTTATACTTCGAATGGAAAAACTCGGAATAGGTGGAACCGATCATCACCGGGATCGTCTTCGCATGCTCCGTAAAACCCGCCTTCACCGGATCCCCGGCGTAATCCTGATTCCGGATCGGGCCAAAGAAGGGGATTCCTTTATCGGAGATCAGCTCACGGTATGCCGTTAAGTATGCCGATACCAGCTCCCGATACGGCACCGTCTCCAGCTTTTCCACCTCATCCTCACCAAATCCCAGGCCGCTTAAGGTCTTTTTTATCACAGGCCGCATGTCGTAATCGTGGTCTGTCATCAGCGTTCCCAGGGTTCCGCTCATGATCAGCGCCCTGTGGAACAGGCCGTCGGCCTCCTGCATCTGCAGAAGGGAGATCACCTTGCCGCCGCCCCCGGACTGCCCGAAGATCGTCACCTGGTCCGCATCCCCGCCGAAGCCGGCGATATTGTTCCGAATCCACCGGAGCGCTGCGATCAGATCAAATGTCCCGGCATTACAGGATCGCTCGTATTTCTCCCCAAAACCACGCAGATCCAGAAATCCCAGCACGTTCAGCCGGTGGTTGACCGTGACCACGACGACATTGCCCTGTCTGCTCATATTTTCCCCGTCATAGGCATACTGCTCGATGGCGGAACCGGCGAAAAAGCCTCCCCCGTGGAACCACACCACCACCGGCAGCTTCTGATCCGGCGAAAGGGACGGCGTCCAGATATTTAAGTTCAGGCAGTTCTCGTCCTGAAACCACACTCTGTGAGGCGACATGATGTCACCCGCCGGAGAATCCGGGAACATGGTCGGACAGACCGACCCGTAATGAAAGGCATCCCGCACTCCCTCAAAGGCGTCGATCTCCTCCGGCAGTCCGAACCGCTTCGCCTTCGCGTAGTCCACGCCGCGGAACTGATAAATGCCGTTAAACAGGTATCCCCGAAGAGCTCCCTTGTCCGTGTGTACGATGGGGCCCTCCTTATCACAGTAAAATTTCATTTGTCATTCCTCCTGTCAGATCTTCCGCTTTCCAAGGGTATAGAAATCATCTGTCCTTGGAAGCCAGTCCATAAACTGCTCCACCAGCCGGTTCCAGAGACGCCACTCATGGGCATACCCGGAAACCGGCACCCAGGTCACATCCTGCCCGCCTTCCTTTAATATCTGCGCGGACTTCTCACAGCCGTCAAAGAGCGGATCCAGGTCGCCGCAGCCCATAAAGATCTTCATATTCTTTATCCCTTTTTCCGTGAGGCGCTTCGCCAGCACCATGGGATCATACTCCGGGTCCCAGCCATCCGCCTCGGTGGGCGGCAGATACAGCCCGGCGGAAAACGCACCGATGGCCCTGTATTTCTCCGGATTCCTAAGACCGTGCACCAAAGTTCCCATGGCTCCCATGGACAGGCCGGCCAGGTACGTATCCTCCGGGCGTCTGGAAACCGGGAATATCCCGCAGATAAAGTCCGGCAGCTCATTCTCGATAAAGTCGTAGAAGAGATCCCCCATAAAGGAATTTTCCCCGTGGTTGACATACATTTTGTTTTCCCCGGAAATCATGACCACCGCGAGATTGCGCTCCTCCGCATACAGTTCGACGTCTGTATATGCATTCCAGGTTCCATGGTCATTCCCCACCCCGTGCAGCAGATACAGCACCGGATATTTTTCCTCCTTCGTGTGCTTCGGGATCACACCCTTCACATTCCCGTCCCCGCACGCCTCAGGGAAGGTCACCGACGGCAGCACCACCGTGATGTCCACCGCACGCTTTAAGGTGTACGAAATAAAGTTACAGATTAATTTTGCCATTCTTCTCTCCTCCTTTTCTGTATTCCCTTCTCACGGTCTCTTTATGCTTCATCCGGATAAATGGCCGCATGCCGGATCGGAAGCCATTCCTTTAACGCGATCCGAAGGCTCTCATCCCACAGATCCCACTCGTGGCCCATGCCCTTTACCACCTCGAATTTTGTCTCATATCCAAAGGAGCGCAGATCCTCCTCGGCCTTCTGCGCGCGGTAATAGGCGTGATCGCAGTCTCCCACCCGGAAAAATAGTTTCGGAAGCTCTTTTCCCTCCTCCGCGTTTTTCTTTGCGATGGCATACACATCGTTCACCGTGCCCTCGACAAAAGACGGATCCTGGAATTTATCCCCCACCGAACTGAAAGGTGGTTTGTTTATCTTTGCCGTCAGGTCAAAGACACCGTCCTTCGCCGGCACAAAGGTCGGCACCCCCGGCCGGAAGGTTGCCCCGGACATCAGAAGCGCCGCCGCATACCGGTCCGGGTGATTGATGGCGATCTTCATGGCCCCGTGGGAACCCATGGACAGGCCGCCTACAAACGTATCCTCCCGTCTGTCCGAGATCGGGAACATCGCCTGACAAACCTTCGGCAGCTCCTCCGTGAGATAGGTATAATAATTCCCGTGCTCCGGGTCATCCGTATAACATGCATTATAATCGCAGGGCATGATCACCGCAATCTTATTTACATCCGCATAGCGGACAATATTGCTGAAATGAATAAAATCGCTGTCATCCCCGCTGCCGCCGTGCAAAAGGTAGAGCACCTGAAATTTCATTCCCGGCACATAAACCTCTTTTCTCCCGCCGTACATGTCCGCAAAGCTGAAGGAGGGCAGACAGATGGAGACATTTGTCTGCATTCCCAGCTCCTGAGACAGAAAATTAAACCGAATTACTCCCATATTTTTTCTCCTTTCCGTCGCGAAGTATACTGTTATCCCTTCACCGCCCCCAGCGCGATCCCTTCCGCAAAGTATTTCTGCAGGAACGGGTAGATCACCAGAATCGGAAGCAGCGCCACAAAGGCGATGGCCATCCGGATCGATATCTGCGGCACCCGCATGGCCGCCCCGGAGGAGGCCGTCACGGCATTCGCCTGAATCGCCTGGATATCCTGAATCATTTTGTTTAACAGCACCTGGATGCTGTAAAGCTTCGGGTCCGTCAGGTAATAAAGGCCGTTAGTCCAGTCGTTCCAGTATGCCAGCCCCGAGAACAGCCCCATGGTCACCAGGATCGGCTTGCCCAGTGGCAGCGCCACCCGCAGATACCGGATCAGATGGCCCCCGCCGTCGATCTCCGCCGCTTCGTACAGCGATTCCGGGATGGAATTCATCATGTAGGTCCGGATCAGAATCACATTCATGGGGCTTAAGAGCAGGTTTGGAACCAGCAGCGCCCAGACCGTATTCTTGATGTGAAAGGTGCTGGTCCACATGATATAGGACGGCACCAGTCCCCCGCTAAAGAGCATCGTGAAAAAAATCACAAAGTTAAAGATGCTTCGTCCCGGCAGCTTCCGGTCCGAGAGGGCGTAGGCCATCATGGAGGACAGAATCACATTGCAGACCGTCCCCACCGCCGTCACCAGAATCGTCATCCCGTATGCCCGAAATACCGTCCCCCGGTTCAGCCAGATATAGCGGTATCCCTCCAGGCTGAATTCGGACGGGAAAAAGGAATACCCGTTCACGATCAGGGACGCCTCCGACGAGACCGAGGAAATAAACAGCAGGATCAGCGGGACGATAATGATGATGGCTGTGACTGCCAGAATCAGATTAATCAGAATCTGATATCCGTAAAATTTCCTTGATTTTATCATAACACCCTCCTGCTAAAAAATCGCATTTTCTTTGCTGCATTTCCGTACAATCGCATTGGAAAGCATCACCAGCACAAACCCGACCACGGACTGGAAGACGCCGGCTGCCGAGGATTTCCCGATTCCTCCTGCCGAGATCAGCGCCCGGTATACATAGGTATCGATCGTGTTCGTCACACTGTAGAGCGCCCCGGAATTCTGCGGGACCTGGTAAAACAATCCGAAATCGGAGTTAAAGATATGTCCCACATTTAAGAGCAGCAGCGTGATCACGGAGGGCACCAGCTCCGGCAGCGTCACGTAACGGATCTGTTTCCATTTCGAGGCCCCGTCCAGCTTCGCCGACTCGTACAGCGCCGGATCGATCCCCGCAATCCCTGCAATATAGATCAGGCACCCGTACCCCACACCCTTCCACACGTGCACAAAGCACAGGATAAAGGGCCAGTACTGCGGCGACGAATACCACTGGATCTCCTCCCGCCCCATGGCGCCGAGAATCGAATTAAACATGCCGTTCTCCACGGACAGAAACGCATACACAATGTAGCTGACGATGACGATGGAGATCAGAAACGGCAGCAGGATGGCGCTCTGGTACAGCTTTTTTAATTTTTTGTGATACACGTCCGTGATCAGGATCGCCAGCACAATGCCAAAGAACATATCCAGGAAAATAAACGCGATATTGTAAAGCAGCGTATTCCGGATCAGGATCGACGCATCGTTGCGGAACAGGTAGACAAAATTGGACAGCCCGGTCCACTCGCTCCCCCAGATCCCCTTCTGCGCCGAATATTTCTTAAATGCCACGATGATCCCTGTCATTGGAATATAATTGTTGATCAGGATGTATACCATTCCCGGCAGAAGCATCGCATACAGCGGCAGGGAACGTACGATCCGCTTTCGCATCTGAGTTTTATGTTTCAATGCCGTCTCCCACCTTTCTTTTAACACTGTTTCTCATTTTTGCCCGACATTTTTAACAGTACCGATAAAATATGACATTCCAGCAGAACCATACCGGCCATTACTGACCGGTATGTAATTTCCGCATTCCGTAATTCTCTTTCACTCATCGGAATCATGTTTTTCTCCTTATTACTGCTCCGCCAGCCAGGCATCCAGCTGCTCCTGCTTCGCGTCGATAATATCCTGCAGGCCCGCGTCATACAGCGCTTTGTTGAACTCCTCGATGGCCGGCCCCGGCTCCACGGATCCCGTGGTGATCTGTCCGATATACTGGCTTAATACATCCGTCGTGGCCGCCACCTGATCCGCAACCATGGTCAGATCCGCGTTAAACCCAAATGCCTTTGACACAATGGCGTTTCCGTCCACCTCGGCATATACATCAAAAATATCCGCATCGTTTCCTGCCCACACATGGCTGTTAAACTGATTTGGCATGATATATCCCATATTATGGTGATAACCGCAGCTCTCCGCCGTCATCCCCTCCGGGAAATCCGCCGTGCCGTCCTCCTGCTCCACCCAGTGAACGCCTTCCACGCCCCAGTTTAACAGGTCATTGGCTTCCTTCGTCTCGTGGATCCAGTTTAACAGGGTCATGGCCTTCTCCGGATTCGGGCATCCGGATCCGATACAGTAATTGATGGCGTTGATACCGCCCGATGTCATTACATTTGTATTCACCGGCACGATCGTGGTATCATATCCGGTCTGGTCATCCTTTTCCTGTTTGGTATTCGGCTTGCTGTTTGTCATATAAGAAAACAGATTGCCGGCTCTCATCTGCGCTTCGCCGCTGTCCGAACAGGTCGCCATATCCTTCGCCACATACCCTTTCTGATACCAGTCACGTACCATCTCCACCAGTTCCCGGAATTCGTCCGACTCATAATAGTTTGTTACCGTGGTGGTCTGTCCGTAATTTTCCAGCACTCCTGTGCCGCACACCTGACCCAGGCCGTCAAAGCTCACCGACTGCCCCGCCGGCGTTGCCGCGCCTGATCCATTGCAGGAACCGCCGAACATGATCATATCCGGATAGACCGCCTGCACCTTCCCGTAAGCCGCCGTGATATCATCATAGGTTTTAACACTTTCCGGGTCAATCCCCGCCGCCTCAAGGCAGTCGGTCCGCATTACCATGGCGTTCGGCATGGTGCGTTCCTTCATGGTCGGAATCCCGTAGATGAAATCCCCGATGGAACAGCATGCGATGGTATCATCTCCGATGGTTTCCCTGATATAGGGCGCATATTCCAGGTACGGCGTGAGGTCAATCAGATAATCCGATGCCACATAGGTACCGGCATTTCCGCCGAACATCGGGAACAGATCCACCTGCTCGCCCCCCGCCAGCATCAGCGGAAGCTGGCTGCCCCAGGTGCTGAAGGTCATGGGCATCAGCGTCACCTCCATATTCAGCTGCTCCCTGGTCAGCTCATTGAACCGCTCATTCACTAACTCCTGATCCTGGGAATCGGCTGAGACCACATAGACCAGCACCGCGTGATACATCGCACCGTCATCGGCATCAGAGGCACTTTTGTCCTCATTTCCCGCCGCGGCATCCTCCGTCGCGCTGCCGGCCGTCTGGCCCCCTGCGCCGCCGCCCCGGGTCTCATCCGTCGACCCGCCGTCTCCGCCGCATCCCGCCAGCATGCCAAGTGCAAGGATTCCTGATATGAATGCTGTCAGTACTCTTCGTTTCATACGTTACCTCCCTCGTAGGTTTGATACTGCTATTATCATCTCTTTGCGCGATGATTTCTTGCACTTTTTTCATTTTTTCTGTCACTTTTTCAAACATTTCACAAAAAAGCCCCGTCCCTTCCGTTCGGAAGAAACGAGGCTTTTCTATGTGATATGAATTTTACTATCTGAGCGCTGCCCTTACCGGTGCGTATCCCACAGTCCGCAGTACGAATCCACCGGATCCTCACCCTTAAAGGCGTCTTTTCCTGTCATCAGCTTATCCACAAGCGCATCCAGTGTCTGATCCGCGCTGTCGTAGGTATTGATGTAGGTTCTTGCCTGCGGGATGTCAGCCAGCACGAACGGCTGATTGCATCCGACTACAATAACCGGAAGTTCAAAGACATACCACGGGATCTCACCGCCGCCCTTGCTCATACCGAAGCCCGGTCTTGCCACCGGCTGGAAACCGCCCGGGATGTCGACTAAGGTAATGATCAGATCCTGATTGCCGACAAACTCTTTGATCTCGGTCTTTCCGGCAAAATACATATTGATATCCATCTTGCCGCCTTCTTTGGCCTGCTTCGCCATCTTGTCAAGCGGGCTCTCGTAGATAAATGCGTCAAAGCCCTTCGCGATCAGCTTGTCGCGCAGCGACTCCGCCGGGCTCTTCTTCCCGCCCATCATGGATTTCATCATTGCGCCGATTCCGCCGGCCGAAAGTCCGCCGACCGAGACGATCATGATTTTCTTATAGCGATCCGGAATCACCGGGAGGACGTCTTCGTCTTTATATTTTACAAGTGTAATTCCCTTGTCCGAGATCTCCTTTGCCATCGCCTTGTGCTCCTCGCAGCCCACGATTTCCTGCATCACGGAAACAGGCGGCACGAGCTCGGTCTTCGCTTTTTTGTGAAGGCCCATGTGCGCTTTTAAGGCCAGGATGCGGTGCAGCGCATCGCTTAAGCGCTCTTCCGTAATCACACCGCTGTCATAGCCCGCCATCATGCTCGCAAAATCCTCGTCCATCTCGTTGAAGAACAGGAACATGTCGACGCCCGCCGCGATCGTGCGCGGAAGCATCTCGCTGCGCTTCATACAGCAGGTCAGACCAACCATGTGAGAAGCGTCGGTAAGTACCATACCGTTAAATCCGAGCTTCTTTCTCAAAAGCCCCTCGATCAGCTCCGGAGAGAGCGTTGCCGGCATGATATCCTCATCCTTAATATCCGGATTGAAATGCTTCGTGTAGGCCGGCTGCATAATATGACCCGCCATGATCGCCTCAAGACCATTGTCGATCAGGTTCTGATACACTTTGCCGAACGATGCATCCCACTCCTCGCAGCTCATATCATTCACGCTGTTTGCCACGTGCTGATCACGGAAATCAAGGCCGTCGCCAGGGAAATGCTTTGCCGCACAGCAGAATCCGGGATTCTCATGCGCACCGTCCATGTAAGCTTTTGTCATCTCGCAGACACGGTCCACGTCATTTCCATAAGTACGCGTTCCGATCACCGGATTCTCCCAGTTGTAGAGAATATCGCTGACCGGCGCAAAGGAAAGGTTACAGCCGATCGCCGCAGCTTCCTTATTGGACATACGTCCCAGCTCATACGCATATTTTTTATCTCTCGTCGCACCGATTTTCACCTGCGGACCGATCATCGTGCCGTCGACGCAGGCACCGTTTCCGCCGTTCTCGGTGTTGCACGCAATAATCAGCGGAATTTTGCTGTTCTCCTGTAAGATGCGGTTCTGCTCATGAACCTCCGCCCCGGTCGCCGGATTGTAGCGGATTCCGCCGATGTGATACTGATTTACCGTCATCTTTAAGTAGTCTTCTTCTCTCGAAGAACCCATGTTAAAAAACAGCTGGCCGATCTTCTCTTCCTTTGTCATACCGGCAATGGTATCCTCCACCCATTTGCAGTCCTCGTCAGACAGATAAAACGGCTTTGCTTTCATATCAACCATAAAAATATCCCCCTTCTTTTAGTTTTTCCCCAAAACTTTACCCTCAGCCTAAAAATAGCGGGAAGCCACAGCCCCCTGCAGCTTCCCGCCGGCTTCGACATTCTTCTTCCTTATCTTCTTTTCGTCCCGTCCGGTTTCCCCAAACCGGACGGACACCATTCGTCTCTCTTCAGCTCCGCCATAACCGGCGCCGTTCTTTACGCTTCGCTCTCCCGCCATGGCTGACGCTGTTCGTCTCTCTTCATCCCGGCAATGGCAGACGCCGTCCGTCCCCCGAAGGACGGCGCCTCCCGTGAAAACGCTCCGCTACACTCCGAGATTCTTCTCAAACGCCGCGATCAGCTCCTCCTGATAGACATCGTCAAAGCTTCCCCCCAGAAGCTTCGGGAACGCCTCATCCATAAGACGCTGCCAGCTCTCCCCTTCCTTTCCCACAAGGATCGGATAATACCTGACACCGTTTTTTGCCGCCGCATCGCGGTCGCCGGGCGCATCGCCGACCATCAGTACCTGTGTCGGCGCATAGCCTTTCTTTAACAGCTCGCCGATACAGTATGCCTTCGACCCGGCCTCCTGCGTCAGCAGCGCCTGACAGTCCTCCTTTAATCCGTGCTTCTGCCACTCGGCCTCGACCGCCTCCTTGTTCGCGGAAGATACCGCCACGAGATCCGCGCTTTTGCACATCGCATCCATCGTCTGCTTCGCGTTCGGGAACGGCTTATCGTCCGCCGGAAGCCCGTGGATCGCACGGTTTGTGCGCACGCTCCAGAGCAGCGCCAGCTCAATGCACGGACTCTCACTCTTCTGTGTCAGGGCAAGAAGCGCCGGATTCGACAGCTCTTCGGCCTCCTTTGTCCATGTCACAAACTCGTCTAACCCTTCGGTGTGGCAAAGCCCCCTCTTTTCCACCTCCAGAAGCGCCATCGCAAGTCCTTTAAAACGATTGATTCCGCGCGTGATCGAGTAGAGATTGATGTGAAGCCAAAGCTCCATACACTCGTCAAAGTGATCGTCAAGCCCGTATGTCTTAATCCACTGCGGTCCGAAGCACTCCCGGTGTTTTACCTCCATCGTATCCATCGCGCAGCCGTCGCTGTCAATGCATACGGCAAACTCTTTCGTCCTGTCAAAATCAAAATGATCCATATGTCTATACCCCTGAATATGCCGCAAATGCGCCGTCGATCGGGATGCATGCTCCGTTTACAAAACCGCTGGCTTCCTCGGATGCCAGAAAGAGCACGGAACCGATCAGTTCCTCCACCTCTCCGAAACGATCCATCGGCGTGCCGGCTAAGATCTTGCCGGTTCTTGCGGTCGGTGTGCCGTCCTCATTAAACAGAAGCTTCGCATTCTGCTTTGTCGAGAAGAAGCCCGGTGCGATCGCGTTGCAGCGGATGCCGACCTTCGAGAAGTGAACCGCGAGCCACTCGGTGAAATTCGTGATCGCAGCCTTTGCCCCGGAATATGCCGGGATCTTCGTCAGCGGCGTGTAGGCGTTCATCGAGGAAATATTGATGATGCTCGCTCCCTTTTTGTTAATCATGTCAAGCGCAAATACCTGCGTCGGGATCAGCGTGCCCATGAAGTTTAAGCTGAACACAAAGGAAACGCCGTCCGCATCCAGATCAAAGAACGTCTTCATCTGTCCCAGATCCTCCGGGATGAAGTATTCGTCATCCGTCGTCGCCTTTGGATTGTTGCCGCCGGCTCCGTTGATCAAAATATCGCAGGTTCCGAAATCTTCTGCGATCAGATCTCTCGCCGCCTTTACGCTGTCCTTCTCAAGCACGTTGCACTTGTAGCCTTTTGCGATAAAGCCCTTCTGTGCGATCGCATCCGCGTTCTGCTTTGCCGCTTCCTCGTTTAAGTCAAGAAGCGCCACCTTTGCGCCCGTCATGGCCATCGCCTCCGCGAGCACGGAGCAGATCACGCCGCCTGCGCCTGTCACAACAACAACTTTGTCCTTCAAATCAATCTGAAATGGTAATTTCATCGTTTTTCCCTCCTGAAAGATTCTTAATAAAAGATATTTCCGTTCAGCCCGCGTCAGACGCGCTCCTTCATGCAGACATGATTCGCACGCTTCACAGAGGATGGCTGAACCTTCTGTCATAACTTACTTCGACGCCTTCTCCACTGCCTCCCACAGGCCGTTGATGTAGGTCGCGCCGAGTGCGCGGTCATACAGGCCGTAGCCGGCTCTTCCGGTCTCGCCCCAGATCATACGTCCGTGATCCGGTCTCACATATCCGGTAAATCCGTTGTCGTGCAGCGCCTTCACGATCTCATACATGTCAAGAGATCCGCAGCAGGACAGATGCGCGCGCTCCTCAAAGCCGTTCTCAAGCACAGCCACATTCCGAAGGTGTGCAAAATGAATCCTGCCCATTCCCGCGTACTTCGCGGCCATCTTCACCACATCGTTTTTATTCGAGCAGCCGAGCGAGCCTGTGCACAGCGTGATGCCGTTGTGCGGGTCGTCCACCAGCTTTAAGAAACGGTCGATATTCTCCTCGCAGGTGATGATGCGCGGAAGTCCGAAGATACTCCAGCACGGATCATCCTCGTGGATCGCCATATTCACATCGCACTCCGCCGCCACCGGGATCACCTTCTGCAGGAAATACGCAAGGTTGTTCCACAGATCATCCTCGGACATCGCATTGTACTCCGCAACGACGCTCTTTAACTCTTCTCTCGTGTAGCTCGAATCCCAGCCCGGAAGCGTCAGGTCGCTGTCGCTCTCAAGCGGATTTACCGCGTCCACCTGCTCCTGATAGTAAACCAGAGACGTGGAGCCGTCCGGAAGCACATGATCCAGCTGTGTCCTCGTCCAGTCAAATACCGGCATAAAATTGTAGCAGATGCACTTCACGCCTGCTGCCGCCACACGACGGATATTCTCACAGTAATTTGCAATATACTGATCCCTGGCCGGCTTGCCGAGCTTGATATCCTCGTGTACCGGGATACTCTCGATCACCTCAAAATGAAGCCCGGCCTCCTCGACCTGCTTCTTTAACCCCGCAATGCTCTCCTCGCTCCACACTTCCCCGACCGGCACGTCGTACACTGCGGTAACGATGGAATGCATGCCCGGAATCTGACGGATATTCTCCAGCGTCACCTTGTCGTCTTCCCCATACCAGCGAAACGATAATTTCATCTTCTCTTCTCCTCCATTCCGGCAGTTTCCCGCCTGATGCTCTCCGTACAAACACGCGCCATTCCCGCGCATCCGCTTGCATACATGAATGCATCCCGGTATTTTCCCCTGCAGCATTCATAATATATTTTGACTATATCACGCTTGTATACAAGAGTCAACCCTTATTCTGCTTTTTACGTTTTGCACAGTTTACAAAAGTTTTTTTGTGCAGTTTGCACATGTTTTTCCCTTCCCCGAAAGCCGGTTTTCTTTTCCTTTTTCCATCCTTCCTGTATACAAGCTCACAGTTCCGCCGCGGCGGCTCTGCTTTCCCCAGGGCACATTTTGCGTGGCATGGCCGAATTTTTCCTCGCAAAACTTATAATTTCATTGAAATTCTTCCCATAAAGAGATATAGTGTAAGATATCACAGACGATGCGAGGTTCCTCTATGTACACAAACAAACGTTCCGGCACATCCGAGGCCGTTTATGACAAGTTAAAAGAACAGATCCTGCACTTAGAGCTGCCGCCCGGATCCGCGATCAGTGAGATCGACACGGCCGCAAAATACGAGATTTCCAGGACACCTGTCCGCGACGCTTTCAAGATGCTCGAGCGCGAGGGCCTGCTTGAGATCCGCCCGCACATCGGAACCTTCGTATCACTGATCGATCTGGACATGATCGCCGACACCCTCTACATCCGCGAGGTGTTAGAGCAGGCCGTCTTCCGCGATCTCGCAACCAGCCACGACAATTCTCAGGAATTCGCCGTCCGGCTGATCTTACAGCAGCAGAGGGATCTGCTTGATTCCAACCTGCCTCCCGATGAATTAAGCCGCGCCTTTGTCGTCAGCGACAACGCGTTTCACAATATGCTCTATGAACTTGCCGGCAAGCAGAATGTCATGCGCTACTGGCAGACCATCAATTCCCAGTACGAACGGTTCCGCACCTTTTTAAATCTCGGGGAACGCGAAAGCCTGCTGCGCCTGTATCAGGATCACATTCTGATCTGGGATTACATTTCCAGCCGGGAGTACAACCGCCTCGCAGAGCGCGTCTCGCATCACCTCTACGACGGTTTTAACGCGAGCGCCGAAGTAGTGTACAAATGCCCGGAATATTTTGTCTACACAAAAGGATACCCCATCCATCGGATACCGACCACGGAGGGAGCCGCAGAATAGCCGGCCGCAGCCGCAGAACGGCCGGCTTTTTTTCCTACGCCTTCATTTTGGGCTGGAAAATCAGGCTGGCGATATAGCCGAAAATCAGCGCTGCGGAGATTCCCACCGCACTCGCTTTAAAGCCTCCCATGAATATCCCCAAAAATCCGTTCTCGTCCACAGCCTCTTTGACACCCTTCCAGAGCGTATTCCCGAATCCGGGGAGCGGAACGCTTGCGCCAGCACCCGCGTATTCCATAAGGGGCTCATACAGCTGCAGCGCCCCGAGTATCACGCCAAGACACACCAGAAGCACCATAATCCGTCCCGGCAGAAGCTTTGTCTTTTCCATCAGAATCTGGACAAGGGCGCAGATCAGCCCTCCGACCCAGAATGCATTCACGTAATCCATCATTCTCCTTTCTGTCCCCGATATTGCTACCGCGCCGCTGTTTCGCGCCGCGCCGGTTCCAAAGCATTTTTTACGCCGCGTGCTCAATCACAACCGCATGCGCGATTCCCGGCACTGTCATTCCCTCGTTAAAAGATACTGTGGAAAGCAGCGCGCCCGTCGGCACGAAAAGAATTTTTTTCCACCGCCCCGACTCCACTTTTTTCAGGAAATGCGCGCTTAACGTCACGGCCGAACAGCCGCATCCGGAACCGCCTGCTCCGGTATTCTGTTTTTTTGCATCATAGATCTCGATCCCGCAGTCCGCATGCACGCCGCTGATATCGTATCCTCCCTGCCTTGCGAGATCCCACAGAATCTCCTGTCCCACGGTTCCCAGGTCCCCTGTGATAATCTGATCGTATTCCTTTGGCGACGTCCCGAAATCCGACAGATGACGGCAGATCACGTCGGCTGCCGCCGGCGCCATCGCGGCCCCCATGTTCATCGAGTCCTTAATCCCGTAGTCCACGATCTTTCCGGTGGTAATCCCGGTGATTCTCGCTTTGCTCCGTGCTTTTCCGAGCACATAGGCGCCGCTGCCCGTCACGGTCCAGGTCGCGGACGCCGGACGCTGATTTGCATATTCCAGCGGAAAACGGAACTGTTTTTCCGCGCTGGCAAAATGACTGGAGGTCATCGACACCACATAATCCGCATATCCGGCCGCCACACACATCGCCCCGAGCGAGAGCGCCTCGCCGCAGGTGCTGCACGCCCCGTACAGCCCGAACAGCGGCACCTGATAATCCATCAGCCCGAATGAGGTCGCGATATTCTGCCCCAGCAGATCCCCGGAGAACAGATAACGGATATCCTCTGTCTTTAAACCGGCCTTTCCCACCGCCATTAAAAATGCTTCCTTCTGCAGCGTGCTCTCTGCCTCCTCCCAGGTGTTCTGCCCGAATTTGTCATCCTCGCCGACCACATCAAAACAGCTTCCAAGCGGCCCTTCGCCCTCTTTTTTCCCCACAATACTCGCACTGCTGATAATATATGGCGCCTCCGCAAATCGGAGGCTCTGTTTTCCTATCTGTACATTCATATCCTTCCTCCCGGTTTTGTCTGTTTGGTCATCCTTTCATTTTTAGTATGACTTGCAGTCCGTTTTCTTATACATTTCTCTTTTATAATCTGTTATACATAAACAATTCTATAAATTAAGGAATTAAATCACCCTGATTTCTTGTATTTACAGAATATATTGACGCTTCCAAAAGAGGTAAGATATGATACTTTTGCGAGGTAAAGGAGATGAGAAATTCACTGATTCCACAGGTTTTAAAAGAATATCGCAAGAGAAATCACTATTCCGTCAACGATGTTTCCCTCATGCTCAGGGAGCGCTCCATCCATGTCGCACCCAAAACCATATACGGCTGGGAAAGCGGACAGGCAAACCCAAGCGCAGATATTCTTTTAGTCCTCTGTGAATTATACAATATCAGCAATATCCTCTCCGTATTCGGATACAGGGAAGAATCTTCGACGTTTTCAATCACACCCTCGGAACGCGCCCTGATCGAATCCTACCGAAAGCATCCCGAGCTGCAGAAAGCAGTCAATAAGCTGCTCGACTTAAATGTGATCCGAAAACCGTCTGATCTCAAGGAAGAAACGGTCAGAAGAAAAGAGGAATCCTGACTTCGCCCTGCTTCGGCAGTCAGAATCCTTTCATCATGCGCGTGGACATCAGACAGGTTTCTCCGTTGGGAAAATAGATGATGCGATTTTTCACGTCTGCTTCTTTTATGTTTGTTTTGTTTACCAGAAAGGACCGGTGACAGCGCACAAAGTTATCGTCGAGCGTCCCTGCCAGCTCTTTCATCGTGCCAGAAAATTCGATCTGACGGTCTCTGGCATGAAGAATGATTTTATGGATATGGGCGGACGTTTCAAAAAAGAAAATATCATCATAATCCACGCTGATTTTCCGTCCTCCGGCCTCCATCGTATAGACCTTGTGCGTCTTGTTTGTCTGAAGCGTATAGCGCTCCATCGCACGGAACAGACATTCTCTGATTTTCACCCTCGCCTCGGCGGGGTTGTCTTTTAGCACAAAATCCATCGCCTCCACGCGGTACTGAAACGTCATGAAGCTTAATTCCGAATGTGCGGTTATGAATATGATGAAACCGCGGGGATCTGACAGTCTGATCTGCTGCGCCAGCCTCATCCCGTTCATGTCGCTGTTTAAGTCGATATCGAGAAAATAAACGCCTGTATTCTCACTGGCCCTGACCGCGTCCAAAAGCTCATAAGGATCTCCCGCGTCCAGCACAAGCCGCATATCCAGTTCTTCCATCAGCACGATATTCCGAATGATTTTCACGATCGCCCGCCGCTGCGCGGGATCATCCTCGCACACAAAAAGACTGAGCATTTCAAATTACTCCTTTCCGAAGGCAAGTTCCATATGCTGCATGAAGCAGCCGCTCTGCATTGTCGTTTCCAGCAGCACGTTGTCATAAGAACGGATGATGCTGTGCGCGTTGGAAAGCCCGATCCCCTGATGTCCCGTCTTTGTGCTGAAGCCTTTCTGCTTTAGCCGGTGAAGCATCACGCCGGTTTCCCGGAAACGGTTGCTTATGATGATTGCCACACCGGTTTTATTCTGAATGATATTTAAACCGATCTGAGGCTGTACGGTCTCAAGCGCGGCTTCGATGGCATTGTCCAGAAAGATCCCCAGTATCCTGGCAAGGTCAACGGTATCCATCCGAAAGTGCTCCACTCTGTCGGGGATATCAATCGTGACGTCGATCCCTGATTCATGCGCATAGATCATTTTTGCAGAGAGCAGGCTTTTGATTTCGATCACGCCGATATTGCCAAGCTGACTGAGCTTGTAATCCCCCTGATCAATCAGATTTTTGGTCGGAAAGATTTTTTGCTCAAAAAATTCCTTTAATCCCTCCATATCGTCATTTTCCATATAGCCGGACATAGAGAGCAGAATATTGACATAATCATGCTTAAATGAGCGCAGACCGTTATACATTGTCTCTAAATTATGTGTGTAGTCCTGCAGATCACGCAGCGCTTTCTGCTCCGCCTCCGTCTGTACCTGTCCCAGCCAGAAACGGCGCATGGCCAGAAGCAGAAAAAGCATCACAAGCAGATACCCGGAAACATGAAGGACGTTATTGTAGATCATTCTGCCAAAAGACCCGTTTTGTCCCGGGATCAGATTATCAAACAGATAGATGGTGATCAAAAGCAGCAGTGCGGCGTCAATCAGATACCACGTCTGCGGAAAGCACAGCATCCCTTTGCCCGCCAGCAGCAATGTTCGAAGCAGCCTGCCGCAAAACAGCGTAATCAGATAAAACAGCAGTGTGCCGCACAGTTCACCGATCATAACAAACGGCTGCCCGGAAGGTGTCAGAGGAACCAGACCATTCAGAATGCCTGCCACCAGTCCGTCCGTCACGACGGCGAGCACACATCCGATCATGCCCATACAGACGTTCCAAGCTGCGGTATCCCGGCAGACAGCCAGCCCGAACAGACAGATTGCCACCAGAATGCCGAACAGGCCGTACGGGATACAGGAAAAGAGCGTTACCGGCATTCCGGCAAGCAGCAGAAGGATATAAAGCGCGAAAAACGCTTTCAGACTCATACGTTTCGGCCACACATTGCGGATCGCGAGAGAAAGCCGGAAAAAAGACAACAGCATTCCCATATATTGCATCATGCAGTCCCACCTTTCGAAGTTCACTTCTATGATTATACTGTATGTGACTGCCGGTATCAAGTTCTGCTTCGCGAAAATGATGAATAAACGCGTCCTCCTCAGAAAAAAATCGCACTTATCTGCAGAATGAAACCATTTATGACTGTTTTGAAAAAACGGCTCGTTTCTCTGATATATTAATCATCGATCAATATACCGGTTCTGAAAGGAGACATGAAGTTATGAAGAATTTTTTAAAAGGGGCTGCTATCGTAGTGGCCGTACTGACTGTTTTAATGGTGATCAATATTGTCGGCAATCTCAACGGTGTCAATATGGATTCGCTGTCCAACGGACCCGTATGGGCGCTTTGCGCTGTCATGATTTACAGAGATATCGTCAGGGATACAAAAAAGAAAGACGACAAATAAAAACGGCTCATGAAACGATGCCTCTGATGTTCGTGCCGCTCTGTATGACTGACGACAGGCAAATTACGGCACCTTCTGAAAAAGCGGGAATACAGAGACCAGCGCCTCTGTACTCCCGCTTTTTACTGCCCGGCGTCTGCCGGGAAATCACACTGGATGTGGTTCAAACCTTCTGCATCTTATCGGCTTTGCACCGCTGCAGCAAAACCACGACCTCTATATTTGCCGTAAAAGGAAACATATCCACGCAGGCAGCCTTCTTCACCCGGTAGCCGCCTGCCTGAAGCGTCACCAGATCTCTCGCCAGACTTGACGGCTTGCAGGAAATATACACCATCTGGTCCACCCCGTAACGGATGATTTTTGCAAGCGCCTTCGGGTGTACGCCGTCCCGCGGCGGATCGAGCACGATAAAATCCGGGCATTCTTCCATGCTGTCGAGCACTTTTAATACATCCCCCGCGATAAATTCACAGTTCGTGAGGTGATTTCTTTTGGCATTTTCACGCGCCGCCTCCACGGCCTCCTCCACGATCTCGACGCCCGTCACCTTCCCTGCCGCTGCGGAAAGCACCTGTGCGATCGTGCCCGTGCCGGAATACAGGTCAAATACCGTCTTTTCCACGGAAATCGCATCCCCGATAAATTCACGAGCCGTCTCATAGAGCACCTCCGCCCCGCACGAATTCGTCTGAAAAAAAGAAAACGGCGTGATCAGAAAACGAAGCCCCAGAAGCTCCTCATAAAAATAGTCCCTGCCGTAGAGAACCGTGGTCCCCTCATCGGCAATCACATCCGCCACGCGGTCATTTGCCGTATGAAGAATCCCTGTGATCGTCCCGGTATATTCCGCGGCAAGCAATGCCTTCATCCAGCCGGCGAGCAGCTCTTTCTCCGTCTCCTCCCTCACGGCTCCGCTGCTCTCATTCCCTAAACAAGCTTCGTGCGGCCGCACGGCTTTCGGCTCCCCTGTCGTCGTCACAAGGTCGATCAGGATCTCCCCCGTCTTTGCCGCACGGCGCACCAGAAGATGGCGCAGATAACCGGTATGACGCATTTTGTGATAGTAGGAAATCCCCCGCTCCTTAAAGTAGGAGAGCGTGATTGAGAGCACAGTGCCGAAATCCGGATCCACAAGCTTACAATCCGGCACATTCACGATATCATAAAAGCTGCCGCGCCGGTGCAGCCCCAGCGCCAGCGGGCCGTCCTTATACGCATCCCCAAACGAATACTCCATCTTGTTGCGATACCCGTAACGGCACGGGCTTTCCTTTGCACCCGTAAACTCGTAATCTTTGTCCTCCGTCCGGATTACCCCGTCGAGCAGGCGCTTCACCTGATCTGACTTCAGCCGCAGCTGGTCCTCATAGGAAAGCGTCTGATACACGCAGCCGCCGCACACACCGGCATGCACGCAGCCGGGCACGCTTTGTTCGGACGGCGAACGTTCCAGCACTTCTAACAGCTGCCCCTCACACACTCCTTTTCTCGCTTTTAAAATACGGACCGACACCCTCTGCCCGGGAATCGTATTTTTTACAACCACACGGCTGTCGTCCTCTGCCGTAAATACTCCCTTATTCGGAAAATCGACGCGCTCTATTACTCCCTCCGCAATCTGTCCCTTTTTCATATATCATCCTTTCTGTTCACCCGCCGCCCGGCTCTGCGACCTGTTCCCGCCCGCGCCTTTTTTCTCCGGCACAGGGGCGAAAAAAAGGGACCGCCTGCATGCAGTCCCTCTCCTCCACTGTGTTATGCGGCCTACTCCTCGGTCGCAGCCTCTGCGGACTCCTCCGTCGTGGTCTCTTCCTCGTCATCCTCGAAGAAATCATCGTCAAAATCGTCCTCGAAATCATCCTCAAAATCCTCAAGATAATCCGGCGTGAAGAAACGGTAGATCCCATACACCGCTGCCGCCACCGCTACGATGATACCGATGATCGCAAAAATCCAAACTACCTTTGACGACTTCTTCTCCTCAGCCTCTTCCTTCTTGTTCAGAAGGTCGTTCAGCTTTGTCATGCTGATTAAATCTTCCATCTTGTTCATTGGTTCTTCCTCCTCCTATCTGATATCCTTGCCACTGGAATCAATTTCCTTTTCTGTTTCTCCATTATAACATATGTTTCCCCATTCGCATACAAAAAAATTCTAATTTCACACAATTTATATTTTTTTAAGTTTTGCAAATGCTGCGAACATTTTTTTCGTTCCGGCCGTGTCAAAATCCACCGTGACCTCAAAATCCCGGCCGCCCTCTATGATGCCTTTCACTGTCCCGTTTCCGAACTTCACATGGGAAACACGATCCCCGACATCGTAGCTTAAGCTTCCCTTTACCGTATTCACCGTGGAAAACGCCTTCGCCTGCATGCTCTGCCCCGAAGGCTGCTGCCGCATGGACGGCCGTTTCGCGCGCACCGGATACGGCGTTCTCCCCGGCGCATCCTCCGTCCGTCCTCCCTTAAGGCCGGATCCGTCAGATTTCTTTTTTTTCACGGAGCTGTTGAAAAGCTCCTCCGGGATCTCCTTCACAAAACGCGATACCGTATTGTACTGTGTCTCCCCGCGGATCATCCGCTGCCTGGCCGCCGTTAACGTCAGCTCCTTCATCGCGCGCGTGATCCCGACATAGGCAAGCCGGCGCTCCTCCTCCAGCTCCTCCGGCGCATTGTCGGAGGTGATCGTCATATATCCCGGGAACAGCCCGTCCTCCATGCCCGCCAGATAGACCTTCGGGAATTCCAGACCCTTTGCGCTGTGCAGCGTCATCAGCACCACATAGTCGCTGCCCTCCGCCAGATCATCGATATCGGCCACCAAAGCCACTTCTTCCAGGAATCCGCTGAGAGTGGGGTTCTCCTCTCCCTCCTCATACGCCGTGACCTTGCTGATCAGCTCATCGATATTTTCGATGCGTGCGAGCGCCTCCTCCGACCCGTCCGCCTCAAGCTCCCTGACGTATCCGGTCTCCTCGATGATCTCCTTTAAGAGCTCTGTCACACCAAGGTACGGCAGCTTGCTCCGCATCGTCTGGATCAGATTCACAAACGGCTTTAACTTTGCCGCGCTCTTTCCGAGCGCCGGGATCTCATCTCCCTGCTTTAACGCGTCATAAAAGCCGATGTCATATGCTTCCGCATAATCGGACACCCGGTTCAGCGTCGTCGCGCCGATCCCGCGCTTCGGCACATTGATAATCCGGCGCACCGCCAGATCGTCCCTGGCGTTATCGATCGTCTTTAGGTAGGCCAGAAGATCCTTGATCTCTTTCCTTGCGTAAAAATTTACCCCGCCGACAATCTTATACGGAATATTCGACACGATAAAACGCTCCTCAAACAGACGCGACTGGGCGTTCGTCCGGTAGAGCACCGCGCAGTCTCCGTAGCCGTATGTACCGTTTCTCTTTCCCATGAGAATATCTTCCGCCACATAGTCCGCCTCGTCGTAAGCCGTGTCAAACTGCCGGAATGTAATCGGCTCCCCTTCGCCGTTTGCCGTCCAGAGCGTCTTTGCCTTTCGCCTGACATTGTTTGCGATCACCTGGTTGGCCGCATCCAGAATATGGGTGGTCGAGCGGTAATTCTGCTCGAGCTTAATGGTCACTGCATCCGGAAAATGCTTCTCAAAATTGAGAATATTGTAAATATTGGCCCCCCGGAATTTGTAGATGGACTGATCGTCATCCCCGACCACGCACAGGTTTTTATATTTGCCCGCAAGCAGACGGATCAGCCCGAACTGCGCCGTGTTGGTATCCTGGTACTCATCCACCATGATATAGCGAAATCTCTCCTGATAAAAATCGAGCACCTCAGGATCACTCTGCAGCAGCTCCACGGTCTTTACAATCAGATCGTCAAAATCAAGCGCATTATTTTTGCGCAGTACCGACTGATACTCCCGGTAGACCTGCGCCTGCCTGCGCTTTGCAAAATCGGCTGACGCCTCCGCGCGGAGCGTAAATTCCTCCGGTGAGATCAGCTCATCCTTCGCCGATGAGATGGCGGAGAGCAGACTGCGCTCCTTGTGGATCTTCGTGTCGATCTCCAGCCTCTTGCAGACGTCTTTCATCACATTTTTCGAGTCATCCGCATCATAGATCGTAAAATTCGTATCATATCCGATGCGGTCAATGTGACGCCGCAAAATCCGCACGCAGCTGGAATGGAAGGTCGACACCCAGATACTCTCCGCGCCGTGTCCCACCATCGCGTTAATCCGTTCGCGCATCTCTCCCGCCGCCTTGTTGGTGAATGTGATCGCCATGATATTCCACGGATTCACCCCGCACTTCTCAATCAGCCAGGCGGTCCGGTGCGTCAGCACCCTCGTCTTGCCGGAACCGGCCCCGGCAAGGATCAGAACCGGCCCCTCCGTTGTGGTCACACCGATTCTCTGCTGTTCATTCAGCGTATCGTAACTGCTCATACCCCTTTATCCTTTTCTGTCATGTCATCCGTTTGTTTCCGATTTGTTCAGTATAACACAGATTGCCGCAATTTTCGATACCAAACAATATATATTTTCACACTTGCTTTTATCCCTGCCGCCCTCTTACAATGATCGCGTCGAATCCGGCTGCCTTTAAGCGTGCCTGCATGGCGACGGCATTTTCCCTGATCGCAAACGCCCCGGTCTGCACCCGGTAGAGCGTCCCTTCCGGATCACCGGTATCCGGCGGGTCCGATATGCCGGTGATGCCGGATACGATCGCCTCCGCCATATCCTCCGCGCGATAGAGATTCACATCATCCCTGTCATCCACAAAACAGCACTCCACCAGCACTGCAGGCGCCTTCGTATTTTTCAGAACATATAGTCCCTGATTCGCTTTTACCCCGCGGTTTACATAGCCCAGACGGGAGACGGCCTCACACACGCGCTTTGCGTATTCCGCCGCGGGTCCCGTCATGCGGTACACATAAGCCTCCGTCCCCGTTGTTTTCCCGTTTCCGGCGGAATCACCCGCCCCGGAATTAAAATGAATCGCCACATCCAGATCCGCCTGATGCGCATTGCACGCATCGACAATCTTTTTCAACACATCTCTCTGACCGCTCCCGTTCTCGCAGGTACAGTCGTATACCGTATGTCCCAGGCGGCGCAGACGGCTGATCACCTCATCCTTTACCTTCCGCGCTTCCGTCGATTCACGGATCAGTCCGACCGCACCGCTGCCCGGTTTTCCGTCCGGATTGTGTCCGGCATGTACGTTGATGTTCACCGATCAATCTCCTTTTTATACTGGTCTGCCTTTCATTATATGCAGCGTCCGCCGGACGGTCCGTCATATTTGCTTTTGTTCCATATCGAAAACAAAATATATTTGTCTCTTGCCATACGGTTTTCAAAGAAATATAATAGACATAGAGCAGCAACCGCCGCACAGGCGGATGATTTTCACAGAGGAACGGAGATTTATATGGATCCAAATACCAGACAGTTTTTAAGCGATCTGTTAGAACGACTGAAAAAAATAGATTATGTCCGCCCCGAGGATATTCCCAATATCGATCTGTACATGGATCAGATCACGACCTTTATGGATTCCCAGCTGGCCTCCTCCAAACGCCACAGAGACGATAAGATCCTGACGAAGACCATGATCAATAACTACGCGAAGAATAATCTGCTCCCCCCGCCGGAGAAGAAGAAATACACCAGGGAGCATGTTCTCACCCTGATCTTTATCTATTATATGAAAAATATTTTAAGTATCAGCGATATTCAAAATATCTTAAATCCCATCACGGACAGATATTTCGGAAAAGACGAGGAGTATGGCCTTGAGGATATTTATAAGGAAGTGTTCGGTCTCGAGCATCAGCAGACCCAGACGATCATGAAAGATCTTGCCAAAAAATTCAATACTGCCATGCAGACCTTTCCGGACGCTGCCGGGGAGGATGCCGAGCTGCTCCGCACGTTCAGCTTTATCTGTATGCTCTGCTATGATGTCTATGTAAAAAAGACCATCATCGAAAAAATGATTGATTCCGCTGCCGACCGCAAAAAAACAGCGGAATCGGCACGCAATCCCGCCTCCGGCTCCAAAAAGAGCGGACGGGCCGGAAAACCTGCCGGCGCTTAAGCGCCGGCATCTGTTTTCTGTTCCTGTATTCTTGAAAATACCATGTCATATCCGTCGTTCCCGTAATTTAAGGAACGGTTCACCCGGCTGATCGTCGCCGTGGAAGCCCCCGTCTTCTCTGCGATATCCAGATACGTCTTCTGATCACGAAGCATCCCGGCAACCTCAAACCGCTGTGATAAAGAAAGCAACTCATTCACAGTGCAGACATCCTCAAAAAAAGTGTAGCACTCTTCCCTGTCCTGCAGGCTTAAGATCGCGTCAAACAGCCGGTCTACCGCCTCGGTCCTAAGTTTCTTACTCATACGTTTCTCCTTTATCTATGTAACTCTGCTGATATAGTAGCATATTAAAGTTTTAAAGTAAATACCCTTTCACAGGTGACACTTGCATTCATATGACACGCTTGTTATAATGAAAAAAAACATCAGAGAGGAATAGAAATGAGAAAAGCCGGACAATTTTTCTTTGCACTGATACCGCTGTTATTATCGATCGGACTGCAGTTTCTGATCGTCTTCTTTTCCATGGGAGTCTCGGGCCTGGCAGAGGGCATCTGGTATGCCGCCGTAAAAAGCGGAGATTTTACCGCTGTGCTGGAAGACCTGAATATTCTGTGGACGACGCAGAATTTTCTGGTTTATACGATGGTATGCTACTCTGTCATATCCATCGCCGTTTTTGGACTGTGGTATTATACGCGGTATGACGGCAATTATCTGCCGCGCTTAAAGACCACGTTTCACCCGCTGTCGTTTCTGGGCATTATCATGCTCATACCCGGCACGCAGTTTCTGACCAGCTATCTCATCGGCTTTCTCTCAGCGCTTTTTCCTTCCTGGCTGGATACTTATATGGAACTGATGGAGACCTCGGGTCTCGACAACCGCATCACGGTCGGACTGTTTCTCTACTCCGTCCTTCTCGGCCCCGTCTCCGAAGAACTGATCTTCCGCGGCGTCACGATGCGCCAGCTGGAAAAGTGTCTGCCATTCTGGGCGGCGAATCTGATCCAGGCGCTGCTGTTTGGCATTTTCCACATGAATATGCTTCAGGGTGTCTACGCATTCTGCCTTGGCGCCGTTCTCGGCTATTTGTGCAAAAAAGGAGGCAGCATCTATCATTCGATTCTGCTGCACATCTTCTATAATTTCTGGGGAACCGTCATCAGCCAGTACCTTAACATCGGCGAATCGGCTTTTGCCTTTTTATTCTGGTTTCTGTTCGCGCTCGCGCTTACGGCAGGCGGTATCGCGGTATTTATCTCCGGGATCCGGCGGTGTCAGGCCGTATCCGTGCAGATACAGAAAGAGGAGGCTGCAGCCGGGGAAGGGTGAAACGCTTCTTTCGTTACCTGCCGGCTCGCCTCCACGTACTCATGCGTCGTCAAAAGCGGCGCATCCTTTTTGCACACTGCATAAAAATGCCTGTGTACGGCTCTCTTGCGCGAAATGTCGTTCTTATTTCTGTCCTCCGTTCTCAAAGGCATTTGTCTGAAAAATCACGGTGAGCATCCGCTCCACGCACCTTCTTAAATCCTCCGCGTCAAGCTGGCCGTCCGCTAAGGCGGCGCGGATCTCCTCGTGATCCCCGTCGCTGCCGGGCATGATCAGGTCGTTGCCCGCCGCCACACAGCCCCACGCGCTGCTGCCGCCGCGGCCCGTGGTCGTCCAGTCCGTCATGATAATGCCCCGAAACCCCCACTCTTCCCGGGCCACGACGGTGCACAGATCCCGGCTGTTGGCCGAATGCACGCCGTTGATCAGATTGTACGAGGTCATGATCGCCATGGGCTGGGATGTTTTTACCGCGATCTCAAACCCGCGCAGATAAATCTCCCGCAGCGCACGCTCGGAGACGACGCTGTTGCTGCCCTTGCGGTTGTCCTCCTGATTGTTGCAGGCAAAATGCTTGATCGTCGTCCCGGTACCTGCTCTGCTCTGTACGCCCCTTGTGATCCCCGCCGCCGAATATCCGGAAAGCAGCGGATCCTCGGAAAAATACTCGAAGTTCCTGCCGCAAAGCGGGTTTCTGTGGATGTTCATCCCCGGCGCGAGCCACCAGCCGATACCGAATTCCTCCATCTCGACGGCCACCGCGCGCCCGACCTCCTCCAAAAGCGCCGGATCCCAGCTCTGTGCCAGAAGCGTCCCCACCGGAATCGCCGTCGCGTACTGATAGTAGGTATCCGCGTCGTCATGCTTTGTGCAGTCGGCAAAGATACCGCCCTCCACCGCGCCGTAGATCCCCTGGTTACGGATCACGCCGGTCTCGCGGACCACCTCATAGCTCTTCATCAGGCGGATCCCCGCCGGCCCGTCCGCCATCGGCACACCGGGCACGCCGTATTCCTCCTCTAAGCATCCGCTCGTCTCACCGGCCGCTCCGGGCACCAGGATACCGGCGACGCCGAGAGTCTGTCCCTGGCCTCTGCTGACCTCTCCGGTCACCATGTGGATCATCTGCTCCTTTGTCAGCTTTGCAGTGAGCTCCTTCGCCCAGACGGCCTCCTTTTTCTCCTCAGAAACCGGCGGCTTCTCTGCGCCCGGCGCAAAGGGGATCGGGACAAGCCCCTTCTCCTCAGCGAGCTTCTTCCACTCCTGCTCCTGCGCCATCCGAAGCTCCTCTGGGCACACAAGTTCGTCAAGCGGCTCCTGCAGCGGATGAATGTGCGCCACCCGCTCAAGCACCGTATCCCGCTCCGCCAGAAGCACACCCGAAAGCGTCAGATCCACGGAGGAATTTCCCACCCAGACGCCGTACTGTCCGGCCTCTATGATCCACGCGGACTGCTCTTCCGAGAAGGATACCAGATTTTTCGCCGGCAGTCTGATCGTGACCCTCTCACTCTCTCCCGGCGCGAGCAGCCTGGTTTTCTGAAATCCGCAGAGTCTGCGGCGCTCCTTTGCAAGCTTCGTCTGCGGGCAGGAGACATACACCTGCACGATCTCTCTGCCAGAGCAGACTGCTCCCGTATTGGTGACAACCGCAGTCACGGATATACAGCCGTCCGCCCCGGCGCTCACCGCCTCCGTCCGAATGTCAAATGTCGTGTAGGATAAACCAAACCCGAACGGGAACGCTGTTTTTTTCTCAAAGCTGTCAAAATACCGGTAGCCCACATAAATCCCTTCCGTATAGTATTCCGTCTGCACATTCCCGTTGTTGTGGCTGTAATCCGCCGCCCCCGGAATGTCGAAGTAGGAGAGCGCCCAGGTGCTCGTCAGCTTTCCCTGCGGCGTGACATTTCCGGTCAGAACGTCGGTCAGCGCATGTCCGCCCTCCATGCCCGGCTGTGACATACAGATCAGACCCTTTAAGTGGGAGAGGCTTAAAATCTCCGCGAGATCGATCGCACCTCCGGTATTCAAAATGACGGCCAGGTTCTCCGTGTGCCGGTCCAAATATGCCAGCTCCTCCTTCTCCGCGTCTGTCAGATAGTAATCTCCGGGCGCGAGGAACCGGTCCGCTCCCTCCCCGGCCGTCCGGCTGATCACATAAAAGACCACATCCGCCTCCCGGACCGCAGACTCGTCAATCGGATCCCCGGCCGGCGTCTGAAAGACATGTGAGGAGTACACCTCAAAGAAATGCTTATCCTGCCGCTTCAGCTCGTCCGCGATCACCTGCCTCCAGTCTTCTCTCGCCTTTTTGTAAATCCGGTCGTACTCCTCCAGCCAGCCCCGGTTCGTCAGCGTGATCCCGGCATCCAGAAAGCCCTGCCAGATCTCCACGACCTCCCGCTCGTTCACGTCGCCGGATCCGGTGCCGCCCTTCACCATATGTACCGCGCCGCCCCCGTAGAGCGCTGCCTTCGCGTTCTTAGCAAGCGGCAGGATCCCCTCATTCTTTAAGAGCACCATGCCCTCCGCGGCCACCTTCCGCGCGACCTGCCGGTTTGCTCGCTCGCGCTCCGAAGGCGTCCCGTCCGTCGTTCCGCTGTAGGTTCTTGTCCGTTTCTTCCATTCCATTCTGCATTTCCTCCTCACTCAGTGTTGTCACTGATGTCTTACCGTTTCCGTCCAAACATTCGACGCCCGTGCTTTGCTGTCCGTGTGCTGCCGCGCCGCGGCTTTCCCTTTCTGCCCGCACCGGGCGGGAACCCGCTCCTGCGGACTCCGCGCCTTAATCGTACCGCGATCCCCTAATGCAGTCCTTTTTCGTCCGGCGCCTGGCCGTCCTTTCTCTCCTCATTGGGATTCTGCGGGTCAGACAGCGCATCCGCCCGGCCGGTTCCCGGCAGCTCATATAAAAGCTCCTTTCAAAACCGGATCTGCGGTTCGCTCTCCCCGTAAAGCCTCCCGCCCTTTGACCACCACAGCACCTCATCCTCCCGGTGGAAGGTCTCGCCGTGGGTACCGCAGCCGCCCCGCGTGACCGTACACCAGAAACGATCCGCCATGTCAAAGGCCAAGAGATTGCCCCATTCAAATTCCAGATCCCCTTCATAACCACATTCGTCGATCAGTATCGGAAGCCCGTACTTCTTTTTCCAGTACGGCACGCGGTTGATATCGCCGCTCTGAATCGAACAGTGCGTCATCCAGTCCCGCTTCGGTATACCTGCATGAGATATTGTGGATGGAGATCAGATATCACAGGGATGAAACAGAATCAGATCCGTCTCGATCCCCAGCTCTCCCAGCCGCGCGATCACATGATCCAGATGATCCCAGAACACTGGGTTTGGCCACTTCATATCCCAGCCGCCCTGATTGTTTCGCAGATACGGGAACCGGTCGGCTTCCTCATTATTATACAGCATAAGATTGCGTTTTATTAGGAAAACACACTGTCAAAAGGATTTCATGCTTTGGCGGGGGTCAGCCCGCCTCGGCGGTGTCAGTGGTATTGATTTCAATGTACTCGGCAATCCGGCGGAACTCGTCCGCAAACTTAAAATGAACGCTGATATTGCCGTTTTCGTAAATCTTGATATGGTCTACCAATTCAATCAGGATTTCGCGGGTCAGCTTTTCGATGTTCTGATATTTCGCAAAGGCTACCAGCGCGGGATGCTGCTGGTCAACGCCGTTTGAAAGCTGTTTCCGTTCAGCCGTCAGCCGGGCCAGCAAATCCGAGAGCCCGGCGGCCTGCCGTTCATAATCGGCTTTCATTTCCCGGTATTCCTGCTGGGAGATTTCCCCGTCTTTCCAGTCTTGATACAGTGACTGCTTGTAGCGGGTGATTTTCGTCAATTCCTTTTCCTTTGCGGCTATCTGGTCGTTAAGGCGGTGGGATTGACTTTTTTTCAGCGGGGCCGCATTGATACGGGCTACTATTTCCGAATAGGAAACGGCGGTACTCACTTGATACTGGATAGCGAACAGAACGGCGGCCTCTAAACGGTTGTGCTTGATAGAGTGCATGGAGCAGGCTGTCCGGGAGCGTTTCTTGTAAGTGGAGCAGG
>CAJUNX010000027.1 GCA_910587865.1 uncultured Roseburia sp.
GGAAACGAGGGCGCGGGCGATGGCGACGCGCTGCTGCTGTCCGCCGGACAGGTTGCCCGGCATATTGTTCAGCTTATCCTCCAGGGCCAGCAGGCGCACTACTTCGTCCATGAATTTTTTGTCCACCGTATCGCCGTCCAGCTCTACGGGCAGGACGATGTTTTCATAGACATTCAGAACAGGGACAAGATTGTAATTCTGGAAGATAAAACCGATGCTGCGCCGACGGAAAATGGTAAGCTGCTCGTCGTTCAGCTCGGCCAGCTCTTTGCCCTTGATCCGAACGCTGCCGAAAGTGGGTACGTCCAGACCGCCCATCATGTTCAGCAGAGTGGATTTGCCGCTGCCGGAGGTTCCGACAATGGCGACAAATTCCCCTTGCTCAATGGAAAGGGTCACACCATCCAGCGCCTTTGTGATGTTCGGCTCTGTGCCGTAGTATTTTTTGAGATCAGTTGTTTGCAAAATGCTCATGGGTTGCACCATCCTTTCTGTGATGCCGCTATCATAACAGCCAATTCTCACAGAAATGTCACAGCCCTATAAGATTTCAGATTTTTATTTGCATGGCAAAAACACAGAAAATACAGAGCCGCTGCCTACAGTTGAAGTCACCCTGATATATCCCCCTGCATGGTAATGATCTCGCGGGCAAGGGGATGGCCGGGTCCTGTGCTACAAGCGTTTTGCGGACGGGCACTTACAGTGGCCCCGCAGTGAGAAGGAGGCAAGCGTCTCAATGGCGCGGTGGAACTGGGCGACGCATACAAATATCAGAAACGTGAAAACTAAAAGAAATAATTTTATTGATTTTGCATATGGACTGTCAGAACGGTTCCGTTTATGATGGTTGGAAAAAGGAGTGAAGTGAAAATGGACAGAGAAGAGATCTATGAGATGGTGATCCGGGAGATGACGGAGACAGCAGTGCGTGAACGCAATGAGCATTCGCCGGAGGATCAGGAGCTACAGGATCGGGTGGCCAGGCTGAGCAAAGAGATGCAGGAAAAGATCAAAGATCTGCCGGAAGATGTGAAGAAAGCCATCATGGATTATGTGGAGGCAACGCTGCTGGCGGCGGATCATGACCGTATGTATTTGTATGAGCAGGGAGCGAAGGACTGCGTGGCGCTGCTGAAGAAGCTGGGGGTGTTGTAACAGAGGAGAAAATGCACTGTCGAACCTTTCGATGATGATAAAATAAAAAATACAGGGAATGACTTTTTCAGTGTTTCATGGTAGAATGAAATAAAAGGTGGGAGGCATCCGATGCGTAAATTGAAGGTTTATCTGGACACCTCGGTGGTCAGCTACCTGTATCAGCTGGACACACCGGAAAAAATGAAGGATACACTGGAATTGTGGGAGCTGTTCAGACAGGGACGCTATGAAGTGTACATCTCTGATATTGTGTTGAATGAGATCAGTGGCTGCAACCAGGAAAAGCTGGATATCCTTTTGGGCTATCTGAAGCAGGTCCAATACCAGCTGGTCCACACGGATGAAGATACGGTAGAGCTGGCTGAGAAATTCATTGATTTTGGGATCTTAAAGAAAAAGAGTTTTGATGACTGCCAGCATATCGCGGCAGCGATTCTGGCGGGATGCGATATCATTACATCCTGGAATTTTAAACATATCGTAAATGTAAAAACAGTGCGAGGGGTAAAGACCATCACAACCCTGGAGGGTTACAAGGATCTGCTGATCTACCCACCCTCCGTACTTCTGGAAGGAGATGATGAGGACGATGACGAAACCAACAGTGAGTAAGGATTTTAATCTGGAGGACATCCGGAAGATTCGGGAATATAATTCCCTGCGCCATGCCCAGATGACTCCCAGGGAGATCATCGAGGATACTCGAAAGGGAGCAGCGGTGGTGTTGGAGAGATTGCGGCAAAGTGAAAAAGTGAGTGTGTGATAGCGTTTTAAGAAGGGCGGTCAGAAATTGCTGCCTTTTTTGTATGAAAGGGTTTGTCAAGTAAGGAAATGTATGGCAAAACTGATCTTCACCAGCCACTACATCGTAACCGCTTAATTTTCGACCGTCATTAAAATAAAAATGCCCCAGTCGTTTCCAGCAACTGAAGCACATTGACAATTCACATGCGATTTATTCATTCCTGATTTTTTGGCTCTCGATCCGGCTTTGGATTTCCACTTTTACATTTTCATTCCAGGGAGTAAGCTGTTCCAGTTCATCATCTGACATTTTTTCATTCGGCTGGTGTTCAAACAGGAAGGTTAGATAATGATAAGGATTTACCTTGTTCGCTTTTGCCATTTCCACCATTGTATAGGCCATGGCACTTACCTGTGCTCCTGCTGGGGTATCGCAGAACAGCCACCCTTTTCTGCCGACGACGAACGGCCGGATTGCATTCTCGGAAAGATTATTCGAAAAACTGCAGCGTCCATCCTCCAATTAGGTAGCCAGGTGTTCTTTCCGGTTCCTGATATAGGTCACTGCTTTATCCAACCGTGAACCCCTGGCAGGGTTCTGCTTCTCAAGCCACGACAAAAAGCCTTCAATGGCCGGTTTCTCCTGAGAAAGGCGCGCTTCTTTGATGGCATCGGGTGATTTATATTTTTGGCGAATCTTATCCTCTTTGTCAAAAAGCTGGTTCGTATACATGACTCCCTGTACTGCGGGCTGTGTGTAATCGAGCTGCTTCCCTTTCGGAATTGCATCAATCAGGTATCTGCGGATGTGTGCCCGGCAGGCCAGACGTTTTGCGGTCTTTACCTTATTGTAGCCGCTGTACCCGTCGCACATCAGATATCCTTGGAAGCCATCCAGAAAATCCACTGTCGTGTCCCCGGCACGTGTTTCTGAGTATTTATATAGATGATTGGAACCCCATCATCTTCCCCGCTCCGGAACAGCCACATGCCGCGCCGGAGGAATGGTTTGCCGGGCTGTTCCCGGATGCGAAAGAAAACGGGCGTGAAGCTGTCGGCACCTGTCCCCGCTGCGGCGGCACTGTGTATGAGGGCAAAAAAGGATTCTTCTGTGATAACCGGGATTGTACCTTTGCACTCTGGAAAGATAACAAATTCTTTTCCAGTAAGAAAAAGAGCATTACAAAGTCTGTGGCGGCCCTTCTGAAAGAGGGCCGCGTTTCCGTGTACGGGCTTTACAGCGAAAAGACGGGAAAGACCTATAACGCAGTGGTGCTGCTGGATGATACAGGGGGAAAATATGTGAATTTCAGGCTGGAATTTCCGGCGAAGAAAGGCAGGGGGAAATGAGCGGGCCGCCCTCACGGGAATTAACCAGACAGGAACGGGCGGCAATCCGAAGGCTGGTACTCTATGCCATAGCAAAGCAGTATCACGTTTCTTTGGATTGGCTTTTTGGCATTTCAGACAATGAATTTTCTTTATCGTCTATGGGCGATATTATCAGTTTTCTTTTAGAGTTGAACGAATTAACAGAATTGCGCTATGAACTGGAAATCAACGATAAATTTTTCAATGACATAGAAACCGAAGATAACCGTTGGTATGCCAATATTAAATTCTATGGAAATGAAAAAGGACACTTATATAATGCAGATATGTGTCAATTCCTTGCTTCACTGAATGAGAGCCGGGAAAGTTTTGAATCCTACTTTACGCCAAAGGATATGTTTGATATTTGGAAAAACGGAAAATTGCTGATTACTCCACCTTGCCAGTGACAAAGAAAGTGTATGAGGATACAGACAATGCTACAAGAATGAAACTCCGAAATGAGCATTTGGAACAGCAATTCAAGAGAAATCAAAGTAAGTAAAAGAGGGTTGCTTCTGCAACCCTCATCTCATAAACCTAATTATACTTTATAAATCTAGTCTCTTTGATATACTTTATAAATATAATATACATAAATGTGTAAATCTAATGTTAGTATATACTATTTTCTCTAAAAAAACAACCATTTTTTAAATTTTTAACCAATCAACATCTGGTCGAACAATTCTCCTTGAGTTTACATATGCCCATTCTATGGTTAAAATTGTTTTACCAACATAATTATATTCGCCTTTATCAACCACCAATGCTAAATCTGCCACATCCCTACTTTGTAAAAAAAGTGGTAACAATAATTGAATTTTCGATTCGCTTGTTGATTTATCTGTATAATATTGTGGAATCGCCAGTTTATAATTACGTTTTACTTTTTCCACAATTTTCTTTACAGCATTTTCAAGCAAACCATTTATCATATATGTATCTGTCAATCCTACCGATACAAATCTTTCATAATATCATTCATGATATGATCGTAATCAATCGAAAGTTCCATTGATTTATCATAGATAAAATCTGCCGGAACAGTAAAATAATCTGCGATATCTGGATAATGCTTAAAAACTCTCAATTCTGAATCCGACCGTTGCTTAAATCCATACAAAAACCAATCTTGTCCATCTCTCTTATATTGACTTGTATTTTTAACAAAGTACGCATAAATATCTGCACCATGTTCAGTTAAAAGTCCTGTATTAAAACACATTGCTGTCTTGTCGTCCAATATTTCAATTTTATGCTCTACCTTAACTCTATCATATGTATAGCACAAATAATTATATAATATTTGTTTATCTGATGTACCTTTATAATCCCACTTTTCTTCTTGAGCCATATTAGCCAAAAATACTAGCTTCTTTTGAAGAACATCTTTAGAACCTAAATATGCATCTTGTAACAAATTGTACTCTGGTTGATATTTTAAACTTTCTTCCACACTGATAACCTCCATTTCTGATACTATACAACAAATAAATTCATTATACAAGTTCTTAAAACCAAATGAGACATTTACAAAATAGAGCCATTTTAGAGCCACAAGCCATTTTCAATGAAATTCCGGCAAGTGGCTTTTCCTTTTGTTCACTATTATTTTCAGACATTAAGAAACCGCAACCCCTTGATTTCTCAAAGGATTGCGGTGCTTATTTTTATTATTTGGCTCTAATCTAAAGATTACTCAATAATCGTAGCCACACGACCAGAACCAACAGTCCTGCCACCCTCACGGATAGCAAACGTAAGTCCCTGCTCCATCGCTACCGGATGAATCAGCTCAATCGTCATCTCGATGTTATCGCCCGGCATGCACATCTCCGTACCAGCCGGCAGGTTGCAGACACCTGTTACGTCGGTTGTTCTGAAGTAGAACTGCGGACGATAGTTGTTAAAGAACGGCGTATGACGGCCACCCTCGTCCTTGGTCAGAACGTATACCTGAGCGGTAAACTTACCATGGCAGGTAACAGAACCCGGTTTTGCAAGAACCTGTCCACGAACGATCTGATCACGGTTGATACCACGAAGCAGTGCACCGATGTTGTCACCAGCCATAGCCTCGTCTAACATCTTACGGAACATCTCAATACCGGTTACAACCGTCTTCTGAGTCTCTTCCTTTACACCAAGGATCTCAAGCTCGTCGCTTAAGTGCAGAGTACCTCTCTCCACACGACCTGTAGCAACCGTACCACGACCAGTGATCGTAAATACGTCCTCTACCGGCATCAGGAACGGCTTATCGGTGTCACGCTGCGGATCCGGAATATACTCGTCTACCGTCGACATTAACTCCATGATCTTGTCGCCCCATTCGCTGGTCGGATCCTCGAGAGCCTTTAATGCAGAACCCTTGACGATCGGGCAGCCTTCGAACTCATATTCCTCCAGGATTTCCGTGATTTCCATCTCTACTAACTCAAGCAGCTCTTCGTCGTCAACCATGTCGCACTTATTCATAAATACAACGATATACGGCACACCTACCTGACGGGATAACAGGATATGCTCTTTTGTCTGAGCCATAACACCGTCCGTAGCAGCTACTACAAGAATAGCGCCGTCCATCTGAGCAGCACCGGTGATCATGTTCTTAACGTAGTCAGCATGCCCCGGGCAGTCAACATGTGCATAATGTCTGTTCTCTGTCTCATACTCAACATGAGCGGTAGAAATCGTGATACCACGCTCTCTCTCTTCCGGAGCCTTATCGATGTTCTCGAAATCGGTAGCCGTATTACCGGCAACTCTCTCAGAAAGCACCTTTGTGATTGCTGCGGTCAGAGTCGTCTTACCATGGTCAACGTGGCCAATGGTACCGATATTACAATGCGGTTTTGTTCTTTCAAACTTAGCTTTTGCCATTTGAATAATCCTCCTTAAAATGCTGCCCCCTTATGGGCAAAATACCTTTTCGTTATACAACCCGGCTAATTCTGATTATATAAAATTATCCGTTTTTTTTCAAGCTATTTCTTCCGGATTCCCATAAAATATGGGAATTCCGTTAAAAATAGTTACAAATTCTTATCTGTGCCTGTCTGCAGGCATCTCTTCCACAGAAAAAGTGCAGCGAAGCTCTGTCCTACTTGGATTTGTCAGCAAGCACTTTCTCCTGTACATTCTTCGGTACCTGCTCATATTTCTCGAAGAACATGGAGTAGTTACCGCGTCCCTGTGTCTTCGAACGCAGATCCGTCGAATATCCGAACATCTCGGCAAGCGGAACGAATGCACGTACAATCTTGCCGCCGCCAAGGTCATCCATACCCTCGATGCGTCCGCGGCGGGAATTGATATCGCCAATGACATCACCCATATATTCTTCCGGCATGGTAACCTCAACCTTCATAATCGGTTCCATCAGAACCGGATTTGCCTTCTTCATCGCCTCTTTAAAAGCCATGGAACCGGCAATGTGGAATGCCATCTCGGACGAGTCGACCTCATGGTAAGATCCGTCATATACATTCGCGTAAACTCCGAGTACCGGGAAACCTCCGAGGACACCGGCCTTTGACGCCTCCTCAATACCTTCCCCGACAGCCGGAATATATTCCTTCGGAATCGCTCCGCCGACAACGGAGGACTCAAATTTAAAGGTCTCCTCTGCATTTGCATCCATCGGCTCAAACTTCACTTTACAGTGTCCGTACTGTCCGCGTCCACCGGACTGCTTCGCGTACTTGTACTCGACATCCACCGGTTTTGTAAAGGTCTCCTTATACGCAACCTGCGGCGCGCCCACGTTCGCCTCGACCTTAAACTCACGAAGCAGACGGTCTACAATGATCTCCAGGTGAAGCTCACCCATACCGGCAATGATGGTCTGCCCGGTCTCCTGATCCGTGTGAGCACGGAACGTCGGATCCTCCTCGGCAAGCTTTGCAAGCGCCTCGCCCATCTTACCCTGTCCGGCTTTTGTCTTCGGCTCAATTGCCAGCTCAATAACCGGTTCCGGGAACTCCATGGACTCTAAGATCACCGGATGCTGATCATCGCAGATCGTATCACCGGTTGCGGTGAACTTAAATCCGACCGCTGCTGCGATATCGCCGGAATACACCTTACTGAGCTCCTGTCTCTTGTTTGCATGCATCTGAAGGATACGCCCAACACGCTCCTTCTTGTCCTTTGTTGCATTCAGCACATACGAACCGGAATTCATCGTGCCGGAGTAAACTCTGAAAAACGCCAGTTTACCGACAAACGGGTCAGCCATAATCTTAAATGCCAGCGCGGAGAACGGCTCTTCATCAGACGAATGTCTCTCCACTTCATTGCCCTCCAGATCCGTACCCTTGATTGCAGGCACGTCTACCGGAGACGGCATATACTCGATAACAGCATCAAGAAGCTTCTGCACGCCCTTGTTTCTGTATGCGGTACCGCAGCATACCGGTACTGCACGACATTCGCAGGTAGCAATTCTCAATACTTTCTTCATTTCCTCAACAGACGGTTCCTCGCCCTCAAGGTACATCATCATCAGATCGTCATCCAGCTCACTGACTTTCTCGATAAGCTCGCTGCGGTACAGCTCAGCCTCATCCTTCATATCTCCAAGATCATCGGTGACCGTGATATCATCACCCTTCTCGTCATTGTAGATATAAGCCTTCATCTCGAACAGATCAATGATTCCTTTAAATTCATCCTCCTTGCCGATCGGCAGCTGAAGGATGATCGCGTTTTTCCCTAATCTGTTACGGATCTGGTCAACAGCTCCATAAAAATTCGCTCCCAAAATGTCCATCTTATTAATGAAAGCCATTCTGGGGACATTGTACGTGTCAGCCTGACGCCAGACGTTCTCCGACTGCGGCTCGACACCGCCCTTCGCACAGAATACGCCGACAGCGCCGTCCAGCACGCGAAGAGAACGCTCTACCTCCACCGTGAAGTCAACGTGTCCCGGAGTATCAATAATGTTGATACGATGCTCCAGTGCACCCGGCTTTGGCTTTGCAAACTCCTCCAGTGTCCAGTGGCATGTCGTGGCGGCTGACGTAATCGTGATACCCCTTTCCTGCTCCTGCTCCATCCAGTCCATGGTCGCAGTACCCTCATGAGTATCACCAATTTTGTAATTCACACCGGTATAGTAAAGAATACGCTCTGTCGTTGTGGTCTTTCCCGCATCGATATGAGCCATAATACCAATGTTTCTGGTTCTCTCTAATGGATAATCTCTTCCAGCCAAGGTATTTCCTCCTTATTAGAATCTGTAGTGTGCGAAAGCCTTGTTTGCCTCTGCCATCTTGTGCATATCCTCTTTTTTCTTGACAGAAGCGCCCGTATTGTTCGCTGCATCCAGAATCTCATTTGCCAGTCTTTCTTCCATGGTCTTCTCGCCGCGTTTGCGCGAGTAAGCAGTCAGCCAGCGGAGCGCCAGCGCCTGACGACGGTCTGGTCTTACTTCAATCGGTACCTGATAGGTAGCGCCTCCGATACGTCTTGCCTTTACCTCAAGTACGGGCATCACGTTATTCATGGCCTCCTCGAATACCTCGATTGCAGGCTTGTCAGCCTTCTCCTCTACTCTCTTGAATGCTCCGTATACAATCTTCTGCGCGACGCCCTTTTTGCCGTCAAGCATAATATTGTTGATCAGCTTGGTCACCACTTTGTTATTGTACATCGGATCAGCTAATACATCTCTTTTCTGAGTATGTCCTTTACGTGGCACGGTTCTTCCCTCCTTAATCATCATAAATTAATTCAACGGTACTCACAATGTGTAAAGCATCTGCCGCGGCGGCATCTGCTCTCTTAGTGTTCGTGCGGAAATATATCTCATTGTGAAACAATCCCAACACTTACCTCTAGTTCATGCTGGCCGGAATCATTCTCCGGTCAGATACACGCATGTGATACTATTGGTTCATCAAATCATCATCCGGCACAGACTGCCGTGTGACAATTCCTTACTTTCCGGCCTTCGGTCTCTTTGCGCCGTACTTGGAACGAGCCTGCTTTCTGTTAGCAACGCCTGCTGTATCAAGTGTACCGCGGATGATATGATATCTTGTACCCGGTAAATCCTTAACACGGCCGCCACGGATAAGAACAACACTATGCTCCTGTAAGTTGTGTCCTTCACCCGGAATATAGCTTGTCACTTCGATTCCGTTGGAAAGACGTACTCTGGCAATCTTTCTAAGAGCCGAGTTCGGCTTCTTCGGGGTTGCCGTCTTCACAGCAGTGCAAACACCTCTCTTCTGCGGAGAAGAAGTATTGGTTGCTTTCTTCTGCAGGGAGTTGTAGCCTCTCTGAAGTGCCGGTGCTGTGGACTTCTTTACAGTCGACTGGCGTCCTTTTCTTACTAACTGGTTAAATGTTGGCATCAGTTTCACCTCCTGTTTTGATAAATAGTTTGGTACATCAAACACAACGCGCTATTTTTTGCACGCCAGGTTATTATACAAACCAGCGTTTGCTTTGTCAAGCCTTTTATGCGATTTCCTGCACAATTTCACGGGTTCTGTCTGCCTTTTGAAACGGATGCTTCCAAACTGACACTCTGTATGTTCCAGATTATGTTTCCACATTTTTACAGATTTATACATGTCACGATTTTTTTACGGGATGCACCGTGCTTTTGCATACAAAAGCTAAAGTTTCGCCCGTGCCATTCGCAAAACCTGCCCGGCTGCACCCTCCGCCACTTCACGGCTTATTTTTGCTCATACGCGTGCGCTCACCTCATGTATCGCAGAATGTGCTCATTCCTGCAGGAAATGCTTCAGGGCTGCCGCGAAACCAGTGTCGCATGGCAGCCCTGTTTTTTCTTATTCCACAACTTCCGGAATCATTTCTTCCAGCGTGAAATCTTCATCCATCACGCCGTTATCTTCATAATCGTCATATTCATCGTAATCCTCGAACATGACCTCCTCTTCCTCCCCGACCACAAGATCGGAATCAAGATGGATGCTGCGGTATCTCTTCATACCGGTTCCCGCCGGAATCAGCTTACCGATAATCACGTTCTCCTTCATACCGATCAGCGGGTCTATCTTACCCTTGATCGCCGCCTCGGTCAGTACCTTCGTCGTCTCCTGGAAGGACGCCGCAGACAGGAAGGAATTCGTGGCCAGCGACGCCTTTGTAATACCTAAAAGCTCCTGCTTTCCTTTCGCCGGCTCCTGACCGTTCTGAGTCAGCATCTCATTCGTATCTTCAAAATCCAGCGTATCCACCAGGGTTCCCGGCAGCATCGCCGAATCCCCGTTTGATTCAATGCGGATCTTCTGAAGCATCTGACGCACAATCACTTCGATATGCTTATCGTTGATCTCCACACCCTGCAGACGGTACACACGCTGTACCTCGCGCAGCATATAATCCTGAACGGCACGGACACCCTTGATCTTTAAAATATCATGCGGATTTACCGATCCTTCGGTCAGCTCGTCGCCGGCCTCAAGAAACGCTCCGTCCAAAACCTTGATCCGCGAACCGTAAGGGATCAGATATGCTTTCGTCTCTCCGGTCTCACTGTTCGTCACAACAATCTCACGCTTTCTCTTCGTATCCTTGATTGTCGCAACACCGGCAAACTCCGTGATAATCGCAAGTCCCTTCGGCTTTCTCGCCTCGAAAATTTCCTCCACACGGGGAAGACCCTGTGTGATATCATTCCCGGCCACACCTCCGGTGTGGAAGGTACGCATCGTCAACTGTGTACCCGGTTCACCGATCGACTGGGCCGCGATGATACCGATCGCCTCGCCGACCTGCACTGCCTGCCCGGTCGCCATGTTCGCGCCGTAGCATTTTGCACACACGCCCATATGAGAACGGCAGGAAAGCACGGTACGGATCTTCACCTTTGTCAGCGGTTCTCCCTTGTCGCTGACGCCCTCGCTCATAATCAGCGCCGCACGTCTCGGTGTGATCATATGGTTTGCCTTAACCAGTACATTTCCCTCTGCATCGCAGATCGTATTACACGAAAAACGTCCCGTAATACGCTCCTGGAGTCCCTCAATCTCCTCTTTTCCGTCCATGAACGCAGTCACCCACATACCCGGGATCTCACGGTCCGTCCCCTCACAGCAGTCGGACTCGCGGACAATCATATGCTGCGATACATCCACCAGACGTCTGGTCAGGTATCCGGAGTCTGCAGTACGAAGCGCCGTATCGGAAAGTCCTTTTCTGGCTCCGTGTGCGGACATGAAGTACTCAAGTACGTCAAGACCCTCTCGGAAATTCGACTTGATCGGCAGCTCGATCGTCTTACCGGTCGTATCCGCCATCAGCCCCCGCATACCGGCCAGCTGCTTGATCTGCTTGTCGGAACCTCGCGCTCCGGAATCTGCCATCATAAAGATGTTATTGTATTTATCCAACCCGGAAAGCAGCGCTTCTGTCAGGTCTTCGTCCGTCTTCTTCCAGGTCTCGACAACCTCCTTATAACGCTCACTCTCCGTCATGAAGCCTCTCTTGTACTGCCTGGTGATCTCGTCCACCGTGTCCTGTGCCCGTTTAATCATATCCGGCTTTTCCGGCGGCACCGTCATATCGGAGATTGATACGGTCATGGCTGCCTTTGTGGAATACTTATACCCCATGGCCTTGACCGCGTCAAGCACCTCGGCCGTCTTTGTCGCACCGTGGATGTTGATCACTTTTTCAAGGATCAGTTTGTTCTGCTTTTTGGCCACAAGGAAATCCACCTCAAGCTTGAGCTCATTGCCCGGTATGCTCCGATCCACAAACCCAAGATCCTGCGGAATAATCTCATTGAAAATGAAACGGCCCACCGTCGACTCGATAACCTCCGACAGTACTCTGCCATCCGGCATGGTTTTTGTCATCCTCACTTTGATCTTAGAGTGCAGTGTCACCACACCGTTCTCATATGCAAGGATCGCCTCGTTGACATTCTTAAAGAACTTACCCTCTCCCTTAACGCCCGGTCTCTCCTGGGTCAGATAGTAGATGCCGAGCACCATATCCTGTGACGGCACTGCCACCAATCCGCCGTCGGACGGCTTTAACAGGTTGTTCGGGGACAGCAGCATAAAACGGCATTCCGCCTGCGCTTCCACCGAAAGCGGGAGATGCACGGCCATCTGATCGCCGTCGAAGTCCGCATTAAACGCCGTACAGACTAACGGGTGCAGCTTGATCGCCTTACCTTCGACCAGTATCGGCTCAAACGCCTGAATCCCCAGACGATGAAGCGTAGGCGCGCGGTTTAACATAACCGGGTGCTCCTTGATGACATCCTCCAGGACATCCCACACTTCTGTCTGAAGGCGCTCCACCATCTTTTTCGCGCTCTTGATATTGTGCGCTTTGTTATTTGCCACCAGCTCCTTCATCACAAAGGGCTTAAACAGCTCGATCGCCATCTCCTTCGGAAGACCGCACTGATAAATCTTTAACACAGGCTCCACGCAGATAACGGAACGTCCGGAATAATCCACACGCTTTCCGAGCAGATTCTGACGGAAACGTCCGGACTTTCCTTTTAACATGTCCGACAGCGACTTTAGCGCACGGTTCCCCGGCCCTGTGACCGGACGGCCGCGGCGGCCGTTATCGATCAGCGCGTCCACTGCTTCCTGAAGCATGCGCTTCTCATTGCGCACAATAATATCCGGCGCGCCGAGCTCGAGAAGTCTTCTCAGGCGATTGTTGCGGTTGATAATTCTTCTATATAAATCATTCAGGTCGGATGTCGCAAAGCGGCCTCCGTCCAGCTGCACCATCGGACGCAGATCCGGCGGAATCACCGGAATCACCGTCATAATCATCCACTCCGGCTTGTTTCCGGACTCGCGGAATGCCTCCACAACTTCCAGGTGCTTGATAATCCGCGCACGCTTCTGCCCGGTCGCCCCTGCAATCTCCGCCTGAAGCTCCGCAGAATCTTTTTCCAGATCAATCGCCTGTAACAGCTCCTGGATCGCCTCGGCGCCCATCCCCACACGGAATCCGTTGCCGTACTGTTCCCTGGCGTCCTGATATTCGCTCTCAGAGAGCACCTGCTTATACTGCAGCGCGGTATTTCCGCCGTCAAGCACGATGTAGGAAGCAAAATACAGCACCTTTTCCAGTACCCTCGGCGAGAGATCCAGAATAAGTCCCATACGGGACGGGATTCCCTTAAAATACCAGATGTGGGAAACCGGCGCAGCAAGTTCGATATGCCCCATCCGCTCTCTTCTGACGCTGGCTTTTGTAATCTCTACGCCGCATCGGTCACACACGACACCCTTGTAGCGAATCTTTTTGTATTTTCCGCAATGGCACTCCCAGTCCTTGCTCGGCCCAAATATCTTCTCACAGAAAAGACCGTCTTTTTCCGGCTTTAAGGTTCTGTAATTGATCGTCTCGGGTTTTTTCACCTCGCCTTTGGACCACTCGTGAATCTTCTCCGGCGATGCCAAACCGATTTTGATCGCATCAAAAGAGATGGTCTGACCTGTGGTCTCTTTATTCATTATCTCTGGCATTTGTGACACTCCCTTCTTACCATTCTCGCAACACACCTCCCGGACACCCGATCGTTTTCTCTCCGTGCATCCGGAACTACACATCCTGTGCTTTTACTCATAGTCAGAAACGTCATCCATCGGGTCTTCATCCTCCAAAAACTCCAGATCATCCTCATCCCCGGCCTCCTCGTCGGAATCCTCATCCTCAATGTCAATCAGTTCCTCATTTTCCGTATCAAATTCTTTCTGGGAGAATCCCATTCTGGCAAAGGACTCACTGTCCTCGAATGCAAAATCCTTGTCGCCAGAAATAATGGAATTCAGATCGGTATTGCCATATTCGCTCGTTTCCATCAGCTCGACTTCATTCCGCTCCTCATCCAGCACCTTCACGTCCAGTCCAAGTGACTGAAGCTCCTTTAACAGCACCTTAAAGGATTCCGGAATACCCGGCTCCGGAATATTATCGCCCTTGATAATCGCCTCGTACGTCTTCACACGCCCGACGACATCATCGGATTTCACGGTCAGGATCTCCTGCAGGGTGTAGGATGCGCCGTACGCCTCTAACGCCCACACCTCCATCTCTCCGAACCGCTGCCCGCCAAACTGTGCTTTACCGCCCAGCGGCTGCTGCGTCACCAGCGAATACGGGCCTGTGGAACGGGCATGGATCTTATCGTCCACCAGATGATGCAGCTTCAGATAATGCATGTGTCCGATTGTAACCGGAGAATCAAACGGTTCCCCGGTCCGCCCGTCGCGAAGCTGAACCTTTCCGTCGCGTGAGATCGGAACACCCTTCCAGATCGAACGGTGATCCCTGTTCTCGTACAGATATTTCATCACCTTCGGATCCAGTGTGTCTTTATATTTATCCTCAAACTCCTCCCATTCGGAGTTGACATAATCATTGGCCAGCTCCAGGGTATCCTGAATATCAATCTCTTTCGCACCGTCAAACACCGGCGTCTCGATATTAAATCCGAGCGCCTTCGCAGCCAGGCTTAAATGAATCTCAAGCACCTGCCCGATATTCATACGGGACGGCACGCCGAGCGGGTTTAACACGATATCAAGCGGGCGGCCGTTCGGCAGAAACGGCATATCCTCCACCGGAAGCACACGGGAAACCACACCCTTATTTCCGTGACGGCCGGCCATCTTGTCACCCACGGAGATCTTTCTCTTCTGCGCAATATAAATACGGACGGCCTGATTCACCCCCGGAGAAAGCTCGTCGCCATTCTCCCTGGTAAATACTTTTGCATCCACCACAATACCGTACTCACCGTGCGGCACTTTCAGGGAAGTATCGCGCACCTCACGCGCCTTCTCCCCGAAGATCGCACGTAGCAGACGCTCCTCCGCCGTCAGCTCGGTCTCTCCCTTCGGCGTGACCTTGCCGACCAGGATATCGCCGGCGCGCACCTCAGCACCGATCCGGATGATTCCTCTCTCGTCGAGATCCTTTAACGCCTCGTCACCGACACCCGGGACATCCCTGGTAATCTCTTCCGGTCCCAGCTTGGTATCGCGCGCCTCCGCCTCATATTCCTCAATGTGAATCGACGTATACACGTCATCCTGTACAAGTCTCTCGCTTAAAAGGACGGCATCCTCATAATTATAGCCCTCCCAGGTCATAAACCCGATCAGCGGATTCTTGCCGAGCGCAAGCTCACCGTTCTGTGTGGACGGGCCATCCGCGATCACTTCGTCTGCCTCCACACGGTCGCCCTTAAATACAATCGGCCGCTGATTGTAGCAGTTCGACTGGTTGCTCCTCGAAAACTTGGTCAGCTTATATACGTCACGCGTTCCATCATCGCTCTTGATCACGATCTGATTGGACTCTGAACTCTCGACCACGCCGGCTCTCTTCGCCACGACGCACACACCGGAGTCAACCGCCGCCTTCGTCTCCATACCGGTTCCGACTACAGGCGTCTCCGTCGTCAGAAGCGGAACTGCCTGACGCTGCATGTTTGATCCCATCAGCGCACGGTTTGCATCGTCATTCTGAAGGAACGGAATCAGTGCCGTAGCGACGGAAAACACCATCTTCGGCGAGACATCCATATAATCGAACATCGTCTTTTCATATTCCTGCGTCTCATCCAGATAACGGCCGGACACCGAATTACGCACAAAATGCCCTTCCGCATCGAGCGCCTCATTCGCCTGCGCCACATGGTAATTATCCTCTTCATCCGCCGTCATATAGACAACCTCGTCCGTCACGCGCGGATTTTTCGGATCCGTTTTATCAATCTTACGGTACGGTGCCTCGATAAATCCGTACTCGTTGATTCTCGCATAGCTTGCCAGTGAATTGATCAGACCAATGTTCGGCCCCTCAGGCGTCTCAATCGGACACATTCTCCCGTAATGAGAATAATGCACATCACGCACCTCAAATCCGGCACGGTCTCTCGAAAGACCACCCGGTCCCAGTGCAGACAGACGTCTCTTATGCGTCAGCTCACCCAGCGGGTTGTTCTGATCCATGAACTGGGACAGCTGGGAAGATCCGAAAAATTCCTTCACCGCAGCCGTCACCGGCTTGATATTGATCAGATTCTGCGGGGAAATCCCCTCCAGATCCAGCGTCGTCATACGTTCACGCACGACACGTTCCAGTCTCGAGAGACCGATCCTGTACTGGTTCTGCAGCAGCTCGCCAACCGCACGGATACGGCGGTTTCCCAAATGATCGATATCGTCGTCATGGCCGATTCCGTACTCCAGATGCATGTTATAATTAATAGAAGCAAAAATATCATCCTTTGTGATGTGCTTCGGAATCAGATCATGCACATTCCTGCGGATCGCTTCTTTCAGATCCTCCACATCCGGATATTCCTCCATCAGCTGCGCAAGAATCGGATAATACACCAGCTCCGTAATCCCGAGATCCCTCGGATTGCAGTCCACATAATGCGTAAGATCCACCATCATCGAGGAAAGCACCTTGACATTCCTCGTCTCCGCCTGAATCCATACATACGGAACCGCGGCATTCTGAATGTCATCTGCCAGGGAGCGCGTCACCTCCATACCGGCCTCGGCAATCACCTCTCCCGTCGTGACATCCACGACATCCTCCGCCAGCACCTGACCGTTGATCCGGTTCCGCAGGGCCAGTTTTTTGTTAAACTTGTACCGCCCGACTTTCGCCAGATCGTATCTCCTCGGGTCAAAAAACATCGCAGTAATCAGGCTCTCCGCACTCTCTACCGTCAGCGGCTCGCCTGGTCTGATCTTTTTATATAATTCAAGAAGTCCTTCTTCATAATTGGTCGCAACATCCTTGCCGAAGCTTGCAAGAATCTTTGGCTCCTCGCCAAACATATCGACAATTTCCTGGTTGCTTCCGATGCCGAGCGCACGGATCAGCACCGTAATCGGCACCTTTCTCGTCCGGTCCACACGGACATAAAACACGTCATTGGAGTCCGTCTCATACTCTAACCAGGCACCACGGTTAGGGATGACCGTACAGGAATACAGCCGCTTTCCGACCTTATCATGCGCAATCCCGTAATAAATACCCGGAGAGCGGACCAGCTGGCTGACTATGACACGCTCCGCGCCATTGATCACGAAAGTTCCCGTCTCCGTCATCAGCGGAAGATCACCCATGAAAATCTCATGCTCGTCGATCTCGTCTGTCTCTTTGTTGCGAAGCCTGACTTTGACCTTCAAAGGCGCCGCATAAGTCGCGTCCCGCTCCTTACACTCCGGAATCGTGTACTTCACATCACTCTCACACAATGCAAAATCGACGAACTCCAGGCTCAGGTGACCGCTGTAGTCGGCAATCGGAGAGATATCGTCGAAGACTTCTTTTAAGCCTTCTTTCAGGAACCACTGGTAGGAGTCTTTCTGGACTTCTATCAGATTCGGCATTTCCAATACCTCTCTTTGTCTCGAGTAACTCATACGCATGCCTTTTCCAGCTTTCACCGGACGTATTCTGTTTTTCTCCATTGACGTTCCACCTCTCGTTTCATACACAAGGACGACAGTCCGTTGCTTTCCTAAAATGGCATCTGCCGCTGTTTCTGTAAAAAAAGCAGCCAGACCACAAGATGCTGTGGCGGCGCATTTCCCTCTCCACAAGGCAAAAAGCGCATAATAAGCCTAATACACCACAATAGTGCATCTTCTATATTAGCACAAGAGCAAGTTCCGCGTCAAGGAAAAATTTTCTTTTTAATATAAAAGTTCGGCCCGCGCCATTCGCAAAATTGCGCCTTCGGCGCGCTCCGCCGTTTCACGGCTGCTTTTTGCTCATATACAGGCGCTCCGCTCATCCTCTGCAACATGTGCTCATTCATGCGAGCATGATTCGCCCATCCCGCAGAGGATGGCTGAACTTTTAAACTAAAAAAGGAGAGGATCTCTCCTCTCCCAGATTATTGCTAATGCATAAACAGATTTCTCATCCGGACCACTTCGTCATCCTGCAGACGCTTCTGCATAAACAGACGGTATTCCTGCAGCACCTCTTTCTTCTTCTGCTCCGAAATCGCCTCCGGATAATCGAGATCCTCCAGCCGGCTCTTTGACGCCGTCAGATTCAGTCGCGTACCCGTGCTGTAATTGTACGCGTAATCCAGCGCATTCGTCTGTGCACCGATGCTGCTCCTGCCCGCGCTCACCGTCGCAAGAGCCCGATCAATGTCTCCCAGGTCAAAATCCCCGGTCACATCAAAGTCCTCAATGCCAAGCATCTTCAGTGTGGAATCCGGCATCGTGATGCTCATCCCGCTGCCGTTTGCATCCGCCGCAATCTGATAGGTGTCTTTACTCCCGTCGAGCAGTTTTTTCGTATTGTAACTCGTCTGGGAAGCGAGATCCTCGATGCCCTTTTTATACTGGTCGATCTGTTTCTGGATCGCAGCCCGGTCGGAATCCGTCATCACCGCCGTATTTGACGCCTGCACGCCAAGCTCACGGATCTTCTGCAGATAATCGGTGATCCCGGCCATCCCTCCGTCCGCGATATTCAGCATATCCTTCGCTGCGCCGATATTGTTCTCCCCGGCCTTGTAACCGCGGATCTGCGCATCCTGCTTCTCTATGATGGCAAGCTCGGCAGCGCCGTCCGCTGCGCCCTGGATCTTCTTTCCGCTCGCAAATCTCCCGTAATCTGTATAAAATGATGAACCCTGAACTGATGATATCCCGCCCATAACCGATTCCCCCTTTTTATTCTGTCAGAAAAATGCACCTGCCGTACCGGCAGACAGCTTTACGAATATATTGTACCGCAAAATGCATCGATCGGCAAGCAGTATTTTCCTGTTTTTCCAAAACAAAAGAAAACCCGGGCAGAGCCTTTGCTCCTCCCGGGTCTTTTTACAGCGTCATCCGCCTGATTACTTTAAGGTAACCTTAGCGCCTTCTGCCTCAAGTTTTGCCTTGATGTCATCTGCCGTAGCCTTGTCAGCTGCCTCTTTCACGATCTTCGGAGCTCCGTCAACCACGTCCTTTGCTTCCTTTAAGCCTAAGCCGGTCACTTCACGGACAACCTTGATGACCTTAACCTTGTTCGGGCCGACCTCTGTCAGCTCAACATCAAACTCGGTCTTCTCCTCAGCTGCCTCTGCTGCACCGCCGCCTGCTGCCGCCACTACAACGCCTGCTGCCGCAGATACGCCGAACTCTTCCTCGCATGCCTTTACGAGATCATTTAACTCCAGTACGCTCAACTCTTTGATCGCATCGATAAATTCTGCAGTTGTTAATTTTGCCATGATGATTCTCCTCCATTTCATAATGTACCGCAGATACGCGGTCACTCATTCACTGAACATTTACGGAAAAGCACACTCCCGGCGCTTTTCCGAAACACGCTATTCTGCCGGGGTCTCTGCAGCCTCTGCAGGAGCCTCGGTCTCCGCCGCTGTCTCTACCGCAGCGTCTGACGCTCCGCCCTTCTCCGCGATCTGATTGAGAACGCGTGCCAGGTTTGTAATCGGCGACTGCATGCTTCCAAGCAGTCTCGAAAGGAGCTCTTCTCTCGACGGGATCTCCGCAATTGCCTTCATTCCCGCCTCATCGTAGAAGTCACCTTCAATCACGCCCGCTCTGATCTCAAGCTTCGGAGCGGTCTTTGCAAACTTCGAAATTACTCTCGCCGGAGCGGTCGCATCTGTCGCAGAAATCGCAAATGCATTCGGCCCCTCAAGGACATCCTTTAAGCTCTCAAATTCCGTCCCCTCGATCGCACGTCTCACCAGCGTATTCTTATACACCTTATACGTCACGCCTGCTTCTCTTAATGTCTTGCGCAGCTGAGTGTCTTCCGCTACGGTGAGTCCGCGGTAGTCAACCACTACGACAGCTTGTGCGCCTTTCATGTTCTCGGAGATCTCCTGAACTACAGGCTGTTTCAGTTCTACCTTTGCCACGTCGTGCACCTCCTTTTTGATTATTTATATCTGCATATGATCCGAAAAAACCTCTCTGTCCGAAAACAAAGAGGTTCTGTTCTTCTTAATGATATTCATCAAAAGATTCCTCGGCAGGCCATACCGGTTACGCCGCATCGGGCACCTGCTGTCTTCGGCTTATATGCAATTCGACCGCACCGGACAAGCCGGTGCAGATCTTTTGCCGTGTCATCTCACGGCGCTTTCGCATTATAACACTGTATATCGCGGCTGTCAACAGATTAATTCGTAATCTTTGTCACGTTCAGCTTAACGCCCGGTCCCATCGTTGACGCAAGCGTCGCGCTGCGGATAAACTGGCCCTTTAAGCTGGCCGGCTTCGCCTTATTAACAGCTGCCATAACGGTCTGGAAGTTGTCGCTTAACTGATCTTCTGTAAAAGAAGCTTTTCCTAATGGCACATGGATAATGTTTGTCTTGTCCAATCTGTACTCAATCTTACCGGCTTTGATATCAGCGATCGCCTTCGTCACGTCCATGGTAACCGTCCCGGCCTTTGGGTTCGGCATCAGGCCCTTCGGTCCGAGTACACGTCCCAGACGACCGACAACGCCCATCATATCCGGCGTCGCAACGACAACGTCAAAATCCAGCCACCCTTCGTTCTGGATCTTCGGAATCAGCTCCTCACCGCCGACATAGTCAGCGCCCGCTGCCTGCGCCTCGTCTAACTTCGTACCCTTCGCAAACACCAGCACTTTTACGGTTTTACCGGTTCCGTGCGGCAGCACCACCGCCCCGCGGATCTGCTGCTCAGCGTGACGTCCGTCACAGCCTGTTCTAAGATGAAGCTCGATTGTCTCGTCAAACTTTGCCGTAGCGTTCTTTTTTACCAGGCCAATTGCCTCAGCCACATCGTACTGTGCTGCCCGGTCAAAAGATTTTACGGTATTTAAATATTTCTTTCCTCTTTTCATTCTATAAACCTCCTGGTGGTATTATCGGGAGAGGTCCCTCCCACATTACTGCATCACACCCGCAATCCGCCGCGGGATATGTCCCTCCCGTCTGCCGAAACGCATGTCTCTCCATCCGTCCGTTCAGAGGGAGCGCCGCATTTTGTCGTCTTATTCCTCAACGCTCACGCCCATGCTTCTCGCGGTACCCGCGATCATGCTCATGGCCGCCTCAAGAGAAGCTGCATTTAAATCCGGCATCTTTAACTCTGCGATCTCCTGCAGCTTTGCTTTGGAAATAGTCGCAACCTTATCCTTATTCGGCGCCGCCGAACCGGACTTGATATTGCATGCCTTTTTGATCAGCACCGGTGCAGGCGGGGTCTTTGTGATGAAGCTGAAGCTTCTGTCCGCGTACACGGTGATCACGACCGGGATAATCAGGTCGCCCTGATCCGCCGTTCTCGCGTTAAACTGCTTGGTAAACTCCACGATGTTCACTCCGTGCTGTCCAAGTGCAGGACCAACAGGAGGAGCCGGGGTTGCCTTTCCGGCCGGAATCTGCAGTTTGATATATCCTTGTACTTTCTTTGCCATTTGGAATTGCCTCCTTCATTATTTACTAAGCCTTACATCTGCGAAACTTATCTCTACCGGCGTTTCGCGGCCGAATAGCTCGACGTTGATCGTCACGCTCTGTTTGCTCTGGTTCATCGACTGAATGACGCCCACGGTATCTTTCCACACACCGCCTGTCACGACAACCGCATCTCCCTCCGTGAAGTCAACCTGAACGCTCTCCGTCCGGATTCCGAGCGGCCGCATCTCCAGTTCGGTGAGGGGGACCGGCTTCGATCCCGGACCGACAAATCCGGTGACACCGCGCGTATTTCTGACCACATACCATGTATCGTCGTTCATAATCATGTTAATCAGCACGTATCCCGGAAACATCTTTTTCGAAACGGTCTTTTTCGCGCCGTTCTTCAGCTCCACAACATCCTGCATCGGCACGCGGACTTCTAAGATCTGATCCTCCAGGTGCCGGTTCTCAATTGTCTTGTCGATGTTTGCCTTTACCTTATTCTCGTAACCCGAATAGGTATGAACCACATACCAGTGTGCCTCTGCCATAAATCGCCTATGCCTCCATTACAAACCCAGACCAACAAGGAAATCAACGCCATACTGAATGATAAAATCCAAAAGCGCGATAACAAGACCCATTACCACGGAAACAGCGATAACTGCTGTCGTCTGTCTTGCAAGTGATTTTTTTTCCGGCCAGATGATCTTCTTAAACTCCGCCGAAATTCCGCTAAAGAAGCTCTCCTTAGGAGCCTTGTCCTCGGTTTTTCCCATTTTCTCACTCCTTTGCCGTCCTACTTCGTTTCCTTGTGCAACGTGTGGGTTCTGCAGAATCTGCAGTACTTTTTGATTTCCATTCTGTCCGGATGCGTTTTCTTGTCCTTTGTCGTGTTGTAATTCCGGTTCTTGCACTCCGTACATGCCAGTGTTATTCTTGTGCGCACAACTTCCACCTCCATTAAAATTCTTGCCGCTCTTTCCGGCCCCTTCCAGACAAGGCCAGAAAAAGGCATAAAAAAAAAACCTACTTCCATCGCGTGTCAACTATATCACACTCCGCCCCGAACGTCAACCGTTTTCCCGCCACTTTTTGCTTCTCCCGCTTTCCTCCACTATATATAGTAGATTCTTTTCATATGTCCCACAATATTTTTTATCTTTCTATTAACTTTTACTAAAATTTTCATGCTTTCTTCCGATAAATATAAAAAGGGTATGTTGCTTCTGTTTTTCACGGATGATGACAGTGCAGCACAGCATAACCATTTAATTTAGAAATCCCTGCGTGTTCCGGCAGTGCAGAATCTGTCGGCATACGATTTCACGGAAGAAAGGAGGGGATAACGAGATGACACCCATTCGAAGTGCATATCAGTATTATCTCAACACATACAGCGACTACGGTATGAACCGCTACGACACGCATAAAAAGAGCCAGCTGCGGGCGGTTTATAATGATATCGTCAGGACAAACAAAGAAGCTCCCCTTTACAAAATCAGGTATTCAGGCGATGTCGGTCGTTTTGCGATCGATATTAAGGAAAAGACGCGTTCCATTCAGAACGTGGCCGCTTCTTTGTCCGATACCGGCGGCATTGAACATGCGTTTTCAAAAAAGATCGCACAGTCCTCCGACGAGAATACCATCGCGGCGGAATACATCGGCCAGAAGCAGGATGTCGACGACTCTCTTTATTTCAACGTTGAGGTCAGACATCTGGCCACCCCGCAGATCAATCGCGGCAATTATCTGCAGCCGGACTGGCACGACATCCGTCCCGGTTCGTACAGTTTTGATCTCTCGACCAACCTGAGTTCTTACGAATTCCAGTACAGTGTCAGCGGAAGAGATACCAATCAGAATGTGCAGGATAAGCTGATCCGCCTGATCAACAACGCGGGTGTCGGTCTTCACGCCGATCTTATCACGGATGACAAAGGCGCTCACGCCATAGAGATTACCTCTCTGCAGACGGGACTGAGTGAGAATGAACAGTATCTGTTTGAGATCCTGCCCTCACCGGATCCCGATTCGATGAAAGCAATGCAGGTACTCGGCATCAGCCATGTGGAGCATATGGCTTCCAATTCCTCGTTTTTGTTAAACGGAACCGAGCATTCCTCTTTGTCAAATACGTTTACGGTCAACAATGCCTTTGAGCTGACCTTAAAGAAAGAAAGCACGGGCTCCGCTACCCAGATCGGCTTTAAGCCGGGTTCGGACGCAATCGCTGACAATGTCCAGACACTGGTGGATGCCTACAACAATATTATTCAGCTGAGCCATAATTATTCCGATACCCAGCAGTCCAGCCGGCTGCTGCGTGATATGTCGGCGGTCGCACGCTCCCATTTCAACGAGCTTGAATCCGTCGGACTTGAGCTCAGTGAAGACGGTTATCTGTCCGTGGACCGCAATCTTCTGACAGACGCAGTGACCTCGCCGGATTCTCAGGACTGTTTTCTGCTTCTGAATGACTTTAAGAACGACTTAAACGCGAGGGCTGCCCGCGCTTCCATTGACCCGATGAATTATGTGGATAAACTGCTTGTCGCTTACAAAAATCCGCAGGGTCACAATTTTGCAACGCCGTATATCACTTCGATCTACTCAGGAATGATGTTAGATCAGATCTGTTAAATAATGATTTTTTGAAAAAGGAACCGCCGTACAGAGAAACTGATTTCTCTGCACGGCGATTTCTTTTCTCCGCCTCCGTCCGGTTCTTCTGTTCTCATCCGATCTTCTCCCCGGAGGGAAAGACCTGTTCCAGCATAAACGAAATACGTCTGATGTAATCATGCTGTTCTTTTACCTTGCGGTAACCGTTTGCGGCAATCTCCCGGCGTTCCTGTTCATGCGTCAGATAATACCCCGCTTTTTCCCGCAGATCATCGATCCCGTCAAAGCATACCAGATCATGGCCTTCCTCAAAGAAATACGGAAGCTCCGCCTGATAATTCGTCATCAGAAACCCTCCCGAACCGAGCACATCCCAGATCCGCAGCGGAATCCCGCTTTTGATATTGGGAATCGTGAAGTTTAAGTTGATCTTCGACATATGAAACACTTTCGGCATCTGGCTCCAGTAGTCAACAGACCCGCAGTACTGAATCCGCAGCAGGTCACTCACATCGCTGTTGCTGTAGACATTGACCTTAAAACAGCGGGACAGCTCAATCAGCGCACGGCGGCGCGTGATCTCCGCAATCTTAAACCCAAGTACCGTCGTCTCGAAAATCAGACTGAGATCTGAAAATGATCCGTCCGATTTTTCCAGCCGGAAATATTCCTGCAGCTGCTCTAAAATGTCTGCGGTCAGCATCGGCTCTATGAGATTCGCGCCGCTGATATTCATCTGTGCTTCCATCACAGCGTCAAAATATCCCCTCAGATATTCCGGGAGCCTGTGTTTTAGTTTATCATAAGAATTACGTTCGTAGAGGCTCCCGACAAACGCGATATCGCCCTGGTATTTTCTTAGGTCCTTCGCGTCTTCCATCAGCGCGTCGAGCCGCTTCACGTCAACGGCAAGCGGCAGATGCCAGATATTTCTGACACCCATGCCTTTAAATTCGAGATAGTTCGTTTTGTCAAACGTGAAAATATAATTGCAGCTGTTGAACACCGATTCGTGATACATGCTGATCAGCGGATTGTCGCAGGTCCAGGAGACGTATCTGGTCTGCATCCTCTGACAGGCGTTTGAGATCAGCGGAAAATAGTTTACCGTAAAGACCATATCGTAGTGGTTTTCCCGAATCTTTTCCTCGATCACCCGCTCAAATTCCGGCTCGACGTCGTAGCTGCCCAGCTTCTGCTGGATGTTGTCAACCGTATGGCCGAGGAGCAGAAACGTCTGCTCGATATCCCTGTAATTATATGCTTTCCAGCGGTACATTAAAATGCGCATCGCAGCCCTCATCCATCTTTCCGGACGCCGGCGCGGTGTCCGTCCCTGCCGGCAGTCAGAATCATTTCTCCCGGTTGTGGCACCGGCAGATCTATACCCAGCCGCACTCTGTGAGATACTCCGCGCGGCTTTTCCAGGTGTGGCCTTCCTTCGCTGCCCGGTAACCGCAGTCGGCCATCTGCTGTGCGGTATCCAGGTGGCCGAACAAATCCGCCACACGCTCCGGCAGGCAGCAGATCCCCTCCAGTGAAAATACGGCAAGCTCTCTGCCGTCCGTAAATTCCCGCCGCAGATACGACGATTCGTCCGTCACAACCGCTGCCCCGGCAAGCATGCCGTTAAAAATGCGGTCGTGCGCCCCGGCCTTAAACCAGGTCATCGTATTTAGTACGATCTTCGCGTCATTCATCAGCGGAAGGATCTGCGACGCCTCCACCTTTCCGCCGTATGTCAGGTACGGGCTGCCGCTCCAGTCGCACTGATCCCAGCCCGTGCCATAAGCCGTCACCTGCACGCCGCTCTCCACGAGAAGCCGGACTGCCTGCTCGCGGAAGAAGGATACCGCGTAGGAATCCAGGAAACGCATCTGCACCGTCAGTTCGTGGATCCGCTCATCGGAGAGATCATTTCTTTGTGCATTTAAATACGACCTGATCGTATCCTCCGTCGTCTGCCCCGGATGCCGGATCAGCTCGCCGAGCACCTCCTGCGCCATATGCTCCCCGTCCACCTCCGGGATCGACGACAGATCCGGGATCATTTTCCCCACCGTGTAAATCGGAAGCGCCCCGGCATACAGCACATCGATACCGCGGTCCTTTAACGGTTTATGGCGGCTTCCCAGCTCCACACCGGCATGCGGCAGGAAATCGGTCTGCCGGATATTTTTAAAATACGTCCGGATATAGCGGACGTGATTGCGGTCCGTACACAGGACAACCGCCGTCCGCGGCATCCGGCGCAGCGGCTTTTCGTAATGAAACGGATGGTCCATCAGAATATTAAGATACGGAATATCGTATGCGTCCCACAGGTTTCGGCCGTCCGGCGTCGTCAGATTATAGCCGAGATTGTTAAATGTGACACAGGCAAACCGCTCTCCCGGCCCTGTGTTTCCGGCGCCCGCTGCGGGCTCCACATATGGCGCCTCCCCGTCCGTTCCGCAGACGCGCGGTACGGTTTCCAGGCATGGAGACGACAGCCCGGATGCACACGGATGCCCGGGCTCCTCCTCCGGTTCACAGAGGTGCAGCGCATCCTCTCCCAGCAGCGCACGCAGAGCCCGCTCGCTCTGCTGTCGGAAACGGGCATCATAAACAAAGGACGCATAGCCCATCTGTTCAAACGCTTCTCTTAAGTTTTCTGTAAAAAGATCCAGCGTGTCATAGACACCCGTAAAATAAAGAATCGTTTTCTTCATGTACTCTCCCTGTTCTGGAACACCATTCAGGGCTTTTCCCGCAATCCCTGCAGTCTCGTTTTTGCCGGCGCATAATCCCCGCTCTTTTCATAATTGACCGCAGCCTGCTCCAGATCGCCCAGACATTCAAAGATCACTCCGATGTTGTAATATGCAGCGTAAGAGTTCACGCCCTGCATGCGGCATTCCCTGTAACGGACCGCCTTTTGAAATTCCTGTATCGCTTCCACAAAACAGGCGTTATTCATATAAATCAATCCCATCAGGAATAAAAAATCCGCGCTATGGCCGAATTCGTTGTAAATATTTTCAAAGAAAAGCGCTTCCTCCGCCTGCCCGCTGTTCAGCAGCGTATAGCCGTAGGTCTCCACCATATCGATCACATATTCCAGTTTGGGGTTCAGATCATAGGAAAGACCTTCGGAGAAATAATCACAGGCTGACAGATAGTCCTCCGCCATGTAATAACTCTTGCCCAGCTGATAGAGAAGGTACGGAATCTGCCCGTCGTCCGCTCCGGCCTGCACACCCCCGGACAGCTCTGTCTCCGGAATGCCGGGCTCTCCGGCGTATGTCGGCGCACCACCGTCTGTCCCTGCACGGCACGGTTCTCCGGCGTATGCCGGCGCGTCATGGCCTGTCCCTGCACGGCACGGCTCTCCAGCGTATGCCGGCGCACCACCGTCTGTCCCTGCACGGCACGGCTCTCCGGCGTATGCCGGCGCGGCAGCGCCTGTCCCCATTTCTGTCCGCCGCCTTCGCTCTTCCAGCTCCCGCTCCAGCAGTGCGATATTCCGCTGTGTCTTTTTCTTCCGCTCCTCGTCGGTCAGATCATAGCCCGAATGAAGAATCACCACAGGCGCCTGATACGTCTCATATTCCCCGCCCGCGCGGGCCACCACCTGCTCGTGAATCCTGCCCTCATAGCCGAAGTCCTCTTTCGCAAATATCCGGTTGATCCACTCGATATTTTCCTGCCCAAGCCCGTTTCGCGTGAAAACATTTCTCCGGCGAATGCGGCCCACTTCCTTCGGATGCCGGCGGATCAGGGTTTCCAGACCGTTTTGATCCATCTTCTCCAGATACTCGTCGGCATCAAGCACCATCACATACGGATGTGATGCCTTTGAGACTGCAAAATTTTTTGCCGCTGCAAAGTCATCACACCATGCAAACTGATACAGTTTCGCCTGATATTTCCTTATAATTTCCATTGTGCGGTCATCGGATCCGGTGTCCGCCACAATCACCTCAAATCCATATGGTGCGAGACATTCCAGACAGCGGCCGATATGTTTTTCTTCGTTTTTTGTGATGATACAGACAGATAAATCCATGCCGCTCCCTTCCCCGCGATGCATCCGGCCGTTCCCGCCAAAAGGCTTTTTCCGATCACCGGCCGAAGCTTTCCTCTCCCTCGCTCGCGCAGATCATGATTTTATTATAGTACTCCGTATGGTCTTTTTCAATCGAAAGCCCGTGCAGCAGTTCGTCAAACCGCAGCCGGTGCGTGATCAGCTCCGACAGATGAAGCTCCTTCTGCGCAGCAGCTGCTGCCACGCGGTGCCAGTCATCCCCGTTATGGTGGTCAAACGAGGAGTTCCAGGTTCCGGTGACACGGATCTGATTCCGCAGGATTTTCCAGTAGGAAGCCTGGTCAAACACCATCTCTCCTTTCGGATTTCCAACCAAAAGAAGCTGACCGCCGGGTCTGACGCAGTTTAAGCAGTTTGTGACCGACTCCGCCGTGCCCGCGCAGTCGATCGCGACGGATACGCCCTCCCCGCCCGTCTGCTCCATGATCCAGGACACAGGGTCATGATGAAAAGCGGTTTCCGAACGATCATCCGGTTTTAAATCCGCACAGGCGTTTTCGCCGGCAGCCGGTCGCCGCAGTGCATTATAATACGCATATCCCTCCCACGCCGTCCGCTTCATCAGATCTCCGTGTCCCGGATTGTGCCCGACGGCATACACGCTCGTGATGCCGCGGATCCGCAGCCACTGTGTGATGATCAGGCCGATCGTCCCCAGTCCGAAAAGCGCAACCGTATCTGACCGATGAAGCGTCAGCCGGCGTACCGCGTGAAGTGCGACCGATGCCGGCTCGAGCATCGCGGCTTCCTCCATCGTCATCGCATCCGGAAGCTCCATCAGATTTTGCACCGGAACCGCCGCGTATTCCGCGAATCCGCCGTCCCGCCTGGAACCGAGGTAGTCATAATTGCGGCACATCTCATACTGCCCTTCCCGGCAGACAAAACATTCCCGGCACGGGATCAGCGGGAAGATGCCGACGCGCTTTCCGATCCAGCCCCGCCCCTCCTCATCACATGCGTCCACGACGATTCCGGCAAATTCATGTCCGGGAATCGTCGGAAAATGATAGGTTCCCGTCTCAAAGATACGTGGAAGGTCGGACCCGCAGATTCCCGCCGCGCACACGCGCACCAGCACATAGCCGGGCCCGCAGGAAGGCAGCAAAACATCCGTGTATTCCAGCTGACCGATTCCTTTTAGCACATATGCTTTCATGGTTTTCTGTTCCGAAGTACTGCTCATAAGGTTCGCCTTTCCTCTCCGTCTGATGCCGGTTTCACGCGGACAGACCGCCTGCTGCCGCTTTTGTTCCACGCCTCTGACATCGAATTGCCTGGCCGTGCAACAGCCATACTGTCTCTCTGTCTCACGCTGACTGATGCCGGGTTCACGGGCAGACCGCCTGCTGCCGCTTTTGTTTCACGCTGACTGACGCCGGTTTCACGGGCGGTCAGATACAGCAGTCTGCTCCCGCCATACGCGCAAACGCTTTCAGATCCTCCGCCGTCGTGATCTTGATATTCTGCTCGTCCCCCGGCACCAGCGCAATCCGCATCCCGGCTTTTACCGCCGGTTCACTGCTGCCGCTGACCGCCAGCAGCTCCTCTCTGGACAGGCGCTCGCAGGCGCGCAGATACGGTCCGTAAACAAAAGCTTCCGGCGCCTGTCCCGCAAGAATCTTCTCCCGCTCCAGCAGGGCGTCAATCCTGCTCCCATCCACACTGTAATATACGGTATCCTTCATCGGCAGCACCGGCATCGCCCCGTCCGCATCCGCCCGGCCCGCCGCTGCAAAACAGTTTTCGATCAGCTCTCCCGAAGTGAGCGGACGGGCCGCATCCTGGATCAGAACAAGATCCTCCTCTTTTGCAATCTGCTTTAACACATTAAGGCCATGCAGAATGGATTCCTGGCGATTTTCTCCCGGATCCGCAAATCCGTGAAATTTGTCCGTGACAGACGGACATGTCCGCGCCAGCAGCGCCATCTCACCCGATATCGTGTCTCTCCACTGCATCGCAGCCACAATCACATACCGGTCCACACGCTCCAGGGCACTGACTGTCCCGATACAGTAGCTTAATATGCTCCTGCCGTCAACCTGATAATACTGTTTGGGCACGTCAAGCCCCGTCAGCCTGCTGCCCGTTCCCCCGGATAAAATAATCGCGTAATTCATATCCCCGCCCCCTGTCTCTGCCTGTCATGCCGCATCATTTCAGTCAAAGCAGTAGCTTCGGACCTCGTCTAGCAGTTCCTCGTAGGGGCGGTTTTTCCCGAAGAGCACCGTCGTTCCGAGCACGAAGCCCTTCACGCCTTTGGGGGCATAAGTTTTTATTTTGTCAGCAGAGCAGGCGCCGTCCCAGTAGATTTCGATATCGCGGGATTCACGCGCAGCCAGAAACTTATCCAGCTTCTGACCGATGTAGGGCAGGAAGACCTGTCCCGCATTTCCGGGGTTCACACTCATGACGAGCACGCGCTTTGCCAGGTAGAGCAGCTCATTGACCGTCTCAAAGGAGGTTCCGGGATTGACCGCAATCCCGGGCGTCACGCCCGCGCTGATGATCGTCTGCAGCGTCGTGGCCGGGTGATAGTCCGCCTCCGGGTGCACATAGATCACATCCACCCCTGCATCGATAAATACTTTCAGATAGCTCAGCGGTCTCTTGATCATCAGATGCACCTCCACCGGCTTGTCTGTCAGCCGGCGGATGCATTTTAAATCCTGAATACCCATACAAAAATTAGGGACGAACTGTCCGTCCATAATATCGATGTGGAACGAATCAATTCCCCCCTGCTCGAGCGAGCGTATCTCCTGCTCCAGATTTGCGTAATTCGCGCACATCATTGATGCCGATAGTTCCGTGTACATTTATCATCCTCCGTGATTGTGAAAGCTGCAGCCATACAGCCGTTATGTGATCGATTGATTCAGTATAACTTATATCGGAAAAAAAGAAAAGAATCTCACGCGTGCATTTTATCTTTTGTAAAAAAGCGGCAAAGCCGTCTGCACAGGGTGAGGTTCTTTCTGATTTGCAGTATAACATATCCAGGGTATCGATTCAATAGCGTATGTTTTAAAATACAGATTTTGTTATATCAGCATTTTTCTTCCTGTGTGCACGATCCGAAGTTCTTCCTTGTGATACAGAACATACAGAGTCAGAAGATTTTCTCCGAGGTAACCGATATAACGGTCTGCACGCTCCCTGCCCTCAGGTGAACTGAGCTCCTCTGTCCGCTCCAGAATCGGAAACAGCCATTCGCAATACTGATCCAGCACCTCCGCTTTTGCAATCAGCATATTATAATTGTAAAAATACGGCTGCGCTAAAACTGCCGGAAACGCATCCGCATATTCCGGGTGCAATTCTTTCAGCGCCCGGCACATCGCGTCCCAGTCCGCATCCTTCAGATACCTGGTATGGTGTTCAAAGATATCCGGCTCGTGAATCGTCGGAAAAGGAAGCACGATATCAATATCATTTGCCGTCATCCGGTAAAGATCCTCATTTCCGATCTTCAGTATCCTGCGATAATGGAACAGGCCATAATACATCGTGCGGTCTGTTTTTTCCGAATGATCCCTGACTTTATTCCTCCACATCCAGTACAGCGCTGTCAATTCGCAGTAATTCCTGTTTTTTTGCGAAATATTCTCACCGCTGTCATCCCGCTCTGCGGCCTCGCAGCTGCCTCCGAGCGCTGCACCGACCCATATGGTATTCACCCACTGTGGCAGCTGCATTGATATCCCACACGCCTTATCGCGTGACGATTTCGCTGCGCAGACATATATCTGCGGGTTCTCTGCCTTCTTCCAATGCAGCCCGTGAATGGACGGGAACCGATTGATCTCCTTAAAATACTGTTCCATCCACAATGACTCCCGATCGGAATCCAGGCAGGTATAATGATAAAAACCGTATGTTTCCAGATCGGATATAATCTCCCTGTGCAGATCCTCCGGTGTCGCGATCAGGATGTGAATCTTCTTCTCACTTACATCCGCCAGCTGCCGCACCGGAAGCCCGGCCAGTGTCGCGGGGTTATCGTCCAGAGACTTTACGATAAATCCACATATTTTCTGCCCTGGAAACAGCGTTCTGACCGCAAGGAAGGCACCGAGCGCAACCGACTTCGCCCCGTACAGATACAGCGGTTCCTCCGTCAGCCCGAACGCCGCCGCCGTTTCTTTGCTCTTTACCAGCGCGACATCCATGATCCTGACTTTTTCCTTCGGGAACTGCCGAATCAGATCCTGATAAATTGCCTGTCTCATCTTTGCAAATGAACTTGCCGCAACAATAAAATCATACTCATAATCATTGATTTCATCTGGCGCAATCACGGAAAAACCCTGTCTTTGCAATTCTTCATAGTTTCTGTCTGCCTGCGCCACAAGCTTACAGAAGCCTGTTTTCTGCAGATAGTGTGACAGTCTCTGACCGTATGTCCCCATTCCATACAGCACGATACGACTTCCCTTCTTCACATCCGAAAACGGGAACAGGTCGTCCAGCTTCTCTACCCCCTCATAGAGCGTATCCGCTCTCGGAGTCATCAAAAACAGCATATATTCTTTCCACTGGCGTCTCAGATCCTGACAGTTCGAAAACCGGCCAAGGCTGCGGTACACCGACTCGTAAAGAACATGAAACCGGGTGCGCTCCGCCTGCTTTTCTTCCGATCTCTTTACCATAGACGACGGCGTCTGCCGGTAATGATACGGGCACTCGTGCAAAATATAGATGCTGTCCGCATTCAGTATACATGGGAAAACACAGGCCAGATCCTCACCCATTGTCAGACGGTCATCGACATCCAACTGAAAAAATGCAACTGCTTCCCGCCGGAACAGCTTTCCACACAGCCCGGGCCAAATTCCCCACTCAAAAAAATCTCCGTTTACAATCATCCTGGGATAAATATCCCGGATCATTGCCTGTTTATCGTATCTCCCTTCGCCAAAGCCGTGGAACACTTCTCGGCCCACAGCGCCGGTATCCTCGAAATGTCCGCACATCACAAGATCCGTCTGCTCCTGCTGCATCACAGAATAAAGGCGTTCCACCATCCCGGGCTCTATCCAGTCATCCCCGTCGACGTACATGATATACTCGCCTGTTGCAATCCCAAACCCATCCTTTCTCGCCCTGACCAGCCCGCCGTTTGGCTTATGCAGGATTCGGATCCGGGAATCCTTTCTTCCAAATTCCTCACAGATCTCATAACATCCGTCTGTTGACCCGTCATCAACTACAATGATCTCCATGTCCCGAAAGGTCTGTCCGATAATACTCTCCAGGCATTCCGCAAGATAAGGCTTTATGTTATACACCGGCACAATCACACTGATCATATCTGTTCCCTCATTTTCCGATCGCAGTAAGCCTGATACATCTCTCTTGTCCGTTTCTTATTTTCCTCGGTTTTCCATGTAGCGCCATAATGATGGATTGAATATGCCCGATCCGTAACCACACCTTTTCCCCATCCTGACAAGGGTGCAAAGACATCTGCCGGATATACGGTCATCGTTTTATTTCTCTGAAATGTATTGTCATCCCGGATCCCAAATTCCTTTAGCAGTGCAGTCTGGTAGGACGGGCAGGGAACCTGATTGAGTGATCCGTCCGGATTTACGAATTCCAGCGACTCATAATATTCCATCAGCCGTTTCAGATACGGATGCCCTGCAACCGCTCCAAATCCCAGCCCGAGATTGATATGATTCTGATCTTCGAACCCGCAGAACATCGGCTCCGTCAGAAAATCATCCAGACTTTTCAACAATTCCACATCACAGTCAAGATAAATGCCCCCGTTCTCATAAATAATCTGCAGCCGGGCATAATCCGATACAAACGCCCAGCTTTTATGCTGATAAGCCTGATACATATACCGGTTCATCGAAACGTCATAATTTGACTCATCCCAGCGCCTGATCTCATAATCGGGGCAGACCCGTTTCCATGATTCCATGTAACGCTGATATTCCGGCGGAATCTCGCCCCCGCCAAACCAGCAGAAATGGATTTTCTTTGGTATTTGCGGCGTACCGGAAACATTCACCTCATAATCGGACTTTTGACCGGCTGTCTCGGCCAAAAAATTTCCGACATACACGGATATCCCGTCCAACTCCGGCCTCTGATCCATCTGATCCACGATCTCCATCGCATACAGATGATTTGTGACCAGTATCACCACACGCTCCAATCGTTCCTGCCGGATCATCTGATCCAGGGATGTGATATCATATTCAACTGAACCAAACCGTCTTTTCGTTCCCCAAAGCGCCGGATTGTTATCCATCAGATATTCCACGCGGCGCTCTAACGCATACGCCAGATATAAATTCATCACTGTGTCGAAATGATTTCCCGCACCGAAGCAGATCAGCCTTTTCTCCTCCAGTTCCCGCTGCAATCCCTGAATACCGTCCGTTTTCATCCTGACCATCGTCAACCCTCACCTGTTTTTCCCGTGCGCAGATCTGATTACCCGCACTGGATATCTGAATTCTACAAAAGTCTTCACCAGTATTTTTTCTAATACATCCGGCTTTACTTCTCCCACCCGCGAGATCAGATTCTGCTTTCTCAACTCTTTCGCCGCCTTCCGTAAGACCGGGCTTCCCGCGCTGATATTTATATAATGCAGATACAGTCCGCCGTTTTCCAAAAGCACTAACTGTTCCTGTGCGGGATCTTCAATCCGTTCTTTTGTCTCGTCAAAAAAGCAGCTCCCGCCGTTTTGATCCAGTTCGTCTAAGCGCTCCAGAAGCTTCTGCCTGCGCAGTTCCCGCTTCATCCCAAGCTGCTGTAAAAACGGATAATCCCCCAAAAAGCCTGCCTGCTCCAAATCCGTCTCCGCCCCAGGCCCGTCTTCCCGCATCAGTACCGCCTCATACCATGCCAAATATTCCCTGGCATAATTCACCCGGAAGAACACGAACTCCACTAATGACTTTCTCACCGCAGCAGTCACCGCTTTCTTTTCCTCACCGGATAAGCCCGGCAGCCGTAAAGCCCTGTCCCATGCCCTGATCACATCAAGGTTCCTTACATCTGTCTGCTGATGCGTAATCGCCCCTGCATGCTGGCGATAATAAAAGAGCGGTACCTTATAATAACCAATCCGCTCCGCTGCATGAACCAGCCTCGGAAAACACGCCATATCCTCATACCAGATCGGTTCAAAGCTCACGTTCTCAAACAGCTCTCTCTTATATATTCTGGACCAGATATGCGCCGGCTGCAGACAGTATTCCAGCGCAGCCGTCTTTTCTATCTGCGTCTGCATAAACGGATACGTCGGATTGATATACAGAATCCTCAACGTCTCATCACAGATAAACTCATCGGTATAGATCAGATCCGCTCCGGTCTCTTCCATATAGCGGTACAGCATTCCCAGGCAGTTTTCCTCCAGTGCGTCATCGGCGTCCAGAAACATGAGATATCTGCCTTCTGCATGCCGGATCCCGGTATTTCTGGCTTCCCCCAGCCCGGAATTCTCCTGATAGATATATTGAAATGCCGGGCTGATCTCAGAATAACTCAGACATATTTCTTTTGAGGCATCTGTCGATCCGTCGTCAATCATCAGAACCTGATAGTCCTCCATATCCTGATGCAAAGCGGACCGGAGACACTCCTCCACATACTTCTCCTGATTATAAACAGGAATGATAATACTGATCTTCATCTCTTTCATCGCCTATTTCCCATCACTGACCAGACAATCTTCTCTTTTGGGACATCCATGCGAAGCAGGTCATCCCACACTGCCAGCGCAATCTCCAAATCCGCCAGCGCAATCACGATATAATCCCACTGTACAAGATGCAGTTCGTGTATCCCTCTGATATCATAATCATCCCGATGAATCTGCTCCGCGTTTTTATCGATCCAGAGCACCAGCTCACAATGCTCTGACAGCATGAGCTGATCATAATACTCTCTTCCCACAAGCCCCGCTCCATACAGTGCAATCCTGCTTCCGGCCCGCACCCTCTGAAACGGAAAAAGAAACCTCCGGTTCGCAATTTCCGCCGCCATGCTCCCGGTACGAATACTGTTCATGAGAATCTCAAGCGGCTTTAGCATGCGCGCCTGCACGGCCTCTTTTTCCTCCAGCCACTCCCATTTTACCGCTTCGTTCAGATTCAGAAGGCGCTGCAGTACCCTGACATCATCCTTCATCCCGCACAGAATCTCGGACACATACATTTCATTGATCCGGCTGCAGGTGATCCGATGCAGCTTTTTTTGCCCATGCTCCGCCGAAAAGTTCAGATTCTCAAGCAGGCCGTCCAGCAAATCCGCCGCCTTTGCCGCGGAAAACACACCCCTCGCATGCGACCAGCGATAGCAGTAAAACGGCTCCTTTACGATACAGAACTCTTCCGCCAGCGTCATCGCCCTTACCATAAATGGCGGATCCTCATAAATGCGCCGCAGTGGAAATCCGAGATGATTACGTTTCAGAAATTCCCGTTCATACAGAAAGTTATACTGATAGAAATCATACTGGTAACGGTTGTAAAGGATCTTCTCCCCTTCTTCTGCCTGCCCTGCCAGCTCCCCGTAAATATTCTGAAAACTGACGCAGCCCGCGTCATCGTGATAAAACAATCCTCCGACTATTTTTATCGCTGCATTTACCGCCGCGTGATACAGACGCTCCAGCGCCATCCCACTCATATAATAATCATCCGCGTCCATAAAATGCACATACTCTCCCGTCGCAGCCTCAAGCCCCCGATTCCTCGCCGCACCCGGTCCCTGATTTTTCTGCCGGATCAGCCGGATCCTTGGGTCGGATCTTCCAAGCTCCTCCAAAATCTCCGCAGATCCGTCTGTGGACTCGTCATCCACACAGATGATCTCAAGCTCTTTTAGCGACTGCCCCTGTATGGACTGAATACATGTCCTGATATAAGCGCTCTTATTGCAGACCGGAATAATTATGGAAACCCTACTCTTCATACCACGTTCCTTTCAGACTCCTTTCAAGAAAATCCTCCAGCTCCCGTATGCTGTCCATATAAAAGCGGGTCAGCTCTTCTTTCGTCTCCTCACGCATCGGTTCTGAGTATTCTTCGTTCGTAATCAGCCAGATCTGATCTCTCACGGACTGCATCGAGGCAAACAATTCCACATCGCTCTCCTCCGTCTCTCTCATCAGCCCCATAATACTCCTGTTGATATAAGCGCATGCCAGATTCTTCGGAATCCGATCCCCCTCATTGATATGCGGCAGTGCGTCATATCTGCTCCTGTGCTGCCGGTCAAGCCCTATATATTCCTGAATCTCCTGCATGACTGCATCGGGACGTTTTATCATGTCCTCAAAAACAACAATTCTAACCTGATCTTTCGGGTAATAATTCAGATATTCCCTGATATAATCCATATAGCAGAAGGTATCCTTCTCCGTCTCAAGTCGGACCCATTCGTCGAACACCTCTGGCGATATATTCTTATATTTCTGCAGATAATAAAATATCCTGTCATGAAAACCATCCCGCATCTGCATACGAAACAGTGAGTATGCCGCTTTTACCGGATTTCTGACACAGAACAGCAGCCTGAGATGTTCCCCGAAATAATCGTGAACCGTTTTTGCGGATCTCAGATATGCAGGTTCGATACCGCCGGTAATTTTTCCGGCCGTCAGCTTTGGCGGATAACTCAGACGAAGATTTCTATGCGCTGACGGCAGCCAGATATTATCTGCAAACATCGTCTCTTTCACATCCGGCAGAAACACATTCGGATTCTGCCTTAATGCCACATGCAGCGATGTTGTGCCGCATTTCGCAAAACCACAGCACAAAAAATCCAAAGTAACCTTCCCATACTGACTGATCCGGCTCTGAATCAGATCATCCGAAAATAAATCTGCCAGCTGCGAGGGCGCAACATGTCTCTCCAGCTGTTCTCTGATTTCTTTCCGTACGCCTTCATTTGCCGCGGCAATCAGATACAATGCATCCGTGTACCAGTGATCACCACCCTCGACAGGAAAGACCGTTCGATCATCATAGTCACGGTTATCCAGAAACACCAGATCCGTCCTTCCCATACCTTCCAGGATCTCCTTACATGTCCTGCCCCATTTTCCCATCGGAACTATCACAATTTTTTCTGCCTTCGCAGTCAAAAGCCGCAGCCTCTCTTCTATCCAGTCCTGATCCATGAATCCTCCCAAATGCCTTTTCTCTAGTCCGCCGTCGCAAAATCAGCCACAGACGGGCACCTGCCGCACTGCTCCCACTCTATCTCACAGCTGACACAGTGCCTGCAAAGCGGTACCTCCCGCTGTAATGCGTCCAGCAATTCAAACCCGTTCGGACAATCGCTCAGCTGCATCACGCCCGCCTCCGGCAGATGCTGGTCAAAGGTCTCGTTAAACTGCCGCACATACATCAGTGTGGGGCATCTCGCAATCCTGCCGTTCCAGATATTGACACACCGCTCGGAAATACACGTATGCGGATACCTGCTTGTCTCTGACAGGGACAATGGCCTGGTAAATTTCTGCTTCGCCTGATACGGCTGAATGTAATAGGTGATTCCGTACCGGTCCAGCGTATCCCGGATCCGGTCAATGATCTGATGCGTCGGCCTGTACTCCGATATCTGAACTGCTATCTCATTCTCTCTGATACATTCTAAAATCCCGGCGCCTAACTGCGGGATCAGCAAACCATTCGTCACTATCTGAATATATGTATCAGGCAGGAGCTTACGGATCTCTGTTATGTACCGGTCAATATCCGGATTCAGGAACGGCTCTCCGCCCAAAATCGAAAAAGCCACAATATGTGGGATCTTTTCCTTTAAAGCCTCCACATCCCGGATTCTTCCTGCAAAATCAGGCTTCTCTTTTCCAAAGAGCGGCGAAAAGTGCGTGCATCCTCTGCAGTTCAGATTACAGCTGTCCATAATGTGCATCTCCACCTTAGGCAGGACACAGTCTCCCCAGTCACAGCGCGTGCACTCTGTTTCAATAAAGTCCCCGCAGTCCCCCTGGCTGTCCGCTTTCCCTTCAAACCGGTAAATCTCATTGATCCCCGCTCTTTTGAGTATGTTGTACGCCTCCGCCACAATCAGCAAATCTGCGATTGTAATCACGACACGTACATCTTTATTTGAAATCCCGGAGACAGAATACACCGGATACCCATAAAACATGCCGGTTTTTTTGCTGTCAACAAACCCTTCCAAAACCTCCCCGTGGCATTCCCTGCCGCTATATGCCTCCAGTGCAGCCTTCCCCCAGTTTCCCGCTCCGTAAAACAACATACTCATCGACTCTGTACCTCATTTCTCTTCCGATACATCCTGATACTTTCCCATATAACATATTTATAAGAGGAAAGCATATACTTCAAAAACGCGTTTCTCTGATTGCCATGCAGCAGTTTCGACGACTGCCCGTACTTATGAAAAATGCAGGTCTCGTCATTTAACTTTTCCTTCAGTCCCGCTTTCTGGCACCGCAGATATAAAAGCTCCTCCTCGCAGTACAGGAAGGTTCTCGGGTCCAGCCCCTCGTAATGCCGGAAATATGCCGGTGTCAGTAGCAAAATACAGCCCTGAATCACCGGAACCGCGCTGATCTGGCTCAGCCTCTGCTCCCAGAAGTTCTGGCTGAGCGGATGATCCCGATATTCCGCCCGCGCCGCAAAATAGTAAAACAGCGTGCCCGGAAATGTGACATACCTCGGAATCATCCTCACCTTCGCATTGTCCCGCTCCGCAATCCTGCTCCCGATCACGCCGATCCCGCCCGTATCCGCCTCTGACATTTTCTTGAGATATGCGCGGTCCTCCATCAGCGTATCACTGTTGAGCAGCATCACATAATCTGCCGAAAGCCTCTCTCTCGCATAGCGGATCCCGATATTATTCCCCTTCGCAAACCCGTAATTCTTTCCGGCACGTATCACGGTTACACGTGCTTCTTTACTGTATCGCGTAAACAGGCTCCGGTAAGATTCATTCGCCGACCCGTTATCAACAATCAGGATATGATAGTCCGTATATTCCTGCCGCAATACGCTCTGCACACATTCTTCCGTCTCTTTATAATTCAGATAGTTTAATATTACGATCACGATTCTCGGATCTTTCTTATTCTCTGCCATTATACCTCGTACAAAATGTCTTCCAGGGAAATGATCGGGCAGTCTGCCTTCTGACACAGCTGATCTTCGATCTCGTCAAAAAAGGTAATCGCCGTCACTACAATCGCATCCACTTCCTCCAGCGGGTCGTCCATCGACACAACTTCCACATCCGCATACATCGTATCCGCCTTTTTGTCAATGCCGTAGGCCACCTGAATATCTGAATGCTTCAGTTCTTCTACGAGCGTCTCCCCCGCATAACTCATGCCGTAGACCGCAATCTTTTTGTAGCCGTTTTCCTCAAACCAGGACGCAAGGTTTTTTCCCTCCTGTTTTACCTTTACCCACTGATTCATCATCAGAAACAGCGCCAGATGCTTATTCGCATACTGCTGCTCCGTGTCGATCTTCTTCTTCGCAATCCTGCCTGTTGTAACTGCGCCTCCCGCGGCGCCTGCCAGTAACGATAATACTCCAATGATTCCTTTTTTCATGATGCTTTCTCCTTTTCCTGATGTTCCTGTCTCTAGTGATAAAAAAAGATCCATGACGATAGTATCTCTCATGAATCCCTTTTCAATCATATATTGTGTACATCCATGTACCGATATATCATCCATGATATCAACCGTTATGTTGTATATCGGCTGGCTCAAAGCGATTCATAACCCTTACCCGTTTCCCCGGCTGCCGTACACAGCATCCTTAAGCGCTTTCAGATATGCATAGCCGTACCGTTTGTCCGGCTCCACATATGCCCCCTCCGACCACTCATTCCAGGCGTTCAGAAAAATATACTCTTTTCCGTACCGCTCCGATAATTCCAGCATCTTTGTCATATGTTTCCAAAACCGCTGCGGTGTGCTTCCCCTGACAACCACTCCCGCCGCATCCTTTCGCGACGTGTTATCCCACCCCGCAAATACTCCCGGATATGTCTTCACGTCCTGCTTTCCTACCTTTCTCTCTATCCGCCGGCACAGGTAGGAGTACGAGAACGTATTCTGTGTATATAACCCGTTGCGCAGACTCTTCCGATCCGTCCGGATCCCGTCAATATGCCTGCTTTTCCAGTCCTGCAGATATCTGCGCCAGGACGTATCGGTCCACAACAGGCTGAGCGGCTCAAAATCCATAAACGCATCGTACAATTCCGCACTCTGATCTCTGCCGTAGGACGTGTTCATTGCGATCAGGCAGATCCCCGGTAATCCGTTTTCCCTTGCCAGCCTCTGCCAGACCGCAAACATCTGCTTTCTGCAACGGATATCCTGCGGCAGGTAAATCACATACACCGGCTTTCCGTCAATCTTTATATATCTCTCGTCCTTAAAGAAATCCAGCAGATAGTAAAAATGTGCCTCCCAGTCCGCAGCTCTGCCATAGTTCTGCTGCTGAAGCACGATCTTTTTCGTTCCCGCCCGGTACCAGGTCCGCATCCAGGACTGATTCGCCCAGATCAGACAGTATGGAAATGTCTCCCCCGACCGGTCCCGATAAGCTTCAATCGGTTTTTCTAACAGTTTCTTTCCGCAAAAATAATAATGATAGAAGCAGAATCCTGCGATCCCCGCCTTCCTGGCCATTCTCGTATGCTTCTCCAATACCTTTAAGTCGGACAGATCATAATAATCTCCGCGGAACGGTTCTCTCGGCTGGTAATGGCCCGGATAGAACGGCCGGCCGCGTCTCACATTCGTCCACTCCGTAAATCCCTCGCCCCACCATTCATCATTTTCCGGGATCGTATGAAATTGCGGAAGATAGATGGATAACACTTTACTTTTCATCCTGATTCGTTCCCTCTTCTATATCCTGATATGCGGGATTATTTCCCATCCAGTAGTCAATTCCGAGCCTTCTGCATGTCTGGCAGGAGCTGCTTTTTAACCAACTCTATAGTTTTACCCACGATTTTGCGGCAATGGTATTGCGCTGACGATCCAAAAACCATTTCCGCGGTGCAACCACAATCTTGTCCTTATGCGTATTCAGCCACGCACCCCACCAGCTATAGGTCGAATTCGAAATAATATTATGGTTACAATAACTCATTAGCAGAAGCTCCTGCACATCTGTAAGCTCATACTGATCGCTTACAACCGCCATCGGAATATCATAGGAAAGATTTCTCTTTACCCAGTTTACGTCATTTGTAAACACAAAAAGATATGGGCGGTTCAGCCTCTCCCTGATATACTCCAACGCCTTTTCATAATACTTCTTGTCACATTGATACATCACTTTTCTTATCTTTGGATCTGTAATATAATCTCCCCGTCTGATGTGAAGTGAAATCACATCATTTTCTTTCATAATCTGTTCCAAAGTTTCCGGAAGCTTCCATGGCTCTTTCAAAGAGAATTCCTTTCGTAATGCCGCTCTGTATGCTGCAAAATACTCCTCATTCTGATATAAGCCTGCGACATAGGTATGATCCCTGAGCCTGAAATGATCTCTTGAATAGTTGTAGTGATATCGATGCTGATACTGATACTCCATATGACACCCGTATTTCCATAATCCCTGTTCTGACAGGCAGCTAATCACTCTCTGTACAGGTGTCTTCTCCGAAAGATAGTCCCAATGACGCAAAACATCTGGCGGCGCCACTGGCAGACTGATAGCAAACTGTTTTATATCCAGCGGCCGGGCGTATCTCACCTTATCATACGCCGTTACTGCCTCATCTCTCAGATCAACACAGACTTTGATCCCCTTTCTCTTCGCTCTCTCATTGAGCGCATATGCATACGCATACTCAAACATCTGGTTGCCCAGTCCTTCATAAATCCGTACGACAATCACATGCTTCCTCCCCATCCTAAATCATTAGCAGAACATCTCTCACAGCATCTGTGGTTTTTCAAAGCAAAATAACCCATACCGGAATTCCCCATTGTGAGGATCATGATCATATTTGTGCAGATCGACATGGTATTCAATCTTTCCTTCCGCCGCACAGGAAAACTCCACTAATCTCAGTCCGGCAAAGCTTTCTATAATTGTGCTCGCGAAAAACACCCTGTGCGCATTGAATTCCACCCGCTCCCTGCCAACCGGAACCGCCAAATATAGTTTCCCTCCGGGCGCAAGCTTCTTTTTTATCTGAGAAAAACATTTAAAGCAGGCCTCCGGATCCACCGGATCCCCGTACCGCCCCAGTCCGAAATGTTCCAGTGAGCAGAGCGCAGACAGGCTTTCGATGCTCCCATCCTCAATATGCTCCAGCAACGTCGCGTCATCGATCACCATGGAAAGCCCTTCCACCTCCACGGGAAGCGGGCGGATATCGATCGCATTGACCAGAATCCCGGCGGACAACAGATGCGCAAGAAAACCGTCTACACGGCTTCCGATATCGTAATGCTCCCTTACCCCGCTCTGAATCACAAGTTTCGCTGCCCACAGATCCTGCCAGAAATAATTTCCCATCGTCCCGTTTTCTGCAAAGCGATCTATCATCACCGGCCACAGATCCTCCTCCCGGATCTCAAAATTCTCTCTCTGATTCAGCTTCTGATAGCGCTCCCTGTCCTCCTCAAAGAACGTATGCCCGGTAAGGCCATACTCTGCCTGATAGCCGGTAAAAATCTTCTCCCCCAGGAATGCTCTCAGCCCGGGCGGAATCTCCACATGTTCCGTCCATCTGCCCCGAACCAGGAACAGGATCTTCTGCATTTCGAACCCGGCTGCCACACACCATTCATGGATCTGATCCCCGAATCGGTTTGCAACCAGGATAAAATCAAATTCCTGCGGAATCTCCTTCGCACTGATCACCGGATAACCGCAGAAGCTGTCCTTCGATTTTTCTGTTTCAATGAAACCCTCAATCTCCCTCCCAAGGCCATCCTTCATCACTCGCTCTGCAATCTCACCGGTTCCCCAAACCCAGATTTTCATATTCCTGCCCTTCCCTCGATTTCGGCACACATTCTGCCCGTATTTTCTGTACAAACGAAACGTAATCTCATCACTTTATAGAATGAAATGATTGCACATACGAAAATAATCTCTGCTTCTCACCTTACCGCATTTCTCAAGCTCTTCTATGATCTCCAGCTCACTTTTTTTATCTGCAACTGCAATCAGAATCGTCCCGCACTCTGCAACTGCAGGATCTTCCTTACGAACAACCGGATACCCAAGATACTCTCCCTGCTTTCTGGTATCAATAAATCCCCTGAGCATACCGCCCATTCCAAACATCTGAAGCCATTCCAGGACTCTGCTCCCCCAGTATCCGGCTCCCCAGATCAGAAGCTCCTGCTTCTCCTTTTCCCGCAGTGACATGCACACATGGTAAAAAAACCATATGCGGTTCCCAAGCGCATCATTTACCTGGCCAGGGCGGCTGTCTCCCACAAATTCATTCAGCCGCTCTTTGACATCCTCTGCTTTCAGATATGATACCCGATCTTTTTTTTCACTGTAATCCCGCATGATCCAGTCATAATACTGTCCTAACTGCTCTGCCACTGCCGCATAAGAATGATTGTTCTGATAAGTCTGATATGCACGCTCCACAACAGCGGATAATCGTCCTGTCTTCCGGTATTCCATGTATTTTAAAAACGCATGATAAAAATCATCCACTTCATATCCTGCCGATAAAAATCCGTTTTTCCCATCTTCGAGCAATTCCGGCACTCCGGCTACCGGTGTAGAGAGAACAGGCACCTGATTCGCCATACTTTCCACAATGACACCCGGATAAGATTCTTCTGTACTTGCCTGAATCAGCAGATCCGCCGCCTTCAGATATTTTTCTACATCTGTAACAAATCCGGCAAATGTCACCGCTTCAGATAAGCCGTTTTCTGTGACAAACGCTCTGCACCGGTCCCCGTATGTGTTATCGTCATCTCCCAGTATGACCAAACGCACTGGATATCCCTCGTTCCTGCACGTTAGAACAAATCGGATGACCTCCAGCTGCTGCTTCCTCTCGCACAATACCCCGATGGATACGATGGATATCTCCTCATGAGCTGGCACCGGCAGGCCTCCCTTTGGATTCTTCTCCTTATATGCAACACGGACGCACCTTGAGGTTATCCCAAGCCCTCCCCCCCAGCACTGCGAAAACAAAAGAGAGTCCGCACTGTGATATTGCGGATATATATTCATCCATTTCATCTGAAAAGACTGCCTGTCCGTCTGATAAATATTCATCAGATGCGGAATCTGCAGTTCCCGTGCCGCCAGTTCTACTGCGATATTCAGCTGTGTGCTGTGGATCAGATCCGGCTGCTGCACCTCTAGAAGCCGGACCAGCGGGGGATATTCTTCCAATGCTGCGGCAATATTGATGTCCTCCATACATACTGCAATGGAATATCTTGCCACACATGTTGTCAATCTATATTCACTGCATATTCTGTCATATTCGGCAGCATGATGCCCCTCTGCATTATTGGGGATCACCACCGTTACCTGAAATCCTTTTCGTTTCATTAAAAAGGCCTGCGTCAGCAGGACTTTATTTGAACCGCCTATGAAAAAAGGAAAGTCTATAAAATATAGTATCTTTTTCATTCTGTCTAAAATTCTATTAATAAAAATATTCTATATTACAGTTATTTTTGCCAACATTATTTTTAACAAATTATGAATTACAAAAATTCCAAAATTCCATTTTGCGCGAAATTTACTTACTGTAAGATATCCGTTTTCTTTTAAATATTCATAATGTCGGTTAATAAATAGATTATTATTTCTTATACTATAAACACCGTTCCTCCATTGCCCTAAACTGTGGCTCCCACCACCTTTCGCATATGATCTTGGCAAATCAACCTCGTATGTATCTGGAACATAAACCATTTTCTTTCCTTTTTTTGCAAGTCTGACAAGATAATCCATATCTTCTCTGGCAGCATTTTTAATATAATTACAATCAAATCTTGTCTCCTTTGCAATTTGTGCTTTAATTAAAAATGAAGACATGACATATAATCCTTCTGTTACTACCTTGATTTTGTAATTATAGTCAAATTTTCCTGTATTAAAATCCACAATACAATTCGTGCAAAACGGCTTTGTAAATTGGCTCTCTACATATTTTTCATAATTTTTAATCTGCCACATACTTGCCGCATAAGAACCGTTTACTCCTGCTATATCTGCCGGAAATTTCTCAATCGCATCCCTCAATCGACGTAATGTACCTTCATATAACACAGAATCATCATCACCAAAAAAAATGTACTTTCCAATTGCCTTACGAACACCTGCATTCTTTGCATAGGGCAATCCTTTATGTTCTCTCAAGCGAATATACTTTATCTTTCCATATTTTTGATAAAGATATTTTACCTGCTTTTCTGTATTATCTGATGAACCATCATCTACAATAATAACCTCTAATGTAACATCCTGTATGTACGAAGGCACTGTTATTTTTAATATTTTTGAACGGTTATAGCTTGGGATGATAACACTAACATTTTTTTCTATCTTCATTTCATTTTTACACCTATTCTATCAACGACTTTAAAACATATACTAAATCTGTTACTCGCAACATCCTACTGTCTCACAAATAATTTCCTATCATTTTTGCATAACATACATATACTCATACATCCAGTCAACACCATTTCTGTATTCACGGCAAACATTACAATGGCTAAGAATATGCATTCCCTGCTCTTCAAACAATCTAGTATAAATACCGTATATCTCATCCAAATTAAGGATAACTTCTTTTGTCTCGTAAAATTCTCCTCTTCTCAGCATCCATTTATGGTTTTCTTCCTTTTCTGTATCATATGGCACCCGCACCACCGGAAAGACGCACAATACCTTTTCCCCGGGGGATAAAAGCTTATATGTATACCTTACTATTTCAAAGTGTTCACAATAATCATCTCCATATATACAAATTGGTGCATCCATGCTGATTAGATTAAAGGTTCCTATTTCCCCGTCTTTCATTTCCTTCATCATTTTTACGGAATCACCACAACGGAATTCTCCATTTGGTACATTCTTTTTAAATCCTTCTTCTTTTTCCGGATTGATATCGTACCCTATAAAAGACTCACTCAGCTCTGCCATTTTATCTGACAATGTATGTCCATCCCCACCATATAATTCAATTGTTCTAAACCGGCCCAACTCATATGTATTATTTAATCTTAACATTTCCTTTATTACATCTTCCCGTTTTGTCTCCCAAACCGTCTGCATTGACTTATCCATTTTTGCGCTCCTTTACCCATCACATTTTCTTGTCGTATTTCCTATTTATAATGTATCTTATCTATTATCCCCTATTGTAATCCCCCCGTTTTTCGCTTTCCAACAATTAAATAATGCATAAAACATCCCTTCTCACCTGCTTCACTTTTTTGTTAAAAGCCCAGCCACTCTTTATCACCGCCTTTTCTCCCGGTTTAAGACCTGATTCCTTATTTCACAAAAAAACACCCTGCACATGATTGACGTCAACACCCACTTCCTACCTCCAGTCATCTGCACATATTTTAAATATTCCGGAGAATCTCTGATCGATTTTATCTTTAAAATAAACGATACGGCACCGGCCTTTCTCAAATTTGACATATTATACTGGATACCGCTCCTTATAAGATTACTATACCAACCTCTCATCACATTCTCTTTATTTACCTGTAGTCTTTTCTCCGAACACCATTTATTTATATATTTCACTTTTTCATACAAAAGAACTTTTTGAACTTCATAAAAGTCATTTCTCCACTTCCTTTCCAAAGAATCCTCTGCCTCTTTCCCCCATACAATATAATAATTTCTGTTCAATACCAGGAATCGGAACTTATTAAGTCTGTCCAGATAATCCAAATTAAAAATAAGATCCTCCCCCAAACTTATATCCTCTCTAAAACGTATCTGATACCGTTTAATGAAAGATACCTGATAAACTTTATTCACCACCGAATAGAAAAGTCCCTTATCTATCAACTCGATCAGGCCACCATCTTTTACTATAGAATACTCCACTCCCTTTCTATACTGAAAATACTGAATATCAGAGGCTGTATACATTTTAAAAGATGCAAGATACCAAAAATCCGAACCGTACTTTTCATATACTTTTACAAGTTTAGCAAAATAATCTAACGGAAGATAGTCATCGCTGTCTACAAACAATACAAATTCTCCCACTGCCAATGCGAGTCCTGTATTTCGTGCTCGTGATACCCCTCCATTATCCTGGTGAACCACTCTTATTTTTTTATTTTTCCTTCCATATTCATCACATATTTCTGCGGTGCCGTCTACAGATCCATCATCTACCAAAATCAGCTCAAAATCCTGAAATGATTGCTTTAAAATACTGTTTATACATCTTCGTATATACTTTTTCCTATTATATACTGGTATAATCACACTGTAAAGCATCTTCATCTCCCTCACAAATTTTTCGCTATTACTGTTCCTTCCGCTATCACGCTTTTTGCCTGTTTTGCCCCAACATTCATAAATAAATCTAATGTTGACAAATACGGAATAAATACATCTGTTCCCTTCTGATCATATACAGGATGTTTAAAATCATTAAACCAAACATCAACATTCTCATTTTTATATTTATCCAACTCCATATAGTCTCTTCCTGATGGACCTGATAAATAAACACTAGCGCCTGATTTCTTTGCTATATCAAGTATCAAGTCTGACTTTTTTCCCACAGGAGACAGATCTGATGCCATTATGATTTCAGTCGTCAAATCTAACTTATCAGCAAAGTAATTGATAATCTCCATATTGAACTCGTACAGACTACATATATCTTTTTTCACGAGTTCTTCAAAAAAAGGAAAATACTCATCAAAAAAAGGATGACGCTTATAATTATACTCTATTGTCTTTAAATATTTACTCTTCCATGGCACATCACGATCCGAATAGATCTGCATTTCTTTTATTGTTTTCTCTCTATAATTATCAAGAATAATCGGAACACCAATATACTTTTTTTCTCCATTTACCAGTATCTGGTTTCTGTTTTGAAAATATCTTTTTCTATACTGAACTATATCCAAAATAACCAGCACATCCGCATTAGCCATTTTATTAAAAAATCCCAACCACGGCAAATGCTCTGGCTGATGAATTGCAACAACCATCTTTCTTCCCCCTCCCTAATCATGTCAATTTCAAATCAACAGGCTATACCATCCTTATGCAGAAAGCGATTTCTATAATGCCAATTCGCATCGAACAATTTCAAATGCTTCTGCATATTTTTTCCCCATCTCATATCCTCTGTATGCAGCTCTGGCTCTCGTTCCTTCTATCCACTGGTCTCCAAATTTTTTATACTCCGTTTCATGCTGTCGTAATGCCTCTAGTTTCTGCTCCTCATAACCGCCAATATCAATATACATCTGCGGACGAAAAGCCACATAAGACCTCCCAGCTGGATATATTGGCTCATACATATAGATACTATTATGCCTGCGTGCCGCTGTTATCGACGATTTTGCAACACCTTCATGCGCCTGATGTGTGTCAAATACCCAGTGAGTAAAAATAACATCTGGCTCATATTCCTGTATCTTTTCATCAAGTATTTCAATCACATCAAAATGATACGGTATCTCCTTTGAATCAAATGTCAGAATTTCTATATCATTAACCCCTAACACTTCTGCTGCTCTTTTTCCTTCCTGCACAGCAATCTCAGATGCCCGCATCAATCTCCCATCATAATTCACATAACCTGATTCACTCATAACCAGCATCTTTACCTGATGATTTCTTGAAACAGCTTTGGCAAGAGTTCCGCCACATGCCAATTCTATATCGTCCAAATGTGCCCCTATTGCTAATATTTTCATCGTTCACCCCTCTAATATACGTTGTTCCGATTCTTTTAAAATGTTCATAAAAGGCTTTCTTAAAAAGCACTTATGTTCCAATGCCCACTTACAGGCACCTAAATATTTGAACTTATTTTTTTCATCTGGCTCTAAATATGCTCCTTCACCCCATTCATTCCATGCAGTAATAAAAATATACCTTTCATATTTTTCTCTCTTACACTTTTTTAAAAGCCGCATTAAATAATATGCAAACAATCGCGGCGTGCTGCCTGTAACGATAATGCCATCTTTCCCTCTTCTCGGAGAATCATCGTACCCAACAAATGCTCCCAAAAATACGGGAAGATTTAATTTTTTTTTCCTGTTAAGAATTTTTTGCCAAATCATATCATAACTATATATCTGTGGTTTTTTCTTATCCCTTTGAATTTTACTATGCAACTCTTTATGAAATGTATGCCCTGGTTCATAAAGCAAAATACCGTCTGCATCTTTTTTATAATCATATTCCGGATTTGTTACAATAATATATAATCCCCGAAATCCATTCTTCTTCGCCAAAAGTCGCCAACATCTTATCATCTGCCTAAAGCAGGGAATTAAGTCTGGTCTGTAAATAATAAATATGGGTTTTCCATTTATTTGGATATAGCGATCATCCCTAAAAAACGGAAGCAAATACTCAAAGTGTTCTTTCCACTGTGTGTTTCCTCCATATTTTTGTTCTATTAAGATCGACCGCTCCTTATTTGCGCATTTAAAATCACCAATTGGATTCCAATCATTTCCATCTATGTTGCTCCATGTTCGAATCCAGGATTCATTTGCCCATGAAAGACAATAGTTTTGCTTAAGGTCTTTCCATTTCAAGTAATTTTCGACAGGTTTTTCTAAAAGTTTTTTCCCATCAAACCAATAATGATAAAAACAAAAACCACTAATACCTGCCATCTGAGACATCCTCACCTGCCTCTCCATCACTTTTTTCTCCAACAAATTATAATACCTTGATTTATACGGGATCTTCGGCTGAATATGACCTTCAAAACAAGGTTTTGCATTTTGAACACTAACCCAATCTGTAAACCCATCTCCCCACCACATACTATTTTCTTTTATCTCATGATATTGAGGAAGATAAAACGCAATCAGAGATGTTTGATCTTTCATAATCTACCTCTTTCTAAAATTATTTTTTACATATTCATACAACACGTCCCCATATTGATTTTCAAAATGCTCCCCTTCTATTTTTATATAAAAGTCATTCTCAACAATATCTACAAATTCTTCTAATAAAATATTCTTCCATTCACCCTTATTGTAGCCCTCCGTTTTTTCTGTTATAAACCGATTTTCTTTCGTCCACATTTTATGAACACATGCTATTTCTTTATAATAAGACAATTTATTTTTAAATATTAATTCAAACCACATTACCTGTCCTGCCTTAATATTATAGCGATATAATTTATCTGACGCATAAGGCAAAATATAAATATCATTTTCATCCGCTACGCATCGAAATGATAACGGAAGTTTTTTTCTGACAGCGTCCTTTACTCGATTTCTTTGGGGAATTTTAATCCGTCTTATCTCATTCCAGGTATCTATAACAAATAACTGTCCACTTTCAAATGGCAATAAAAACAAATTCTGTTTTATATAATATAAATAATATACTTCTTTCTTATCAGATGGTTTACTATATTGCAACAATGAAAAACTCTGTAAATCCCCCTTTTCCTTATCCCATTGAACAACAGTCTGATTTTGGTACAAAAACACCCAAACATGTTCTTCATCACTCGTAATTCCACAGGCCTGATCTTCTTCCCGTAAGTAATAAATTTTACACTCTTCCGATTCTAAAGATATCTCAACAAGAAAATTCTTAAACGCACCTATTACCCATATAGTATTTTTTGTTACTGATGCATTCAGAAAATTAACATCTATGTTTCCAAGAGTATCCCTTATGACTTTGTTCCAATTTTTCTTTTTTATATAGCAAAATTCTTCCATATCAAACAAATAAAACGCCTGATTCAAAGATTTTGGAACCATACATGCAAACTTTCCAAAGATTATTACTTCCGCCACCTCTAGATATTCCTCACATGCAAAGAAACTGATTTCTCCCGTTGTAATATCATAAGTAGATACGCCGTTTGCATTATTGGGGAAAAAAAATAATTTTTCATGATATCTTTCAACCTTTTTATGTAATCCTTTTGCCCACAATGCATCCCCTTCAAAAGAGCCTAAATATGTGCATATCTTTTTTTCCTTATTAAAACACATAAGCGCATTAAATGTATTGTTAGAAAAATAAATATTTTCCGAATCAATATAAGCATCAAACATGCCAAGATTTTTGCTTTGCTCATATCCCATTTTATACTTCCTCTTTGCATACCCATCTCTCCAGGAATTTCTTCTGGTCTTTTTTTGAATAAAAGTAATTCATTAACTCATTATTATTATAATAAAAATCAATGTATTCTTTGGGCAGCACTATCTCATCTATAAATTGCTTATACAAATCCCTATATCCCTTTTGAGTAGACTGATTAAAATTATGAATTTTAAAATTTTCACATCCGGCAAAATTACCTATCACATTTTCCAGTTGATTTATCTTTTCTGCCTGGAGTATCAGTATTTCTTTATTATCCTTCTTTATATGAACATATCCACTATTTTGATCAAAGGGATAATCATATATATTAATATCAAATACTGACATGAACTCTTCCTCAAACCATTGAAATAATCGATTTTTAATCTTAAGTATTAAATTAATCAATATTGTAGAAAAATTCTCATCCTTACTCTTTATATATCCATCCAGCTTTTTAGTCCCAAGCCACTGGAATATGGTAGAAACGTCTACACTAATGGGTTCCCGTACCAGGGAAATAATTTTTAAATCCTCTCTATCATTTAAGGAACATATATAATTTTTAATCAATTCTCTTTCACAAGAAAAAGAAATACGTCTGGCTAATTCATTATACTCATTTTCATTACACAAAATGGTTTGTAAAATGTCATCAAAAAATCTAATGCGATGTAAGTGAACCGCATTAACTTGGCTATTCTGAAGACTATGAAGAATCGTACTGGAACCAACCTTGCCATTTTGGTATACAATTACCGCAGCATTTAATGCACTGTCCAGTAAATCTGCCCTCTCATATTGTTCTTCATACCATCTTTTTAACCATTCCAGTGTATTCTCAATTTCAGTCTTTTTATTTCTTTTTTGTGTAAAAAAGAATCCCGCCATTAACATTGCATAATAGGAAACCATTTTTACATCAAAGAAATTTAAGATATCTTTAGCATGATCCGCTATTTCTATATTCTCTATTGCAATTACAACTAATGTGTTTCCATCCCCTGACTTCACTTCCAGTTCCTTTAAATCGTAAACGGGCACACCATATAAATACTTTCCTATCTTCTCAGCTGCGATATCACAAAATGCGTCCGGAACTATACCCATTTGATATAGTTTTTGCAATACCTCTTTTCCGCATTTACCTGCTCCATATATAACTATATGTTTTTTTTCAATTTCCTCTAAATTATTCATTAATTGCAAATCAAAATTCCTTCGCTGTTCCTTTTTATTATTATTGCAATATAAACAATATAGGGAATGCCATTCATTACGCAAATCGTAAATATCGTTTTCCTGAAGCGCTCCTTTTGTGTACTTTAAAAAAGTATTATATAATAATTGCAAATTGTCTTTCCCTGCAAAACCCTGTTCTTCAAACGTCTCATGCTTGTAATTATTTTTAATTACCTTTTGCAGAATCTGTTCCTGACATGATTTTTCATATATAAATTCAAACAATTTGTTAATCCACTCTTTATTCTGTAATATCTTATCGTAATTAACAAGAAATACTTTTCTGCCCTTAATATGTTTTAGCAACTCGTTATTATAATAGCACCATAACTTTTCTCCATAAAAGAGAGGTAACCCATCTCTTTTTTTTAATGATTTTGAAACCTCAACAGGATTCCGTGTTATTATTATATATTGTACCTGATAATCTAATTCTGCAAACACCGCCTCCCACAAAGGCAACATTATACACATCCTTGGATCTTTTATTCCAAAGTATTCTTTATCCTGCAAATAATCAGACAGAATTCCCTTTATTTTTTCTTTACATATCTTTATAAAAGATTCATCCAGATCAATGTTAAAAGATGCAACATCATACCAGCTTCGATTGTAATGTTTAAGAATCTGATCATGCAAATCAACGATCTGCTTTAATTCAAAATGTCCATCCTGATTATATACGGTTTCTTCATATAAGTCATTTATCTCTCCCATATAAATGCCCATATTCTTAATCAAATTTGCAAGCATCGATGTTCCGCTACGGTGCATTCCTAAAATACAAACTAATTTTTTCATATTTACCAGTCCTTTTCGGTCCTTGTCCCAATAAATGCTAACTTTCTAAGATTTTGTATATTCTGTCGTAATTGTCTCTGTATCTTCAGATCATAATTCAGTTTTGCTCCTTGATACACTATATTTCTTTCAAAATAAAAAGCTGATAAAAACATTTCATATAATTCTTTTCTAGAAAAATTTAAAACCTCTACATATGGATAACCATATTCTTTCTGATAGGGTGCATTAATCAACATCATTCGAAATCTATCAAATTCAGAAAAATATTCCTCATAAGAATTATAAACCGGTTTTAAATCAAACCCCTTTGACCAACCTTCCACATATTTTGTATTTTCTTTACACGAAGTATGTAACATTGTATCCGACCACACAATGCCCCATAAATCGCATAGTTTCATTAATAATTCCTCTGCATTGCATTTCAAATCTTCAAATCTTAATACATATCTGGAACTTCTTTCAAATCTTTTTTTATCGATAGAAGGGTAACTCATGAAAAGATAACGAAATGCCGTCGAATCCAAACCTGCATTACATCCCATCTCAAGTTTTCCTTTAATCATAGAGCCATTTCTCATACAGATATTTCTTACTACATTTACAATATCGCAGGCAACCCTACTCTCCCCAAGCCAGTTTACACACTCTTCCAAGCTTTCTCTTGGAATGTTATGAGGTTCCCAATAAATAAGCATGCCCGAAACATCATCCACATTTACTCCATACATGTACATATACGCCATATGTATCATAACAAATATTTCCTGCGATGTATATCTTTCATCCTCAGATAGTAGTTGCATCATCTTTCTATCAAATAATTCCGTATTATATAGGTTTCCTCCCCAGTCCTTATAAATCTTTTTGAATAATAATAAAATATTCTTGCCCTTTTGTGTTGATACAAAAATACTACACCAAAACAATTTATCATCCAAAAAACGCCAATCCGTTTCCAATAAAATAGATGGATGACCATCTAACAACTCCTTAAAGAACACATTTCCGCAATGATGTTCTATAGAACCAAGTATTATTCTTTTAGGCATAAGCCAGCCTCTTTTATATTTCTGTCCCTCTCCCATCACCTTAGTAAAAGAGGCAATTCCGCAAAAATAATCTGTATAATCATTAACACCGTGACATTTCAAATAGTTTATCCACTGTCTCTTTCTTTCACTCTGTTCCTTCTGCATCTGTGCCCCAAAAAATTCGGGGAAAGCAATCAGATATGTAATCTCTTTATTTATATCATTAATGCGAAACCTTGGTAATTCCTGAAATATATCCTTTTGAGACGGTTCTTCTAAATATCCAATGATATGGACTTTTTTATTTTTAAAAAAATTAAACAGGCAGGCGCACATATAGGCATCGCCCGTCAGGACAACTTTTTTACTTTTCAGAATATTTGTCATACTATTGTCCCAAACATCAACATAGTCTTTAAGCAAAAAAAATCTTTCATTTCTTATATATCCAATATAATCATAATAATCTGTTCCCCCACACCCCCATGCACTATTTCGCGATTCACACTCAAGAAAAACCGCATCTCTATATAAAGCCCTCACATCTATGGCACTTAATATTTGTTTACCAAAAATCTTTTGAAGCTGTCGTTCTGCTCTTTCATCAACAAAGCAACAAATATCGATTCCATGTTTGATCAAAAAATCATATGCATCGCATGCTGCTCTTCCTGATCCCAAAATAATAATCTCCTCATTCTGTTTCAAACGTCTGAGCAACTCATGAGAATCTACATATGTATCTTTCATAATTCCCTTCTGTATATTACATTCATATATCCGGTCTATACATTCAAATTCTACAGAAACGCTTTTCAATAAACGCTCAGCAAATTTTTTATTTTTTGAATCTCCCTCCGCTTGTATGATCAACCCCTCCCCTTGCTCTAAAACACAGCAATCAATGCCACAAGAAAAAACGCTCCACATTACATCATCTGTTACTACTGCGACTCCCTTCCGCTCCAAATATTCAGCAAACAGAAAGGCTAATTCATTAAATCCACAAATTTTAACATATTTATATTCAGGAAAAACATCCAAAAATTCCAACGCATTCGGCTCTTCTAACAATTCCCGCAGCATACGAACTTCTCGATTTGCATCAAAATCCTCATACGCATAACAAATAAATTCACCATTTTCGTTAACTATTGGCAATAATACCTGCGGAATGATCTCCTCACTATTTCTAGAGAAAAAATCTTCTGCATTTTCCCAAACACCCGAATCTAAAACTGCCCCTTCTGTTGATAAAACATCATAGCATACTCCCTGCAACATTTTATCTCTTACAGGAAACAAAACGCGTCCACCGGCAATTGCAACCTTATTCGCAAAAATGTTTTTTGCATTTTCCCAAATATTTATATCAAAAACAACTTTTTCATCCAAAATTATTTTCCGAATCAAATCATCTTCTATAACCGCTTCTTTTTCACAAAATCTTATCATATACTACCATCTCTCCATTGGTATATAAGCCTCTTTTCATACTGCATTTTCAAAATAGTATTTTCTCTACCATCTTTTCTATCATCATCTTTTTCCCATCATTCTCCAAAATCAAATCCGGACTCTTCGGCTCCTCCATCTCCAGCTGAACACCCACAATCTCTTTGTATTCTTCGTCCGTCTTCCCGCTGTAAAGTCCTTTCTGATCTCTCCGCTTCAGCGTCTCCATTGACACCTTCACATAAATCTCTTTATAATTCCGTATATGTTCCCTGTTCCAGTCTCTCACGCTGTCAAACATCGAGATGGTACAACAGACGACGTTCATCCCCTGCTCC
>CAJUNX010000028.1 GCA_910587865.1 uncultured Roseburia sp.
TTTCTGTCGCAGAGTATGATCCTCTGTGTCACAGCGGGTTTTTGTCCCGGTCCGGATCTGTAAAGTCTGCGGATATGTGATCAGAATGCCCGGAAGACAGGAATGTTATTTATGTGATGACAGCGCTCTGGTGTCAGGATTGCCTGACGTTGGCAACCGCCGGGTTTTTTGCGTGCGGGAGGTGAGACGAACCGTGACGGGAATCGGAACACGGGTTGGAAAACTGACGGTTGCAGCGGACAGCGGACAGAGAAAATCCGGATATATTGTCTGGAGATGCCGTTGTGACTGCGGGGGTGAGATCCTGCTTGACACTCGGTGCCTGCAGCGCGGGAAGGTGACGGATTGCGGGTGTACTACAAATGTAAATAGCAGACAGCGGGACATCACGGGGATGCGTTTCGGAAAGCTGACCGCGATCTGTCCTACACAGGGGCGCGGAAGGCGGAGGGGAACGGTGTGGCTCTGCCGCTGCGACTGCGGCAGGGAAGTCTTGGCGGAGCTCGGCCAGCTGACATCCGGGTATCGCAGGAGCTGCGGCTGTCTTTCGCATCCTGCGCCAAAGGATCTTGCGGGCAGGAGATTCGGCAGGCTGACAGTCACCGGATATGCGGGAAAAGAGAAAGGGATGCACCGGTGGAGGTGTGACTGTGACTGCGGGAAGGAGACGATTGTCGGTCAGTCTTTGCTGCTGCGCGGACGGACAAAAAGCTGCGGCTGCCTGCAGGCATCCATGTATAAGGAGAATCTGCAGCTCACGGAGGGCACATCGGTTGTTGTGCTTCGGGCAGTAAAGGGAGGACGGCTGATCCGGTCAAATACGAGCGGACATAACGGTGTCTATTTTAATAAAAAGACGGGCAAATGGGCGGCACAGATCACATTTCAGGGAAAGACGAAATACCTTGGCCAGTTTTGGAAGCTTGAGGACGCGGTGCTTGCCAGACAAAGAGGGGAAGAGCTCTTTGATGATTTCCTGGAGCGGCAGGAAATGCCTGACGGAAAGGGAATATCCGGCAGGACGGATTCTGCTGAAAAAGAAACACTGTAATATTTTAAAATCCGGTGAGACGACCCCGCTGTTTGCAGACGGCATTGCAATTGACGGGAGTATCGCGTCAAAGGTAAGGGGAACCATAACGACAAACGAAGGCGGGTGGACGACAGTCACGACGGTGTATGAATATGACGGCGTTACATTTATGCTGGAGGCGGAGGTGGATGCCGTGCAGACGCATAATGCGGAAAGAGCGATGAAGAGCGCCTGGGGCGTGGATGCGGCAGTCGGCGCGGACGGTACCCTTACACTGCGTTAGGGCTGCGGGGATGTGCCGGAAATGTGGCAGGGCGCGGCTGAAAATGTGAGCAGCGCCCGCGTTTGGAATGGATGACCAGGATGAAAAAAAGATGGTTAGGAATACTGGCGGCTGTGGTCTTTCTTTTGCGGGCCGGCATGCCGGTATATGCGGAACACTATAATGGCGGGGCCGGCTGGACGGTCCGTTTTACCGGAACCGACATGGAGAGCAGCTTTCGGACCGCGGATATCAATGATGCGATCTATAATCTGCAGCCGGGGAACAGTATTGATCTGACGCTGACACTTCAGAATTCGGGAACGACGGACACGGACTGGTGGATGAAAAACAAGGTGCTGCGCTCACTGGAGGATACGCAGAAGGCAGCGGCAGGGGGCGGCTATTCTTACATTCTGATCTGGCAGAATCCCTTGGGGCAGCAGGAGATGCTCTACAGCAGCGATACGGTCGGCGGGGAAAAGAATACGGCGGCCGTTGAGGGACTGCATGAAGCGACGAATTCCACACAGGAATATTTTTTCCTGGATACGATGCGGCCGGGAGAACAGGGCTATATCCTCCTGACGGTTGCGCTGGACGGAGAGACACAGGGAAATGTCTGTCAGGATACGCTTGCGGATCTGGAAATGAATTTTGCTGCGGAGGAAACGGCGGCGCCGTCCGTCATCCCGAATGAATCCGCACAAAACAGAGTGAAATCGGATGTGCCGCGGACCGGGGATGAGAACCGGCTGCTTTTCTTCGGCCTGCTGACGGTGATCTCCGGCATGTTGCTTCTGGCGCTGTGCATCTGCGGCCGGGCAGAATCGCGTCGGGAGTCGTCAAAGGCGTCCGGAAAACAGGAGGACTGCACAAACGGCCGTACCGGGCGGAGAGGAGGGATGCGGTCATGAAAAAGATAATATGTGTTCTTGCGGCGGCGGTGTGCTGTCTCGCCGTATCGCTTTCCGTACCGGGCATAGAAGCCGCAAAATAATTGTGGTACGAGTGTAGATTACAGGTTGTATCGCTTTCCGTACCGGGCGCAGAAGCCGCATCCTATACGTATACCGTGACATTTTATGCAGGGGATCAGGGAAAGATCAGCAGCAGCGGAATATCCGTGGACGGAGGAGGGGATTACGCGGTCACCTGCGACGGAACCACGGTACGGATCACGGGGCTGACTGCGTCAAACCATGTACGCTTTCAGAACAGCGCCGTTATGCCTGAGGCTGACAGCCGGTATTATGTCAAAGGCGTCCGCATGGGAGGGCGCGATAACAACACGGTGGATCTCTCCTATTTTCCGGTAGAGCGCGATCAGGATTATGTGGTTGCATACGGGATCCGGGGAGAGCTGACCCGGTATACCGTCAATTATGTGGACTCGGACGGAAATGCCCTGTATCCGTCGCAGACCTATTACGGAAATACGGGCGATAAACCGGTGGTGGCTTATCTGTATGTGGAGGGCTATCAGCCGCAGGCTTATAATCTGACAAAAACGCTGCAGAACGATGCGGGTCAGAATGTATTTACGTTTGTCTGCAGAGCGGTGGCGGCCGGACAGACAGAAGAGGGAACCGGCGGAAATGCGGCCGCGGGGGCAGGTGAAGCTGCCGACGGTAATACGGGAGGCGCAGGTGAGAATGCAGAAAATACCGGCGGTCTGGCGCCGGGAGATGCGGGTGAAAACGCCGGAGCCGATGGTCAGGCGCCGGGAGACGGGCAGGATGCGGCCGGGGATGAAAACGGCGATGGCGGAGGACAGGAAGAACCGCCCGGGCTTGTCGACATCGACGATCAGGAAGTCCCGCTGGCAAATCCGAATGTCGGCGGCGACGGGACAATCGCGGCAGCCAATCGCGGGAAACGTCAGAATATGCTGATTGCCGGGATGATCGGGGCGTTATCACTGGCAGGAATCGGAGCCGGTTTTTTCATTTATCTGCGTCTGAGGAAAGGGAAACATGTGTCATAAGCTTCTGCCGGCAGTGTGCAGCGCATTGTCGGCAGTTATTCTGTTTGTCGTGGCGGCGGTCTGTGTTCCCATGACGGTGCCGCGGCTGTTCGGATATGATGTTTACACGGTGATAAGCGGAAGCATGGAACCGGCAATACCGGTCGGGAGCGCGATTTTTATAGAACGCGCAGAGCCGGAAGAGATAACGGCGGGGGATGTGATCGTCTTTTACCGCGGAGAAGCGGTCATTACCCACCGGGTAACAGAGAATTATACGGTGACCGGTGAATTTATCACAAAAGGGGATGCCAATCAAAAAGAGGATCTGACTCCCGCCGCGTATGAAAGTCTGGTCGGCAGGGTGGCATTGTCGATTCCTGCAATCGGGTATATTCTTGCCGCGTGTTCGAATGCTACGGGGAAAATATATCTTGCCGGCGGAGTGGCGGCTGCCATTCTGCTGTGGCTGGCAGGAGGTCTGCTGCGGCGGGACGATGAAAACGGATAACCTGAAAAGATTTTCTTTGCAAGAATGCGGGTGGTTTGTTATAATGAGTCAGAAAAAAACGAAGGAGGCCCATTCCAATGAAACAGGATTTAATCGTAATTCTGGATCTCGGCAGTACACAGAACACGGTCGTTGCCCGCGAAATCCGTGAGCTTGGCGTTTACAGCGAGATTCATCCGCATGATATTACTGCTGACGGCTTAAAGGCGCTTGAAAATGTCAGAGGGATCATCTTAAACGGCGGGGAAAACCGCGTTGTGGACGGACAGCCCGTTCAGATCCGGCCGGAGCTTTATCACCTTGGCATACCGATGATATCCATTGATTATCCGCAGTCAGAGTGCGCGGTGACATTCGAGAGTCTTCCGGACCGGGAGGCGTTAAAACAGTTTATTTTTGAGGAATGCAGGGCACATGCAAACTGGAATATGAAGAATTTCATCGAGGATCAGGTAGAGCGGATCCGTCAGCAGGTCGGGGAGAAAAAGGTGCTGCTTGCTCTTTCCGGCGGCGTGGATTCTTCCGTTGTGGCGGCAATGCTGATCAGAGCGATCGGGCAGCAGCTGGTGTGTGTCCATGTCAACCACGGCCTGATGCGCAAGAATGAATCCGAGAGTGTCGTAAATGTGTTCCGCGACGAGCTCCATGCAAATCTGATCTACGTGGATGCCACCGAGCGTTTCCTCGGTAAGCTTGAGAATGTGTCTGACCCGGAGCAGAAGCGCAAAATCATCGGCGGCGAATTTATCCGTGTGTTTGAGGAGGAGGCAGGAAAGCTCGAGGGGATCGATTTCCTCGGACAGGGAACGATTTACCCGGATATCATTGAGAGCGGTACCAAAACGGCAAAGATGGTAAAATCCCACCATAATGTAGGCGGTCTGCCGGAGGATCTGAAGTTCGAGCTGGTGGAGCCGTTAAAGCAGCTCTTTAAAGATGAAGTACGTGCCTGCGGCGTGGAACTCGGCCTGCCGCATGATATGGTCTATCGTCAGCCGTTCCCGGGTCCGGGACTCGGAGTGCGCTGTCTTGGCGCGATCACGAGAGATCGTCTGGAAGCGGTTCGCGAATCCGATGCCATCCTTCGCGAGGAGTTCGCAAGGGCAGGGCTGGATAAAAAGGTGTGGCAGTACTTTACGGTCGTGCCGGATTTTAAATCTGTGGGGATGAAGAACAATGCGAGAGTGTTTGAGTATATGGTGATTATCCGCGCGATTAATACGGTTGACGCGATGACGGCTTCAATTGAAAAGGTGGACTGGGAGATACTGGAGAAGATTACGAACCGGATTCTCGCTGAGGTGGATCACGTGAACCGCGTGTGCTTTGATATGAGTCCGAAGCCCCCGGCGACGATAGAATTTGAGTGATGAAATGGGCTTTAAAAGCCTGGTATTTATGCGGAATGCAAGCAAATTTGTTTAAACATTGGCAACGATTTGGCAACATTTTTCACATCACGCACTAAATAATTACATTAATGGCAGATGAAAAACCTTGCTGATTTGCGCGAGCAATGAGGAAAATGGGGATGCCTGCATTTCCATTTGATGAATGCCGCGACAACCGCACGATAGTGCGGGTTCAGATATGAAAGCTGAATATCGGCAAGGTCTTTTTGCGTTGACAATGAGCCGGATGGACTTGTGCTTGCACAAAAGTCCATTTGGCGAATGTCCGTCATCGAGCCGTTAGGCGAGATATGCTTATTTCTGTTTTTTCTTTTTCGCTGTTTTCTTTTCGTCTTTCTCAATTTTCTGAAATTCCTCCATGAGCATATCGCTGACCGCCTGCGAGGGGACTTTCGCCCAATGCTTTGATGTGCCCAGTTCAGGGTACTTGTACCGCCACTGAGGAAATGCAGGAGTACATCAAAATGCTTTATGACATCAAGCCGGACGAGCGTTTATTTACGGTCACAAAATCCTACCTCAATCACGAAATGGAGCGAGGGGCGAAGCAGGCGGGCGTTAAGAAAATCCGTGTCCACAATATTCGCCATAGTGTGGTTTCGCTCTTAATCAACATGGGATTTTCGGTACTGGCGATAGGGGAGCGCATGGGGCTTGAAGCGGAGAAAATCACTTGCCGTCACGCCCACTTATTCCCCACGGTGCAGACGGAAATGGCGGAGAAATTAGAAATGGAGAGAATGACAAAGGAGGAAAATCCTCTGCTCCTGCAAGGGCAGTCGCATTTTCCTGCGGAAAACAGGGGCATCCGGAATCATGCATAAAATATTTGCAAAACTGCATCACAGAGAATATAATAAAAGATAAACTGTGTGCGGGAAATTGTAGAGGAAATGTATGTAAAAGTATTGTAAAAATAAGACTCTTTTTAGGAGAGAATGACCATGAGTGAAATTCAAAATTACGATGAGGCTGTCCAAACAATAAAGACTGCTATTTTGCAAAGCCAATATAATGCTTCCAAAATTGTGAATGAAAAACAGCTGATGCTGTATTTTGGTATTGGAAAGTACATTTCTTTAAACTCCCGGAATGGTTTTTGGGGAAAAGGAGCGATAGATGCGATCAGTGAGCGGCTGGACAAAGAACTGCCAGGTCTTCGGGGTTTTTCGGCGCGTAATCTTCGATATATGCGTACATTTTATGAAGAATGGAAAAAACTGGATAACTCGCCTGTAAACTATGATAATAATGTGGGTTCAAATTTGGCACATACATGTGCCAAATTGCTTAATGAATGTAATAATGAAATTTGGAACACGCTTGTGCCAAAAACGCAGGAATTCCCCATGGAAGAGTTTTTGAGTATTGGATTTTCACATCATCGACTTATTCTTTCAAAGACAAAAGATGAAGATGAAAGACTTTTTTATATTAAAAGGTGTGCGACAGAGCGGTTTAGTTATGAAACTCTGGGTAGAAGTATTGCATCGGACGATTATCACCATCAGGGCAGACTGCCAAACAATTTTTATGAAACACTTCCAGCAGCGGATCAGGCATTCCGGGCAGTTAATACCTTTAAAGATGAATATTTGCTTGATTATATCAATGTGGAGGAATTGGGCATTAGAGATAGAGAGGATATAGATGAGAAGGTAGTAGAAAATGCGATAATCCACAATGTGAAAATGTTCATTCTCACGTTTGGCAGGGACTTTACATTCGTGAGAAATCAATACCACCTTGATGCTTTTGGCGAGGACCAATATATCGATCTTTTATTTTTTAATCGAGAATTAAATTGTCTCGTAGCAGTCGAATTGAAGACAGGAAAATTTAAGACATCATATTTGGGACAATTGTCAGGGGATTTAAGCGTACTTGATAAATTTGAGAAGAAGCCACATGAAAATCCTGCCAGTGGTATTTTTCTGATAATGGAAAAGGTGTTAATCTGGGTTGTTTTGGGAAAAAAGAAAATGCTGTAATTGCTGATAAACTGAAAAGAGTTTTTGCAGAATGGATTGATAACGGACATAATAACTTTGATGATGAAAATACTATAATTCTATGTGTAGAATTAATAGATGGACTGTTATATTCACATGGAACAAAGTATGAATTTTAGACTACAAATTGAAATCTGGAGAAAAAGAAAATGAATATTGAACTTGTAAGAGCAACGAATGAATACAAGGAACAGTTATTTGAAATGCTGACAGAGTGGAAGAACGATATCATAGTAAATCACACCGATATGTCTCCATGGAAAATATGGGCAAATGATTTTCATGATTTTGATAATTATCTAAAAAATCTTGATACAAAGGAAGAAACTAAAGATGGCAGGGTTCCTGATACAACTTTATTTTGTTTCGATAGAGATAGAAAGATTTTTGTAGGGGCTGTTAACATTCGCCACTATTTAAATGATAAACTGTTAAAAACTGGCGGTCATATAGGTGACGGGGTTAGACCAGGTGAAAGAAAAAAAGGTTATGCGACTGCAATGATTGGTTTGGCATTAGACGAGTGTAAAAGACTTGGGATTAATAAAGTTTTGATGTGTTGTGACAAAAATAACATTGGTTCGGCAAAATCAATTATTAATAATGGTGGAATATTGGAAAATGAAGTTGAAGAAAATGGACATATTGAGCAGCGTTATTGGATTCAGTTATAAAATAGATGATGAATAACTGATTTTGGAGAGAAACATAGATGAAAGAAATAATTGCATATGAAATGTTATATAATAAAGCATTGAAGTATCAGAATGACATAATATGTGTTCCTTTTCAAAAAGAATATTGGAATGAATATATGAAAATATATAATGAATGTTTTTATGAAATGAGAAGGGCATTAGAAGTTGAGCCGATAAATTTTTATTATGATTATTCTCAAATTAAAGATAAAATAAAGGATGTTTTCCTTTATTTGCAAAATGGAGCAATAATAGGCGCTGTTTCATGCTATGAAAATGAATTAGATGATTTGATTGTTGAGAAATCGTTTCAAGGACAAGGTATAGGACAAAAATTGTTGTTTTGGGGAATAAACCATATAAAAGAACAAGGCTATGAAGAAATTATTTTGCATGTAGCTGAATGGAATCAAAATGCAGTGAAGTTGTATTTGAAAAATGGATTCAGTACTCAACGAGTTTATCGAGAAAGTCGTTGTCCATGAGGCGGACAAATCCACCGGGGACAGGCGGCAGAAGGTTGATATATATTTCAACTTTATCGGCTGTTTCGTTCCGCCCAAACCGGAGGTTATTCTGACCGCCGAGGAAGAAGAGAAAACGCAAAAGGCGGTGGCGGCGAGGAATCGGGAACGGGAGCAAAACCGTCTGCATATGCGCCGGGAGAAGGTGGCACAGCGGGCCGCAAAGGGTGCCGGGGAAGTTTCCTCTCCTGCTGGTTGATTTGGTTGCGCTGTTGTGCTATATTTGGTACGTACACAGAACGACAAACCGGAATTTTACTTTTTTCTTTTCTCTATCATAACCGATGACACAATCGCATATACAATCGCAACTATTACAACTCCTATTACTAAATAAACCAGCCAGAACGTTTGTAAAATTATATCAATTATATTAATCAAAAATATAATTCCAATTAAAAGAAAGACAATCCCCGATTGTTTGTAGTGTGGTTTCTTATCCATGTTTTTTCTCTCCTGCTTTGATGCATAAATATATGCATTGTTAAACAAGAACCCTTTTTCATTAAACTGCAAGTAACTAAATACAAAACATATAATTGCTATTACACCTAATACAATCGCTCCAACTATATTTCCCATAGCATTAACCTCCGTAAATCCCAATTTTTCGGTTTGTTCCAGGAAAAATTATACCATACCCAATTACGAAAAACAATCCCCGTTCTACGTCCGTTCCGACTATCCGGACCGTCAAGGGACGAGTAGTATTTTTGCCGCTGCCATTTCGCCGCCGAAAACGGGGAACAGGATTTGACAACTATTCACTATTTTTAACCCCTTTTCTTTTGAAATCCCTATATAAAATAAATGGGTTGACATTAGAATTTGCATGTGGTATATTTATAACATTAAGTGCGATATGCACCACATAGGAGGTCGCGTTATGAAAAACAAATATGGCTGTATAGGCTTTGTCTCCTTATTAGGTCTTTGGGGACTATACGCAAATGAACCACTTTTCTTGTCCTTTTTTACGTTTGTTATATTTTTTAGTTATTTTTGGGTGACTCCAGACGAGATGTTTGTAGATACCTTAAAAAAATGTTCCACTATTGCGTTTTTCTCAAATATTACCATAACAGTGATTGCAACTTTTGCATTTTCATATTTCAAACTCAGTAGCAATCCATTAGCTGGTGGCGCTGCCTTGGGATTTGGCATTTCAATAGCTATTTTTGTTTTGCTGAGTTTCTTTTTTGACTTGAAAGAAAGGAGCGGAACAAAAGAGTGATTAGAAATAGGATAAAAGAATATCGTGCAAAATTTGATATGAAACAAGAAGAACTTGCTGCCAAGGTAGGAGTACGCAGAGAAACTATTAGCAATTTGGAAAAAGGAAAATATAATCCATCTTTAGTATTAGCATGGAATATTGCTAAGGTATTCGATGTACCTATCGAAAAGATTTTTACAGTCGAGAATTGAGGTGATATTTATGCCTGTGAGCAACTGGATACGATGCAATGAGTAAGTATCCGGATTGCGATTTTGTGCATAAAGGCAGAATTCATTGTACAAGTGTTATCGGATTTGATGGACGTAAATTAACAGACTGCACATATCCGATTGGTAATAATCATGGAGGTCTTGTATGTGTGAATGGACAGTGGTATATTTTTGACCATTGAATGCCAAACGGCTCTCAATGGAATCGACAGGGAGTCGCAGAACCTGTATGGATCAAAGTGAATTGGATGCACCGTATTCCTATGTTTCAGATATTACAAATGGCTGCCAGATTGGGTACAGGTATTTTGATATGACCAATACTACTCGTCTGAAGATTGAAACGAGGTTAGCAAAAGGAAAAATTCAGATCCTGGATCAGCCTGACGGAAAAGTAATCGCAGAAAAAGCCTTAAATGAAGGGAAAGAGTGGACAGAAACAGAACGTTCCTGTGTTACAGTTATAGCGATTCTTTTGTCCGGCTGTGCAGGCAGACAATGCGTGAAGCACCAGTTATAATTCAGATGAGTGACTATTCCGGCTTTGAAAAGGCTGGTTCGATGGGAACAAGCCTGCCGACCAGTAATAGTCGAATCACAACGAAGTCTGGGGATATTGTTTTATATAATGAAAATCTAGATAACATCAGGTAAATTATGATCTCCCCACCGTTTCATATAATCAATCACGTCAATAAAACTTTTGCCCAAATCGGATAAAGTGTACTCCACCCGCGGCGGGATTTCTTTGAAGTCATGCCGGATCAAAAATCCATCGGCTTCTAATTCTCGAAGCTGTTTTGTCAGGGACGACTCTGTAATTTCACCAAGCTGACGGCGCAACGCTCCAAATCTATGAATGTCATTAAAAGCAATATAGTAAAGAATTTCAAGTTTCCACTTGCCGCCTAAGATTTTTTGGAGTGTTGACATCGTTTTACAGCGTTGGATTGCTGTTTCTGTTTTTCTCATGTTTCATAACCTCCTGACCGCATTATATCGTCTTTGCATTGAAAAAGCAAGGTACTACAAAAAAGTACCGTACTTTTGTTTTCTCCGTACCATGATATAATGGCAAAAAAGATAAGGAGGTTCTGCTATGCACTACACTGGAACAATATGGAGGCCACCCTATGAGGCTTCCTCGCTGTTGCTTGAAGTAACGGCTGGCTGCACTCATCACAAATGCAAATTCTGTACGCTCTATAACGATTTGCCGTTCAAATTCAGAATGTCTCCTTTGGCGGATATTGAGAGTGATTTGCAGGAAGCCCAGCTTTGGAGTACAGATCCCATTTCAATGCTGACGGCCCGCTTGCAGGGCTTACCCAGGCCGGAGCGCATCCGGCGGGCTTTTTTGACCGGAGCAAACCCTTTTGTTTTGAAATCTGAGCGGCTCATGGCGATCGCTGACCTGATCCGGCAATATGTTCCCTCAATGAAAACGATTGGATGTTTTGCCCGGATCACAGATGTCACGTTAAAGTCGGACGAGGAACTTGCAGCCCTGCATCAAGCCGGATATGACGGCCTGACAATCGGGATTGAAACAGGCGATGATGAAGCCCTGCGATTTATGAATAAGGGCTATGCCGCCGCCGATATTGTGAAACAATGCCAGCGGTTAGATCAAGCCGGTATTCATTACAGTTTCTTTTATTTGGTGAGCATTTCAGGCGTTGGCCGTGGTGAGATCGGCGCAAAGGCAACTGCCGATGTTTGTAATCAGCTTCACCCGACGCTCATTGGCGCCAATATGCTAACCATTTACCCGGAATCGGAGCTTTACCAGGAAATCCGGCGCGGCAACTGGAAAGAGGAAAGTGAGATTGAAAAATACAAGGAAGTCCGCACTTTGCTTGAAAGCCTGGAAATACCCACCCAATTTGCCGCTTTAGGCGCGTCAAACGCATTTCAGTTTCAGGGAACGCTGCCAGAGGATAAAGAGGCTCTTGCTGCGGCACTTGATAAAATCATCGAAACGGTGAAAGAAGATGATTTGCGGGAGTACCGCGTCAATCTGCGGCATCTGTAATTTTTTCAATCTTCTGCCGGTAAATGGCAATCTTTTCGTCCGGCATGGCCTCATGTTCCTGCAACTGCCTGATCTGCTCACTCAGAGTTTTCTGATCCATGGTGGCGCCCTGACATTATAAAAGTATTTTTCCATGTGTAATAAATCATAAACGGAGCGGATTCGCTATCATATTTTCATTGATTCTGGTATAATTTGAGAAGAAAAGTGACAATAGTTTCCAAAGAAATAGTTTCCTGGTAAAATATTTCCGAGGAAACTATTGACTTTGCTATGTTAAAGTGGTATAGTGCTATAAACTAGAAAGCAGCAAAGGTGATTGCGTGGATAATTTTATCAAGCGGATGGATGAGGCCATGGTTCAGCTGTGCAACTACAGCGATATTGTCGATGAGAAATGCAGGGATTACGGGTGCGGGACAGAGATGTCCGCGCGGGAGATTCATCTGCTGGAGGCAGTACATAATCATCCGGATCTGAATGCTTCCGAGCTGTCGGAGAAGCTGGGGCATCGAAAAGGCACGTTTTCCAAGATGGCGCATCGTCTGGAGACGTCCGGTCTTCTGATCCGTTATCACAATGAGAACAACCGCAAAGCGGTTTTCTACAGGCTGACGGAGATGGGGACACGCGCATATGAGGGGCATTACCGTTTCCATGAGCGCACCAGTCCGGCGACGTACGAGTACTTCCATTATTATACGGAAGAGGAACAGAGGACAATTCTTGATTTCATTGAGCATTATACGAATTACCTGAAGGAATATCTGAAGTAAGTCGTATCTGCGATTCGGGAGAGGGATTTCACGGGTGCTTTGATAGTGGAAAAATTTATAGTCAGACGTTCGGCCATCTTTTGTGAGGCGGGCCGGACGGCAGCGTTTCATCAAAAGGAGCCTGTGAAATCTTTTAATCGGACACAAATAAACTAATTATGTAGTTTTATGGCGCCGGATTCGAGCATGTATCGGATCAAAAAGGCTGCCTGGTAAAATGAGGGGAGCGATGTCTATGTATCGAAAAGATGATTCCGTGTATATTCTGCGAAATGCAAATCTGATTACCATGGAGAGCGACCGTGTACTCTGCGAGATGGATCTGTTTGTGGCAAACGGCAAAATATACAAAATAGCGCCGCACATTGATATTTCGGATGTGGCGGAGCGCGACTGCACCGGAAAGTTCCTGATGCCGGGGCTGTTTGACTGTCATATCCATATGGATTCCGACGATATTACGGAGATGCTGATCGCCTGCGGCGTGACGACCTGCCGGAATATGTGGGGGTTTCTGGAGACGCAGCAGTGGATCCGCGAGATCGACGCGGGAATCCGTCCGGGACCCCATGTGTATTCGACCGGCCCGCTGACGGACGGCGTGACCTACTGGGCCGGCTCAAAGATCGTGACGACGCCGGAGGAGGGGCACCGCGCGGTGCTCGAGTGTTTCCGGGACGGCTATCAGTATGTGAAGACCTACCCGGATATCCCGCGCGATGCGTTTTTTGAGATCATGCGCACGGCAAACGAGCTCGGGATACCGGTGGTCGGCCACGGAAACCGGTTTGTGAGCTTTGAGGAGCTGGCAAAATCCGGCTATTACTCGCTGGAGCACATCAGCTGCCTGCCTGATACGAAGCATGAGGAGGAGATCATCATGCTGGCGGAATCGGGGATGTGGACCTGCCCGACCGTGGAGGTGGCGCTCACGATCGAGAAATTTGTCCATGTCCGCGGGGACTTAAACCAGGTGCCGGGGCGGGAGTATATGAACCCCTACTGGCAGAAGGACTGGGAAAAGGTGACGCAGTGGAGAATCGACAAACATCGTTATGATGATTATGACTTTATGGAAGAGGTCGGGCGTCAGAAGATCTTCAACAAATATTCCGACCGGGTGATGCTGGGAACCGACGTGCCGAATCCGGGTGTGGTAGGCGGATTCTCCGTGTACAACGAGCTGGAGCATCTGGTGAAGTATTTCGGCTTTTCGCCCTACCGGGCGCTGCAGTGCGGCACGGTCAACGGGGCGAGAAGTATGGGGATCCTGGATCATGTCGGGATGTTAAAAGAGGGAATGGACGCGGATCTTCTGGTGCTGGCAAAGAATCCGCTGGAGAATGTATCCAATGCGAGATCATATCTCGCTGTGATAAAAGATGGCTGTTACTATAACAAAGCCTGGTGCGAGGATCTGCTGGCGCGGGTAAAAAACCGCACGGCGGATGAGATCATCGCGCTGATGTAAAAGGAGGAAACCGATTATGAAAAAACCAATTGCACTGCTGTTAACGCTTGGCATGGTGCTCTCGCTGACCGCGTGCGGCGGGGGAGACAAACCGTCCGCAGGAGGCGAGTCTGCCGGATCGGGCGCGGCGGGCACGGAGACCGGCGGCAGCGCCGGAAACGATGCCGGAAGTGATGCGGGCAGCGCCGGATCGGACACGGCGGATCGGGACGATCTGACGGTGATTCTGGGCGCGGAGTTTTCCACACTGGATCCGCTGGCGCTTCCGTCCGTTGCGGAGATCAATTTCTGCAGCAATATTTTTGACGGGCTGGTCACGCTCGATGCAGAGGGAAAGGTCCAGCCGATGCTGGCTTCAGACTGGGATGTGTCGGAGGACGGCCTAAGCTACACCTTCCATCTTCGGGAGGGGATTACATTTCACAACGGAGACGAGATGGACGCGGAGGACGTGAAGCTTTCGGTGGATCGTTTTATCGAGGAGTCCTGGATGCAGTTTGCGTCGTTTGCGGTGAAGGACTGCGAGATTGTGGACGATCACACCGTGACGATCAATCTGAAATACGCATACGGAAATTTCTTAAGCATGCTCTGGTACTGTGCGATTATCGATGCGGATTATTACAACAGTGTCAGCACGGAGGAGTTTGCCCGCAACCCGATCGGTACCGGCGCGTACAAATTTGTCGAGTGGACGGCGGGACAGAACGTAAAGCTTACGGCGAACGAGGAGTACTGGAACGGCGCGCCGTCGATTAAGAACCTGACGTTCAATTTTATCGCGGATACGAATACGGCGCTGGTCGCATTAGAGACCGGAGAGGCTGATATGGCGTTCGGAACGGCGCTCTCTGCAGTGACCTTCCAGCAGGCGCAGAGCAATGAGAAGCTGGCGACCGACAGCACGGTGGGCAACAGCTTTTACTACACGAATTTTAACAGCAGCCGTATTCCGAAGGAGGTGCGTCAGGCCCTCTCCTACGCGATCGACCGCGAGACGTTAAACGTCATGATCACAGAGGGAACCGGTTATGTCGGCGACATGGCGCTGGTGGAAGGGCAGGAAGGCTATACGACGGATGTCACCACCTATCCGTATGATCCGGAAAAGGCAAAGCAGCTGCTCGCGGAGGCAGGCGCGGAGGATCTGGTGCTGACGTTCTACTACGGCGAGTCCACGGACAACACGAAGCTCGGCGAGACCTTACAGGCGCAGCTTTCGGCTGTCGGAGTCACGCTGGAGCTTGAGCCGGTGGAGAGCGGCACCTGGTGGGCAACCTTCGAGGACGGCGGTTATGACATCAGCCGCGGCGGATATCCGATGGAGATCGCCAATACGGACAGCGCATACTATGATATGTTCCACTCCACCGGTACGTTTAACGTGTCGAGAATCAGCAACCCGGAGATCGACGCGCTGCTTGACGAGGCCAGGACGGAGCTGGATTCCGCGAAGAGAAATGAGATTTACATCAAGGTGAATCAGATCCTTGCGGAGGAAGCATATTTTGTCCCGCTGTATTTCCAGGCATCGACGGTGGTATACAACGCCGGATTAAAGGGTGTTTCGGCGGTTCCGACCCAGAAATATATGTATAAGGATTTTTCATGGAACTAATGTAAGAATCTGGATAACAGAAGGAGAGGGAAGCGCAGTCACTTCTCCCTCCTTCTTTTTCGAAGAGGTGGTTAGCAGTGGCAAAGTATGTGTTAAAGCGGATCCTGATCCTGATTCCGATCATGATCGCGGTTTCTTTTATCGTGTTTTCGATTTTATATTTTACCCCGGCGGACCCTGCCCGCATCATGCTCGGCGCGAGCGCGCCGCAGGACGCGCTGGATAAGATGCGCGCGGAGCTTGGTCTTGACAAGCCCTTTCTGGTGCAGTACGGCAATTATATGTGGGGCGTGCTGCACGGGGATTTCGGCGTCTCCTACCGGAGCCGTCAGTCCGTATTTCTCGAGATTTTCGCGCGTTTTCCGGTCACGTTAAAGCTGGCGGGCTTAAGCATTGTCACGGTGAGTGTGCTCGGTATCTTTTTCGGCGTGGTCTCCGCCGTAAGGCAGTATTCCGTTCTGGATCGGATTCTGACCGTGTTTTCCATGCTGGCTGCATCGATCCCGAGCTTCTGGCTGGGCCTGATGATGATGCTGTTTTTTTCGTTAAAGCTGGGAATCCTGCCCTCCTACGGGGTGGACAGCGGATGGAAATCCTATGTGATGCCGGTGATCGCGCTGTCCCTGCCGTCGCTTGCGGAGGTGATCCGCATGACCCGCTCGGCCATGCTCGACACCATTCATCAGGATTATATCCGGACGGCCCGCGCAAAGGGGCGGCTTGAGGGAGGCGTCATCTTCGGACATGCTCTGAAAAATGCGCTGATGCCTGTGATCACGGTCATCGGATCGAATTTCGGGAGCCTGCTTGGCGGTGCGGTCGTGATCGAGACGGTGTTTTCGCTGCCGGGCCTCGGGAATCTGATCGTGACCTCCATCCGGACGAAGGATGTGCCGCAGGTCATGGCAGGTACGCTGTTTATCGCATTTTTATTCTGTGTGATTCTTCTGATTGTGGATGTGGCGTATACGGTGATTGATCCGCGGGTGCGCACCAGCTATATCGGAACCGGAAAGCGCGCACCGGGGAGACGGGCATCAGGAAAACCGGATTCGGAGGTGAAGGCATCATGATGAGATGGAAGGAAAAAGAACCGGCCGTTCCCGCGGGGGAGACTGCCGGCAGGATCCCGACGGAGGAAGAGGAATATATCGAGAAAGAAAAGTTCGAATTCTGGCACCGGTTCTGTGAGAATAAGACGGCTGTACTCGGGCTTGTCGTGATGGCGGCAGTCATCCTGATGGCGGTGTTCGCGAACGTGATTGCGGACGCAGAGCTTGTGACGCTGCAGGATATCTCGGTACGGTCGCAGGGGCCGGGTGCGGGACATCTGTTCGGCACGGACGGTTACGGAAGGGATATTTTTGCACGCGTAGTCTTCGGTGCGCGGTCATCCCTGTTTGTCGCATTTTCTACGATTGTCATATCATGCCTTGCGGGAATTCTGCTCGGCGTGCTCTGCGGATATCGCGGCGGCGCTGTGGATACGGTTGTGATGCGGATTGTGGACGTGTTTATGTGCCTGCCGCCGCTTTTATTTTCACTCTCGATCGTGGCGGCGATTGGAAACGGCATGGGGAACCTGATCCTTGCAGTCAGTATCACGATGACGCCGTACTTTACAAGGGTCGTGCGCGCGACGGTTTTAAGCGTGAATTCGATGGATTATATCGAGGCAGCCAGGGCGAACGGCGCGACGGATCTTCATATTATACTGCGGCATATCATCCCGAACTGCATGGGGCCGATTATCGTGGAGGCGACGATCAGCCTTTCGTCCATGATCATGATTGCGGCGAGCTTAAGCTTTATCGGAATGGGGGTGCAGCCGCCGACGCCGGAGTGGGGAGCCATGCTTTCCGACGCCAGGGAGTATATGAGGGACGCGCCCTGGATGGTGCTTGCGCCCGGGCTTGCGATCGTGATCACGTCGCTGTCATTTAACCTGCTGGGGGACGGCGTGCGGGATGCGATGGATCCGAGACAGAAGAAATAAACGGAATGCCGGTGCAAAGGCGCCGGGATGAGGGAGAATAGCATGAAATGGAATGAATATCATCACGCCTGGATTGTCAGCGAATTTTACCGGCTTTTCACCGCACAGTGGAGGGAGCGCGGCACGGCGGCGTTTATCCAGGCGGCGCAGACCTACGGAGAACAGCGGGGGAAGCGCATGGCGATGCGTGCGATCGCGGACGGGCAGCCGCTGGATTTTGTCTCCTATTTCGCGTACGGCGAATATGACAGCACGGAGGAATTTTTCGATGTGAGCATGTGGGGAGAACCCGGTGTGGTCAACGAGCAGGTGACACGCTGCCCGTGGGCGGATCTGTTTGCCAGAAGAGGATTAAAGGAATGCGGAAGGATCTACTGCCGCGAGATTGACCGGGCGATTGTGCGGGGCTTTAACCCGGAGCTGATTCTTGAGACGGTATCGACACAGCATTTTGAGGATTGCTGCCGGTTTTATTTCCGGGATGCCGGGATGGCCAGCGACGCGTTAGAGCAGGCGGATGTCCGGGGCGCAGCGGCGGGTGCGGATCCGAAGCTGCCGATGTCGTATCACTGTGCGCATGTGTTTCACGCGTATGCTGCGGCTGCCAGGGGTGTTTTCGGCGCGGACGGTGAGCGTGTAACAGAGGAGGTGCTCGCCGGGTTTGCGGCGGAGTACGGCTCGAAGGCGGCAGAGGAGCTGGCAGAGCGCGGCAGCGGATCGTTTGAGACAATTGTAAGTAAAAAGGAGTGGGCAGATGGCGATAAAACAGAAGAATGCGTATGACGTGGTTGTGGTGGGCAGCGGCGGCGGTGGCCTGCGGGCCGCGATCGGAGCTGCGGAAAACGGGGCAAAAACACTTGTGATCTGCCGGGGAAAGGCAAACCGCAGCGGGGCGACCCTTCTTGCGGGGGCAAATATCAGCGCGGATATCGCGTGCGACGGGGCTACGCTGCACCGGCTCGGGATCAGCAGCAAAAAGGCGGATGATACGCCGGACGCGTGGTTTTCGGATATTTTAAAGGAAGGCTTTTATTTAAACAATCAGAATCTGCTTGAGCTTTTTGTGGAAACGGCGGGCAGCCGTCTGACGGAGTTAAAGGAATGGGGACTTAAAATCCGCGGCATGGAGGGGGACAGGGAGGTCTCTGTCTTCGGCTCCGATATTTTAGACGTTCTTTATAAAAAAGCAGGGGAGCTTGGCGTGACGTTTCTGCAGGATACGATGTTTACCGATCTGATCGTGAAAGACGGACAGGTCTGCGGTGTGGTCTGCGTGGATCTCGGGGAGGGAGAAATCTTTGCGGTTCCGGCGAAGGCGGTCATCCTCTGTACGGGCGGCGCGCACAATATTTTTCCGGAGAACAGCGGGTCCACGGATCTGTGCGGGGAAGGGCAGGCGGCGGCGCTTCGGGCAGGGGCGGAGCTTGTCGACATGGAGATGATCTCCTTCTGTCCGACCGTGACGCGCTATCCGCTGATGTATAAGGGGAATATTCTTCCCTATATCTTTATCTCCACCGGGTACGGGGTTCTGCTGAATAAATACGGAAAGACCTTCACACAGCGCTATCTGTCCCCGAAGGTGGAGCGGCTGGCCCTGGATACCGAGTGGAACAAGATGCTGCTTTCCTACGCGATTCAGTCGGAGATACTGGCAGGGCGCGGGGCGGCGGCCGGAGGCGTGTATTTCTCCCTGCCGCAGGAGCCGGCGGAGGTCATGGATGAGCTGTATTTGGATCTGCCGCCGTTAAAGAAGGGGATCTATGCGGATATCATGAAGATCTTTGAGGCCGGACGTTCGATTACCGTGCAGCCGTCCGCGCATTACTTTGAGGGCGGAATCCGGATCGCGCCGGATATGAGCACCTGTGTGCCCGGTCTGTACGCGGCGGGAGAGTGCAGCGGCGGGATGTTCGGGGCGAACCGTGTGTCGGCCGCGACGACGGAGATGCTTGTGGAGGGCGCGAAGGCAGGCGCTTCCGCAGCCGCATTTGCCGCGGGCAGCGACCGGATCCCGGCGGCCGGTTCGGATCTGTCCGGCATCGAGGAGGAGCTGCTGCGTCCGTTTGACAGAAGAGGCGGCGAGAACCCGGGTGCGTTAAAGGAGAGACTGCATGCGCTCACGGCGGCGAGCCTGCCGGTCATCCGGTGCAGGGAAACGCTAAACGAGGCGCTCGCCGGGTTAAAAGAGCTTGAGACGGCGCTTGGCGCGGCGTCGCTGCAGGATCGGGAGCGCGCCTACAACCGGCAGTGGCGGGAATATATGGAATTGCGAAATATGATCCCCTGCGCGCGTGCCGTGGTCACCTCCGCTCTGCTGCGGAAGGAGAGCCGCGGCGTCCATATCCGGAGCGATCATTTCGTGACAGACAACCGCAATTGTCTGTATAATGTGGTGCTTTTTGGCACGGATTTAAAGGAGCGGCTGGCGCCGGCCGTGATGACACGGGAGAGGCCAGAGGACTGCTGTCAGAGCTATCCGGATTATATAGAAAAAGTGGTGGAAACCATGGAATAAGGCAGTCATCCGCAGTCCCGGTTACCATGCACACGCTGGTTGCCGTAAAAAGGTACAGAAGCGGGTTTGTGCCGGAGCCACAAACCCGGAATCGCAGAGTCAGATCTGATATCTGGCCCGCGGACTTCGCAAAAGCGCTCCGGCATGGAGGAAAAAGATGAAAGAATATCATATAACGATCCGGCGTTACAGTCCGGCGGAGGACAGACAGTGGACGCAGGAGTACCGTGTGCCCTTTCCGGAGAGCGGGGAGGTTTCCGTGATGAACGTGCTGGATTATATTTACCGCAGGCTGGATCCGACGCTGGCGTATTTTGACCATGCGGCCTGCCGGCAGGCTGCATGCGGAAAATGTGTGATGAAGATCAACGGCGAGATCCGGCTGGCCTGTAAGGAACGGGCGCAGGAGGAAATGCTGCTGGAACCGGCAAATTCAAATGTAGTGAGAGATCTTTTGTGCCGGATGTAGAAAAGGAGGATGCCGATGACAGAACAACAGACAGCACGCGATGCGGGCATTCCAGAGGAGCAGGAGAGCGGGCGGGAGCCTCTGCTTCTGGTAAAAAACCTGCACACGCAGTTTGACACAAAAGCCGGGATTGTCAGGGCCGTAGACGGTGTCGACATCGAAATCCCGGCGGGAAAGACGGTGGGACTGGTAGGGGAATCCGGGTGCGGAAAAAGTATGACGGCGATGTCGGTTATGGGACTGGTGTCGCGTCCGGGAAAAGTGACGGAGGGAGAGATTCTCTTCCATGGAAATGATCTGCTGAAGCTTTCGGCAAAGGAACGCAGACAGCTCTGCGGAAACCGGATCTCGATCATTTTTCAGGAGCCGATGACATCCTTAAACCCGGTGGAGACTGTGGGAAAGCAGGTGCGGGAGGCGATTTTAATCCACAATAAAAAGGAGATCGGAAAGGAAGAGGCGAAGCAGAAGGTGCTCACGCTGTTCCGGCAGGTCGGTATCCCGGATCCGGAGCGGAGATTCCGCAGTTATCCGCATCAGCTGTCGGGCGGGCTGCGCCAGCGCGTGATGATCGCGATGGCCATGGCCTGCCGCCCCGATCTTCTGATCGCGGACGAACCTACCACGGCGCTCGACGTGACGATCGAGGCGCAGATTCTCTGGCTGATGAAACAGCTGCAGAAGGAGCAGGGGACATCCATCCTGATGATCACGCACAATCTGGGCGTGGTGGCCGAAATCTGCGACTATGTGTATGTCATGTACGCCGGGGAGGTGGTGGAGTTTGCAACGGTTCATGAGCTGTTTCGCAATCCGTCTCACCCCTACACAAAAGGTCTGATCCAGTCCCTGCCGAAGATGCAGTCGGGTGAGGGGAGACTTTACAATATCAGAGGGATGGTGCCGGATCTGTTAAAGCTGCCGAAGGGCTGCCGCTTTGCGCCCCGGTGCGATGCGGCGTGCGAGACCTGTTTTGCGCAGGAAACGCCGCTGGCGGACTGCGGCGGCGGACAGCTGGTGCGCTGCTGCCGGATGCAGGAAGGGGGTAACGCGTAATGGGACAGGAAATACTGGTGAAGGCGGAAGGACTGGTCAAAGATTTTTATGTACCCGGCGGCGTGGTGAGCTCGATCGCGGGCGTGGATCTTATGATCCGGCGGGGAGAGACGCTGGCGCTCGTGGGGGAGTCCGGGTGCGGCAAATCCACACTGGGGCGTCTGCTGCTGCGGCTGATCGAGCCGACGGCTGGCCGGATCGAATTTGACGGGACGGATCTCGCCGGGGTGAAACAGAAGCGGTTAAGAGAGTTTCGCCAGAGGATGCAGATCATCTTTCAGGATCCGTTTTCTTCCCTTGACCCGCGGATGAAGGTGGGAGAGATTATCGGGGAACCGATGAAGATCCACGGGATGTACAGCAGTAAGCAGGAGCGGGAGGAGAAGGTGAGGGAGCTGATGAAGCGCACCGGCATCCGGCCGGAATATTACAATCGTTACCCGCATCAGTTTTCGGGAGGACAGCGTCAGCGCATCGGGATCGCGCGTGCGCTCTCCTTAAATCCGGAGCTGATCGTCTGCGACGAGCCGGTGTCCGCGTTAGACGTTTCGATCCAGGCGCAGATTTTAAACCTGCTGAAGGATCTGCAGCAGGAGCTGGGGCTTACGTATCTGTTTATCTCCCATGACTTAAGCGTGGTGCGGTATATCTCGGACCGCGTCTGCGTGATGTTTTTGGGGAGGATCTGCGAGATCGGATCTGCGGAGGAGGTATATGAGAAGCCGATGCATCCGTACACGAAATGTCTGCTGGAGTCTGTTCCGCTTCCGGATCCAGAACGGCGGAAGGATGAGCATGAGCCGCTCGCAGGGGATGTGCCGAGTCCGCTCGCGCCTCCGTCCGGCTGCCGTTTCCACACGCGCTGCCCTTATGCAAAGGAGCAGTGTGCGAAGGAAACGCCGGCATTTCGCGACATGGGAAACGGAAGAAGCTGTGCGTGCCATTTTCCGATATGAGAGACAAAAGAGCAGCGGTTCTGCCGCTGTTTTTTTGTGCAAATGTCATGGCAATTCCGGTGAAACTGTGATAGAATGGCAGATATGTCAGGAACCGGACGGCTGATTCCGGCGGACCGGGGGACAGAGGGGAGATGATCGATGAGCACGGTATATTATGATGCAAACGATATGGTAAAAGCCGGCTGCAATGAATGCAGAGGCTGTGCGGACTGCTGTCAGGGGATGGGAGATTCGATTCTGCTTGATCCGTATGATATCTGGCAGCTTGAGACGAATCTGCACACGACGTTTGCCGGACTTTTGCAGGAAAACGTCAGGCTGTGTGTCACAGACGGGCTGATTCTGCCGAGTCTGGGCATGCAGGGTGAGGCGGAGCGCTGTGTTTTTTTAAATGAGGAAAACCGGTGCGCGGTTCACGCATTCCGGCCGGGGCTCTGCCGGCTGTTCCCGCTGGGGAGGCGCTATGAGGGGCATGTACTGCGGTATTTTCTGCTGGAAGGCGCCTGTGTGAGTCCGAACCACACGAAGGTGAAGGTAAAAAAATGGCTTGCGGTGCCGGAGCTTAAGCGTTACGAAGCGTTTTTGGTCAGATGGCATGAAATCCGGAAGGATCTGACGGAGCGGATCGCGGGTCAGCCGCAGGATGAGGAACTGCAGAGACGGATCAATGTGCGGCTGCTGCATTATTTTTACGAGGAGCAGTATGCGCCGGAAGATTTTTACGGGCAGTTTGAGGAGCGTGCCGACCGCTTTGAAGGAGAGGCAGACACAGGCCGGTGACCGGATCGTCAGTCATCCTGCAGGGAGCACGGTCAGGCGATCGGTGGTCCCGGACAAAGGAAGGCTCATGAGGAATGACGGCAGGCCGGGGAACATGAAACGAGAGAATGCGGCCGGACATGGAGATGTGACGGCATGCGGACGATATGTTGCGGCACGTCCGATGCAGGGATAAGAGAGAAGGGAGAATAAGATGGAACGGTTTCTGGATTTTGTGGAGGAGTTAAGCTTTGTGCGCGTTGCGGGGAGCCCGGAGGAGAAAAAAGCGGCGGAGCTGGTGCAAAGAGAGATTGAGCTGGCAAATGCGGCGGCAGGAAAACCGGGCGTATGCGGGGAGCTGATGCCGTTTACGTTTCCGTATGCAAAGGTGAGCCGGTGTTCGGTGAAGGCGCAGGGAAAAGAGATTGCCTGTGTGCCGTATCTGGAATCCGGCAATATTGACCGGGAGTGCAGGCTGCTCTTTCTGGGCGACGGGACGGAGATTGATTTTGCCGGAGTCGGAGATTTAAGCGATACGGCGGTACTGCTCAACAAGCTGACAGACGAAAAGACCTACAAGCGTCTTGTGGAGCATCACGCGGCGGCGTTTCTTCTGCCGAAGGGAAAGTATTATTTTTCTGAGAAGGAGGCTTCGCTGTATCCGCTGAAACTGAGAGATCATTTTGCGCGAAACGGCGTGATTCCGGGATTTATGATCCGCTCGGCGGATGCCGCGGCGCTTGTGCGGGATGAGACGGAGCAGATTTCACTTACGCTGGAGCAGGAGAACTACGAGGCGGAGAGCCAGAACGTGCTGGCAGTGATCGAGGGGACGGATTTAAAGGAAGAGTCGATCGTGCTGACCGCGCATTATGATTCGGTTGCGCTCGGCACCGGATCCTGGGACAATGCGACCGGGACGGCGGCGCTGCTCGGGATCTACCGGCATTTTGCGGCGAACCCGCCGAGGAGGACGATGCGTTTTATCTGGTGCGGCGGCGAGGAGCAGGGCCTGCTCGGATCAAAGGCGTATATCGCGCAGAATGAAAAGCTGCTGAAGGAGATCGGCTTCTGCTTTAACTTTGATATGTGCGGAACGACTCTCGGCACAAACGTGATTTTTGTGACCGGGGAGAAGGAACTGGAATCGTTTGCGGAGCAGTACTGTAAGCTGACCGGCTATTCCGCGAAAATCGTTCCGGTGGTGCACTCGAGCGATTCCGCGCCGTTCTGCGATCATGAAATACCGGCACTGGGGCTAAGCAGGGAGACGGATTCCGCGGAGATCCATACGATTCACGATCTCATGGATACGCTCAGCGAGACGGCGATGGAGCGGAATGTCGCGTTTGCGATCCGCATGATCGGGGATGTCGCGAATGCGGCTGTGCTTCCGGTGAAGAAAGGAATGTCGGAGGAGAGAAAGAAGGATCTGGATAAGTATTTCCATCGGGATACGGAGGAGAAAAAGGAAGAGGGAACGAAAAAGGAAAAGGGCTGACAGCCGATAGGTGTTATATATGGAAGAGAAGATCAATATCAAACAGATTGCCGAGCTTGCCGGAGTCTCCGTGGCGACCGTATCTCATGTGATGAATCAGAACGGACGGTTTTCCGCGGAGACCGAGCGGCGCGTAAAAGACGTGATTGAAAAATACCGGTATATTCCGAATACCGTGGCGAAGGGGCTGCGGACGAACCGGATGCAGGTGATCGGTATCATTGTTCCGGATATTGTCAACAATTATTTTGCGCGGCTGGTGCGGAAAACAGAGAAGCTGTTCTTTGAGCGCGGATATTCTACGGTGATCTGCAATACGGATGAGTCCCGGGAGCTGGAACAGAGACATGTGCAGACACTGATCTCGCAGCAGGTGACAGGGATTATCTTCATCTCGGGACGCTACTGCTATGAGGCGGGCGGACGTTTGCCGATGATTTATGTCGACAGACGTCCGGAAGGCTTTGCGGAATCCGGGGATATGATTGTGATTGAATCAGATAATGAGGAGGGCGGCTATCTGTCGGCGGAGAGCCTGTTAAGAGGAGGCTGCAGACGGCTTGCGGTTTTGCTGGCCTCCGGCCTTGATTATAACCACAAGGCAAGGCTTGCGGGATGTGAGCGGGCCTTGCGTGACTATGGGGTTTCGCTTTTACCCGGACAGGTGATGGATGTGGCTGAGAATTCCTTTGGGGCAGCCAGGGAGGCGATAAAGAAGGCGATAGACACCGGTTTGGAATTTGACGCCTTAATGTGCACGACGGATGAGCTGGCGATCGGTGCGATTCTTGGATTAAGGGAGAGAGGACGGAGTGTGCCGGGGGATGTCCGGATTACCGGATTTGACGATACGGCAATGGCTGCGGCCTATAATCCACCGATCAGCAGCATTCACCAGAACGTGGATCGGATGGCGGCCTGCTCGGTGGATGCCATGCTGGAACTTGTGGAGAACGGCAGAACAGAGAAGACATATCAGAAGCTGCCGGTGCACCTGGTAGAGCGGGAGTCGTCGGGAATATCTGCGGAAACATCCGAATGTACCGGATCATTTCGGATGGAAATCTGAAAAAGTTGTTGACATGAGAAAAATGTCATGGTAAATTATAAGTGGTAAAACGATTAATCAATGATCTGAATGCAGATTTATCGGACCGCGTGAAAGAAATAATGGATAGTAGATGGAAGGGATAGAAGGTTAAACGTTTAACTAACGGGTATGGAGACCATTACGGAGAAGAAAGAAAAAGGAAAGGCGGCATGGCCGCGGAGAGGAGAACAGGATGGAAAGATCAATCAGACGCGCATTGGAGAACAGAAACAAGAATCATTTATTTCCGTTTATCTGGGTAACCGGTGATGAGACGGAAGAGGTGCTCCGGGAGGAGGTTTTAGCGGTATACCGTTCCGGGATCAGGGGCTTTATCATCGAGGGACGCCCGGCGAAGGATTACTGCGGGCAGGGCTGGTGGGATACGGCGGGTATTCTTTTGGATGAGGCGAAACGTCATGAGATGAAGGTCTGGTTTCTCGATGACGCGCATTTCCCCTCCGGTTATGCCAACGGGGCGATTGTCCGTGAGCATCCGGAATTGAGCAAGCAGTATTTTACGGTGCATGCGCTGGACGTGTCCGGGCCGGTAAAGGGTATCCGGTTTGACACAAATACCCTGCTGAATCCGGTCCGGATGGAGGAGCCGGAGCGGGGGTTTATGGGCATGGAGCCGGAGGAGCCTCCCAGGCTGCCGGCTGATGATTTTGTCTGCGCGGTGCTGGCATGCCGGACAGCCGGAGTCGGAATTATGGATGAGACCATTGACCTGACCAGCCGGCTGGCAGAGGGTGTGATTCACTGGGATGTGCCTGAGGGGTTCTGGAAGCTGTATACCGTTGTGGTCACCAGACATGAAGGGGGCTCCGCGCTGCGGGTGAATATGGCGGACCGGGAATCCGCCAGGCTGCAGATTCCATATGTATTTGAGGAATATCAGAAGCATCTGGGAGATGAGTTCGGGAAGACGGTTGTAGGATTTTTTGGCGATGAGGCGGAGATCGGAAACAGCAGGGGATATCATTACAATGATAAGCTGGGACAGGGAGCAAAAGCGATTCCGTATTCGGCAGAGTTGTGTGAAATGCTTGCGGATAGGCTGGGGGAGGACTGGAAGAAGCATCTGCCAAAGCTTTGGTTTGAGTTCACGGATGAAAAAACCACCGCTGATATACGATATGCCTATATGGACTGTATGACGAAGCTGATTTCACGTAACTATATTGGTGCACTCAGCGAGTGGTGCGAAGCCCACGGGCTTATCTATGCCAGCCATATCCTGGAGGACAACAATGCCCACAGCCGTATGGGCTGCGGAATGGGACATTATTTCCGCGCGCTTGACGGGCAGCACATGGCAGGAATCGACGATGTGGGTGGTCAGGTGATGTTTGGCGGGGAGAACAGCTCGCGCGAGAACTGGGCGGCGCCGGGAGACGGGGAGTGCTATCATTATACACTGGGCAAGCTCGGCTCTTCCCATGCACATATCGACCGGAAGAAAAAGGGCAATACCATCTGTGAGATTTACGGCACATATGGCTGGGAGTTAAGTACGCGGATGATGCGTTACATAGCGGATCATTTTTTGGTCCGGGGAGCGAACAATTACATTTATCATGCGTTTTCCGCAAAGTATCCAAAGCAGGACTGCGCACCGCAGTTTTACTGCAGAGGCGAATATCCACTGTACCGTCCGCTTCATTTGGTAAATGAGTATATCAACCGGGTGAGCGACGTATTTTCGGAGGGCGTACACCGGTGCAATGTGGCAATTCTCTATCACGGGGAGTCCGACTGGGCGGGGAAAACGATGATGATGCAGAAGCCGGCAAGGGAGCTTCTCGAGCATCAGATTGACTTTGATTTTTTGCCGAACGATGTATTTTGTGAAGGCAGCCAGTATGACAGCAGTTTTGAAGCCGGCGTTCTTTCCGTAGGAACCGGAACATACCGAGCCCTGGTCATCTGCGAATGTGAATATCTGCCCATTGAGGCGGCCCGTTTTGCGGCGGAGGCATCAGAGGGTTTTGCGGTATATTTCCTGAACGCGCTGCCCAAAGGGATTATCGGCGGGACAAAGGCAGAGAATGAGGAAGCGCTGGCCGCACTGGAGAATGCAAAAGTGATTCCGCTGGAACAGCTTGCAGACTGTGTTCGCAGGGACGGCATGGGTGATGTGAGTATATCGGGGTTCTTCCCCGGGCTGCGGTATATGAAATATCAGAAGGATACCGTGCTTTATATGTTCAGCAATGAGTCGGCCACCGACTGTTTTAACGGAAGGGTTACCGTGGCCTGCGACGGGATTCCGGTGGCATATGACGCATATCACAACAGACTGCACACGGTGGAATATCAGGTGAAGGGACAGGTCTGTGAGTTCTCTCTGTGCCTCCCGCCATATCAGTCCGTGATTCTTTCGATGGAGCAGGAGGTCCCGGCGGAGGCGGAGCCGTTTATGCTGCCAGAAGAAAAGGTGCAAAAGATCACGGGATCCTATCAGGTATCCTATGTGAAAGCAAAGCAGTATCCGGCATTCGGAGAAGAAGAGGTCATGGAAAAGCTGCAGAACATCTCGGATGTACACCCGCAATTTTCCGGTGTGATCCGTTACCGGAGCGGGTTCGAACTCAAGACGGATGTAGAGAATGCTGCGATTCTGCTGCCGGAAGTGTTTGAAGTGGGAGAGGTATGGCTGGATGGAACACAACTTGGAATCGAGATCTCGCCGCCCTATCTGTACTTCTGCAAAGACACATTGCGAGCGGGAAAGCATGAGCTGATCGTGGAGGTCACGACGACATGGCAGAATGAAAAGCTGGCGGAAGAGACGGAGGCAGTCATGCCGTTTGTACAGGCGTCAGTGGTGACGCCATCCGGCATGACGGAAAATCCGATGGTGCTGGCAGGATGCCGCCTGTCGGGAGAATGAGAGCTTATTTGAAACGGACCGGCCATAAGAAAAAGGAGGAAAAGCATGGCAGATACCTGCTGGATTGGAATTGATATAGGGGGAACGAATCTCCGCATCGGCGCCATCGGACGGGAAAATGAGGTGACGGCGTTTGAAAAGCGCTCCACGCCGCAGATTTTTTATTCCATGGATGCAGGGGGTGAACTGGTCCGCCTGATCCGGGATTTTATCGGGGCATACGGTTTAGAGGGCGTGGTGAAGGGGATTTGTGTCGGGGTTCCCGCGACCTTGAACCGGGAACGGACAGTGGTGCTGCAGGCGCCCAATATTCGGGGGCTTGACGGACGGAATGTGGTCGGCCTGCTGCGGGAGACATTCGGCGTTCCGGTTTGGCTGATGAAGGATGTGTGCACCGCGCTGTTCTATGATCGGGAAAAATATCATGTGCCGCAGTGTGAGCTCCTGCTCGGCATCTATATCGGAACCGGGATCGGGAATATCATCTGCGTCAATGGAAAGGAGCTGATCGGAAGGGACGGTGTCGCCGGGGAACTCGGGCACATACCGTTAACCGGCAGCAGTGAGCTCTGCGGATGCGGAAATACGGGCTGTGCGGAAGTGACGGCAGGAGGGATGTACCTGGCCAGGCTGTGCGAGACGATATTTGCCCCGCTTCCGGTGAGTGAGATTTTTAATGAAAAAAGAAATCATCCGCTGATTCTGCAGTATCTGGAACGGCTGGCCGGCATTATCGCGACGGAGATCAATATCTTAAATCCCGACTATGTGATTTTGGGCGGCGGTGTGCCTGCGATGAAGGGGTTTCCGATGGAAATCCTGCTGGAGCGGATCCGCAGCCATACCAGAAAGCCGTATCCCGAGCAGGGGCTTCAGATCATTGTGGCGGAGGATGACGAGAAAAAGGGCGTGACCGGCGCGGTGCTGTATGCAAAGAGCCGTCAGGACAAGAGAGAATGATAACAGATTATAGTGCAGCCCGGCTTAAGGAGTGAAAGGGATCGGTGTCCCCGGGTTGCCTGAGGGCCGGCTGCCGGAAAGAAAAAGGAGGATATGATCATGATAACGATTGCATACATCGGATTCGGAGTGAGTGTCAGGGAGTACCATATTCCCTATGTGGAGAACCGGGAGGATATCCGGATAAAATATATATACCGCCGCGAGGAGGATATCGCGCAGTTTGCGGAATATGAGCCGTTTTATCCGGAAATCACTTTTACCACGGACCTGGATACCGTGCTGCGGGATGACGAGGTGAATCTGGTTGTCGTGAGCGCGCCGGACCGCTTTCATGTGCCTTATGCCAGACAGGTGCTAAATGCCGGAAAACATGTGCTTGTGGAGAAGCCGTTCGCACCGACCGCACGGGAGGCGGCGGAGGTATTTGCGCTGGCCAGGGAAAAGGGGCTGATCTGCATGCCGAATCAGAACCGCAGATTCGACGCGGACTTCCTGGCGGTGAAGGAAGTGCTGGAAAGCGGGAAACTCGGCGATCTGGTGCGGCTGGAGAGCCATTACGATTATTATAAGACAAACGGCTGGTATGATCATTTGGGAACGCTTTACAACCTGGCGGTACATACCGTTGATCAGGTCATCAGCCTGCTCGGAATGCCGGACGCGACACACTTTGACGTGAGAAGCATCCACCATCCGGGCGTGGGGGACGATTATTATGATCTGGAATTTTTTTACGGAAACGGCAAGGCATCCGTGAACACGAGTATGTGTGTTCTGATTGATTATCCGCGCTTTACCGTGCACGGGACAAAAGGAAGTCTGACGCTGCCGCCGGTGGTTCACAATTCCGGAAAGAAAAAAGTGGTGGGGCGTCATGTGGTCAGCACAGAGCCGGCGGCGGAGGATCGCTGGGGAACCCTGGTTTGGATGAATGACGCCGGCGAAAAGACTGAGGAAAAGATTCCGGTCGGCTGTGCGCATTATGAGCGCATTTATGAGAACCTGGTGGATGCGATCGAACACGGCGCAGAAAAGTGTATAAAGGATGAAGAGGTCGTCCGGGTGCTGGAAGTGCTTGAGGGAGCGACAGATATGGCGAAGTCGCATGCTGGCGGAACCGGTGCAGAGGAAGCGGATACGCGATCATAGAAAAGGAGCAGAAGAAGATGAAGGAAATCCGGCTTGGAACGATTGGTTCTGGTGTTATTGTACATTCTATTCTGGATCATGCCGCACAGACGGACGGAATCCGTCTTACGGCGGTCTATTCGAGGACGGAGGAAAAAGGGCGCGGGCTTGCGGACCGCTACGGAGCAGAAAAGGTATATACTGACCTGAATGCATTTCTGAATGGAGATGAGACAAATGTCATATATATTGCCACGCCGAATATGCTGCATTATGAGCAGACAAAGCAGGCGCTTCTGGCAGGAAAGCATGTGATTTGTGAAAAACCATTCTGCACGAAGGCGGAACAGGCAAAAGAACTGGTTGCGCTGGCGAGGGAGCGCGGCCTTCTCCTGGCGGATGCCGTGCCGACCGCGTTTCTGCCGAATTTTGAGGTGTTAAAACAGGAACTGCCGAAAATCGGAAAAGTGAAGCTTGTGCTGGGAAATTACAGCCAGTATTCGAGCCGCTACGATCTGTTAAAACAGGGGGAAACACCGAATATTTTTAATCCGGAATATGCAGGCGGCTGCCTGATGGACATCAATTTTTACAATGTGTATCTGAATGTGGCTCTGTTCGGGAAACCGGAGCAGGCGGTCTACTATCCGAATCGCTACGGGAAAATGGCGGATACCTCGGGAATCCTGATTATGCAGTACGATGGATTTGTGAGTGAGTCGGCCGGCGCAAAGGATACCTGGGGCGTTAATTCCTTTCAGATCGAGGGCGAGGAAGGCTATATCTACATCCGGGACGGGAGCAACGGAATCGCGGAGGTGCGTGTTACGACGAAGCAGTCAGAGGAGATCTTCAATCGGCAGGAGAATCCTGACCGGTGGTTTTATGAGGTGAGAAAACTGACGGAGCTGTTTCTGACGGAGGATTATGAGGCGCTGAATCGGAGACTTGATACGATGATAGATGTAGTGGAAGTGCTTGAGACCGCAAGAACGAAAGCCGGAATCTGTTTCCCGGGAGACAGAAGGCCGGCTTTTGACAGAGAATGATAAAACGATACAGGATTTTTCCGACAGGGCAGGGGACGCTGAAAAGGATAATGAAGCGTTCCCTGTCATCTGTTCCAGCCCGGTCTCTGCTGCCGCTTTCCGTATTTTTATAACAGATCATATCGTTTCTCACAGGCCTGGCTGCCTGGTTTGGTGCATGTAAAGTCAGTGAAACCGGATCGGCTCGACGGCTTCATTCAGCGGCAGCATCCGGTACTCCGGCAGGGAATCAAGAAGGGTATCCAGGCAGAGCGCGGTGTCGGATTTGACGTCGTGGGCGAGCATGATGACCTTCTGCCGGCCGAGCGTGGTCGATACGCCGTTTGCGACCAGCTGTGCCGGATCGGAGCTTTCGACGGCATCTTCCAGGCTGGCGTTCCAGTCATAATAAATGTATCCCCGCGCGGTCATTTCCCGAATGATTTCGTCGCGCACTCCGGCGTTAAAATCGTTGACACTCCCGCCGGGAAAGAGGAACAGCTTCACGTCGATGCCGGTCAGATCAAGCAGCGTCTGATGGGCGGCCTCAAAATCCGCAAGGTAGCTGTCCGCACTGGCATAGAGTCTGGCATAATCATGGTTGTCGCAGTGGATGCCGATCGTGTGTCCGTCCGCGACGATCCGCTGTACGATGTCAGGATACCTGCGCACATTTTCACCGACCAGGAAGAAGGTGGCTTTGATATTCCTGGCCTGAAGGACATCCAGGATCCGGACGGTATTCTCCGGGGAGGGTCCGTCGTCGAAGGTCAAGTACATGGTTTTCGGGTGAAAATAAAGATCAATCCCCTGTGTGATTCCGTCCGCGATCCGCTCCTGATATTCCACGGATGTCAGGGCGGTCCGTTCCGCGTCGTTTGTAAGGAAACCGCATTCCGTCAGACAGGCGGGCATCATGGTCTGGCCGGTTACATGAAATCCGGCATCGCCGCGAAGCTCGCGTTTTACGGCGCCGGTCTGAAGGAGCGTCTGCTGTTCGAGCAGCCGGGCAAGCCGTCCGCTGTCGCGGATGCCGTCTTCGTCGTACCACACTTCAAGTCCGCTGATCGTCGGATCCTCCGAGGAATTCTGATGAATACTGACAAAAAGATCCGCACCGCTCTGGTTTGCGAACATCACCCGATCCTCTTTGGAGAGGTATGTATCTGTATCCCGCGTCATGAGGACCTGAAATCCGAGGGCTTCCAGCCGGATTTTCACCAGGTTTGCGATGGAGAGATTGATGTCTTTCTCTAAAATGCCGCCGGCGGTACATCCCTCGTCCTCACCGCCGTGTCCGGGGTCGAGGATGACGACCGGCACGCCGGGGTCTGTCGGCACAGGTTCCTCTGCGGGCAGCAGCGTTTCCGAAGCCTCCCGGTACATGGAAGCAATGTCGACAGCTGTCGAGGACAGCCCCGTTTCCTGGTTCGGTGCGGCGGATACCATCACGGGCAGCGGCCGTACCGCAAACAGAATCGCGGCGCTGATCAGGAGTGTGGTGACCGCCATGGCAAGTGCGCGCAGGACCGTTCGGCGAAGAGTTCTTTCAGGCCCAAAGGACAGCACGCAGGCCGGGCGGTTTTTCCGCTTCTTTTTTCCGCTGATGCTGCCGTACGCCGCATTTCTGCCGCGGCCGGCCATCGTCCGGTAATAAATTGTCTGAACATATTCTTCTCTTCTGTACATTATCGGATGCCCCTTCCTGAACCTGAATTCCCACTGACGCTTTTGGCATGGCACAGTCGGAAAACTCCTGTGTCGTCTGCTGTATACAGATTACACAGGAGCTGCATCATAGTATCATCAAAGTTGCATCAAAGTTGCATCATTTTGAGATTTTCAGAAATAATTCCTGAATCCCCTCGTAAAAGCCAACCGTAACAATGGTAGATTCCTCTCCCATTCCGGAACATACATATTTTTTAAAATAAGGCGTTGTCTCAAGCAGTGGATTGTCGGATTGTAAAACCTCCGGCGCGGTAAGGCCCATATACGACCGCCACTGTTCTATGATGAAATCCGGATTGATCTCGTCCCAGGTGAGTTCTGTCCGCACATAAAATTCATAGATCGTTCCGGTGTCCGCGTCGATGTATGCATCGATCAGCCTGTTTTCCCGGTTGGTATTTTTCTGACTGGTTGACAGCGATACCTTCCAGACAGAGACATTGTTTGCGGGTTCGGGAATATCGATGGCCGAATACAGTGTGGCGTCGTAAGAGGCTTCGTCTACCTCGCGGATCCCTTCCGGCAGGACGCCGAGCGCCTGCAGGGAGGCGATGCCGTCGTTGCATGTCTGATAGATTTCTTCTTTTGTGATTTCTTTTCCGGACGGGCCTCTGCGGTTGACGACAAACGCATAATTTCCCTCAGGAGCCGGATAGGTCACCGTATCCGCATCCGGGCGTGTCAGTGCATTCAGCTCGCTTTCCGGGAGAACCTGGCTGCTTAAGCAGCAGGAGAGGATATAGACCTTTTCGTTGGCGTTCAGCGTATAGCGGTAACCCTCCCCGGCCGCGTCCACAGCTTCGGCGTGGATCTCGCCGAGGATGTGTTTGTCCTTGTATCGCGCCAGGGCTTCGAGGCCGAAAACAGATAAAAGAACGATCAGGCAGGCGGAGAGGGGAAACGCAAGTCTGCGCCAGTCTTTTTGTGTGAGATCAGGTTTCATCTGCGGATTCGCCTCCTTTCTGCGGGGCCAGGGAATGAATGCCGGCGTTTTTTTCATCCCGGGTCAGGGAATGGCTGCCGGTGTTTTTTTCATCCCGGGTCAGGGAATGGCTGCCGGTGTTTTTTTCACCTTCGTGCAGGTCGTGACTGCCTGCGCTTTTTTTGTCTGCGGGCAGAGTAAAAGAAATGCAGGCGCCCTCTCCCGGCGTACTTTCGATGTGCAGCTCACTGTGGTGGAGACGCAGGATCTCGACGCAGAGCGCGAGACCTAATCCGGCTCCGTTTTTGCTGCGGGCGCGGGATTTATCTACCATGTAAAATGGCTGCGTAATCTTGTGAAGCTCTTCTTCCGGAATCCCGATGCCAGCGTCCCGGACGGCAAAACGGTATCCCTGCTCCGTGACTTCTCCCGTGACCGAAATCAGGCTTCCCGGCTCGGAAGCCTTGCAGGCGTTGTCGATCAGATTGACCAGAACGGTCTTGATCAGATTGCCCTCGGCACAGACGCATCCCTCCTCGCACTGAAACGTAAATTCCCATGTTCTGTCTGCGTGGAACATGTCTGTCAGATATTCCGCAATGGAGGAGGCGGAGATGTTCTGAAGCGTGATCTCCTGTTTTTTTGTGACGATGATATCCAAAAGACGGAAGGACATGGCCTCTAACCGTTTTCCCTCTGTGTAAATATAATTTGCAGACAGGAGACTTTTTTCCTCGTCAAGCTTGTGAGAGCGGAGCATATCTGCATATCCGATGATCGCGGTCAGCGGTGTTTTCAGCTCATGGGCGAATGCGGCCACAAAGTCCTCCTTTGCGCTGATCTCCGCCTCGAGTTTTTCGATCGTCTCCTCAAGCACGGCGACCATGTGGTTAAAATCAGCCGTGAGCTGTCCGAGCTCGTCGCGGCTTACCTGTTTCGCTCTGTACCGGTAATCCCCCTCGGCCATCCGCCGCGTCGCACCCGTCAGAATACGGATCGGCCGGGTCAGAAGCGAGGCGATCAGATGCATGAGTAAGGTCCCTGTGAGCAGCATGACAACCGTTACCTTCCGGTACAGAGAAAAGCCGGTTTCCCGCTCCTTAAAGACTTCGGAGACATCCTTCATCAGCTCAAGATAAAGAATGCGGTCCGGCGTCGTAACGGCGAGGCTTGTATGGATGTAATAGCCGTTTTCGGTCCGTAAAATCCGATAGGATTTTGTCTGAGTATCGGCTGCCGCGAGCAGCGCTTCATCGGCGTCAAAACCGGGACTGGCATAGAGCACATTCTTTTCTTCGCCGGAAATGCGGATCAGCCGGCTTGCATTCTGACCGCTGCGCTCCAGGTTTGCGGCGATCTCCTCCACGGTGCCGTCGGGCAGCACGCTGTATTTCGCAGGGATATTGAGAGCTGCAGTCTCGAAGGCGAAGCCTAAGATGCTGCTCTCGTCCATGGCCTGTCCGACCTCGCGGTGCAGGGACGATTCGAATACATGATTGACAAAATAAAACCCGCTGAAACCAAGCGCAAGCGCGAGGATGACAATGGTGCATAGTAAGAGTTTGACAGAGAATTTCATGTGACCCTCCGTGTGATATCCATTCGTTTCGGGAAACAGGTCCGCTCAGGTGCGGGAAGCACAGCTGCATTCGTATGATTCCCGAAGAATTATGGCTTCGTGCGTACGCCGTGCTTCTCAGACCGGCAGCTCCAGACGATAGCCTACCTTATAGACAGCCACGAGCTCATGCTCCCATCCTAATTTCCTGCGCAGACGCTGGACATGCAGGTCGAGTGTGCGGCTGTCGCCGTAATACTCTTCTTCCCAGACCTTCTCATAAAGAGTCTCCCGGAAGAGGGCGACATTTTTATTTTTGATAAAGAGAACGAGAAGTCCGAATTCCTTGTTTGTCAGATCAACCGGCTTCCCGTCCTTTGTCACACGGCGCGCGTCCAAATCCACAACCACGCTGCCGGCGGTCAGCTGCTGTTCCGTCTTGTGGTAGCGGCGGAGCACGGCCTCCACCCGGGCCACGAGCTCGACTACGTCAAACGGCTTGACGAGATAGTCGTCCGCGCCGAGCTTTAACCCTCTGACCCGGTCTTTAACCGCGTGTTTTGCCGTGACAAAGATCACGGGCACGCCGAGCGGACGTATGTATTCCATAATATCGTAACCGTCCGCGCCCGGCAGCATGACATCGAGCAGGATCAGGTCATAATTTTCGTGTTCTATTTTATCGATTGCGGTCAGTCCGTCCTGCACGGTCGTGCAGTGATAGCCCGCAGAGGAGAGGTTTAAGTCGATCAGATCGCAGATCGCCTTTTCATCGTCAACCACCAGTATTTTAATCATTGTTCCGAATGCCACCCCCAGTAAGCGCGCAGCCGTTCGACCAGCTGCTCCATCGTGTCCCCGTCCGCGCACGGACAGCTTTCTTTGATTGCCGTGTCAGCGGAAAAACCGCCGGTTCGCTGATAATACACGGAATAATCGCTTTTTACCGTAAACTGCCCGTCCGCCTCTTCGTAGCTGTAACGTGCCAGCACCACAATATCCTTCAGACCGTCCCCGTCGATGTCGCGGCACTGGATCCCTTTGAGCGCATAGAGATTGTCGGCCTCACCCATGGGCTGTAAGCAGGAGACGATACAGCCCTGTTCGTCCGCGAGATAGATCAGAAAAATGTCGTAATTTCCGACCCGGCAGACACCGGGCACGACCTGAAGACGTCCCGGTTTTTCAAACGTTCTCGTATAGCACTGCTCCTCGATGATACGCATCCCGTGTGAGGTCAGTTCATCGAGTGTCGACGCGGTATACATAAATTCTGCGGAGGAGCCGTCCCGGACAAAGGCGGTGATTTCGTCCGCGCTTTTATTCATTCCGAACCGGTTGATCTTGTCCGAGATCCGGTAGTCCCGGTAAAAGCCGGCCGTCTGTCCCTTCTGAAACAGGACATCCCCGATCTTGTAGCTCTTTCTGGCATAGGCTCCGTCGTCGTTGACGCAGGAGGTAAGAATGATGATATCGGTCAGCAGATCGCCGTTGAGATCCTGAAACGAGATCGCGGAAATGCTTTTGTTCGGCTGTTTTAACTGCCCCGTATTTCTGTAGTTCATCTCCAGCTGGTCCGTTTTGCAGAATACCGTGCCGTCCGGATCGGCGAAGAAAAGAATCAGGCGATCGTAATTCCGGTCGAAGGCAGGGATGAGGTAAACCGTATCTGCGTCGTCATCCGCTGCCGTGTCCGCATGATCCGGCCCGGCTGTGTCGGCAGCGTCCGGGTTTCCCGTACTGCCAGCGCGATCCGTTTCATCTGCAGCGTCCGGGTTTCCCGTACTGCCAGCGCGATCCGTTTCATCTGCAGCATCCAGGGTGCCTGTACTGTCAGCGCGATCCGTTTCATCTGCAGCGTCCGGGTTTCCCGTACTGTCAGCGCGGTCCGTTTCATCTGCAGCGTCCGGGCCGCCGGAAACTTCATCTGTCAATCCTGCACCGTCCGCCGGTACGGTCAGCGAAAACGGAAAGATCTGATCCTCCACGATGTCAAATCCACACGCCGGAATGTCCGACGCCTGCGAGACGGCGGCGAGGCGCGCGCTGTATTCCTGATATGCTTCGTACACAGAATCGTCCTCTGACGATTTCCCGTCATCGGCCGGCTGTGCGGCGGGAACCGGTGTGCCTGGAAAGACCAGAAACACCGGCAGAGACAGAAGGAGACATATTGTTGTAAAAATCATTCGCTTTTGCATTCTGACCGCACTGCCTTTCCGGGAACCTGCCCTGTTGTTCTGTTTTAAAGATAAAATAATTTGCGAAAAAAGTAAAGTAACATTTTTTCCTTGGCAAACAGATCAGGGTGCACTATGATGATAGTAAACGGAAGGAAAGCCGACAACGAAAAAACAGGGAGGAGTAAAATCAGATGAGCAGAATAAAAGAGAGCGCACTGGAATTAATCGGAGGGACGCCGCTGCTGCGGTTAAGCCGCTATGCAAAGGAAGCAGGGGTGACGGGGGCGGAAATCCTCGCGAAGCTGGAATATTTAAATCCTGCGGGATCGGTCAAGGACCGCGTGGCGCTGGCGATGATCGAGGATGCGGAGCGGAAAGGAATCCTAAAGCCCGGCGCGACGATCATTGAGCCGACCTCCGGCAACACGGGGATCGGGCTTGCGCTGGTGGCTGCGGTGAAGGGCTACCGGGCGATCTTGACGCTGCCGGACACGATGAGCGTGGAGCGCAGAACTCTGCTGGCCGCATACGGAGCCAGGCTCGTGCTGACTGACGGCGCGAAGGGCATGAAGGGCGCGATCGAGAAGGCAGAGGAGCTGAAGGAATCCATTCCAGGGTCTGTGATCCCCGGCCAGTTTGAGAATCCGGCGAACCCGAAGGCGCACCGTGAGACAACCGGGCCGGAGATCTGGGAGCAGACAGGCGGGAAGGTGGATATTCTTGTGGCGGGTGTCGGAACCGGCGGAACGATCACGGGAGCAGGGGAATATTTAAAGGAGAAAAATCCGGCGGTAAAAGTCGTTGCCGTGGAGCCGGCGGGCAGTCCGGTGCTTTCCGAAGGAAAGGCAGGTGCGCACGGGCTTCAGGGGATCGGGGCCGGTTTTGTCCCGAAGGCGCTTGATACAGAGGTTTACGATGAAGTGATCACGATTACGGAGGAGGAGGCGTACGCCGAGGGGAGAGCGCTGGCAGTCACCGAAGGGATTCTGGCGGGCATTTCCTCCGGTGCGGCGTTAAAGGCGGCGGGCATGCTGGCGGAACGGCCGGAAAACAAGGAAAAGACAATCGTAGTCATACTGCCCGATTCCGGAGACCGGTATCTCTCCACACCGCTGTTTGCCGGGGAGTAACACGCTGGACGGGTGTTGCGAGACATCTGTACTGAGGAACCCGGGTCGGTCGGCAGAGTGATTTGGGAGAGTCTGAACTGCGGTATCCGTCACTTTTTACAAAAAAGAGGCTTATTTTTTAAAGCACGGGGAGAACGGTATGTGTTATAGTTTAGGAAGGAAGACATAGCAGTGTTTTCCGTAAAAGTTTCGGAAAGGAGAAGAAAATAGTGGCAACAGCACGAATGGAGTTTCACTCAGAGACACTGAGCAGAACGATCCCGTTTCAGATCATTCTGCCAAACGATCTGCCGGAGATGATGAGGGCGGAGAACCACCATTACAGCCGGCCGGCAAAGACGTTATTTTTACTGCACGGATATACGGGGGGCTGCAGCGACTGGCTGTGCGGAAGCCGGATCCAGGAGTATTCCGCGGCGTATAATCTGGCGGTTGTCTGTCCGTCGGGGGAGAACAGTTTCTACCTGGACGGACCGGAGACCGGGCGCGGGTACGGGACGCATGTCGGGAAAGAGCTTGTCACGTATGTGCGGGATACCTTCGGACTTTCCGCGCGCAGGGAGGACACGCTGATCGGCGGCCTTTCGATGGGAGGCTTCGGGGCCATTCATACGGCGCTTGCGTACCCCCAGACGTTTTCGAAGGCGTTTGCACTTTCCTCGGCGCTGATCATGCATGAGGTGGCGGACATGAAACCGGGTCAGGGGAATGCGGTGGCGAATTATGAGTATTACCGGATGGTGTTCGGTGCGCCGGAGGAGCTTCTTAAGAATGCGAACAATCCCGAGGAGCAGATCAGGCGGCTTTTGAAGGAGGGAGAGGCGATTCCGGGGCTTTATATGGCCTGCGGGACAGAAGATTTTCTGCTGAAGGAGAACCGCAGCTTCCACCGGTTTCTCGAGGAAAATAACATAAAGCATGAATATACGGAGAGCCCGGGCGAGCACAACTGGACTTTTTGGAATGAATACACGGAGCCGGCGATCCGGTGGATGCTGGAGATGTAACCGGCCGGTCAGCATGGTGCTCCAAAATGAGAGCGGAAAAGAGGTAAGCGATGACAGTACAGCAACTGACTGACAGAATAAAGGAAAAGACAGGCGTGAACCTGCCGCCCGATCAGACCTGCGACCAGCTGATGACCGGCGATCCGGGGATGGAAGTAAAAAAGATCGGTTGTACCTTTATGGCGACCGTGGATGTGATTCGCGAGGCGGCTGCGCAGGGTGTGAATGTGATTATCACACATGAACCGACCTGGTTTACCGGGGCGGATCAGACCGGCTGGATAGAGCAGGATGCGGTTTATCAGGAGAAGCGCAGACTCCTGGAGGAGAATCGGATTGCGGTCTGGCGGTTTCACGATCACATGCATATCGGGCATACGGACGAGATCTATACGGGATTCGACCGGGAGTTCGGCTGGGGAAAATACCACGTTGAAATCACAAATGCAGAAAAATATGGCGAGACGGATCCTGCAAAGGCAGAATTCTGGAAACATTTCGGTGCGGTCTATGAACTGCCGGAGACGACGCTGCAGGAGCTGTGCGGGTTCTTTAAGGAAAGAGCAGGCATGGATGTCGTGCAGATCGTCGGCAGACCGGATATGCCGGTGCGCCGCGTGTCGGTCCTGGTCGGAGGCGGAAGCCTGGGACTCGGACGCGAGGAAGCTCCGATGATTCAGATGGACCGTGAACAGATCGATGTCGTGATCTGCGGGGATATCACGGAGTGGACGCTGTCCGCCTATGTACGGGATGCGGCGGCGCTCGGGAAGAATAAGGGAATGCTGGTGCTCGGACATGAGCGCAGCGAGGAGTGGGGCATGAAGTACCTGCCCGACTGGCTCGCGCCGATTGCGGACGGGATACCGGCGGTATTTCTGGACGCGGGGGAGCCGTTTACTTATCTGTGAGTGTAAATCAGGAAGAGCGGCACGGTCCGGCATGTACTCTGCGCGGAAACGGATCTTTCATCAATGTGTACATGCCGGCTGTTCACGGCAGAATCGCTGTGGTGTCAGCGGGCGGAGCGTGTCTCTATGATTTTCTGGATAACAGTGACATCCGTCTCAAGCTCTTTGGCAATTGCTGCGGCGCTTTTTCCGTGCTGCAGCTTTTTCTGTACCATTTGTTCCAGCAGATCCTGTCTGCCCCTGTCAAAACCGGCCTGCTCGCCTCTGTCAAATCCAGCCTTTTCACCTTTATCAAAACCGGCCTTCTCCCCGTCCTCGTAGCCTTCCCGGTAGAGCGTCCTCATATGTTTTTTCTCGTCATATTCCGTCAGCAGCATGCCTGGCACCTCCGCTTTGTTTGACTGCAGGATATCAGTCAGAATTCCCCTTTGGATACAGGTGTCCATGGCCTTCACAATCGCTGCCTTCAGGGACATATTTCGGTCGAGGTTGTCATTGACTTCCGCGACGAATTCGGAATATTCCCACAGGCGCCGGCATTTATCCGTCAGCTCTTTATTGTGTCCGCGGTTGATGTTAAACATCACGGCGCGGCACTCCAGGCAGCCGGTGCCGCGGCCTGTCTCAAAGGCGTCGGATAAAAACAGCTCTGTGCGGTCCGGCTGTTCCCTCCTGCCGTTGTAGAAGATGACGTACGCCGGCGCGGGCAGGCGCAGCAGCTTTGCCCCGTAGAGACTTTCCTTCTGGCGTGTGAGCAGCCCCTCATACTGATGCGTGAAGTAGATCAGGCCGCGCAGCGGCATGTTGGGCGAGTAGGTGCTCTGATGCTCATACAGGTTCAGCTGGTCGGAGACCATAAAGGAGAGATCGTTTTTCATCTTCATGAAAATCACGTCGTCTAAGGTAACGATCTCAAGGTCATCCGGATTGCTGTAGGAGCTGCCGTTCACCGCGTTGTAGAGGGCGAGCAGATCCTTTTTGTCCTGGAAGAGAAAGCGAAACAGGCGGTCCTTGTATCTCCGGTTGATCCGCAGTCTTTTCCAGAAGAAATTCTTCTGATACCAGGTTGTGTGTTTTGCCACAGGCTTTCCTCCATTATACGTGTTTTTTTATTTTTTCTCAACCATTCCTGTCTGAAAAATTCCGGGATTTCCGAAAGAGTGATAGAATGATAGAATAAAAGAGAAGAAAGATTTATGGGATGATAATACTGCATAAATCGATCAAATGCAATCTTTTTTATCTTACAGGGGGGAATCATATGGTTGAGATTTTGTTCGGATACAGCGAGGCGGAATCGTTTAAGGTGGCGAAACCAAGGAAGGAATCAGAAAAGGTAATCTGCCTGGATGATCTGCTGGATATCGGCGATATCAGGCAGGCGCCGGACAGTACGTACCGGAAGGGGCTGATCTGCTCGCTCCGCGGGACGGACGCAGGGGAGCCCGGGGAGCGGAACAGGCTGGAAGCATTTATAAAAGCGGGGGAGCCGCTCCGCGTCTGGTACAGCGACAGTGCATATGCGCGATGCGGGCTGTATGAGCTGTGCACACGGCTGACTCATTGCAGCAATCCGGTTTCAGCCGTAAAGCTGCCGGAGTACTGCGTGAAGGGGAATATCATTGTCAGCCACGGGAGCTGGCGCAACGTTTCCGCGGAACAGTTCAGGGAATTCCTGCCGTTTGAGAAGGAGCTGACCAGAAATGAGATCCGTATGTTTGCGGCGGAATGGAAGGAGCTTGTGGAGGATAACAGCCCGCTGCGCGCGATGGTAAACGGCCGGCTCACCGGCGTGCCGGAGGATTTTTACGACTTTCTGATTTGGAAACGGCTGGGCACGGAGCCGGTGAAAGAGGGGCGTCTGATCGGCGATCTGATCGGACTTTACCGGCTGGATATCGGGGATTACTGGTATACGGCGCGGATCGGACACTACATCAGAGAAGGAAAAATCCGGGTCGTGCAGGACGCGGAGCAGACGTATCAGAGAGTGATACGGATTCCTTCATGAAAAACGGATATATCTGATCCGGTTGAGGACAGTGTTTCTGTATATCCCGGATAAAAATAAAGAGAAGCTGTTCTGGCAGAATGCCGCTTTCACAAGTGATCCAAGGAGAGATAATGATGTATCATTCAATCAGGCCCGGCCAGACCTGGCTGGACACGGACGGAAACCGGATCCAGGCGCACGGCGGCAGCATTCTCGCCGTCGGCGATACCTTTTACTGGTACGGGGAAAATAAAGAGAGAACCACCGGGGAAGATGAAATCTGGCACTGGGGCGTGCGCTGCTATTCTTCGAAGGATCTGTACAACTGGAAGAGCGAGGGGATCATCATCCCGCCAGAGCCGGATGATACGTCCTCCCCGCTGCACCCGTCGGCCATGATGGACCGGCCGCATATCCTGTATCATGAGAGGACAAAGACATTTGTCGCATGGTTAAAAATCATGGGAGAGCCGTCGGCGTTTGCGGTGCTTCGGTCGGACGATATTCTGGGCCCGTATGAGATGGTAAACCCTCGGGTGAATCCGTGCGGGCTGCAGGTTGGGGATTTTGATATTCAGGCGGATCCTGAAACGGGACGGGCATATCTGTTCAGTGAATGCCCGCATACCTGCATTTACAGCGTGGAGCTGAATGAGGAGTATACGGACGTTGTCGGAGCGTGTACAAGACATTTTCTGCACGACGGGCCGCCGTATGCGAGGGAGGCCCCGGCGCATTTTATGCGGAACGGCGTTCACTATCTGATCACCTCCGGGACCACCGGTTATTACCCGAATCCGTCGGAGTCGGCTGCGGCATCGGACTGGCACGGACCGTATGTGGTACAGGGCAGCCCGCATGTGAAGGACCGCAGCAGAACCTCATTCGGATCACAGATTACATCCGTCTTCAGACATCCGGCAAAGCGCGATCTGTATATTGCGCTGGCAGACCGATGGAAGCCGGAGCTTGCCGCGCAGGAGGGAGAAGCGTTTGCCACGGGGGAATTTTATGACAGGATCCATGAGAAATTTCGAAAGATATTTGCCCCGGACAGCGATTTTGTCTTCACGGAAGAGGATGCGCGCGAGATGAAAATCAATGCTTCCGTCTCCGATTATGTGTGGCTGCCGCTGCGGTTTGAGGGGGAGCGGGTGCTGATTGACTGGAAGGATGAATGGAGGGTGGAAGATTATGAATGAATTCTGCAACCGGAGAAATCCGATCCTGCCGCTGGAGCATCACGTGCCGGACAGTGAGGCGCATGTGATGCCAGACGGAAAGCTCTATATCTACGGCAGCTATGACGACAGGGAGGACGTGTACTGCAGCGAGAAGTATCATGTGGTGTCCACGCCGGACCTGGAGCACTGGACGGTGCACGGCGTCTCCTTTGCGGGAGGGGATGTCCCGTGGTTCGGTGATCCGGACGCACCGCATTATCCGGGGATCGACTGGACGCATCCGACGCCGTTTATACAGAAAATGCTGGCGGACATGGATCTTTCCGCGGATAAGGAAAAGTTTGAGAAAAAGGGGAATGAGCCGGATCCGCCGCTTTTGTTCGCGCCGGATGCCGTGTACCGGGACGGGAAATATTATCTCTATTTCTGTATGAAGGACGACAGCGAGGGTGTGGCGGTGTCCGACCGGCCGGAGGGGCCGTTCTGCGATCCGGTGCAGCTGCCCTGCGGAGGGATCGATCCGGCCGTTTTTATGGATGACGACGGGCAGGCGTATTATTACTGGGGACAGCTCTTCTCGCACGGGGTGCGGCTGAACCCGGACATGGTGTCCTTTGACAGGGATGCGGTGGTCGACGACCTCGTGACAGAGGAGGAGCATTTCTTCCACGAGGGCTCCTCGATGAGAAAGATCAGTGACACTTACTATTATGTCTATGCGGATATGGAGCGCGGAAAACCGACGGCGCTCGGGTACGCGACCGGGAAATCGCCGCTCGGGCCGTTTACCTACCGGGGAATCATCATCGACAATGACGGATGCGATCCGGCCAGCTGGAATAACCACGGTTCGATTGAGTGCGTGAACGGTCAGTGGTATGTCTTTTATCACCGCTGCAGCAGGGGGACGCAGGAGCACCGCAGACTCTGCATCGAGCCGATTCACATCAACGCGGACGGGTCGATCGATGAGGTGAAGATGACCTCGCAGGGAGTCGGAGCACCCTTTGTGCCGGGGGAGACGATCATGGGCTATCAGGCATGCGGGCTTCGCGGAAGCGCATATATTGATGCGGATGAGCGGTACGGCGAAAAACTGACCCATATTTCCGATGGGGACGAGGCGGTCTTTTGCTATGTAAAAAGCGAACATGGATTTCGCGGAATTACGGTATCGTGCCGCGGAACCGGGACTATTGAGGCGTACTTAGACGGCGTGCGGGCCGGGACGGTTGAGATCAGCCGGGACGGTGCGAAGGAGGCAGCTTCGGACGGATGCTTTTTCGCGGAATTTCCGGATCCGGGCTGCGGGAAATGTGCGACGGACGGCACAGGCTGTGAGCTTATGCTTCGTTTTTTAAATCCGGACGGGCTGGAGGTTCTGGAGCTCGCGCTCAGCTGACGGGCCGCGGCTCTGCGCCGGGTAACATACAGATGACCTGCGGCGGATCTGGGACGGGCCGCGGACGACGTAGAAATGAGGAAATGATGAAGGTGGGAAAAAAACACAGACTGATCTGGTGGCTGGGAATGATCACGGGGATTCTTTTGTGTGCATTTTCCGCCTTTTTTTTCCGTTTCGGGATCGCGAGCATCGAAAATCTGACCGGGCAGGAGATCGAAAACCGCAGCGCGCTCTTAAAGCTGAATATCGGCTATGTCAATCAGTCATTAGATTCCATTGAGAGCTATCTGTATCAGTATTTTATCGATTCGGAGGCAGTGGTCCGGCTGGAGACCGGGGGCAGCGAGACGCAGATGTTTATGGCAAAACAGGAGATCGTGAATGCACTGTCAAAGATTTCCGGGTGGAATGAATCTCTGCAGTTTTTATTTTTTTTCGTGCCGGGAGACGAGGAACCGCTGTTTGTCCGGGTGACGGCCGGGCGGGGCATGGTGCTTACGGACGATGCGCTGGAAACGCAGATCCGGGATTATATCAGCGGCTGCTATGAGAAGGGGAAAGCGCCCGGAAAAGGATATCTGCTGGTGAAGGAGGGACAGGAGGGGTATCTGATCCGCTTCTATAAAATCCGAAACAGCTATATCGGCATGTGCATTAACGGGGATACTGTGCTTGAGCCGTTAGAGGAGCTGACAGCGGATTATGACTGCATGGCGTTTATCTGTGACCTGGACGGGACTGTGATTTCCGCCACGGAGGATCTCTGCGGCACCGTCGATATCTCGCAGAACGGCGCGTTTGTGAACCTGAACGGGGAAACGTATCTGCAGCTGAGCCATCTGTCAAAAGAGCGCGATTTTTACATCGGAACCTGGACGAAGCCGGCTGCCTTAAGAAATCAGATGCAGGAGATCCGCCGTCTGATCCTGGTCTTCATCGCGGGTCTTCTGCTGTATATGACGATATCGTCATTTGTCGTGCAGAGAGCTCTGTATCAGCCGGTCCGGCAGATGGAGACCGCGATGAAGCGGGTCGGGGACGGTGAGTGGGATTATGTGGTAAAAAGCGACAGCATCGTCGCAGAGTACGACAATATGCTCCACAATTTTAACGACATGGTCTCTGAAATTAAAAATCTGAAGATCGATAATTATGAAAAGGCTCTGGATATCCAGAAGTCGTATCTGCAGTATCTCCAGATGCAGGTGAATCCGCATTTTTATCTGAATGCGTTAAATATCATCTACTCTCTGGCGCAGATGAAACATTATGCGCTGATTCAGGAGATGACCATGAGTCTGGTGGAGTACTCGCGCTATATGTTCCGCTCGCCGGAACAGCTTGTGACCGTACAGCAGGAGATGGAGCATGTGGAGCATTATATGAAAATCCAGCAGATGCGGTTTCCTGACCGGATCGTGTTTACGGCAGAGATCAGCGCCGAGGTGGAGGATGCGCTCATCCCTCCGTTTGTCATACAGAGCTTTGTGGAGAACAGCATCAAATACGCGGTGAATTTTGAGCAGCACAATGTCTGTTCCATCCGGGGAAAGATCGTGGAGAGCCATGGGGAGCTCTATGTGCTGATCGAGGTGCGGGATAACGGGAAGGGATACCAGGAGGAGGTACTTGAGCTCTTAAGAAACGACGCGGACGCGGATGCATCCGGGAAATATGTGGGGATCCGGAATGTGAAGCAGCGGCTGGCTCTTGTGTTTGGCGATGCGGCGCGGGTGATTCTGAAAAACGAGGACGGCGCGGTGGCTCTGATTTTTCTGCCGCTGCGCTGGCAGGAGGATGAGACGGATGGGGACATACACGATACTGCTGGTGGATGACGAGGAGCTGGCGCTGGCCGGGATGGAAAACGGTGTGAACTGGGCGTCGCTCGGTATTGATCACATTTACAAGGCTGACAGCATGGGAAGCGCGGTGCGGGTCATAGAAAGACATCCGGTCGATATCATGGTAAGCGATATCGAGATGCCGGGGGGCAGCGGCCTTGAACTGATCCGCTGGGTGAGGGAGCATTATCCGGAGATCGTCAGCATTTTCTATACCTGTCATGCGGAATTTTCTTACTGTCAGGATGCGATCCGCATGGGGGCGGCGGATTATGTATTAAAGCCGATCCCTTACGACGAGCTGGAGGAGATCATAAAAAAGGGCATCCTTTCGGTACAGAAGCAGAAGGACACGAAAAACCTGGAGACGATCTGGGGAGAGCTCACCAAAACGCCGGAAACGGATTCACCGGTCGACATTGTGAAACGGATCATCACGGAACATATTCAGGTGGAGCTTTCGCGGGAAGAACTCGCAAAGCAGGTGTACATGAGCCCGGACTATCTGACGAAGCTGTTTCGGAAGGAGACGGGCATGTCTTTAAGCGATTATATCATTCAGAAACGGATCTCGATCGCAAAGCAGCTGCTCGCCACGACCGGTTTAAGCATGGTGGAGATCTCCCGGCGGACGGGATTTTCCTATTCGTCTTATTTTACAAGGATTTTTAAAAAGAAAACAGGGATGACGCCGCAGCAGTACCGGGAATCGCTGCAGCAGAAGCCGGAATGACGGATGCAGGGGACACAGGCGTCTTCTCACGGACGCGCTGGAAGGAGGAAGAGATGTTTCAGACATGGATCACAAATCAGACCGCAAAACCGTTTTATGCGAGACGAACATTTGAACTGACAAAGCCGGTAAAACGCGTTGCAGCAAACGTCTGCGGACTGGGGCAGTTTGCGTTTTACGTCAACGGAAAAAAGGCAGGCGACCACGAACTGGATCCCGCCTGGACGGATTACCGGAAGCTTATTTATTATCTTACGTATGACGTAAAAGATCTGCTGCGGGAGGGGGAAAACGTGATCGGCGCAGAGGTGGGAAACGGCTGGTATCATAAATGCGATGAACATTATACCTTTTCGTTCCCGGATTTTATGCCGCCGAACCCGAATCCGTACCGACCGTTCGGCAGCTGCCTGATTCTCGCGCTGGAGCTTATGCTGGAATATGAGGACGGGACCGCGGACCGGATCACGGCGGATGAGCGCTTCCGCGTGAAGGAGCATTCTGTTGTGATGAGCAATGTCTACGGCTCGGAGACCATAGACGGCAGACTTGTACAAAAGGGCTGGTGCGCGGCCGGATTTGACGACAGCGCATGGCAGCAGGCATCCCGCGTGCCAGAGGAGGAGATTCCGGCGGCAGAGCTTCGGGAGCAGACCATGCCGCCGGTGAAGGTGACAGCTTCGTATCCCGGCCGTCTGTCCGGTGTGAGAAACGGGAGAGAGATTTATGATTTCGGTCAGAATATGTCTGGCATTCTGGAATTTGAGGCAAAGGGAAAAACCGGAGATGAGATCCGTGTTTATCCGGCGGAAAAGCTGGGGGCGGACGGTGACGTAGATCAGATCGCAAAAAACTGGACGACTGTGGATTCCCGCATCACTTATCTCATCGGACACGATAACGTCTGGGAGCGCTGCCGTATGACCTTTACGTATTTTGCCGGGCGGTATGTGGGCGTGGAACTGCCGGAACATGCCGCGGTCCGCGCCCTCACCGCGCATGCGATAACCAGCGCGCACAGGACGGACGGGAGCTTCACCTGCGATGATGAGCGCTACAATCAGGTTTACGCGATGATCGAGCGGACGGTTGAGGCAAATATGGTCGGCGTGCATACCGACTGCCCGACGATTGAGCGTTTCGCGTGGCAGGAACCGAACCATCTGATGGCGTGTTCCATTTTTTACATGAAAGACGGCAGGCTGCTGTGGGAAAAATTTCTGCGGGACATGCGCGCTGCACAGCATACGAAAGACGATTATTTCTATGACTTCGAGGGTGAGAAATTTTATCCGGGCGACGGCCTGATGCCCTCTCAGTGTCCCTGCTACATTCCGAATGTGCTCCCGGTTCCCGGGATGGGAAGTTTTTATGATATCATCCCCTGGGGCAGCACGTGTATCCTGGGCGCATACTGGCACTACCGGTTTTACGGGGACAGAGGGATCATTGAGGATAATTACGGAGCCGGTCTTCGGTATTTCCGCTATCTGCTTACAAAAGTAAACAGAACCGGTTTTCTCTGTCACGGCCTGGGCGACTGGGGCAATCCGAAAAACGAGCTGGCGCGCGAAAATGTGGAGACCGCGTTTCTCTATGCAGACGCCGTGTGCCTGGCAGAATTTGCCGGAATCTTAAACCGCGGGGCGGAGCGGGAGGAGCTTTTAAGACAGGCGGAGGAGATCCGGGATCGCTACAATGCGAAGCTGCTCATCCGCCATCCAAAGAACGGTTTCTGGTGCTACGGCCTGTGGAATGCCGGCCGCGGCGAAGCTGACGGAAGTACCCTCACACAGGCGGCACAGGCGCTTCCGCTGTTCTGGGGGATGGTGCCGGAAGAGAAAAAGGAGGATGTTATCCGGGCGCTGCGGGAAACGATCGATGCTGAGGGCGCGCTGATCGCCGGGGAGGTCGGCCTGCCGTATATCATTCAGTGTGCGCGAAAATACGGGATGAATGAGCAGATCAGCCGGTTTGTCCTGCGCGAAACGCATCCGGGCTATTATGCGTTTATTCTGGACGGCGAGACTACGCTGGGGGAATACTGGGAGACGAATCCGAGAAGCCACTGCCACGATATGTTGGGGTATATCATCGAGTGGTATTATAACGGGATCGCGGGCATTCTGCCGGAGGAGCCGGGCTTTGCCAGAGTGACGATCCGCCCGTGGCTGCCAAAAAGTATTCATGAATTTACCTGCACCTACCGGTCAGTTAGGGGACAGATCCGCGTGCACGTAAAAGAGACGGCGGATGAAATACGGCTGAAGACAGAAATACCTGCAGATACAGAGTATACGATTGACGATGCCGGTCTGCGGGAAAGAGGGAAAAAAATATGTCTTGTCTGATCTGCCCATATTTTGTAAAATAGTTTTGCCGGCTGAAAAAGGGAATGAGGCGATGCGCCGGCATCGCAGGCGGATAGCCGGAAAACAGGCAGAAAGGGGACAGCAGATATGGGACAGACACTCTATCTGGAATGTTATACAGGAATCAGCGGAGATATGGCGGTGGCGGCGCTTCTTGACCTGGGCGCGGATCAGAAGGTGCTTAAGGAGGCACTGAACAGCCTCCCGGTGCAGGGGTTTCAGATACAGGTGAGTCGGGTGAAAAAGGCCGGGCTGGATGTGTGTGATTTTGACGTGAAGCTGGACGCAGAGCATGAGAACCATGATCACGATATGGAATATCTGTACGGCCATGTGCACGGAGCCGGGGAGCACGGTGGAGAGCATGAGCATGGAGCCGGTGGCCACAGTCATGGTCATGAACACGAGGAGCACAGTCATGAACACGTGCATGGTCAAGAGCATGGGGAACACAGTCATGAGCATAAGCACAGCCATGCCGTGGACAGCGGGCAGGCGGTGCAGGAGCACATGAATGATCATGGAGAGGAGCATATTCATGAACACGTGCATGGTCAAGAGCACGGTGGTCACAGTCATGCGCACGGTGGAGAGCATGAGCATGGAGCCGGTGGCCACAGTCATGATCATGGTCATGGGGAGCACAGTCATGAGCATAAGCACAGTCATGCGGCGGACAGCGGGCGGGCGGTGCAGGAGCACATGAATGATCATGGAGAGGAGCATATTCATGAACACGATGGTCACAGTCATGAACACGTGCATAACCATGAACATACCAGCGGACATCATCATGAGCATCGCGGTCTGCCGGAAATTCTTGCGATCATTGACGCGGCGGCCATGACGGATCGGGCAAAGGAGACGGCACGCCGGATCTTTACCGTGCTTGCGGATGCGGAGGCGAAGGCGCACGGCGTACCGGCGGATCAGGTGCATTTTCATGAAGTGGGCGCGATCGACTCCATCGCAGACATCCTTGCCGTGGCCGTGTGCCTGGACAATCTGGATATCACGGAAGTTATCGTGCCGTATCTGTGTGAAGGAAGAGGGACGGTTCGCTGCCAGCACGGGATTCTGCCGGTGCCGGTGCCCGCGGTGGCAAATATTGTGCAGAAACACGGGCTTGCACTGCGTATACTGGAGACGGAGGGAGAGCTGGTCACGCCGACCGGTGCAGCGGTGGTGGCGGCTGTCCGTACATCGGACCGGCTGCCGGAGCATTTTGTGATCCAAAACATCGGCATCGGAGCCGGGAAGAGGAAGTATGAGAATCCGAGCCTGCTGCGGGCCATGCTGATCAAGGAGCAGGAGCCGGAGACGGGGAAAACGTCGTGGGAGCGGGAGCCGGTATCGGCGTGCGGTGCGGCGCAGGGACAGCGGGAGCCGGTATCGGCGTGCGGTGCGGTGCAGGGACAGCCGGCGGAGCCGTCATGCCGGACGGACTGTATTTATAAGCTGGAGACAAATATTGATGACTGTACCGGGGAGGCGCTCGGGCATGTGATGGAGAAACTTCTTCTGAGCGGTGCACGCGACGTTCATTTTGTACCGGTTTACATGAAGAAACACAGGCCTGCCTATGAACTCTGTGTCATCTGCAGCGAAGCGCAGATACCTGCCCTTGAGGCGATCATTTTTAAGGAAACGACTACGATCGGCATTCGAAGAATCCGCATGGAGCGGACGGTGCTGAGAAGAGAGAAGGACACGGTAATGCTCCCGTGCGGAGCGCTTGCTGTGAAAAAATGTACGCTGCCCGACGGGGAGGTGCGCTGCTACCCGGAATATGAGAGCGCAGCCGCGCTTGCGAAAGCGCAGGGGCTGCCGTTTCTGCAGGTGATGGAGCAGTTTTACCGATTTGCAGACCAGGAAAATCCGCAGATAAAGGCGGAGGCGTGGCTGTAAAGCTCCGCACACAACAGGATTTCACAGAGCATAAAAATGCGTGCACAACAAAGATTCGGAGAGCGGATTTTGTCAGGAACAGGATCAAAAAGGAAAAGACAGTTCAAAGCGGTTGGGAGAAAGCGGGAAATGTATTCACAGAGAGATCATCAGGAAGAAAAGAAAACATCGGGGCGGCAGGTCTGCTGCTATGAGGAAAAGCGTGACAGCCTGCGGGTCGCGCTTGCCGGATATGCGCGCAATGATGTGATGGTGGCGTTTTCCGGCGGGGTGGACAGCGCTCTGCTGCTGCGGATGGCGGTGGAGGCAGCACAAAAACAGGGCAGCCGCGTGTATGCGGTGACAATGCAGACCAGGCTGCACCCGCTTGGGGAAATCCGTGAGGCGGAGGCGCTTGCGGCGGAGATCGGCGCAGAACACGTGGTGATTCCGGTGGATGAACTTGAGGACGCCGGGATCGGGAATAACCCAGAAGACCGCTGCTACCGGTGCAAAAAATACCTGTTTCTTCGGATATTAAAAAAAGCGGACGAACGGAAAGCCGTCGTGGTACTTGAGGGAACCAACGAGGACGACCTGCATGTTTACCGTCCGGGAATCCGCGCGATAAGGGAGCTTGGGATAAAAAGTCCGCTTGCGGATGCGGGTATGACAAAGGAAGAGGTGCGCAGGCTTGCAGCGGAGTATAATATGGCCGTTGCGTCAAAACCGGCGGTGCCGTGTCTTGCAACACGTTTTCCCTACGGAACGGAACTTACCTGTGATAAATTAAAACGTGTGGGTGAGGGGGAAGCGTTTTTAACATCACTCGGCCTTCGGAATGTGCGTTTGCGCGTGCACGATACGATTGCCCGGATCGAGGTGGACGCGGAGGAATTTCCGGTGATCATCGGATATCGGGATAAAATTATAAATGTTTTAAACGAACTGGGATATTCATATGTCACGCTGGATCTCGCCGGATTTCGCTCCGGCAGTATGGACATCGGGCTGGATCAGAAGCAGTGAACAGGCGGAATTTGTTTCAGAGCATGTACGGCATCTGACAGCACCCGCTGTCCGGAGTACCGGGAAACCCCGGTTAAGACAGTAAATGGAATGTCACGGCGGAAAACGTAATATAGTTTCCGATATTCGGTATTATCAGTGCGGCGGCGCAGTCCACGAGAAACAGAAGTATAAGAACGGAGAGGACGACGGTTCGCACAGTAGTGGAAAGCAGCAGCCACCATTTGGAAAAAATGCCGGACAGAACACAGACCCATATGACGCCGGCAATGCCGAATCCGATCGCGGACCAGAGACAGATATAACCGTGAACATTCAGAACATACCCGCGGTAATCCCAGTAGCGCAGATTCCATATCGCATCAAGAAACCACCCGATCACAAGTTCCAGCCCGCTTCCGATGAGAAGTGAAAGCAGAAAAACGGTGACCGGGTGTTTTTCAAATCGTTTCAGCAGCAGATAAAAAAGCACGGCGCCTGTTCCATAGACGGGCAGCCAGGGGCCGTAGAGAAATCCGCGGTTGGCAAAGGTGTGTTCTTTTATCAGCAAAAGCAGTACCTCCCACAAAAATCCGCCGACGGAAGTCAGAAAAAAGAAAAAGATCAGCTGTGAAAGTGTGGATGCGGTATCATTCTGCTCCGGTGTGCAGAGTTGGCGAAAATCCGGCAGATGTTTTTGTTTTTTCATAAGAATAGTATGTTCCGCGAAACGGAATGTATGCATAAAAAGAACAGCCGTCCCGGAAAAAAATCTTGTCATGTAAAGAAACGTATTTTATAATAAGGTAATTTAAAAAAACAGAGAAAGGCTGGGCGAAAAGATGAAAGAGAAACTTTCCGGTAAAACGGATTTTTACCAGGAGAAAATAATCGTGATTGATTTTGGCGGACAGTATAACCAGCTGGTTGCCAGACGCGTCAGGGAATGTAATGTTTACTGTGAAATCTGTTCCTATCGGACCGATATAGAAAAGATTAAGGAGATGAACCCGAAGGGAATCATTTTAACGGGCGGACCGAACAGCTGTTATGAGGAGGGAGCCCCGTCCTGCACGAAGGAGCTGTTTGAACTCGGAGTTCCTGTGCTGGGACTCTGCTACGGCGCACAGCTGATGATGCATGTGCTGGGCGGAAAGGTGGAGAAAGCCCCGGTGCGTGAATACGGGAAAACGGAGGTGACGGTGGAGCCGGCATCCCCGCTGTTTACGGATATTCCGACCCGTACGATCTGCTGGATGAGTCATTTTGATTATATTTCCAGGCCGGCGCCCGGTTTTAAGGTTACGGCACATACGGATGACTGTCCGGTTGCCGCGGCTGAAGATTTAAAGCGGAATCTTTATGCGATTCAGTTTCATCCGGAGGTACTTCACACCCAGGAAGGAACGAAGATGCTGCGCAATTTTGTGCAGGGCGTCTGCGGCTGTGCGGGAATCTGGCGGATGGATTCGTTTGTAGAGCATGCGATTGCGGAAATTCGTGAGAAGGTCGGAGATGGAAAAGTGCTCTGCGGCCTGTCCGGCGGGGTCGATTCCTCGGTGGCGGCAGTGCTGCTCTCGAAGGCGGTCGGCGACCAGCTCACCTGCGTCTTTGTCGATCACGGGCTCCTTCGTAAAAATGAGGGCGACGAGGTCGAGGAGGTATTCGGTCCGGGCGGCCCTTATGAACTGAATTTTATCCGTGTCAATGCGCAGGACCGCTTCTATGTGAAATTAGCCGGTGTGACGGAGCCGGAAGAGAAGCGCAAGATCATCGGCGAAGAATTTATCCGGGTGTTTGAGGAAGAGGCAAAGAAGATCGGCGCGGTCGAATTTCTCGTGCAGGGAACGATCTATCCGGACGTTGTGGAGAGCGGACTCGGCGGTGAATCCGCTGTGATCAAGTCGCACCACAATGTCGGCGGCCTGCCGGATTATGTGGATTTTAAGGAGATTATCGAGCCGCTGCGCAATCTGTTCAAGGATGAGGTGCGAAAGGCAGGGCTCGAGCTTGGCATTCCGGAGAAGCTGGTCTATCGCCAGCCCTTCCCGGGCCCGGGGCTTGGGATACGGATTATCGGAGACGTCACGGCCGAGAAGGTGCGGATCGTGCAGGACGCCGATGCGATTTACCGAGAAGAGATCGCAAATGCCGGGCTGGACCGGACGATCGGGCAGTATTTTGCGGTGCTCACAAATATGCGTTCCGTCGGCGTGATGGGGGACGAGCGGACGTATGATTATGCCGTGGCACTGAGGGCGGTGAATACGGTGGATTTCATGACGGCGGAGAGTGCGGAGGTGCCGTTTGGGGTGCTGCAGACGGTGATGAGCCGGATTATCAATGAGGTGCGGGGGGTGAACCGGGTGTTCTATGACCTGACGAGTAAGCCGCCGGGGACGATTGAGTTCGAGTGATGAAATGAGCTTTAAGAAGCTAGTGTTTATACGGATTGCAAGC
>CAJUNX010000029.1:0-19779 GCA_910587865.1 uncultured Roseburia sp.
AATCATTGGATATGCTTAATTCTTCCCATTTTGTCTGCTTTGTTTCCATGTCTCCTATTTTATCCACCTGCTTTCTTTCCATAAACTACTGCCGGCAAATGTGTATTTTTCAAAATCCATAATATCTATTTCTATTATACACAGCCTTCCGGCAAATTACAATAAGCCAAGAACCTGTCTCCCGGCATTTTTTCCGCTCTTTGTTGTAAAAGACTTTCTCCTTTACAGCATTTTCTTTTAATATCCAGTGTTCCAGTTGCCACACATAATATGTAATCTTATTTTTAGAACCATCTTTGAGTGAATCTTAACTATAACTCCATAATATGAACCCCATGAAAGCCGCCTGACTCCCATGGGGTTAAAAATATAACTCTTATTCTCTTTTATTTCTAAGAACATCTGTTCCTTTTCGCCTTTACTTATGATATGGTTCCTTCCGCATAATCCGGTATGCCCGGTAAATCTGTTCCAGCAGAATCACCCGCATCAGCTGATGCGGGAATGTCATCTTCGAAAAACTGATATTCTGATCGGCCATGGAAAGCAGTTCTTCCGACATGCCGAGCGAACCGCCGATCAGAAATACGATATGGCTGGTTCCGCTGACGCCAAGCCGCTCGATCTGCCCGGAAAACGCCACGGAATCCATCTGCCGACCGTTGATGGTAAGCGCAAAAAGATGACAGCCCTCACTCCGGTACGCTTCGATGCGGGCGCGCATGCGCGCTCCTTCCTTTTCCAGAATCTGAGCCGTCTGTGCCGCGCCGGCATTTTCCGGAGTGCGCTCGTCCGCCACTTCGACAATTTCCAGCCGGCAGTATCTCCCCAGACGTTTCGCATATTCGCTGACAGCCTCCCGGTAAAACGCTTCTTTTATTTTTCCGACGCACAGGATTGTAATCTTCATATTCGTCCCCCGCCCAAACATACATATTCATCCTGCGCATCCGTTCCGTCATAAAGAGCGGGACTCATCCACTTTTCAGATACAAGCCAGTTTCCAGGATTGACACCTTTTACATACATACGATATGTTCCTCCTTCTGCCGTCCGGTTTTATCTCTTCTTTTACAGAGTACCGGAAAGGGCAGCGGATTGCAAGATAAACATATGTTTTGGCTTTCTGAACGTTTCGGATTGTCCCGCTCTGTTTCTTCTGTATCGGTTTTAGTACGCGCCCTGTGTGAGCATGGCGTCGGCCACCTTTTCAAATCCCGCGATATTGGCGCCCGCCACGAGATTGTACCCGAGACCGTAGCGCTCCGCCGCATCCACGGAATTTTTATAGATGTTTTTCATCGCAGCCTTCAGCCTGGAATCCACCTCTTCGCTGCTCCAGGAGAGACGCTGGCTGTTCTGGCTCATCTCAAGCCCGGACACGCAGACGCCTCCCGCATTGACGGCCTTTGACGGCGCTACGATGATCTGCTTCTGCCCCTCCAGGTACTCGAGCGCGGCAGATGTAGTCGGCATGTTTGCCACCTCAATATAATATTTCGTGCCGTTCGCCGCAATCTGCTTTACATCCTCAAGATCCACCTCGTTCTGGGTCGCGCACGGCATCGCGATATCCGCCGCAACCTCCCAGGGGCGTTTTCCAGGATAAAACGGAACGCCAAACCGCTCTGCGTAATCTTCCGCCCGGTCGCGCCTGGATGCCCTCATCTCTAACAGATAATTCATTTTCTCCTCCGTCACGATTCCGTCTTTATCGTAAATATATCCGTCCGGTCCGGAAATTGTCAGCGGGATACCTCCGAGCTCCACGATTTTTTTGACGGCGCCCCATGCGACATTTCCGAAACCGGAGAGTGCAAAGGTTTTTCCTTTGATCTCCTCGTTTTCATGCGCCAGCACCTCACTGGTATAGTAAACCGCCCCGTAGCCGGTAGCCTCCGGGCGGATCAGGGATCCTCCGTATGCGAGCGGTTTTCCCGTGATCACACCGTTTTCAAATGCAATGCGGATCCTTTTATACTGCCCGAACAGGTAGCCGATCTCACGCGCGCCCACACCGATATCACCGGCCGGCACATCGGTATTCGAACCGATATAGTGATGAAGCCCTGTCATAAAGGACTGGCAGAACCGCATCACCTCATTGTCGCTCTTTCCGACCGGATTAAAATCGGAACCGCCCTTTGCGCCGCCCATCGGCAGCCCGGTCAGAGAATTTTTAAACGTCTGCTCAAATCCCAGGAAAAACATGATGCTGGGATTTACCGTCGAGTGAAAGCGAAGACCTCCCTTGTACGGTCCGATCGCAGAATTAAACTGCACGCGGTAGCCGCGGTTGATCTGGGTATAGCCGTTGTCATCGACCCAGGCAACCCGGAACGAGATAAAACGGTCCGGCTCGATCATGCGCGTTAAAATATCCGCCCTGATATATTCCGGATGTGCTTCGATCACCTTCTCCAGCGAACCGTACACATCCGTGACGCACTGTAAAAATTCCTTCTTTTCCCCGTCCCTGCGCCGCGCCGTCTCTATCACGGCGTCGATGTATTCTCCTGCACTTGTATAGTTTTTCATTGCAGCTCTTCTCCTCAGAATTATTTTTGTATCCTATTTCCAGTCCGTCGTGTAATCGTGCAGAACCTCAGCCCCGTCAAAGGTATATCCGTTGCGGAACCAGTATGCGCCGATGATCCCGCCCGACGGCGCCAGCGGCATGTGCTCCTCTAAGTCGGAGGGGAGGAATGTAAGTTCTCCGCTGCCGGCCCATGCAACGGGATCGGACTGTTTATTTACCGCGCCGAGCCGGACCAGCTCACAGACGGACGGCTTCGCCCCCGGCACAAGGCTCGGGAAATGACGCAGATGGATCAGCGGAAGCCCCATCGGCTTCGGGAGTTCGGACGGATTGATCTGCCGCTCGATCGTCAGCGTGCCCCTGATCAGCCGCTCGCCGTGTGACGCGACCGTCCCGGTCAGCTTTACGCCCGGCCCTGCCTTCGGCATACCGGGGTTGTACGGGTTATAATCCGTGATGCTGATCTGGCCAAGCTTTTTGGGGAAGCCCATCGCCCAGCCCCTCGCCATCGTGAAATCATTGTCCACCCAGATCGGAAGGCAGATCTGCGCTTCCTGTCCGTTATAGTGACAGCCGGTCTAGATCGCGGCCTCCTTATACTGTGTTCGTTCCGGGTTCGTGTAAGCCAGCTCCTTATGATCCTCCCACACGGACCACCATCTGCTGAACGCCACATATGCGATATCCGGGTGCTCCTTACTTAAGGTAAGCGGCTCTGGAATCCACTTTGCCAGCGCATCGGGATCGGTGCGGTATGCGATATTCAGATACTCTGTGCCGTAATGCCATGGAAAATTGCCCAGCAGGGAACAGGTTCCCTCCGGGGACAGCGGGTAGCAGAACCCTTTCAGATCAGTAATCTTTGCCATAAATCTTCTCCTTTATCAGAACGTCTCTGTTCGTTACAGCTCGCCTTTGCCGCGCAGATCCTTTACCGCGTTTACAAGTGTCTCATTCTGGATATGCGTGCCGATGGAAATCCGTGCAAACGGGAAATCACCCCGGATCATCACCTTGTAGGGAAGCAGCTTAAAGTACAGATCCTGGCAGGAGCAGCCGAAATCCACATAGATAAAGTTCGCCTGTGAATCATACACCGTGTATCCCATGGCACGGAACTCCTCTGTCAGATAAGCGCGCTCCTTTTGGTTGCTGCTTACCGTCTTCTCGCGGAATTCCTCATCGTCGAGCGCTGCGATCGCCCCTTCGATCCCGATATTGCTCAGCGAGCGGGCCGCCATCGCCTTGTTCATCAGTCCGATAATCTCCGGGCAGGCCAGCGCATAGCCGAGACGGATCGCCGCCATCCCGTAGGTCTTTGAGAAGGTACGCACCACAATCATATTCGGCTGCTCCTCTAACCTGGAAACCATCGTCGTCTTTTCCGGGTCGTCCGTGAAATCAATATAAGCCTCGTCGACTACCACGATGACATCCTTCGGGAATTTCTGAATAAACGCGTACAGTTCGTCGCCCGGGATGCAGGTGCTCGTCGGATTATTCGGATTGCAGACGAAGACAAGGCGCGTCTTCTCCGTCACAGCGTTTAACACAGCCTCCATATCCATTTTCATGTCCTCTGCACGGGACGGGACGTCGACGATCACGCCTTCATTTTTATACACAATATAGTAATACGGCGGATACGCCGGGGATGTGATGATGCACTCGTCGCCCGGTTTGATGAATGCCTCCCCCGCAAACGCCAGCGCATTTGCCGCTCCACATGTGATCATAATATTGTCAGAAAGCAGGTTATGTTTCTTCGCAATCTTGTCCTTTAAGACATTATCGCGCGTGGAATCCGGGTACAGGTAACCGTCCTTCAAGGCGCCGGCCATCGCCTCAAGCGCTTTCGGCGACACCCCGTAGGGATTCTCATTGGATGCGAGCTTATAGATCTCGTCCAGCCCGTACTCCTCCTTTGCTGCCTTCATGGAAATCCCGACCGGGATCACCGTGGACGGCGCTTTCTTTAACGCATAATTTTTTGCCAGATGTTCAAACATATCTCCTCTCTCCTCTTCTGTGATACTGTTTTCCTGTCATTTGGATTTTATCACCCCTTTTATGATATGTCAACTCGTTTTGATCATAAACTTATCATTAATTATTAATAATACCATCATCTATTCTGCAAAACACGGCTAAATCACGCCATAACATATTGACAAACATACCATATATGTTATAGTAAAGTCATAATTATCAAAACATTCCCAAAACAGAAAGGAGAATATCCCAGAATGAGTATCAGAGAAAAAAGAGTATCCTTTAAGGAGCTGCTGGCAAAAGAAAAGGGTGTGCTGGCTCCCTGCGTGTTTGATTCCGCCTCCGCAAGAGTCGCTTATATGGCCGGTTTTAAGGCAATCTGCTTAAGCGGGGCCGAGCTTTCCATGGCGATGGACGGGCTTCCCGATCTCGGAATCTTAAGTCTTCCGGAGCTTGAGTGGATCGTCAGCCGGATCACGGAAAACTGCCCGCTTCCGATCATCGTGGACGCGGAGGACGGATTCGGCGGACCGCAGAATGTATATCGCACCTGTAAACGCCTGGCTGCTGCGGGCGCTGCCGCCATTCTGATGGAGGACGAGTCAGAGCCTGGTTTTGCAAAGGGAGTGGTGGAGAAGAATATCATTCCGAAGGAGGAATATATCGCGAAGGTACGCGCTGCCAAAGCGGCACTCGAAGGAACCGACTGCATCTTCATCGCGCGCACCAATGTGCTGATTGACACGGAGGAAGGCTTTGCGGACGCGATCGACCGCTGCCGCGGATCGCTTGAGGCAGGAGCGGATATGCTGTTAATCAATCAGTTAAAGACGATCGAGCAGGCGGAGCGGATCGCAAAGGAATTCCCGGATGTGTGGAAAATGTTCCCGGATATCAACCAGTCCGTGAAGCAGCCGACCATGAACGCGGCCGATCTCTATCCCCTGGGCTTTAACCTGGTGACCATGCACTTTATGATGAAGGGATCCATGGTCGGTATGCTCAACTACGCGCTGCGTGTGGCGGAGGAGCAGAACAATGTTTATCCGCGCGACGATATGCCTTACAATATCTCCGGTCAGAGCGCACAGCCCTTCTACCCGGTACAGGAGTGGCTTGATCTGGAGGAAAGCTTCTCCGGCATTCACAACACGTTCTGGGGCGGTAAGCCTGACCTGACAAAGAGATAAACACAAATGCCGGGATTCTGACGCCATACGTTTTACATAGCACAAAAACACATGGTCCAAAATCCCGGCATCATTTAATAGTAATTTTCTTCCTGCGGGATATCTCCTCCCGCAGGGCATTCATACAGCTTCACGTGATACCGCTCGAAGTAATCCTTCCACTCATCCGGCACGACCTCATCCGTAAACAGTGTATCGATCACGTCAAAATCGCAGAGATGCGCAAACGACACCCTGCCGAACTTGCTGTGATCCGCCAGCAGACAGGTCTGTTCCGCACAGGCGATGACCGTCTTTTTTAAATCGGCGACACGCTCGTCCGAAACGCCGAGTCCCCTTGCCATATCAAAGGATTTGCAGGAAAAAAAGGCGCGGTCCACCTGAAAACGCCGCAGATACTCCGCTGCCGTCGGCCCCAGAAACGCTTCCTCCTTTGGATCATAGCGTCCCCCGACTGCAATCAGCTGAATCGTTTTGCTCTTTGAGAGACAGTTGATCACCGCCAGCGAATTGGTCAGCACGGTAATATTGAGATCCATCAGATCCGCACACATGTGAAATACGGTATCGGAATTGTCCAGAAAAATCGTATCCCCTGACTTCATAAATTTCACAGCCCGCCTGGCCAGCCTGGCCTTTCCCTCCGAAAATACGCTGTCCAGAAGCTGCTTTGACGGCAGGGCGGAAGTCCGTTTTTTTAACGTCGCGCCGCCGTACACCTTATTTAAAAAACCCTCCTCCGCCAGCGCGTCAAAATCCCGTCTGGCCGTCTCCACACTGATGTGAAACTTCTCCATCACCTCGTTGATCGTGATATTCTCTTTTTCCAGCAGCATCGCGCGGATCGCTTCCCGTCGCTGCACCAGCAGTAGCCTCATCTGTCTCCCTCCCGCAACCTTTATCCTGACTCAAAAGACTTCCTGTCCGGCAAACACTTTCGTCAGTTCGACAAAACACCCGTCCAGCACATTCACCTTTGCCACATCGTCCCTCTGCCAGACTTCATGTGTCTGAAAAATGCCGTCTTCCGTCCGGAGCATAACACGAACCGTCCTGTTTTCCGGATCCACAATCCAGTATTCCTTCACTCCGGCTCTCTGATACAGGTTCAGTTTTACAAGCTGGTCATGCCGTTGAGTGGACGCAGACAGAACTTCGACAATCAGGTCCGGTGCTCCCTTACATCCGTATCGATCCAGTTTACTTTTGTCGCAGACAACGCAAAGGTCGGGTTCCACCACCGTATCCACTTCTTCCGGCCGGCTGCCATCCTGCTCAAACAGACGGACGCTAAACGGAGCCGGATAAACCCTGCATGGCTTTCCCTCCAGATAATTGCCAAGCTGGCGTCCGATCTCAAAGCAGATTTCCTGATGAATCCTGGATGGGGCAGCCATCAGAAACGCTTTGCCATTTATAAGCTCAATCCGTTCATTTTCGTTCCACGTGAGCGCATCCGCAAATGTATATCGCAATTCTTCCGCCGGTAATGCCATAGATGTTTCCTCCCCATTCGTCGTCTGATACAGATATTATAATCCGAACCGGGTGAAAAAAACAAGCGGCAAAGACATAAAATCAGGAAGACAAACATCAGCACAATATGTTATCATTACAAACAACAGACATGTTATACAAGGAGGATCCTGACATGAATCATATGTTAAAAATTGCCCTGCTGCAGATTGCGCCCTGCAACACGCTCGCGGAAAATCTCGAAAAGGGAATCCGCGCCTGCCAAAAAGCAAAGGAATGCGGCGCAGACATTGCCCTGTTTCCCGAAATGTGGAGCTGCGGATACCGCATTTACGACCGTCCCGTCCACGAATGGCAGGCAGAAGCAATCCCCGTTCACAGTGATTTTATCGCTGCCTTCGGCCGTCTTGCAGCGGAACTGGATATGGCTGTCGGCATCACGCTGCTTGAAGCACATGAGAATGCTCCGCGCAATACCCTCGTTCTGTTTGACCGGTCCGGCAGACAGAAACTGGTCTATGCAAAAGTACATACCTGCGACTTTGGCGCAGAGTGCAATCTGACTCCCGGCGAGGATTTTTATGTCACTTCGCTTGATACTTCCTGCGGTGAGGTAAACGTCGGCGCCATGATCTGTTATGACAGGGAATTTCCTGAAAGCGCAAGAATCTTAATGCTAAAAGGCGCCGAACTGATCCTTGTTCCAAACGCCTGTCCCATGGAAATCAACCGTCTCTCACAGCTTCGCGCCAGGGCGTTTGAAAATATGACGGCGATTGCGACCTGCAATTATCCCGACACAGTACCCGACTGTAACGGCGCGTCCAGTGTATTTGACGGGGTGGCATATCTGCCCGAACCGGGTCCTTCGCGGGATACCTGTATTTTGCAGGCGGACGGCCGGGAGGGCATTTATGTGGCAGAGCTTGATCTTAATCTGCTTCGCAATTACCGGAAAAAAGAGGTTCACGGAAACGCGTACCGTCATCCGAAAAAATACGGATTGTTAACCGATACGAACATCCGGGAACCCTTTATCAGAACGGATTACCGGGAATAGCTTTCCATCAGATATACTGATACAGTCTAAAATACTATCGCCCCTCTGAACAATAAAAATGTAACTGTAAACCAGGCGCCGCCCCATGTGGGAGAAAGTGGGAATTTTCTATGGATTGCAAAGAAGCATACAGGGAAAACATATCATGAATGCACCACAAAAAAATACGCCGCTCCCACCAGCAGAAGCAGGATAATCAGCACCCCCGGAAGCAGTACAAGGAACGCGGAGATCAGCATGGCAGGCACGTCTCCCTTTTCCAGCTCTCTCCCGCCTTCCCCGTACTGCTCCCTGTATGCCTCTTCCTTCTGCGCCTGCTTCTCATGATGATATTCTGCCGCTTTCTTCATTTTTTCCCATAACAGCAAAGAAATCACACTCCCTTCCCTGTCCGTCATCTGTACAGCTTATTGACGGAAAGCGGCTGCCCCGCATAAGGGCAGCCTGTATTTCCAGGCAAACATTACTCCCGTCACCCCAGTTTGTGATGGCACGCCACAAAATGCCCCGGCGCCACCTCTTCCCAGTCCGGGACGACGTGCTCGCAGATCTTTGTGCAGTACCGGCACCTGGTATGGAATTTACACCCCTTCGGCGGATTCACCGGGCTCGGAATATCCCCCTCTAAGATCTTAAGTTCTTTTTTTCTGTCGCCTATATCTGTCGTCGGTATTGCCGCCAAAAGCGCCTCCGTATAGGGATGATACGGATGATCAAAGATATCCTGCGCGCCCGCGAGCTCTACCAGCACCCCCAGATACATCACGCCGATGCGGTCGCTGATATATTTTACGACAGACAGGTCATGCGTGATAAATAAGTAGGTCAGATTCTGCCGTTCCTTCAGGTCCTGCAGCAGGTTGATGATCTGCGACTGGATCGACACGTCCAGCGCGGACACCGCCTCGTCACAGACTACAAATCTGGGTTTTACGGCAAGGCTGCGCGCAATGCCGATCCTCTGTCTCTGCCCGCCGGAGAACTGATGCGGAAACCGGTGAAGAAAATACGGCGCCAGCCCGCATTCCTCCATGACGCGCAGCACTTCCTTCTGCATCCTCCCGTCGTTTTTGCGGAACATCCCGTGCGCGAGCATTCCCTCGCCGATGATCTGTCCCACGGTCATGCGCGGGTTTAAGGAGGAATACGGATCCTGGAAGATCAGCTGTAAATCGCTGCGCAGCAGCCGGATCTCATTGTAGGAAAGACGCGCCAGATCGATTCCGTCCTCCAGGCATGCCTCCGCCTCTTGAAATTCCGCATCAGCGGTATAGGGCTGTTTCATCGCATCGATCTGTCCGTCGATGTCGCGAAGCTTCTTTCTTAAGTCCGCCTCCGCCCCTTCCTCCTTCTTCACCTTTGCCTCCGCCTCTTTCCGTTTCGGCTCCAGGGACGCAGCATCTTTTCCGGCTTCCTTCTTCTCCTTCGCCTTATAGGTAAGATCTGCAAGCGCAAGAGCCGCCTTCTCCCGGTTCCCGCGCGCCTCTTTTAACTGCTTCGAGATCTCAAATCGTTTTAAAAATATTTCCTGCACCGGCTTTAAATCCGGCACGGTCATCAGGCCGCCAACGACTCCTGCCATATCGAGAAACGCGTCCCTGGCCTCCTTCGCGGTCTGATCCAGCTTCTCCTTCTCCTGATACCGCTCTGTTTCACCGAGGCCGTCATAGGTCTTCTGAAGCGCTTTCCGCTTTTCTTCAAGCTCCCGGTACCGGCCGCGGAGCTTCTCCAGATTCTGAATCGTCTTTTTCACATAGCCCGGCGCAAATTCCTCCGCGCTGCGCCCGTAATAGATCGTGCGCCCGTCCGTCTGCCGGTAAAACTGTAAAATCGTGCGTCCCAGGGTCGATTTCCCGCAGCCGCTCTCGCCGACCAGCCCGAAGGTCTCCCCCTCGTAAATATCCAGCGTGATCCCGTCGTTTGCCTTCACATACGCACCTTTTTTCTTTAGGGGAAACCACTGTTTTAAATTGCCGATCCGGATCAGTACGTTATGATTGTTTTCCATGTCTCTCCTCCTTTAACGGATAGAAACAGCGCACCTGCTGTGTCTTTGATACGCTGATCAGACCGGGTTCTTCCTCCCTGCATTTGTCTGTCGCGTATTTGCAGCGGGGAGCAAACTTACAGCCCTTCGGCAGGTCAAGCGGATGCGGAACCGCCCCCGGGATCGCCTCGAGTCTCTGTCCCGCCGGAGTGTCAAGCCTGGGAACCGACACCATCAGCCCTTCCGTATATGGATGCGAGTATCTGCTGTCCGGTGAAAATACCGTCTCCGCCTGCGCTAATTCCACGACCTGTCCGCAGTACATCACCGCCACATCGTCCGCCATCTGATTGATGACGCCCAGGTCATGCGTGACAAACAGGATGGACGTCCCGTGCTCGCGTTTGAGCTCATTCATCAGATTTAAAATCTGGGCCTGGATCGTCACATCGAGCGCCGTCGTCGGCTCGTCCGCGATCAGAAGCTTCGGCCTGCAGGCCAGCGCCATGGCGATCATCACACGCTGGCGCATCCCGCCGGAAAGCTGATGCGGGTACTGCTTTGCCACCACCTCCGGGTTCGGGATTTTCACGTCCGCCAGCATCCGGACGACCTCTTTCGCCGCTTCCTTTTTACTCATCCCCTGATGGATGAGAAACGGCTCACTGATCTGCCGCTGTACTGTAAAAACCGGATTTAAGCTGGTCATCGGCTCCTGAAAGATCACCGAGATGTCGTTTCCACGTATTTTATACATGTCCTGACGGGACAGTTTTACCAGATCCGTACCGCGAAACAGAATCTCTCCGCTCTCAATATATCCGTTTCCGTCAATCAGATGAAGCATACTCATGGCGGAGACGCTTTTTCCAGAGCCGGACTCACCGACCACCCCCAGCGTTTTCCCGGCGTCCACCGAATAGGACACACCGTTTACCGCCTTCACGATTCCGCGCTTTGTGCGGAAAAATGTGTGAAGGTCTTTCATTTCCAGCAATGCCATTGTATCACCTCCTACCGTTCCCCTGATTTCGGGTCCACTGCATCGCGCAGCCCGTCGCCAATCAGGTTGATCGCTATCGTACATATGCCAAAAATCAGAGCCGGGAACACCCATCTCCACCAGTACTGCTGAATGACCACGGAATTATTACAGCCGGTCAGCATATTGCCCCAGGTGGGCGTCGGCGGAATGATCCCGAATCCCAGATAGGACAGGGATGACTCGGTCAGCATACAGGTGGCAAAGGACAGCGTCACATTGACCAGGATGACGGAGAGGATATTCGGCAGAATATGTTTAAAGACAATTGTCATTTCCTTCACCCCCATCGCTTTTGCCGCCATGACATATTCCTGCTCGCGGACGGCCAGGATCTGAGCGCGCACCAGTCGTGCCAGGGACGGCCAGCTTAGGAGTCCCAGCACCACCATGATCAGATACATGCGCTGGGTCAGCGACACGCCCGGCGGAATGATGGAGGAGAGAATCAGTGCAAACGGCAGAAACGGAATGCCGCTGATCACCTCCGCCACACGCATCAGAAACATATCGAGGACACCGCCGAAGTAGCCGGAAAGTCCGCCGATCAAAAGTCCGATCAGCATCGTGATAATGACGGATACCGCGCCCACCGTCATGGTGACGCGTCCTCCGTTCACCAGGCGGGTTAAGATATCGCGCCCCAGGTAATCCGTGCCGAGCAGATAGCCCTTTAATCCCCAGGAAATCACTTCCCCGTCGATTGTCACGGCATAGTTCTGGTAGTAGCCGCTGTAAAGATCCGTAACCGTCACATCCCCCTTTTTCAGAGCGGACGGCACGTCGGCCTGTCCGAAATGATTATCACCCCAGGAGATGACCTCCCCGTTATTAAGGAGCGCCGTATAGTGATAGCGTCCGCCGTACAGACGGTCAATTTCCCCCTCATATTCCGGCACATTATTTTCGCCGTTTGAGATATTACCCCAGAAATACAAGGATCCGTCTTCTTTTACCGCCACAAACGTATTTGCCGTGGCTGCAATATCGACGACACCCTCCGAGAGCTCCTCCGGAATCTGCGCATATGCGGAGGATACGTTAAATCCCGTGTATTTCACACTCCCGTCGTCCATCAGACTGACATACGCATAATCCGAGAGCGCAACCTTTCTGATGTGGTTCTGAAATTCTTTTTTTACCCTGACATCCGCCGTGCTGTCATTTCCCCACAGGTACAGATATCCGTCGTCCGTGAGCGCCGCGGAAAACTGGATGCTCGCGCCGATCTGCACAAAGTTCTTTCCTGCGCGTGCGCGTTCCGGGATCTCCTTCTGCCCGAGACGCCCGTTTCCCCACACATACAGCTTTCCTTTGTCGGAAAGCGCCAGGCAGTGGTCAAATCCCGCGGCCACCTCCACGATATTCGCTTCTTTTACCTCGTCCGGAATCTCACCCAGGTCTATGGTTTCCGTGATTCTGGTATATCCCCAGGTGTAGACCTCCCCGTTTGTGTCACAGCCCAGCCCGTAGGTCGTGCCGGCCGAAATACCTGCGATTTTCCCGTTTTTCATCTCCGCCGGCACCTCTGCAAGACCCATGGACGGCGGCACGTTCTGCTGGGTGCTGTCCGAATACGACAGATCGAGCGGCAGAAACAGCGGGCCGATCAGCACCAGAAGCAGACATGCCGCAAAGATAACGACACCCGTCATTGCAATCCGGTTATGGAAAAACAGGCTGACAATCGAGCGCATCGGACTTTGTACCTGCTCCTCCTCCAGAAAGCTCAGCTCCCTGCCCGGGCCAAAGAAAAGGCGGCGAAACCAGACGAAAAGGCGGGAACGTTTTTTCTTTTTCTGTTCCTTTTTCTGTTCCATTCTTTCTCCTCCTCTACTTATCCACCCTGACGCGGGGATCGATCAGGCCGTAGCTGATATCCGTGATCAGAATCCCGGCCAGACTGATGATCGTGTAAAACAGCTGGATCGCCAGCACGAGTTCATAATCGCTCTGTTTTAATCCGGTTACGTTTAATGCTCCCATTCCCAAAAAGGAAAACGTATTCTCCACCACCACGGATCCGGAAAAAATCGTTAAAAACCATCCGATAATGATCGTCACCACCGGCAGCAGGGCATTCCTCCACGCGTGGGAATAGATGACCACTTTTTCCCTCAGCCCCTTCGCGCGCGCCGTCCGGATATAATCCATGCTGAGCGCGTCGATCATCGCCGCTCTCACATAGCGGGTCATGCTCCCAAGATTGGCGAAGGTGGTCACAATCAGGGGAAGCGCCATATAATACAGTCTGTCCTTAACAGCCGCAAACCCCGTGTATTCCACACCGGTTGTCTTCACGCCGCCGACCGGAAAGACCGGAACTTTCACAGCAAACAAAAAGATAAAAATCAATCCGATAATATAGATCGGGATACTGTATCCTACAATCGTAATCACCTGTACTGCCTGGTCAAATTTACCGTTTTTATGAACCGCACAGAAGATACCGAGCGGGATCGTGATCACCAGCGCCAGTATCGTGGAAAAAAAATTCAGAAAAATCGTGTTCTGAAGCGGGGATGCAATGACTTTCACCACATCCTCCTTGTACATGGTGGAATATCCGAGATCCCCCTGAAATACCCCCTCAAAATTTCCGTTTACCGAAGGATACACCCCCAGCCAGCGGAAATAACGGATCACAATCGGATCGTTTAACCCCAGCCGTTCTCTCGCCTGCCGGTACATGTCTTCATATTCCTCCGCGGTAAGCTCGTCCCGCACTGATTCCAGCTCCGTCGCGGCGGGATCCCCCGGAATCAGATTGTAAATCATATACATAATAAACGAGATGACAAAAAATACCACGACCATATATACCAGCCGTTTTCCTATATATCTGGCCATACCTATCATCCTTTCTCAAGAGATACTGCACCAAAAACGCAGTGCGAACCTTCCTGTATAACGCAGATACGGGACGGGCATTCCTCACACCCGCCCCGCATTCAGGGTCGCATGTTACTGCAGTCTGATTTCCTTACCTATTGAATCGTCGCATACAGGATCGCATACTGGAAACTCCAGATATTCGTCTCCTCAAAGCCCTCCAGCTTATCATTATAAACGGCACAGTACGTCCAGTTATAAAGCGGAGTCTCCGGAAGCGTTGCATTGTATTCCTTCTGATACTGGAACCACAGATCCTCAAATGCCGCATCATCGCCCGCATCCACACCGTAGATCATATTGTTTGACAGATCGTCGAGCGTGTGGTTGAAATAGCGGTTTTTGTTGTTGGCAATGTTCTCTTCCACAAAGGTCCAGGTTCCGCTCTTATCGAACTTCGCCGCACCAAGTCCGGAAGCCAGTGAAATCATATTGTAGCTCGGCTGCGCATATTTTTCCTCGCCGTTCGCACCGCGGCGGTTTAAGTAGCTTAAAAGCTCCGCATCCGCCATCACGGTACGGTCGATCTTCATGCCGGCATCCGCCGTGCTGCTGCTCTCCACCAGATAGATGGTTAAAAGCTCGTCAAGCGTGGTCTCGATTCCCTCGCCCTCCGCATGGCCGCAGTACTTTAAGATCAGGGGCATATACCAGTCGCCGTTCACCTCGACGCAGCCCTCCATATACTCCGTCTCTTCCTGCGGAACCTTCTTGTATCGGATCTTGCCGCTGCCGTCCTCATAGTCGGAGCCGTCCTCGTTGTACACCCATCCGTCTTCCTTCAGAAGCTCCACTGCCTTATCCGGATTGTAGGCATACGCCTCGAGCTCAGAGCTTAATTCCTCTTCCATATCCTGTGCCATCCACTGTGCCATGCTGTACTGACCGTTTGCGACATTGCCGAATCCTAACGTGGACTCCTGGCAGATCGACTCGCGATCCGTTAAGTAAGTAATCGCCTTACGGACAGCCTCATACTGTGTGGGGCCCCAGTCGCACTGATAGAACAGCTTCATGTAGCCGCTGTACTTATAACAGTCCGCTCCGTAGCCGCCGGCGTCCGCCATATCCAGGCATGCATTGATCATATCGCCCTCGCCGATGCCGTCGATTAAATCGATGCTTCCGGTGGAGAGCGCATCGAGCATGGTTGCGCTGTCGACTACTTTTACGACAATTGTCTCGATCGATGCCTTCTGTCCCTCAAAGTTCCCCGGATAATTCTCATTGATCGTCAGGGTCGCTTCATTTGCCGCGACATCCCAGCTCTGGATTTTGTACGGGCCGGAGCACACGCGTCCGTCATAGATATAACGCCCTGCCGTGATCGCATCGCCGTAGTTTTCGGCATTGAATTCCTTCTCCGTCACAAAATAGCATCCTGCGCCGTCATCCGCGACATCCGCGCTCTCATCTCCCAGCCACATCGTGTAGTCGATCGGGAAAATATTAAGCAGCGCCAGACCGTAGTAGTACGGATTGTAATCCTCCGCCACCGTGATGCTGAAGGTCAGGTCATCCACCAGGCTGATGCCGCCAAACGCCTGGCTTGCGCCGTCCTTGTATTCCTGCTGCCCTACAAACTCTTTTCCGATCGTGCCGTACGCGCTCTCCGCCACCGCTGCCGGCGAGGAGAAAAGAAGCGGATAAGCGACATAATTCTTCGCTGAGATCGCGGATCCGTCGCTGAACTTTAACCCTTCGTTTAAGGTGATCGTGTAGGTCAGCGTACCGTCGGAATTGGAGACCGCATCATGTGACGCTACAATCGTCTCGTCCCACAGCCACTGCGCATCCTGATCATAACAGGTCGGAGCCATCGCCTCCGCCAGGAAAATCACCGGCTTGTCGCCGCCGAGACTGGACCACTGACTAAAGCCCATATCTCCGGACATGGTGCTCGTCACGCCGTACACAAGACGGCTCTCTTTGCTGCCCGCATCAGATGCCTCTGGCTGCTCTTTCTCCTCCGTACCAAACCCCGTTCCTCCCGACGGCTGCGCCGCTTCCGTCGACGGCCCTGCCGCCGGTTCCTTCGTATCTCCGCCCCCGCTGCCGCACGCGGCAAGAGAGCACACCATGACCGCAGCGAGAAACATAGAAACTGCCTTTTTCATTTGTTGGTATCCTCCTTATAATGGTTTATACTTTAAACGGATCTTTCCGTTCAAGCCGCTCTGACACATCCGGCGCACTCCCGCAGGAGTCCTTACACCAGATGCTCCGGGTTTAACCCTAAAAGTTCCGGCAGGACAAAGCGCCCGTCCTTTCGGATCAGCACATCGTCAAACCAGATTTCCCCGCCGCCGTATTCCGGCGTCTGGGCATATACGATATCCCAGTGGATGGAAGAACGGTTTCCGTTATCCGCACTGGCGATACTGTTTCCGGGCGTAAAATGAATGCTGCCCGCCATTTTTTCATTGAACATGGAATCCTTCATCGGGCTCGTCACATACGGATTTACCCCGATGGCAAATTCACCGATATAACGGCTCCCCTCATCCCGGTCGAGAATGGCATTCAGCCGCACAGTATCACTTGCGGCCGCCTCCACGATCTTTCCTTGTTCAAACCGGAAGCGGATATTGTCGAAAACGGTTCCCTCATAGAAGGCTGTCGTGTTGTAGGTGATCACCCCGTTCACAGAATCCTTCACCGGCGCGGTAAAAATCTCGCCGTCCGGGATATTGTTCTCCCCCGCGCAGGGCGTTGCTCCGATCCCTTTGATCGAAAACGTAAGGTCTGTCCCTTTTCCGATGATGTGCACCCGGTCGGTGCGCTCCATCAGCTCTTTTAACGGCACGAACGCCTTTTTCATTTTGGAATAATCCATCGCGCAGACCTCAAAAAACCTGGTTTCGAGCGCTTCCATGCTCATCCCCTCCGCCTGTGCCATTCCGTCGGTCGGATAGTGCATCACACACCACTTCCCCGGTTTGTTCGCATTCACCGTTTTGCTGTAAATCCGGGTAAAATCCGCCATCCGCTCCGACGGCACATCGCCAAGCTCGGAAGTATTCTCCTCGCCGCGCACCCGGATATAGACATCCATCCGGCTCATTAAAAGCGCGTCCGACTCCGCCGCGATCTTTAACTGATCCGCGTTTGCCTGCATTAAAATCTCCCGCCGGATATCCATCTTGTACATCCATAAAAACGGGCTTGCCCCTGCCGCATAGATCTCCCGGATCAGCGCCTTGACAAACGCGTCCTGATGGTCGCCGTGCGATTCGATGACCACGCGCTCTCCCGGCTGTATGCTGCAGGAGTAGGTCACTATGCTGTGTGCCAGTTTTTCCACTCTCGGATCTCTCATCTTTCCCTCCATGCCGGAGCATTTTTACAAAGGCCGCGGGCCGGATATCAGATCCGACTCTGCGTCCGGGTTTGTGGCTCCGACGCAAACCCGTGACTGAAACATCGGCACTGCAGTGTGATGTCTCAATCTTCCCCTCCTCTGTCACCTGGTTTATCTGTTTCCCGGAACGTCACCGACTACAGCGCCTCAAGGAAACGGGTCAGCAGCGTCCACGAGCGGTCAAAGGACGCCAGGTCCAAAAACTCCTCTGTCGTGTGGATATTCCCGTAGATCGCACCGCTCGTGACGATCTCCATCTCCGGGAACATCTTTTTAAACACGCCGCACTCGTTTCCTCCATGTCCGATCAGGCACGCCAGCGGCTTGTGGTAAATCGATTCAAACACCTGCTTCATCGTCTCACGCAGCTCTGACTCTGCCTCATATTTCCATCCCGGATAATATCCGCTGTAAGATGCGGCAGCTCCGTACAGTTCTCCGAGCAGTGTGACCTGACGCTTCAGCTCTTCCAACGCGCATTCCAGCCCGCTCCTCTCGGAAATGACGATCTCTGCCTCGCTTTCACCTATTCTAACTACACCCGTATTCGCCGAGGTGACCGGCGGCTCTCCCTCTACGACCGGGCTGCGTGCCAGAAGCCCGTTCGGAAGCAGATACAAAAGCCGGATCAGATCCGCGCCGTCCTGCTCTGTCAGCCGTCTTTGGGCCGGCTCCGCCGGTTTTACGCAGATCCGGATGTCCGGGTCGCTCTGCTCATATTCCGCGGCAATCTCATGGCCGGCGCATTCCACGATCTGCCGGATCCGGCCCGGGTCAGCATCCGTCACGAACAAAACGTCCGCTTCTGGCATGATCACGTTGTGCTTTGTCCCTCCGGCAAATTCTGCCAGCTGAAACCGGATTCCCTCCTGTTCCATCCGGCAGAGCACCCGCGCAGCAAGCTTCGCGGCATTCGCGCGTTCTTTGTCAATCATCCCGCCGGAATGCCCGCCCAGCAGTCCGCTTAACCGAAGCCGGTACGCCGGTTTGTCATTGTCCTCCCAGGTTACGGGCTTTATCAGGGTCACCTGCTCACCGCCGCCCATTCCCATATAGGTTTTATACTCGCCCGCACCGTCCAGGTTAATCAGCCGTCTCGCCTTAAAGTACTCCGGTTTCAGCGCCTGCGCCCCCACAAGCCCGGTCTCCTCCTGCGTCGTAAAACAGCATTCCAGGTACGGATGCATCAGCGTATCATCCGCCAAAATGGTCAGCATATACGCACATCCCATCCCGTCGTCCGCGCCGAGCGTTGTCCCCCGCGCGCGCAGATGATCGCCCTGCGTGTAAAGCGCGAGCGGATCTTTTTCAAAATCATGGTCAGACTCCGGTGTCTTCTCACAGACCATATCCATGTGCGCCTGGATGATCACGCCCGGATGGTCCTCATAACCCGCGGACGCCGGCTTATAGATCACCACATTCCACAGCGCATCCTGCACACAGGAAAGTCCGTGCCTGTTCGCGAATGCCACAAGCCAGTCGCTCAGTGCTTTCTCGTTCCCGGAACCGTGCGGAATGCTGCATATTTCATTAAAATAACGGCAGTACGGTTTTGTCAGATCAAATTCCATATCAGTTACCATATCCTTTCCAAAGCCTGCACCAGGAAACCGCAGGCTTAGCAGCAATCAGGCAGCTGTGCCTTCTTTGGAAAAGCCTACAGCTCCTTCAGCAGCGCCTTTAAGAACCGGATCGACCGGTCAAAGGATTCTAGATCCAGATACTCCTCCGGCGTGTGGTGCTTCGCATAAATGGCCCCGCTCGTCACGATATCCATGTCGGGGAACATGTGGGCAAACGCGCCGCATTCATTCCCGCCGTGGGCCGCCACATGCGCCAGCGGTTTTCCGTACTGCTCCAGAAATACCCGGTCCATCGTATCCCGCAGCGGAGAATCCGTCCGATAACGATATCCGTAGTAATCATCTTTTCCGACAATCGCCGCATTCAGCTTTCGGCACAACAATCCGACTCTTCGCTCCGCCTCCGCCATACAGGATTCAAACGGACTCCTGGCCGCATATCGGATCAGCACGGTATCATCCTGCGTTTCGATCCTGCCCAGGTTTGCGGAATCATAGGGCAGACCTTCCAGGTGCAAAAACCTTCCGAATACACCGTACGGAAGAAGATATAAAAGCTCTGTGAGCTCCAGGCTGTCCGTCTCCGAAGCCGCATACACCGTCTTTCCGCCCGGTGACGTACCCGCGGACTCTCTTTCTGACATGCCGCCTGCG
>CAJUNX010000029.1:19879-30132 GCA_910587865.1 uncultured Roseburia sp.
TTTCCGCCCGGTGACGTACCCGCGGACTCTCTTTCTGACATGCCGCCTGCGCACTTCCTGTCCGGCACGCTATCCGCAGGATTTCCGCCCGGTTCGCCGCCTGCCGGCCTCCTCTCAGATGGTTCCCATGCTTCCAGCTCAAACCGGATCCCGGCATCGCTGAATTCATATTCGTCCGCCACCGCGGCACGCACTGCCGTGAGCGTGCCGCTTAACCGCTCCCCGCCTGTCTCTGTCACAAATACTGCTTCGCCTTCTGACGGGATGCCGGACTTTTTATTCGAAGAAGTAAGGCGCATGAGCCGGAATGAAATCCCGTCCATATGAAATGCGTACAGCACACGGGCGAGCAGCTTGCCCGCATTGGCCCTCTCCTTACCGATATCATCCCCGGTGCGGCCCCCCAGGAGCCCCTCCACACGCAGACGCCATACGGAGCCCGCCGCACAGCTCTGCGTCATCTTCTTTTCGATTGTCAGATTCCGCGATCCGGCCAGCGTCGTGTAGGTGCGGTATTCGCCCGCCCCGTCCAGATTGATCAGCCGTCTTGCCTTAAAGTACTCCGGCTTTAACGCGCGCGCCCCGAACAGCCCGGTCTCCTCCTGCACGGTAAAACAGCATTCCAGATACGGATGTGAAAGCGTCTCATCCGACAAAATATCCAGCATATATGCAACGCCCATGCAGTCGTCTCCCCCAAGCGTCGTCCCACGTGCCCGAAGATGCGTCCCGTCCACATACAGATCCAGCGGATCCGTTTCAAAATCATGTGCGGATTCCGGCGTCTTCTCACAGACCATATCCATATGCGCCTGAAGGATCACGCCCGGATGCGTCTCATACCCGGACGACGCCTCCTTACAGATCACTACATTCCACATTTCATCCTGGAGAAACGCAAGTCCGCGCTCTTTTGCAAACGACACGATCCAGTCGCTTAATGCCTTCTCATTTCCCGAACCGTGCGGAATTTTACATATTTCGTTAAAAAAATAACAATGTGGTTTTTTCAGATCAAATTCCATCTCCCTGTCCCCTCTCCGGGAACTGCTGCAAACCGACAGCTGCACACAATCAATGCTGACATCCGTGACATCGCAGCCATATCCTGCGGAACTTACGAATTCTGCAGCAGCCCCGTTCTCTGCATCCCCATTGCGATCCGGCTCCGTCACCGCCCCGAAACATCCGTCTCACATCCGTTTGTCCTGTCCTCCAGTGCATGTACCAGTTCCACCACAAACGAATGTGCAGGCGCCGGCACACCAAGCCGCTTTGCCTCCGAGAGAACAGCCCCGCTGATCGTATCCACTTCCGTGGGTACACCGTCACGCAGGTCCGCATAGATCGAGGTGTAGCCGTTGTGCGCATGATCGACCAGATCCCGCACTTCCTTTACAATCTCCTCCTCGTCAAATCCCATGTGGTCCGTATTCGCCACGCGTACCGCTTCCCTTGCCAGCTGCTCTGTCAGCGCCCATGCATGACTGCTCCCGCCGATAAAATCAAGACTCGTCTGGAGAATGCCCGTCACCACGCTTGCAGACACATTGACAAAAAGCTTTTTCCAGATCGTTTTTTTCACACAGTCCGAAACAATCGTGTCAAATCCGCAGCAGGTAAAATTTTCCGCGATCGGGGCAAGTACCCCGCTCCCTCCGTCCGGCAGCCCGATACTGCTGACGCCCCCGCCTCCGTGATTGATATACCCCGGCCCAATCAGACTACTGTTGTGCTTTGTCGTCCCGATAATGACATGCGCCCGGTCCGCCACCTTCAGCAGATTCTGTTCATGTCCCGCACCGTTCTGCAGTGTCATCACATAGGTATCCGGACCGATCAGACCTCTGTTTGCCTTCAGCGCAGCCTCTGAAAACATCGCTTTTACAAATACGATGACAAGATCCATCTCCCCCAGACCATTCGCCCGGGTAACCGCCTTCGGATAAAAGGTCTCCTCTTTGTCCGCTTCCCGTATCCTGACCCCGTCCCTGTTAACCGCCTCAGCCCTTTCCTCATCAATCTCAATCAGCCAGACCTCATTGTGTCGGGAGAGATATCCGCCAAACAGGCAGCCCATCGCTCCTGCTCCGAGTATCGCTATTTTCATGTTAATCTCCATTCCGGAGCGTTTACGCGGCGGACAACGCAAATTGCAGAGCTGCGTCACGTACACCTGCGTCTTCCATAAAGGCAGATTTGTGCCGCATATGCACAAATGCCGCGTGAAAAACAGTGATCAGACTGATTCACACAATGCGCTCCTTACAGATCTATTGCAATCGATTCCGAAAAAGCAATCGATTGCAATAGATATCATAACACCTTGCCAGTAAGAAGTCAATTAATTTTTTCCATTTTTACATATTTCTTCTGTTTCTGCATTTTTGTTTTTACAATATGCACAAAAAAGAACCGGCTGTCCCTGCGGATCCGCCGGTCTTCTTTTCTTTTTACTAGATTCTGTTCCTGACCGCCATAGCAGCTTATCATGTGCTTTGCATGACGGCATCAGACTACCCGGATTTGTAAATTTGAAGCGGAAACATAAATCCTCCCTCCCGGATCGCGTTCGGATTCCTCCACAATCCGGTTGCGGACACGCCCGAAATCTTCTATAATAGAAACTATCAAAACAGTGAGGTAACATGTCATGTGGTGTCCAAAATGCAAAAATGAATATGTCCCGGGGATCACCCGGTGTGCGGACTGCGGGATTTTGCTTGTCGACTTGCCGGATGCGCCAAAGCCATCGGACAGTCAGGCTTCTGGAGATTTTGATCCGGATGCCGGTTTCGCCGGCAGCATTCCGGGCGCGTCGGGGCAGGCAAATCCTGAGACTGATTTCGCCGACAGCATTCCGGACGGATCGGATCAGACAGATCCTGACGGCAGCGCCGGGCGCGTCGGATCGTCTCCTGTGAGCGCGTCCCACGCCTTTGTGTCACAGCGCACAAAAGCGGAGGATATGAAATCGACCGCCTACACGTTCACGCTGACCGGCGGCGCAGGACTCATCCTCCTGGTGCTGTTTGCGGCGGATATTCTTCCGTTTCACATGGCGATCTATTCCAAAGTCATGATCTGTCTGGTCATGGGCGGACTGTTTTTCTTTTTCCTTCTGGTCGGCATCAACGCATTCCGCCAGCAGAATAAGATTACCCGGGCCGCGGAGGAGGAAGATGCGCTGTTTTCGGCCATCATGGAGTGGTTTCCATCCGCGCACACGGCAAAGGAGATCGATGCGGCGACTGATGTTGCGATGCATACGGACCAGGGTGATGCGGCGACTGACGTTGCACTGCATACGGACGGTGGCGATGCGGTGACTGACGTTGCACTGCATACGGACCAGGGTGATGCGGCGACTGATGTGTCAGAGGGCGGCGGGGATGAGCTGCTTTATTTTGCCCGCTGCGAGGTGATGCACCGTCTGATCGCAGCGCGCTATCCCGATCTCGAGGAATCCTTTTGCGACCATGTGATAGAAACATTATATGCAGCGTTATTCTAACGCCGGTTTCCGCGGACAACGAATGTTCTGCCCCGGCCGCCGGATGCGGCATATCGTACCGCCGCGAATCGGAACGACAAAAAAAGAAATGGAGAAGCGTATGAAATTACTTGAAGAACGAATCCTTTCAGAGGGAAAAGCTGTCAGTGAAGAGATTTTGAAAGTGGACAGTTTCATCAATCACCAGGTGGATCCGGTGCTCATGCAGCAGATCGGCGAAACGTTTGCCGCGCATTTCAGGGAACGTGGCATTACAAAAGTAGTTACTATTGAGAGTTCCGGCATCGCCCCGGCGCAGATGACGGCGCTTGCCCTCGGCGTCCCGCTCGTCATTTTCAAAAAACAGCCCTCCAAAGTGTTTGGCGACAATATGGATCAGACGATCGTCACCTCTTTTACGAAGGGAACCAGCTACGAGCTGACGCTCGCGAAGGATTTTATTTCGCAGGACGATCATGTGCTGATCATCGATGATTTTCTCGCGAACGGGGAGGCTGCCACCGGCTGCATCCGGCTGCTCCGCCTCTCGCACGCCACTGTCGCAGGCATCGGTGTCCTCGTCGAAAAATCGTTCCAGCCGGGACGTCAGAAGCTGACCGGTCAGGGACATGAGGTGTATGCGCTCGCACGCATCAAAGCCATGGAAAAAGATCATATCGAATTTCTGCCCGCGGACGACGAGACGCAGAGCTGACCGGGGTCTGCCAGAAAAATGAAGACAGATCATCCTTCGCCGGATGATATCAGGAGATCACGGACATATCCGCAGGACCGACGGCTGTCAGTGAAAGGAAAGCTGATTGTCTTTCGCCGGATGATATCAGTTGATCACAAACCCATCCGCAGGACCGGATTCTGCCGGAATGAAATAACTCTGATCAGAAGCAGGCGCGCCAGCCGGGAAAAACCTACGGCTGACACGCCTGTTTTTTGTGTCCGTGGGATTACTGCGGCGTCTCCTGCGGCATCGTCCCATCCGGATAATAAATAAAGTTTGCGCGGTTTACCCCGCTGCGCAGACCGTTTTTCGTATTGACTGCGCGCACGGAAAAAATATTGTTTCCTGCCGGAATCTCGATCGGACCTTCGTACTTTGCCGACTGACGCGTCGGATCGGTCCCGTCCCAGGTATAATAAATCTCACAATCGCGCTCTGTGTGGAGCACGATAAAGGTCTGCTCTGTCACCTCCCCGCCGTTCGGCCAGATGGCAGGCGGATCGGGCGGTTCAAAGCGGATCTCATAAGTGGCGCTTCTGATATCGCTGCAGATCCCTTTTTCATTGACACAGACCGCGGAAATCTCATACTCCCCTTCCTCATCAAGCGGTATTCCGGTCTCCTCATCATACCGGATCCCGGTTTTGGGATCCGGTTCTGAGCCGTCCGTCGTGTAGTAGATCTCACATTCCTCCATTGAGACAATCACGACGTCCATAAAATCCTCGTAGGTTCCCGAGACAGGTGAGATCACAGGCGCTTTCACATGGTACGGTGCAAACAGCTTCGCAATCTCCGCGTTTCTGACCGTATCCTCGAGCGCCAGAATCCCGTCATAATCCCCTTTTGCCTCATAGACGTCGATCAGTCTCTGATATGCCTCCTGATGATTATTGTCCGCCTGAATGACATCCATCAGAACCACCAGCGCCGCATCATAATCCTTTTTGGCAATGCAGACCTCCGCCATACCCATGCGTGCTGCCGGATCCTGCGGATTCAGCGAGAGAGCCGTCTCATAGTACTTTAACGCATCCTCATACTGACTGCCCGACTGGCTTTGCACCGCCATCGCCATCTGATAGTCATAGGAATTCGCGTTTTTAAAATGGATCACCAGCTTTACCGCAACCCCCGTCACAATAAACACGGCTAAAAGTACACACACCAGTATAATCGGCATTTTCCCGCTGATCTGATATTTTTTTCGTGATACACGTTTTCCTTTTTTCTGTTTTCCTTTGGAATCGCCTGGATTCTCATCCGTCAAAAGGGAGCGCAGATAGTCATCCTCGAGAACACTGTAAGCCGGAACCATCTGTGCTTCTTCGCCGCATACGGAGCAGTAAACACGTCCTTCCTTCAGCTCCGCGCCACATTTTGCACATTTCATAGGAAAATCCCTTTCCGTTACATCAGCACAGCTTCGATACAGTTGTTCATCAGCATGGCGATCGTCATCGGTCCCACGCCGCCCGGTACAGGTGTGATGGCTGATGTATGCGGCGATACTTCATCGTATTTTACATCCCCGCAAAGTTTATTGTCCGCATCCCGGTGAATCCCCACATCGATCACGACGGCGCCCTCTCTGACATACTCTGACGTGATGAACTGAGGTTTTCCGAGCGCGGCGATCAGAATATCCGCCTCGCGGCAGATTTCTTTTAAGTTTTTCGTCTTTGAGTGCGTGACCGTCACTGTTGCGTTTTCACGCAGCATCAGAAGCGCCATGGGTTTTCCGACAATGTTGCTTCTGCCGATTATCACACAGTGCGCCCCCTCAATCCGGATCCCGGAACGTTTTAAGAGCTGGATGATTCCTGCCGGCGTGCAGGAGACGAACCCCGGCTCTCCGATCGCGAGCTTTCCGACGTTTTCCGGGTGAAATCCGTCCACGTCCTTTTTGGGGGAAATTGCCCGGATTACCCGGTCCGCATTGATCTGAGGCGGCAACGGGAGCTGTACGAGGATCCCGTTTACCTCATCGTCCTCATTCAGCTCTTCGATCAGGGCGAGCAGTTCGGCCTCGCTGGTATCCTCTGGTAGCTCATAGGAAAGCGAGCGGATTCCGATATAGGCGCACGCCTTCTTTTTGTTATTCACATACACGGTGGAGGCCGGATCTTCCCCGACCTGAATCACCGCTAGCGCCACTTCCTTTCCCGCTTCCCGCAGAAGCTCTGCCTGCCGCTTCTGCTCGTCTTTTATCTCCTGTGCGATTCGTTTTCCATCAATGATCTGCGTCATACATCCGTTCCTTTCCCACACGTTTAAAACAGTCCGGTAATCACTCCGTCTTCGTTCACATCGATCCCGTAAGCCGCAGGGTTTTTCGACAGTCCGGGCATGGTCATGATCGCTCCGGTCACGGCCACCACAAATCCGGCTCCGGCGGACACATAGACCTCGCGGACGTTGACCGTAAAGCCCGTCGGACGGCCGAGTTTCGTCTGATCATCCGACAGCGAATACTGTGTTTTTGCCATGCAGACCGGGAATTCCGACATCCCCATCTCCGCGATTCTCTTTAACTCGCGCGCTGCCGCCGGAGAATACGTCACGCCGTCAGCGCCGTAGATCTCCCTTGCAACCGTCTCGATCTTTTCCTCCAGGGAACATCCGTCTTCATACAGCGGCTTAAAGTGGCTTTCCCGGTTCTCCAGCGTCTCGATCACTTTGTTCGCAAGCGCGATGCCGCCCTCGCCGCCCTTCTCCCACACCTCGGAGAGCGCGAACTCACAGCCTCTTTCCCGGCAGAAACGCTCCACGAAGTCGGTCTCCGCCTTTGTGTCCGTGACAAACGAATTTAAGGTGACAACAACCGGAACACCGTATTTCTGCAGGTTTTCGATGTGCTTCTCCAGATTTACGATTCCTTTTTCAAGCGCCGCGAGGTTTTCCGTACCGAGCTCCGTTTTCGGCACTCCGCCATTATATTTTAACGCGCGCACCGTTGCCACCAGAACAACCGCATCCGGCGCAAGGTTCGCTTTTCTGCACTTGATATCAAAAAATTTCTCCGCGCCTAAGTCCGCGCCGAAGCCTGCCTCCGTCACGACATAATCCGCCAGCTTTAACGCTGTCTTTGTCGCACGGACACTGTTGCAGCCGTGTGCGATATTGGCAAACGGGCCGCCGTGAACGATCGCCGGCGTATTTTCCAGGGTCTGGATCAGATTCGGCTTTAACGCATCCTTTAAGAGCGCGGCCATCGCGCCGGTCGCGCCGAGCTCTCCCGCCGTCACCGGCTTTCCGTCAAAATTGTACGCAATAATAATATTGGAAAGACGTTTTTTTAAGTCGTTCATGTCATCCGCCAGGCAGAGAATCGCCATAATCTCGGATGCCACCGTGATCACAAAATGGTCCTCTCTGACCATCCCGTCCGCCTTGCTCCCGAGCCCGACCACAATGTTGCGCAGCGAGCGGTCATTCATGTCCATGCAGCGTTTCCAGACGACCTGTCTCGGATCAATGCGAAGCTCATTTCCCTGCTGGATATGATTGTCCAAAAGTGCGGCAAGCAGATTGTTTGCCGAGGTAATCGCATGAAAATCTCCGGTAAAATGCAGATTTAAATCCTCCATCGGGACCACCTGTGCATATCCGCCTCCGGCTGCGCCGCCCTTGATGCCAAAGCAGGGACCCAGCGACGGCTCACGCAGTGCAATCACTGATTTTTTCCCGAGTTTTCCGAATGCCTGTCCGAGTCCGACACTCGTCGTCGTCTTTCCCTCTCCGGCCGGCGTCGGATTGATCGCCGTAACCAGAATCAGCTTTCCGTCCGGCTCGTCCTTCACACGGTTCATCAGTTCGTCGGAAAGCTTCGCCTTATATGCTCCGTAGAGCTCCAGCTCATCCTCGCGGATATCAAGCTTTGCAGCCACATCCACAATCGCATTCATAGTCGCTTCCTGTGCAATCTGAATATCACTTTTCATGGTTTCCTCCTTCTGCGCTCTGCCGCTTCCTCTTCGGAGTGCGCGGTACACGTTTCCAGTTACATGATATCTCCCGTCCTGCAGGTCTGACCCGACGCCGTCTTCCTTTCCGGCTCCGACAGACCGCAGACAATCTCTGAACGGTCGAAAACTCTGCCGTTTCCTCAGGGACTGTCTGCAGCCTGCCGGGGGTTCCGGCGGCCGAGATCTCCTGCTCCCGCAGCCGGGACTTCCTTCCCGCGCTTCGGGGTTCCGGCAGCCGAAATCTCCTGCTCCCGCAGCCGGGACTTCCTTCCTGCGCTCCGGGGTTCCGGCAGCCGAAATCTCCTGCTCCCGCAGCCGGGACTTCCTTCCTGCGCTCCGGGGTTCCGGCGGCCGAAATCTCCTGCTCCCGCAGCCGGGACTTCCGGCCCACTTACAGGTATTCCTCCTTATATTGCTCAAACTGCTCCGGAGACATCAGCACGGACCTTGGTTTCGTCCCTTCATCCGGCCCCACAACTCCTGCCTCCTCAAGCTGATCCATGATTCTCGCCGCACGGTTAAACCCGACTTTGAAATAACGCTGCAGCATGCCGATCGATGCCTTGTCCTTGTCGACGATCAGTCTGGCTGCATCCGCAAAATACGCGTCTCTCGTATCCCCGCCGAAACCGGAATCTCCACCGGATCCGCCGGAAGCGCCAAGACTGCTCATTTTTGCCTCCATGTCCTGACGGTAGGATACCTGTCCGTTCTGTTCTTTTAAAAACTCAACCACGTTTGACACTTCCCTGTCCGAGACAAACGCTCCCTGTACACGCACCGGTTTTGGAATGCCCTGCGGATGAAACAGCATATCGCCTTTTCCAAGCAGTTTTTCTGCGCCGACCATGTCAAGAATCGTCCTGGAGTCGGTTCCGGATGTCACTGCAAATGCAATCCGGCTCGGCATATTCGCCTTGATCAGTCCGGTGATGACATTGACCGAAGGTCTCTGTGTCGCGAGGATCAGGTGAATCCCGCAGGCTCTCGCCAGCTGTGCGAGCCGGCAGATGGATTCCTCCACCTCCCCGGCAGCTACCATCATCAGATCCGCCAGCTCGTCCACGATGATCACGATCTGCGGCAGTTTCTCCGGTTTCGGATCGCCTTCAATATCCGGAAGCGAATCGATTTTCGCATTGTATCCCTTCAGGTCGCGCACACCGGCCTCCGCAAATTTCTGGTAGCGTTCGTCCATCTCCACCACCGCCCACTGCAGAGCTCCGGCCGCTTTTTTCGGATCCGTAACCACCGGAATCATCAGGTGCGGGATCCCGTTGTAAATACTTAACTCCACCACCTTCGGATCCACCATGATCAGCTTCACGTCTTTCGGATCCGCCTTGTAGAGAATACTCATCACAATCGTATTGATACAGACGGATTTTCCGGATCCCGTGGCTCCCGCGATCAAAAGATGCGGCATCTTTGCGATATCGGCGACCGTCGGCTTTCCGGCAATGTCTTTCCCGACACAAAAAGAAATCCGCGACTCGTGCTTCTGAAATTCGTCCGCTTCGATCAGCTCCCGGAAAGCAACCATCGAGGTCTCTTTGTTCGGAACCTCGATCCCGACCGCCGCTTTGCCGGGAATCGGCGCCTCGATCCGGATGTCTGCGGCCGCCAGGTTCAGCTTGATGTCGTCCGCCAGATTGACAATTTTATTCACCCGTACTCCCATCTCGGGCTGCAGTTCATAGCGCGTAACGGCAGGTCCGCAGCTGATATTTGTGATTGTGACGCTCACGCCGAAATTCTTTAACGTCTGCTGCAGCTTCTGAGCCGTCATCTGCAGCTGCTGCCTGGATTCCCCGGTTGAATGTTCCACCTGATTTAACAGAGTGACCGGCGGGAAGACATACGGCTTCTCCAAAATCACAGGCTCCGCCGGCGCTTCTTCCGCCGTTTCCAGCCCTGACGCTCCAAATTCCCGCGCCGCGGCAGAACCGGCGGTCCTGTCAGACATACGGCTATCCGCAGATCCCGCAGCCGATTCCGCTGTCCTGTCAGACATACGGCTATCCGCAGATCCCGCAGCCGATTCCGCTGTCCT
>CAJUNX010000029.1:30232-52088 GCA_910587865.1 uncultured Roseburia sp.
CGATTCCGCTGTCCTGTCAGACATACGGCTATCCGCAGATCCCGCAGCCGATTCCACTGTCCTGTCAGACATACGGCTATCCGCAGATCCCGCAGCCGATTCCGCTGTCCTGTCAGACATACGGCTATCCGCAGATCCCGCAGCCGGCTCATCGGTCCTGCCGGCAGAAAGGATATCTCTTACATCTGTAGCAATATGTTCCAGCTCCGCCTCATCATACGGCACCGGTTCCTGCCCGCCAGACGCTTCTTCGCCTGGTACGGTTTCCTGCCACCCGGTCTTGCGCTCCGCTTTTGCCCCGGCGTTCTCTTCCCCGCCGGTCTTCCACTCCCCAGTCTTCCATTCCGCTTCCGGTCCGTCATGCAGCGGCCATTCCTCTTCGCCCGGCATTCTTTCGCCCGATACGGGTTCCTGCCAGCTGATATCCACCTTTGGCCCCCACTGTTCCGTTTCCTCCATGCGGATCCCAAAATCTCCGGGATTTCTCCGCTCCGCCTCCGGTGCAGACGCCTCCTCCCGACCGTTTTCCGCCCCTTCGGGAGCCGTCCACTCCGCCAGCATGAGATCCGGCGATTGCCGTTCGGTCGGTTCCTCCGGTTTTACGGCCACCGGCTCCAGCTCCACCTCGGATTCCGCGGCTATGTAAGGCATGCGCGGCAGACCTGCCGTATGTTCCGTCAGCCCGGAAAGACGAATCTCGCGTCCCGATGTATTTTCTACAGGCGTCAGTGAGATCTGTTCCTCCTGCGGCGTCAGGCCAACCGACATATACGAACCATTCAGGTCTGACGATGCATGCTGACCTCCCGTCACTGCGGTCTGCTGACCCGCCGGCCCGGCCGACGAATAGCCCGACAGTGCAGAAGATGACGTCCGGCCCGACGATGCAAACACCGTCGGCTGACCGGCTGTCCCAAAAGCAGCCAACTGATCCCCCGCCACAAAAGCCGGCTGACCGCTGGCCGGCACAAAGGCCGGCCGGTCCCCGGGCGCCGTGGTTTCATATAACTGCCCTGTAGTTACTTCCGGCGAAAACGCATGCATCCCTCCCGCAGAAGCCTCCGCAGCGTCCGTCAGCGTCACCTCGGCATACAGCTCGCTCATTCCGCCGGCTTCCTGCTCCGGGACGACGCGCGTGTCGATGGCCACCCCCTGCACCTTGCGGTCCATCCTGCGCTGTGCCATCTCCTCGCGTCTTAACTCACGCTCTTCCCTTCTCTGCTCGCGTTCCTCACGTCTTAACTCCGCACGCGCACGATACCGCTCATTGCCGGTCTTCGCCGATTCGTATACCTTTTTTCCGCCCTTCTGCATCCCGCGCAGCGCCGATCGCTCCGTGAGCAGCACCAGCGATATGAGCAGCACAACGGCGTCAATCACATAAGCGCCGATCTGGCCGAAGCACGAGCTGATCAGATGTGTCAGAAGCCCGCCGGCAAATCCACCGCCCGTCTTGTGCTCATGGCTGTACTGATAGGCCAGAGGCCCGGTCAGCGGCTCACTGCCGTGAACGATCAGTTCCACAAACATACACAAAAAGAGGACAAGCAGAACCATCGCGATCAGCTTGACCACCGCAATGCGGTTGCCGCGGTTTGAGACGGCAAAAAAGGTTCCCACCAGAAGAACAGGCGGAAACACATAGGCGATCAGTCCGAATACGCCGAAGAAAAAGCTGCTGACCGCATTTCCGATCGTGCCGCCCAGTCCGAAATTACTCAGAAACAATAAAACAGACACTGCGACAAGGATCCAGAGAATCACTTCCAGTGTAAAATTTTCTCCCTGCCCCGCGGCGGATGTCTTCGCCGCTGCAGTGCCTTTTGCCGCGGTTTTCGCCGCCGCGGACTTAGACGCCGTCTTTTTTCCCGTCTGCGTCTTTTTTGCCGCGGTTTTCGCCGCTGCAGTACTTTTATTTCCCGTTGCCAAAAAAATCCCTCCAAAATCGTTTATACCGCATAAAAATATCCGCCGATCGACAATGCGCCGATCAGAAAACAGTATATGGCAAATATCGTAAATTTCTTTTTCCGCACCACGACCAGCATGGTCTTGATACAGACATAGCCGATCACCGCTGCGATCAGCATCCCGATTATGTAGTAAGATATCTCCGCGCCCGTCACCTTTGTGCCTGCAATGTCCTTAAGCTGTAAGACGAGTGCGCCGAGAATCGCCGGTATGGACATCAGAAATGAATATTTCACGGCAAAATTACGCTGATATCCGCTCAGAAGACATGCCGTGATCGTTGTTCCGGAGCGCGACAGCCCCGGCAGCGTCGCGATGCCCTGTGCAATCCCGACGCCGAATGCATCCGTATAGGTGACATTTTTCGGAAGCTTTCCCCTGTCCTTTACACGGTCGGCGATCAGCAGAAGAACGGCCGTCACGATCAGACAGATGCCGGGGACAATGAGGATCTCCGAGGCCATATCGACCACATCCCTGCCAAAAAAACCGATCACGCCGGTCGGTATCGTCGACACCAGCAGCAGCACCACAAGCTTGCGGTAGCTGTTGCAGATCACCCTCTGATAGGGCTCTTTTTTCCGTTCGCTTTTGCCGGTATTCCTGAAAAAGACCGCAAGATTGGCGAAGATGTCGCGGAGGATCCCCACCCCCTCCACGATCAGTCTGCCAAGATCACGGTAATATACGACACAGATCGCCAGAAGAGTCCCCACATGCAGCAGTACATCGTAGAGAATCCCCGTCTCCGTCTCGACTCCAAACAGTATCTTAAAAAGCGCCAGATGCCCGGAGCTGCTGACGGGAAGAAATTCGGTCAGTCCCTGAATCACTCCCATCAAAATAGCCTGTAGCAAAGACATAGCTGCCTCCTTATCCTTGTGTTATCCTGTCAGGAAACTTTTACATACTTATTAAATATATCACATATGAGGCACTTTGTCATTAACAGCTTTCTTAAATTCTTGTTACATGATTGTCACAATTTACGTTCGTCGATTAAGCTGTGCAGCTTTAAAAATGCCTGGTCAATACCGCCGACCGCGTCGATCAGGCCTTCTTTTACCGCTTCCTCCCCCACAAGTATGGTGCCGAGATCCTTTGTCAGCATCCCCGTGTTCATCATCAGCTCCTCCAGCCGCTTCTCTTCTGCCCCGGAATGTGCCGCGATAAATTTCAGAATCCGCGTCTGCATCTGTTTAAAATAATCATAGGTCGGCTGCGCGCCGATCACCGTGCCGTTCATGCGGACCGGATGGATGACCATCGTACCGGACGGCACGATATAAGAATAATCGGTGGATACGGCAAGCGGCACACCGATGGAATGGCTTCCGCCGAGTACCAGGGAAACCGTCGGCTTGCTGATGGAAGCGATCATTTCCGCGATGGCAAGCCCGCTCTCCACGTCCCCGCCCACCGTATTTAAAAGAAGGAGCAGTCCTTCGGAATCCTGATTGTCCTCAATCTCCGCCAGCCTGGGGAGTACATGCTCGTATTTTGTCGTTTTTGTCGTCGACGGGAGACAGTCATGTCCCTCGATCTCGCCGATGATAGTGAGCAGTGAGATCTTGTTCCGCTCCCGGTTGTTCGAGAGCTCCATCTGCCCGTATTCCCGGAGCTCTTCGTTTTTTTCCTCCTGATTCCGGCCGCCGTCCGAACCGCTGTCTTTTTCTGGCTTTTTCTGATTCTTCTGGTTTTGTCCGTGTTCCTTTGGCTTTTCCTGATTCTGTCCGTGTTCCGTCTTCTGGCTGACCTGCCACTCCCACTGCCGGCTCAGATCCCACTGGAACGGCCCGGGATCCGGCCTGCTCTCTTTTCCCTTCTGCTCGTGATTTGGTATGATTTCCAACATAAGATCGACACCTCCGCTTTTCATTGTGTGACTGTACGCATAATAAAAACAGGGTCCCATCCGGTACCCTGTTTTTATTATGTCCCTTCTGCCGGAAATGATACGCAAAAACGCGATCAGCACTCGCCGAGCAGATAGCGGTAAAGTCCCTCGTAGCGTCCTTTGGAGCTGTTCCAGGAATAGTCGTTCGCCATGCCGCGGTCGATCATCTGATTCCACTGTTTTTTCCGGTCAAAGAAAATATGCTTGGAATAATTGATCACATTTAACATTTCATCGCCGTTATAATTCGTGAAGGAGAAGCCGTCTCCGGTATTCTCGTATTCGTTAAACGGCTGCACCGTGTCCTTCAGGCCGCCCGTCTCACGCACGATCGGTACGGTCCCGTAGCGGAAGGAAATCAGCTGCGTCAGGCCGCACGGCTCAAACTGCGACGGCATCAGAAACGCATCCGCGGCCGCATAAAGCTTGTGCGCCAGGTCATCCGAATAGCAGATATTTGCGGAGACGCGGTCGCCGTACTTCCACGCATAGTGGCGGAACATATTCTCATACTTCGGATCACCGGTTCCGATCACGACAAACTGCGTATAATCGTCCACGATGCGGTCAATCGCATAATTGATCAGATCCAGTCCCTTCTGATCCGTCAGACGGGAAATCAGACCGATCATATACATCTTCTTATCCTGCGCAAGCCCAAGCTCCTCCTGCAGCTTCTGCTTGTTCATGGCTTTCTTCTTGCGGAAGGTCTCAGCGTCATAGTTGACATAAATCTTCGTGTCTGTCGCCGGATTGTAAACGTTATAATCGATACCGTTGACAATTCCCTGCATGTCGAAATGGCGCGCCGAGAGCAGGCCGTCCAGCCCCTCACCGTAGTACGGCGTCTGTATCTCGTTTGCGTAGGAGTCGCTGACCGTCGTGATATAATCCGCATAGACCAGACCGCCCTTGAACATATTGGCGTCTTTTTTGAATTCAAGCTTATCCGGGGTAAACAGATCCTTCGAAAAACCAGTCAGGCCCTGCAGTGTTTTGACATCCCACACCCCCTGGAATTTTAAATTGTGGATTGTGATGACCGTCCGGATCCCCCAGTAGAAGGAATCCGCCTGGAATTCGTTTTTCAGATAAACCGGCACCAGTCCGGTCTCCCAGTCGTGGCAGTGAATGAGATCCGGCCGGAAATTGATCTGCTTTAAAATGGAGAGAACCGCTTTGTCGAAAAAGCAGAATTTCTCGATATCATAGCGAATATCGCCGTAAGGCGTCGCGCAGTCAAAGTATTCCTGATTGTCGATAAAATAGTATGTAATGCCATCCAGCACATACTTTAACACGCCGACATATTTGTTCTTAATGTAAGCGCCTGCGTTCATGTAAAAATGGGTCACATACTCAAACTGATTCCGAAACTTCTCCGGGATACAGGTATAATTCGGAATCACAACCCTTACATCCCATTCCTCCTTGTTGAATTCTTTGGGAAGCGCCCCGCAGACGTCCGCCAGACCGCCTGTCTTGATAAACGGAACACACTCCGATGCCGCAAAAAGTATTTTTTTCATGTTGCCTCCTCCTTATTTTAAACAGGTTCCGCCGGCTTTATGCCAGCAGCGCCTGCCTTAAATCCTCAATGATGTCCTCCGCGTTCTCAATGCCGACGGAAAAACGGATCAGATCAGGCGATATGCCGGCCTCCGCAAGCTGCTCCTCCGTCATCTGGCGATGCGTGTGACTCGCCGGGTGCAGGATACAGGTCCTCGCATCCGCCACATGCGTCACGATCGCCGCCAGCTTTAAGTGATCCATAAACCGGACCGCCGCGTCGCGTCCCCCCTTTATGCCAAAAGCCATCACGCCACAGGTGCCGCCCGGCATATATTTCTCCGCCAGTGCGTGGTAAGGGTTGTCGGCAAGCCCCGCATAATTTACCCATGCCACCCGCTCATGGCCAGACAGAAACTCCGCCACTTTCTGAGCGTTCTCACAGTGCCGCTGCGTGCGCAGGTGAAGCGTCTCAAGTCCGACATTTAAAAGAAATGCGTTCATCGGGGAGGGAATCGACCCGAGATCACGCATCAGCTGCGCGGTCGCCTTCGTGATATAGGCTCCCTTCCCGAACTTCTCCGCATAAACAATCCCGTGGTAGGATTCATCCGGCGTTGTCAGTCCCGGAAATTTTTCTGCATGCGCCATCCAGTCAAACCTGCCGGAATCCACAATCGCTCCGCCGACCGCCATGGCATGACCGTCCATATACTTCGTCGTGGAGTGCGTCACGATATCAGCCCCCCACTCGATCGGCCTGCAGTTGATCGGGGTCGCAAAGGTATTGTCCACGATCAGCGGAACACCGTGATCGTGTGCGAGCTTCGCGAATTTTTCAATGTCCAGAATCACAATCGCGGGATTGGAGATCGTCTCCGCAAACACGGCCTTCGTGTTCGGCCGAAAAGCCTCTGCAAGCTCCTCATACGGACTGTCCGGATTCACAAAGGTACACTCTATCCCCTGCTTTTTCAGCGTGGTGCCGAACAGATTGAAGGTCCCTCCGTAAATGGAATTGGAACATACAATATGATCCCCGGCCTCGCAGATATTAAACACCGCATAATAATTCGCCGCCTGCCCGGAAGACGTCAGCATACCTGCCGCGCCGCCCTCAAGATCCGTGATCTTGGCCGCCACAGCATCGTTGGTCGGATTCTGAAGCCTTGTATAAAAATATCCTTCCGCCTCTAAGTCAAACAGCTTTCCCATTTGGTCGCTGTCCTCATATTTAAACGTCGTGCTCTGATAAATCGGAAGCACACGCGGCTCCCCACACTTCGGGTTCCACCCGGACTGAATGCATTTTGTCTCAATTCTGTAATTCCCGTTCATCTCTTCTGCAGCTCCTTCGTTCACCGCCCGCCGCGCATGTTCCGCCGACGCGCATGATGTCACGACCTGTGTCGTGTTTTTTATTATATCACAGTTCCGACTACATTAAAAGGGGAATCTAAAAATATGAAAAGAGGGACTGTACGCGTACACCCCTCTCTTCTTCCGCCGCCAGACCAGAACGGTTCCGGCCGCAGTCCCTATTCATCCCAGTTGTGATATACCTCCTGGACGTCGTCGTCCTCGTCCAGAAGATCTAAGATCCGTCCGATATTGGTCAGATCCTCCTGCGCTGTCAGCTCCACATAATTCTGCGGGATCATCGTGACGGATGCCTCCGCCATCGCTATCCCGTTCTCTTCAAGCGCCGCGCGTACGGTCTCAAAATCCTCCGGAGCGGTGACAACCTCAAAGCTGTCCTCCTCCTCGGAAAAATCCTCCGCTCCGGCATCAAGCGCGATCATCATCAGGTCGTCCGCCTCCATTTCACACTCCTCACGGTCGATGATAATCTGCCCCTTCTCGTCAAACATGTAGGACACGCACCCCTGTGTGCCGATGCTGCCGTGTCCCTTGGTAAAAGCGTTTCTGACGTTTGCGGCGGTGCGGTTCTTATTGTCCGTCAGACATTTTACGATGATCGCCGTGCCGCTCGGCCCGTAGCCCTCGTAAGTGCAGAACTCATAATTGACCGCATTGCCGTCCCCGGCAGCCTTCTTGATGCCGCGCTCGATCGTGTCGTTTGGCATATTGTTCGACTTTGCCTTTGCGATCACCTGGGCCAGCTTGAAATTGTTCGCCGGATCCGGGCCGCCTTCCTTTACCGCCACTGCGATCTCTCTTCCGATGATCGTAAAAATCTTGCCTTTGGCCGCGTCATTTTTTTCTTTTTTGTGCTTGATATTTGCAAATTTTGAATGTCCTGACATTGCTTTCACTCCTCTATTGTTGATTTCTGATCAGACCTTCTAAGAATCCTTATCCTTCTCCCCGGACTCCGGCGTCTCTTTTGTGCGCCGTACCCGGACCGTCTGAATGCTCTTATTCTGAACCGCACAGATCTCGAACTCATAGCCGTACGCCGTGACGGTAAACATCTCGCCGTCGCCCGGAATCTTTCCGAACAGAGAGATCAGAAAACCGTTTAACGTCTCGAACTCGTCCGCGTCCTCGTCCTCTTCGATCGCAAGCTCCCTCGCCACATCCAGAAACGGCGCCATCCCGCTCATCCGGTAGCTGCCGTCGGCCAGACGCTCGATCGTCTGCGCCTCCTCGTCGTCGTGCTCATCCTCGATATTGCCCACGATCTCCTCCAGGATGTCCTCCATCGCGACAAGTCCCGCGGTCTGCCCGTACTCATCCACAACGATCACCAGATGATTTTTTTTCGCCTGCATGGCGGCAAACAGCGTGTTGATATTCCTCGTCTCCGGGATAAATGCGACATCGCGGATGATCCCGTCCAGCTCGCGGATCTCGCGGTCCCAGACAGAAGGATCCAGGCTCAGCTCAAGAGCCTCTTTGATATGTAAGATCCCCGTGATATTGTCGATATCCTCAAGATATACCGGAAACCTGGAGTAGCTGTTATTCTCCCGGATAAACTCCAGCATCTGCCGGACCGTCATGGTGCCGTCGAGCGCGATGATATGCTTGCGGTGCGTCATGATGTCCTTGGCTGCCTTGTCGCCGAATTCGAAAATATTGTGTATCATCTCCGCCTCGCTCGCAAGCAGAACCCCCTGTTCGTGACCTTCACGGACCATGGAGATGATCTCCTCCTCCGTCACGTCGCCGGTATCGCTCAGCGGATCCACGCCGAAAACCCTTGCCAGCAGATTTGAAAGTCCGTCCGTCAGGAAAATCAGCGGGAAAAACACAAGCTCCACCGCATGCAGCGGCCGTACCAGGCGCATCGCCCAGACATACGGGCATCTCGACGCCACTTTCTGGGGCGTGTAGATCCCGAGAATCAGCACCAGAAGGATCAGAACCACAAACACGGCCAGATACGACAGAAATGAAATCAGCGCGCTGTCTGCCGCGGGCAGCAGAAAATGCTTCCACAGCGGAATCTGCACAAAACCGAGCAGCATATGCGCCGTCAGTACCAATAGCTGACAGACATGCATATATCGTTCCGTCTTATCCATGTACACAGTCAGAAGCTTCGCCTGCCTGTTTTCCTCCTTTGCCAGCTTCTCAACCGATGCCTCATTCAGGTGCTGCATCGCCGCCGAAAAGCCAAAGACGATAAAATCCAGTATGATCAGTCCTGCAAAAACAAGTAGCCCCGTACCGGGACTGGCGCCGTCGTCCATCTTCCTCTTCCTTTCTCCTCTGTTCCTCATCCTGTTCAACTAAGGCTTTTGCAATCATACCATTTCCGGGCGCAATAGTCAAGTTATGTATAAAGCTCCAGGCTTATCTCAAGTGCTTTGTCGATTTTGACAAGAATCTGCGAGTCCAGATGGCAGACCTTATCCTTTAGTCTCGTCTTGTCGATGGTCCGCAGCTGCTCCAAAAGAACAACGGAATCCTTCATCAGATCATATTTGCGGCTGTCCAGCTCTACATGTGTCGGCAGCTTCGCCTTATTCATCTGCGAAGTAATCGCCGCGCAGATCACGGTCGGGCTGTGCCGGTTTCCCACATCATTCTGTATAATCAGTACCGGACGGACGCCTCCCTGCTCGGAACCGACCACCGGCCTTAAATCTGCATAATAAATATCCCCACGTCGAATTACCATATACTCTCCACTCCATAAACTTTGATCACGGCGCCTGTTTTTTAAGCAGGTCCGTTTCGGATAGTATTGCCAATTTTCACGGGTGTATTCAGTCAGATACGTTATTCTGTAAAATGATCCCTGGTCCCCACGACTCTGCCGCCCCGCAGATAGACCCGCGGGATGCGTTTACCGAGATCACAGACAAATTCATAGTTGAACCGGCCGGATCGTTCCCCGAGCTCTTCGATCGTGATCCGCTCGCCGCCGTCCGCACCGATCAGCGTCACCGGATCGCCGCATTTTACATCCGGGATATCCGTGACGTCCGCCATAAACTGATCCATGCAGACTCTGCCCAGAATCGGTGCGCGTCTGCCGTGAATCAGGACCTCGCCGCAGTTGGACAGCCCTCTCGCGTAGCCGTCCGCATAGCCGACGGGAATTGTGGCGATCACACTGTTTCTTTGGATCGTGTACGTGCCCCCGTAGCTGATCTCCCTCCCCGCCGGAAGCTCCTTGACGTAAGCGACATGCGTCACCAGCGAGAGCACCGGCATCAGATCGATGCGGCTTTTGTCCACCTCACCGGAGGGCCACAGTCCGTAGAGTGTGATCCCCGCGCGCACGAGATCCATATTCGCCTCCGGCACCTCGACGATACCCGCGCTGTTTGAACAATGCCGCAGCGGCATGACAAGTCCCCGCGCCTTCAGCATCACGGTCATCCGCTCAAATTCCGCCATCTGCCGGTATGTACTGGTCTTATCCGTCTCGTCCGCCCGTGCAAAATGGGTAAATATCCCCTCTGCCATCATATGCGGCAGCCGCGCAAGCTGTACCATCTCATCCGCGGACTCCTCCGTGACCTGATATCCGATCCGGCTCATACCGGTGTCCACCGCAAAATGGATCGGACAGGTCAGCCCGAGCCTGCCCGCGGTCGCAGAGAGCTCCTCCGCCATCTCCCTGGTAAACACGGTCGGCCGGATGCCAGCACGTATCATATCCGCATACTGGTCCGGGAACACATAGCCGAGAATCAGGATGGGCTTTTCAATACCGTGCGCCCGCAGGATCAGGCCCTCCTCCACCGTGGCCACCGCGTAGCCGCACACATACGGCAGCACATCCACCGCCTCCGCAATCTCCACGGCACCGTGGCCGTAGCCGTCCGCCTTGATCACGGGCATAATCTTCGTGTGTTCGGAAATCACGGCCCGCATGGCCTCCATATTGTGAATGACTGCATCCAGATCAATCCTTGCATGCACTCTGCTGTATCTGTTCATAGTAATCTCCATTTCAATGCGTTTGCGCGGCGGGGGATTGACAGAACCTGTCTTTGCCGCTCCCGCGATGGTGCTGCTGTACTCCCGCGAGTACGCGCCGGACTCCTTCGGGCAGGTCTCCGGCCATCAGACCGTTTATACCGGTCTCCTTTGCCGCAGCTTCCCCGGCCAGGCCGTGCAGATACACTCCAAACGGTGCGGCGTCCTCCGCCGGCATCCCCTGCGCCATCAGCGCGCCCGTCACACCGCTTAAGACATCCCCGCTCCCGGCGGTGGCCAGACCGGCATTCCCGGAACAATTCAGCCAGATCCGCCCGTCCGGTACGGCCGTCACGGTGTGCTCATCCTTTAACACGCACACGACCCCGTATTCCCGCGCAAAATCCGCCGCCGCCGCGATCAGGCGGCTCTGAATCAGGGCGACGGATTGCCCGGTCAGCCGGCTCATCTCCCCCAGATGCGGTGTGACAATAACCGGCCCGTGCGGCGCGCGAAGCAGGCTTATGTCTTTTGCGATCAGGTTGAGCGCATCCGCATCCAGAAGCAGCGGCACGTCGCGCGCGCATGCGGATTCCAGAACGGCGCCAAGCAGCTGTGATGCCGCGGGCGAGGTTCCAAGCCCCGGCCCGCAGACGATCACGTCCGCCCATTTCATCGCTGCTGTGACATCCTCCGTCATCGGATGATTCGCCGGATACGTCGTAAGCACCGCCTCCGGCAGCCCGGTCTGTAAAATCACACGGTTTTCCTCCGGCGTGACGATCCGCACCAGCCCGCAGCCGGTACAGTACGCCGCTTTGGCCCCCAGAAATGCGGCCCCCGCCATACCGGCGCTCCCCGCGACCAGAAGCAGCTTTCCGTAGCTTCCTTTATTCGAGTGACTCACGTGCTCTGGCAGACGGATGAGATCCTTGTTCTCTAACGCCGCAACCTGCGGCCTCTCTCCCCCGAAACTGTGCTCCGTGATCCCGATGTCGCGCACGATCACCCTTCCGCTGTACGTATTTCCCGGCCACAGCACCGCACCCAGCTTCTCAAAAGCAAATGTGACGGTCAGATCGGCCCGAAACGCCGTCCCCAGAATTGCCCCGCTGTCAGCGATCCCGGAGGCGATATCCACCGCGATCTTTGTCCCCGAAAGCCCGTTCAGCTGCCCGATCTGCTCCGCGTAAATCCCCTCGATTTTTCGGGACAGTCCCACACCGAACACCGCGTCAATCACCGCCGTATAGACTGCCTGCTCTGGCAGACGGCATACGACGCGGCCGCCGTACGCCTCAAAAATCCGCCGCTGAAGCCGGTTTGCGTCCGTCGCCCGCGCCGTCACTTTCTCGTAGGGCGATTCCTCCTCACCGGTTGCGCCGGCGGACGTCCCCTCGGTATGCCCCGCTGCAAGCACACAGACGTCGCAGCCCTCCAGGAGCAGCAGCCTTGCGATCGCATAACCGTCCCCGCCGTTATTGCCGCTGCCGCAGGCCACCAGCACACGGGAACAGTCGACACCCTGACGGCGGAGTTCCTCTGCAAACGCAGCGGCAGCCCGCTCCATGAGGACAACGGACGGCATACCGAACCGCTCCGTCGTGACGTTGTCGTATTGCTTTATTTCCCGGCTGTTTACCAGATAACGCATGTGTCTCTCCTTTTCCGCCGGCCCGCTGAACCGGCAGCCCGGCAGGTGTCATGACCGGTTTTTGTTTTTCTTATGGCTCTGATTTTTCACAATATTGTAAGAAAGCTGCATCAGGCTGTCGGACAAATGTACGTTTTCCACCACCACGTTTTTGTCGAACAGCTCCAGATCCACGTGCGCGAAATTCCAGATCGCCGGGATCCCGAGATCCACCAGCCGGTTTGCGATCGCGTCCGCCTTTTCCTTCGGCATCGTGAGCGCGGCGATATCCACCTTGTTTTCGGCGCAGAACCGCTCCAGTTCGCTTAGCATATAGATTGTGATTCCGCGCACCTGTATACCCTCAAGCGCCGGATTCACATCGAACAGACCGATAATCACAAAACCATGTCTCTCGAATTTCACATAATTGGCCAGTGCCTGGCCGAGATTTCCGGCGCCGATCACGATGATGTTGTGACGGCAGTTTAAACCGAGCACCTTGCCGATCTCCTCATACAGATACTTTACATTATATCCGTAACCCTGTTGTCCAAATCCACCAAAATTATTCAGATCCTGCCGGATCTGGGAAGCCGTGACATTCATCCGGCGGCTTAAGTCATTCGACGAGATCCGCTCCACCCCTGCTTCCAGAAGTTCCCCCAGATGCCGGTAATACCGCGGCATTCTGCGGATGACCGCCTGGGATATCTCCTTTTCTTCCTGCATGATACCTTTCCCCTTTCCGTGCCGATGCCGGTTATCCGCCGCATCCGGACATTAATCCTCAAGAGCGAGCGACAGCTCCTCCCAGGTCTCATAACATGTCTGAAGTTCTGCACGGTACTTCTCCTGTTTTTCGGCGAGCGCGCCGAGCTTTGCCGAATTTGTCGCAATATCCGGACGCGCACACTCCTCGTCGATTTTTGCGATTTCATCCTCAAGCGATGCGATACGCTCCTCCGTGCGCTTCAAATCGTTCTCAAGCTTGCGGATTTTCGCCTGTCTGGCCTTCTGCTGCTGCCAGTCCTCTTTTGTCGCCTGTTCCGGCGTTCCCGCGGGTTTTTCGCCGCCTCCTGCCGGCGTCTGTATGCGCTTTTCCATATAATAATCATAATTCCCGAGATACCGGATCAGCGTCCCGCCGGCCAGCTCAAGGATGCGCGTCGCCGTGCGGTTGATAAAATAACGGTCGTGCGAGACAAACAGCACGGTACCGGTATAACTGCACAGCGCGTTCTCCAGAATCTCCTTTGAGGTGATGTCCAGGTGGTTCGTCGGCTCGTCGAGAATCAGGAAATTCGCATCCGACAGCATGAGCTTCGCCAGCGAAACCCTGCCGCGCTCCCCGCCGCTTAAATCACCGATCCGCTTAAACACATCGTCATTTGTAAAAAGGAACGCCGCAAGCACATTCCGGATGCGCGTGTTCTCAAGCGTCGGATACGCGTCCGAAATCTCCTCAAAGATCGTTTTCTCCATATGAAGCACCTGATGCTCCTGATCGTAGTAGCCGATATGGACGTTTGCACCCAGGGTGATGCTCCCGTCGTCCGCACCGGTTAACGCATTGATGATCTTTAAGATCGTCGTCTTTCCGGTTCCGTTCGCGCCGATTAAGGCCACGCGCTCTCCCCGCTTTATCTCAAAGGATAGTCCCGTAAACAGCGGACTGCTGCCGTAGGCTTTTGCCAGGTTTTCCACGGAGAGCACATCGCTGCCGCTTAACACGTCCGGCTCTAAGATCAGTCGGATGTCCGTCTGCTCCTCCACCGGCTTTTCGATGCGGTCGATTTTCTGCAGCATCTTCTCGCGGCTCTCCGCACGTTTGATCGATTTTTCCCGGTTAAAGGATCGAAGCTTTGCAATGACTTCCTCCTGGCGTCGGATCTCACGCTGCTGATTGTAGTACTGTTTGAGCAGATCCTCGCGCACTTTCGCCTTTTTTTTCGCGAAATCCGTATAATTCCCCTGGTATACCGCCGCGCGGTGCCGTGAGATCTCCACCACCTTCGTGACGATGCGGTCGAGAAAATAACGGTCGTGCGCCACGATGATCACCGCGCCCCGGTAGCCGGACAAAAAACCCTCCAGCCATCGGATGGATTCGATATCCAGGTGGTTCGTCGGCTCATCCAGAAGCAGAATATCCGGCTTTGTCACCAGAAGGCGTCCTAACGACACCCTCGTCTTCTGCCCGCCCGAGAGTTCATCCATGCGCCGGTCGAATTCCTCCTCCGCGAAACCGAGCCCCTTTAACACCCCCGTCACCTCGCTCCGGTATGTGTTGCCTCCGAGCATGTCGAATTCCTGGCTGAGGCGGTGGTATTCTTCCATCAGAGCTTCAAGCGACGCGCCGGTGCAGGTCTCCATCTGCGCTTCGAGCTCCCGCAGACGCTCTTCCGCCGCGAGGATCTCCTTTCTGGCCGTGAGCACCTCCTCCCGGATCGTGCGGCTGCCCATATGGTCCTGGTGCTGCGCCAGATACCCGATGCTCGTGTTTTTCGCGATCACGATCATGCCGGCATCCGGACTTTCCTCCTGCATAATTATTTTAAGCAGCGTAGACTTCCCGGCCCCGTTGATGCCGACAATCGCTGCTTTTTCTCCAGACTCAATATGAAAACTGACATCCTTTAATATCTCGTCCGTCCCGTAGGATTTTGAGATATTCTGACATGATAAAACCATAACTTCCTCACTTCCGGGCATCCCGGCGCGACAGAAACGGAAACGGCCGCATAGAAAGCCCCTGCCGCTTCTGCCGCGGCGCATCCTAGCGATACTGCTCTTCGAGATTTGCGCGGATGGCCCTGATAAATTCTTCGCTGTTTAGCACGATCGGATTCGTGTGTGTCGTGATCAGCGCCAGATCTTTTGTCATCTTTCCTTCCTCAATCGTTTTGACGCAGGCCGTCTCAAGCCGGTCCGCAAATACGGCGAGCTCTTCATTGCCGTCAAGCTCTCCCCTTTTTCTGAGTGCGCCTGTCCAGGCAAAAATCGTCGCAACGGAATTTGTGGAGGTCTCCTCCCCCTTCAGATGCTTATAATAATGGCGCTGCACCGTACCGTGCGCCGCCTCGTATTCGTAGTTTCCGTCCGGCGAGACCAGAACGGAGGTCATCATGGCAAGCGACCCGAACGCGCTGGACACCATGTCGCTCATCACATCCCCGTCGTAATTCTTGCAGGCCCAGATATAGCCGCCCTCCGACTTCATCACGCGCGCGACGGCGTCGTCGATCAGCGTGTAAAAATAGGTGATCCCAGCCTCCTCAAAACGCTTCTGATACTCCGCGTCAAAGATCTCCTGAAAAATATCCTTAAACGTGTGGTCGTATTGTTTGGAGATCGTATCCTTTGTGGCAAACCACAGATCCTGCTTTGTGTCGAGCGCATAGTTAAAGCAGCTTCTCGCAAAGCTCTCGATCGAACCGTTTACGTTGTGCTGCCCCTGGATCACGCCGGCCCCGGTAAAATCATGGATCAGCTCTCTGGTCTCGGTGCCGTCCTCCGCCGTGTATACAAGCTCGCATTTTCCCGCGCCCGGGATTTTCATCTCGGCCGCTTTATAGACATCGCCGTATGCGTGACGCGCGATCGTGATCGGCTTCTTCCAGTTTTTCACGCAGGGCTCGATCCCTTTTACGATAATCGGAGCGCGGAATACCGTGCCGTCTAACATCGCCCGGATCGTGCCGTTCGGGCTTTTCCACATTTCCTTTAACTCATATTCGCTCATCCGCGCCGCATTCGGCGTGATCGTCGCACATTTCACCGCAACGCCGTACTTTTTCGTCGCATTTGCGGAGTCGATCGTCACCTGGTCGTCCGTCGCATTCCGGTGCTCCAGCCCAAGGTCATAATATTCCGTATTCAGCTCAATAAACGGATGAAGCAGCTCATCCTTAATCATTTTCCAGAGAATCCGCGTCATCTCGTCGCCGTCCATCTCAACCAGCGGGGTCGTCATCTTAATCTTTTCCATGATCGTCATCCTTTCTGTGCATCGATACATACGCTTCTTATTTTATACATGTTCCGCGCTACTTGTCAACGGATAATTACACCGTTTGCGGTGCGGTGCAAAGAATGCATTCTTTCCGAAAAAAAATGTAACACATCTTCCCGGGGGTCATATGATACAGTGTAAGAAAAATTTGGAGGATCAAAACATGAGTGATTTAGCTGCAACGAACTGTGGTGGATGTACCTGTAACGAGGGAGGATGCGGTTCCATTCTCTGGATCATCCTGCTGCTCTGCTGCTGCGGCGGCGGTAACAACGGATGCGGTATGAGCGGCAACAATGGCTGCGGATGCGGCAATGACAGCTGCCTGTGGATCATCCTGCTTCTCTTCTGCTGTGGCGGATTCGGCGGCAACAACGGATTCTGCTGCTAAAGCGGACATTTGCGGAAGGGCTGCCGGACGGCGGCTCTTTCGCAGCACATATGGCAGGCCGGGAGCCGGAGCGTTCCCGGCTCTTTTTTTCAGGATACCGGTCCGTGAAGCGTGACGGCATTTGTTTCCCGTGACGCTCATACGGGGAGCGCCGTCAAAAAACGAATCTGTTTTTTGACGGCGCTCCCCGCTTTCTGCAAAAAATCCGCTGCTCCGGCAGACGATCATCCGCTTTTACCGCAGCCTGACATCATATCATATTCGTATGCGCTTCGCGCTCCCGCAGCTCTCTCTGACGCTTCTGAAGCTTTTCCGCCGTATGGCACTCCTTCGGCGCCCCTTTTTTGCGGATGCATTCTTCATCGATCTCATAGACGCTGTTATTTTCTATAATAAGCATATGCATTCCCTCCACATACACATCATATGCCCGGATTGTCATAAAGCATCTTTTTTCTTCATAGAATAAAAAAAAGATTCGAGACAGGTAATAATGGAACAGACACCCTTCACCTCTTTCGACTATATGACACAGAACCGGCAGCTGCAGATGATGAAAACGATTCTTCCTTACATGAAAGAAGCACAAAAAAAACAATTCGCCATATTAATAAAATATATGGAATTACAGAACACCATCCAGATCTTCTCCCAGGAAGATAAGGTGCTGTCCATGTGCTCCGTAGATGAAGAAAGCAATAATATGGTCGCCATGATCAATGACCTGCGGCAGTTCTGCAGTGAAAAGGAGCAGGAAACACTCGATATGCTGATAAATATGTTCTCCATGCTTGAGACCTACGAAACGATTTTCAGCTGAACGACGCATGTCGTGTATGGCAGACAGGAAAGGAGCCTTATGGCATACGATTTTCTGAACAACAATCCGCTGTTGCAAAATATGTCACCCGAAAAGCTTCAGTTTCTGATGAATTTTGCGTCCAGCAAAAAACCAACGGAAATGAAAGACATGATGCCGTTTCTGCTCTCGGCGATGAATTCTGCAAAAGCCGGAAACATCCAGTTCACGGAACCGGAAACGGATCTTCTGGTCACGATCTTAAAACAGAACATGAGCAGCGAGGAAGCCGCAAAGGCGGATAAAATTTTAAGCGTTATGAAAAACGCAAGAAAGAACGGTTCTTAAGAACCGTTCCTTTTTTATCCGTAAACCGGATGCAGGTCCGGCTTCTTCTGTATGGCCCTGTTCCCGGCCATCTGCCGCCCGAACACTGCCTGCAGCTTTTCTTCCCATGAGTGAGGCATTCCTGCTTACTGCATTAATGTTCCGCCCAAGTCAAAGCAAACCGGAATTTGATTCTTAGCCATTTTATTTTCCTCCGAATGATTATGCTTTCTCTTTATACCTGACCTCTCAAAATGAGAATTTATTTCTCTTTTTTGCTCATAAGAGAACAACTGACAGCTACAAATAAACCAATGAAAATCCATGGAAATGCTGCTCCTAAAAAAACGCTAACCACACTTCATTCCTCCTTTACAATTACGATTATTCATTATGTCAAACCGGAATTGATAACGATATTAAATCAATTCCAACGCTCTTTTATACAACAGGTCTAATTCGCAACCGCAGCTTCCGCATTCTTTGTCGGCCTGCCTGATTGCTGATACGAAAGTGTCTTTGTCGGCTTTTCCCTCTAACCATTGTTGTGCGGGAATAGATATTAAATCTCAGCCAGATGCAACGAATTTCTCCATAATAGATTTTAATTCTTCCACTTGCAGCTCCTTTCAAAGAAACAGTTTTCCCGATTTAAAGTTGCGTTCAGTTTAGCACATTTATAGAACATCTGCAAGATTCCGTGTATGAAAAAGCAAAAAGAATGAATTCTTCACTTGACATTGTGGCAAAGAATAAATCTGTTTTTATGCCGAAATAGCACAAAATAAGACGGCTTGGGAAACCAAACCGCCGTATGCCCACTTCCTCCGAGGCACTACCCTTTCACGCCTCATTAGGCGAATTGACCTGCATTATTTCACCCGTTCCTGTAAATTTCCTAATCTATTCAGCATTTCATACATCCGGCTGTTCCCAAAAATAAAATTCTGTAAAGCAAGCGGCCCCCTGCCTGCCTGTTTGCTTTCATGGTACAGCTTCATATAAGCGTTCCTCGCCTGATAAAATGCATCTTCCAATTCTTCAATTTCTTTTGTCGGCGTTTCAGGTATATTCCCCTGAATGACCTGCCCTTGTGCTGCTATTCTGGCACAGGACTTCTGCCACTCTACTTCCTGTTCATACTGCTTATCCAGCCACTCAATTTCTTCTTCCTTTGTCAGCAAAGTGCCATCTGCTGCATTATAGTACCGCTCCTGTTCAATATCATGGCGCTTTTCAATTTCAGAATACAGCTTCGCATAGCTAAGCCCGCAGGCATTCACTACATCGGAATAACCATACTGTCCTTTTTCTTCCCTGGCTCCCTTTAATATTCCAGCCCTCGTATCGCTGAATGATGTGGCCGACTGCATCACCGTATGCTTTATTTTATCCGTTATGATTTCCCTGTTTTTCGATAATTTGGAAACTTCTAAGGAATCCCTGTGAAACACTTTCCGGTCTTCATTTTGGCTTCCCTGAGACTTCACGCACTCTCTATTAAGTTTAAGCCCTTCCTGTAAATGCACCGGATAATTTAAAATACTAATTGGCATACTTTCTTTTCCCTCCAAACTCTAAAATAATTTGCGGAACTGCCTTTCATCTGCCAGACATTAAATAAATGCCCCTAATCATTTTCATAATAACCTTTGCACTACAATAAGTTATTTGTTTTTGCCGCAAACTTTACATTCTCTTTCATCTCATCTGCCAATATGCCTGTCGCTGCTCCTTTTTTGTAACCAAAACTCTTGAACGCCGCCAAAAACTTTTCTCTTGTCTGCTCCATTATTGATAATGCCGAATCCCTATATTCTGTGTCGAAAAGCTGAATCCTGTCTTGTGTTTTACCTTCATTTTGGGAGCTGTTTCTATTGAAATACCATAAGCTGTCCGGATTTTCAAAGGCTCTGTTTGTCTGCTGACAGGCAATATATCCTTCCAAATTTGCCAGGCGCATCTTAAAAGCCTCATCCAGGCCGGCCAAATCCTCGTCAAGTGTCAGCGATCTTTTCCCCGTAAGTTCATAGGAAACTTCACGGCCTCCATTTTCATGTTCATTCACGATTTCATTATAGCGGGTCTCATATGTATCCATGATTGATTTCATTACATCTTCCACATTATAGTTTCCATCTTTTAATGTCTGGCTGCTGATTCCCCTCATTGCCGTATAATGTTCCCATGCAACCTCATTTGTATTTTGTATTGTCAGCTCCCTTGCATTGACATAATCCGAATCAGGCTCAAATTTGTTTGCCATTTCCCGCAGTATATTTCGCCCCTCATCAGAAATAGAGAGATTAACTGATTGCTGCGTCACTTTCCTGCCTGCATCTTTAGCAGATGCTTTGTCCTGCACATGATTTGCAACAGCCTCCATATAACGATAATTACTTCCAATTCCATTCACACTCATTTTCAAATATCCTCCATCTTTGATACAGCGGCCCATCTGTCGGTCAGAGCCACACCCGCTCCCTTATAATAAGTCCGAGCGGTTCATTACCTCCGTGCAGACATACCGCCTGACTCCCTCTGTCAAATGCCATGATCAGCACCTCCCTTCGCTGAAATTACTGCAATATTTATTCACCGGGCATTACTTTTCTCAATCCGCACTCCCTTTATGCGGTTCCGCCGAAATAATCTCCTCCTGCACGCTGGATTCATCCGAGCAGCGAATCACCGCCTGCCACAGTTCCCATCATTACATTTGATTCATAAGCGTTGGAAGCCGCCGCCATCTGCCTCTCACCAGCCCACGCCTTTGCCAGCCTGCTTCTCTCCTGCTCCGCCTTTGCAATCTTTTCACCCAACAGCTCCTGTTGCTGTCTCTTAGCCTGCGCCCGTTTTTCCAGATATTCTTCCAGCAGTTCCTTATTCCTGTCTTTCTGCCCGCTTGTTTTCTTATAAAAACTATCCTGTGAACGCGCAAAAAACTCTGAATCATTATTGGGGCCAGACCATGAGTCTCCCCTATAATCTTTCTCGGTTGCGCCTACCGTTATAAGTAATGACGCTTTTAGTGGGGCAAAAGATGAAGTCAGATCACGTTGAAGTGCCGACATTATCTTTGCCCTATATTCCGGATCGGCTTTCATATTTTTAAAAGCCTCCTCCGATATATTGACCGCCAAATTAGTGATTGTTCTATTCTTTGGAATCCTATCAAGTTCTGCGTAAAAATCCTTCTTGAACAGCTCCATTTCTTCTGCTTCCGATAATTCCTTTGTGTTTCCTGTTTTCTCCAATGCGAATTTTTCTGCATTGTTCACATTTTTTGTTGTTTCCACATTGTTCCTATAAAAATTCTGTCCTACTCCGCCGATAGCCATTTTTAATCCTCCACTTTAATCTGTTTTTGGGTTTCATTGAATGCACGGTCATTTACTTACCTTCTCCCACCTCCCCCTGCTGCAGCATTACCGTTACATGGAACACATCCCCTTTCACTTTTATGTTTACACCGCCAAAATACCTCTCTGCCACATCACGCACGTTCTCCAACCCAATTCCATGTTCCGTGATAATCCCCGGCATGATACTCTGTTTTGTTGTCGGAAGAGCCAGACCTTCGTCCGTCTGCACAGGTGCGGCCCCGTCAAAGCTGTTCTCGACTTCCAGCAATAAAAACTGTTTTTTTCGCTTTAACGAAAGGCGTATAAACCCTTTACCTGTTTCCAGTTTTTCACAGGCTTCAATAGCATTATCCAGAAGATTGTTCAGGATGATTCCCATATCAAACACAGGGATTTCCCCTCCATACTGGAAATCTGCATCAAACCGGATTCCTGCCTTTTCCGCCCTGCGGCATTTGTCATTGATGATGACATCCGTGACCGCATTTCCCGTCACATACTTATATTCCAGTTCCTGCATGGTTTCGTCCATCCGCCGTACATAGTCCTCTATTTCCCCATACTCCCCGGCTCCTGCCAGTCCTTTGATATTCGCCATATGGTTCTTCA
>CAJUNX010000030.1 GCA_910587865.1 uncultured Roseburia sp.
TTAGTACCAAAAATCCTATGGCATTATTTCTGAATAGCCGCCTGTGCCGCTGTTAAATATTTTTTATCGCTCCCAATACAAGGCTCTGCCCCACCCCATTCAAACCTTTTAACGATTCCTGCTATCGTTAAAAAGTGGTGCAAAATCAGAAAACGGAGCTGCTCCCTCGACAGAAAAAAGGCTCAAAAAGCGAAAAAACAAAACTGCAGAACCCGTGAAATGCCTTGTTTTCAGGCATTTCCGCAATTCCGCATTGTATCAATTTCGTTGTTGCGATGTTCATCGCCGCCACCAGCATAAAATCAGCCGGATACTCACAGCTTGCGGCAAACCGGACCAGCCGGACGCATTTCTCCTCCATCGGCTGGCGCAGGATCTCAAGCGTATTTTTCTGAAATTCCGGAAGCTCATCCAGAAACAAAACCCCTTTGTGCGCCAGCGAGATCTCTCCCGGCTTCGGCCGCACGCCGCCCCCGGCGAGCCCCTGCGGCGTGATCGTGTGATGCGGCGCACGGAACGGACGCACCACGGAGGAAAGCGATGCCGTCCGCTGATCATTTGCTGCACCGCCCTGTATAAAACGCCCGCTGACGCTGCAGATCCCGGCCAGCTCCATCTGCTCTTCTTTGGTCAGCGGCGGCAGGATCGACGGGATCCGTTTTGCCATCATCGTCTTTCCCGCTCCAGGCGGACCGATCATCAGCAGATTGTGCATCCCCGATACCGCGATCTCACAGGCTCGCTTTACCAGCTTCTGACCGCTGATCTCCGCAAAATCCGGCAGCTTTGGTGCCGTTGCTTCTATATTAAATGGCTCTGTTCTGGTTCCCCGGGGATCGCCGCGGAGAAGATGAATCATCTCGTCAAGGCTCGTCACCCCGCAGACTCCGATCCCTTCTACAAGTGACGCTTCCGCCTCATTTCCCGCAGGAACGACACAGATGCGTTTTCCCTGCTCTTTTGCACCGGCCACCATCGGCAGAACGCCGGGCACCATCTTTACATCGCCGCCCAGTCCCACCTCGCCGGTAAAAAACATCTCCCCCAGTCCCTCTGCCGGCACATATCCGAGTGCCGCGAGCACGGCGGCAGCCACCGGCAGATCAAACGCAGAACCGGATTTGCGAATATCCGCCGGGGTAAAATTCACGGTGATCCTCTTTGGCGGAAGCACAATCCCGCAGTTGCGCAGCGCCGTGCGCACCCGCTCCTTCGCCTCCCTGACCTCGGAGGCCAGAAATCCGACCATCTCAAACACCGGCATCCCGTCACTCACATCCGCCTCGATGAAAACGGGAATGCTGCGGATACCCGAAACAATCGCTGTCGATACAATACTATACAACGTATCACTCCTTTTTATTCCTGACTGACAAATTTGGAATACAACGGAACCTCCAGATAGAACGTCGAAGTGTAATCTGATCAAAAAGAAACGCCTGCACCGGACAGAATATCCGTGTGACAATCGCAGGAAAAATTATAACACATCTTTTTTCCTTTGGGAATACTATTTTTTAAAGAGAAGCAAAAAGAGAAGCAAAAAAGAAGGCGCCCTCTCACGACACCTCCTCCGCAAAGCTTCTGCGCAGTTTCCCCAGCGCACGTTTTTCGATTCTGGAAACATAAGACCTTGAGATTTTCAGAACGGACGCAATTTCCCGCTGGGTCATCGGCCGCTTGTCAAACAGACCATAGCGATTCACAATGATAAACAGCTCACGTCCGCTCAGCACCCGCGGCACCAGGGACAGAACTCTGCCGGTACACCGCTCGAGCTCTAACCGCTCCACGACGTCCGGCTCCTCGCTCTCCACGATATCAAGCAGGCTGATCTGATTTCCCTCTTTGTCCGTTCCGATCGGCTCATAGAGCGATACCTCCCGCGAGGTCTTCTTTCTTGCCCGGAAATGCATCAGCAGCTCGTTGTCGATGCAGCGGGCCGCATACGTTGCCAGACGGCTGCCGTAATCGTCTCTGTAGGTCGATATCGCCTTGATCAGCCCGATCGTGCCGATCGAAATCAGATCCTCCATATCCTCGTCGGAATTCTGATACTTCTTTGCCACATGTGCCACCAGGCGCATATTTCTTAAAATGAGCTCTTTTCTCGCCTCGGGATCGCCGTCCCTGATTCTCTTCAGGCATTCATTTTCCTGTTCGGGGGTAAATGGAGATAAAAAAGTCTTCAAAGCACACCTGAAAAGCGTTCTTGATACATTCTATGAACGGGTCAGGTTTCCCGTGCTTTTCCCCTTTATTTTCCCGAAAGAAATACGAGCTTCATCCGCTCAAGCGCCGTTTTTTCGTAAGGGATCTTACCGGTGAGCAGCTTCTTGCGGATAAACCAGTTGGTGTATCCCTCTCCCCGCTCTGCGAGCATCACAAGAAGAAGCTCTAACAGAGCCCTCGTATCGTCGTGGAGAATGTGGACCTCCTTTCCTTTGATATAATAGTCAAGCGCACTCCGGTCCGTGTATGTCTCCTTCTGATAATTCTTCGATGCGCAGACACGATCCACATACATTTCCACCACATAGCGGAGCGGCATCTTCATTCCGCAGATTCCTTTTTTCTGAAGCGGATCCGTCTCCGGCACTCCGTAGTCCAGCCAGTACTCCAGATGATGCCGGTTGCGCCCCTTGTGGTGCAGCCAGGCGGAGGAATATCCGCGGTCCGTCCGCTCGGCATTGTTCGGGCTCATCGTGCCCTGATAATACTTACAGCCGGGCAGAAATTCCGCCGGCATATATTTTGACAGGTCATGCAGCAGTCCCTGCCGCACAAGGCCCACCGCAAAGCACCCTTTCATCACCAGATATTTGTGACGGCTGATGGTGCAAAAATGCTTCCATATCTTCATGCTTTCAGCCTTTCCTTTCCCTGGCGCCGTCTCTTTGCCGCCCCGGCGGCTGCGGGGGATTCTTCGTTTTTCCTGCCGACCAGAATCACCACCGAGCGCCCTCTGATCGGTATCTGCGGCTCTCTCACCGCTTCCTCCTCTGGAAGAAACGGCTCTCTGCCCAGTGCGGTATCCATGCAAAGACACCACTGCCCGTTCTCCGGGAGCTTCGGAAGCGCCAGTCTCCCCGACGCCGTCTGAAAATTGTATCCGATATAGACAAAATCATCCGTGCCGCCGTCCGGGAGCTCCTCGTAGCTGCCGCAGTACATGACGCCGAAGGGCTGCATTCCGCCGGATGGCGCCGCGGTCCAAGCGTTCTCGCCGTGATAGGACAGATCCGGAAATCCCTTCCGCAGAAAATCGCTCATCACCCTCGGCATCTCCGACGCAATCACAGGGTGTTCCCGCCGGAATGCCGCCATGCGTGCGGTAAATTCCGTGAGCCATGCGTATTTCTGATTGCGCTTCCAGTTCACCCAGCCTGTCGGATTGTCCTGGCAGTAAGCGTTGTTGTTTCCGTCCTGGGAATTGCCCTGCTCGTCCCCCTCGAACAGCAGCGGAACCCCCTGTCCCGTCATCAGCACCGCGATCGCATTGCGCAGCTGACGCTCCCGCGCCTCACGCACGCTCTTTTTCCCGGAACGCCCTTCCGCCCCGCAGTTGCTGCTCATATTCCATATCGTCCCGTCACGATTCTCCTCGCCGTTTGCCTCGTTGTGCTTTTCCTCGTAGGAAAAGAGATCCGCCAGCGTAAATCCGTTCTGATCCGCAATGTAATTGACGAATCCCAGCGTCCTGTGCTGCTTTCTCTGCTGGCAGGCAAACGCGCCGACATCACCGCCGATCTGGTTCAGCACCCCGCGCACCGGATACAGATACTCGTCGCTGCAGACAAACAGATGCGGATAGCTGCTCTTTGCCTCAGAGATCCGGGAATCAAATCCGGTATAAAAAAGCTTCGTCCTCCGAAGCCACGGATCCTGCGCGAACAGCGTAACCGGCAGTCCCTCCCCCAGCAGATGAAACCCGTCCACATGATATTCGCTCATCCAGTAGCGCAGGATATCCAAAATCCGGCACTGATTTGTCAGCCCTTCCACATACAGCTCCATCACACACTCGATCCCCGCCGCATGCAGCTCCTTAATCAGTGTCTTAAACTCCCGCGCGGCGTCCTTTCCCGCCGCGTAGGAAGATTTTACCGCAAAATAATTGCCCGGCGCATACCCCCAGTAATTCACCTTCGGCTCCGGGGCATCCTGCTCTGGCAGGATCCGGTCTCCCTCCTTCACCTCCCACTGCACATACTCCGGCAGCGCCGGCGTCTCCGGGAACATCCGCTCCTCAAATTCGTACACCGGCATAAATTCAATCGTCGTGACGCCCAGCTTTTTAAAATAAGGAATGTATGACCCGACTGCCTGAAAGCTTCCCCTCTCCCTTCCGCGAAGCCCGGCATCCATCGTAAAGCCGCGCACATGAAGCTTGTATATCATCATCCGGCTGCGCGGCACTTCGGGCGGCATGTCCTCTCCCCAGTCAAATTCCGGCTGCGCATACCCGCCGCACACCAGACCGGACATCCGTTTCGGGTCATTCCACCGCTCCCTTCCGATCACCCGCGTCGCGTACGGATCCGTCACAACCTTACCGTCCTTCTCATAATTATACTTAAGATGTCCCGCGCGCAGTCCCTGCACCAGCACGGAGCGCACCGCTCCCCTGCAGTAGCGTGCCGGCACCTGAATTGCCTGTGTGACCTCCATCTCCTTCCCATAAAGCAGAATCCGGCACTCTTCTTCCTTTTCCGCTTCAAATGTAAAAATAACTCCCTCCCCGTTTACCTGCATTCCGTACTGCCTGTAATTGCCTTCCTTTAACGTATACCTCATGCTGTCATCCACCTTTGTAATCGCAATCAATCCATGTACATACAGTTTACGCATCTATTATACAGTTCCATTCCGTCTTTGTATAGGTTTTTGTAATTTTTTCTGCAATTCCCTTGTCCTTCCGGCTGCTTTCTGCTATCATAATACTGGCAGCAGAACGCGGGAGCAGGCGTCCTGTGACCGGCCGCGGGCAGTCTTTCCTGCCGCAGAACAGCGCCGGTATTATTTTGGGAAGAAAAGAGGTAAGGCATATGGCAGATAATCATCCGGGCGACGATACCGATATCTTAGTCACCCTTGATCTGGATGACGGAACACAGGCTGAATGTGAGATTCTCACCATTTTTTCGGTAGACGATCAGGACTATATCGTTCTTCTCCCGCAGAATGAGGCGGGCGAACCCAATGAGGAGGGCGAGGTCTACATCTACCGTTACTTTGAAGACGGTGAGGGAAACCCGTCCCTCGAGAATATTTTAGACGATGAGGAATACGAGCGCGTCGCCGACCGCTTCGACGAATGGCTCGACGAGTCCGAATTCGACGATATGGAGGAATAGGCAGATCAGACTGCCCGTTGTTTCCTGTTCGTTGTGCTGCCTGTCTATCGGCCGGCGCCCGTCCGTTTTGCGGACGGATCGGCAGGCTCCGGACAGCTGCATTGCGACTCCGTGATAAAACGCGAAATTTCTGCATCCTTCTGGCCGAACTGTCTGACCGAGAAGAGATGCAGATTTTTTTTCGCCCGCGTCATGCCGACATAAAACATCCGTCGTTCCTCCTCAATGTCCGCATCCAGAACGGCCTTTTTGTACGGCATCAGTCCCTCGTTGACATCGATCAGATAGACATTCTCGTATTCAAGACCTTTCGCACTGTGCAGCGTCGCTAAGGAGACGCACTCCTCCCCCTCGTGCCCGCGCTTTTTCGAGAGCGCTTCGAGTTCTTTCGTGTACGCCTCAATATGGTCATACCAGCCGTCAAAATCCTCAAAACCTTTCGCACTCTCCTGCAGCTCGTCGAGCACCTCATAGAGGTCATCCGCACGGATCCTGCGGTAATCCGCATAATCCGCACAGAATTCGTCGTAGCCGATCCCTTTTCGTATGTAGTTGATTGCAGCGTACGGATTCATGCGGTGCAGACGCTTCAGATCCGCCTCAAGCTTTCGAATGCGCTCCGCCACCCAGGGCTGCTCCTCAAAATACCATTCCCACGCATCAAATGCCACGGTCTCCGCGTCGAGTGACTCCCTGGTGATGTAGCGCTTCGGACGGTTCATGATCTTTAAAAAATCCCTCCGCTCCCGGCTTCCCTGCGCGATCCGCAGATAGGCGAGCAGATCTTTCGCGATCCAGTGCTCATAGAGATTCGGAATCCGGTCTTTTGTCCGAAACGGAATGTTGTATTCTAAGAGCTGTTCCATCAGAAGCCGCGGCTGCGTGTGCGTGCGGAAGAGCACGGCAAAATCCTCGTAGCTGCCACCGCGCTCCCGGTGCTCTGCAATGTCGCGGATGATTCTTAAATTTTCCCTGCGCTGATCCTCAAACACGGCATACTCTACCTCCGTCGCCTTCTCTTTGGCCGCCTGAATGTTTTTCTGAAAACGCTCTTTGTTGTGTCCGATCAGATTGAGCGACCGGCTCACAATATTCGCCTGTGAACGATAATTGATGTCGAGCAGTACCGTCCGCGCCTCCGGGTAATCATCGGTAAAATGCAGCATCAGCTCCGGCTTCGCGCCGCGAAACCGGTAGATGGACTGATCGTCGTCCCCGACCACAAACAGGTTCCGCCGCTCCCCTGCCAGAAGCTTTATGATGTCAAACTGCAGTTTATTGATATCCTGAAATTCGTCGATCAGGATGTAGCGGTATTTATTCTGCCAGGCCGACAGAATATCCTTCCTCTCCGAGAGCAGCTCCCAGGTGTAGACGAGCATGTCCTCAAAATCAATCAGACGATGTTTGTAGAGGTACTCGTGATACTCGCTGTAGATCCGGCGGAACACTTCTTCCGCACAGTTGATCGAATAATAGTTTGCCAGATCGATCCCGGAATTTTTTACCAGCCCGATCTCCCCGAGCACGGAGCCGATAAATTCCGATTCATCCTCATACTCGAGACTAAGCTTTCCGATGATCGCGCGCATGCAGGAAAGACGCTGATCCTCGCGGACGATATTTTCCGCGCTGTAATGATACGCATGCTTTAAAATGGAAAAAAAGACCGCGTGAAAGGTTCCGAAGGTCACAGGCGGCGCCTCGTTTCCCATCAGCCCCAGGAAGCGCTGCTTCATCTCGACGGCTGCGGCTTTTGTAAATGTGATGACCAGAATATGGGAGGGATTGATCTGACAGTCGCGGATTAAGTGCTTCGTCCGCTCCGTGATCACGCGGGTCTTCCCGGAACCGGGACCCGCAAGGACAAGCATGGGACCATCCTGATGCAGGATGGCCTCACGCTGAGATGGGTTAAAGCTCATAGGTTACCTCACTAAACCATACTTACAGACTCTTTTACAGATGCGAAACGGTCATACATTCCCGCCAAGCTTCGCAATCCCCGCTTTGATCCGGGCGATGGACTCGTCTTTTCCGAGCAGCTCCATCAGCTCGGTCGCACCGCCCGGCGTCATCTGCTTTCCGGAAACCGCCGTGCGCAGCGGCCACATCACATAACCGTTTTTCACGCCCTTTTCTGCAACATATCCGCCGAGCAGCGCGTAGAGCGCATCGTTGCTGTAGTCCTCCTGCGCCTCGAGAAGCGGGAGTACGTCGCAGAGTACCGCAAGCGATGTCTCCGCCGTCGTCTTCATCTTTTTGTGCGTGTACATCGCCGCATCATATTCCGGCAGCGCCTCAAAGAAATCGATGTGCTCCGCGATGTCCGGAAAGATCTCAATGCGCGTCTGCACCATGGCTGCGATTTTTTTCAGATCCAGATCCCGGTGAATCACCGCACGAAGATACGGCTCCGCCAGCTCGAAAAAGCGCTCGGGATCCATGGCCTTTAAGTACTCGCCGTTCATCCACTTTAACTTCGTGTAGTCAAATACCGCGGGAGATTTGCTGATCCTGCGGTAATCGAACTGTTCGATCAGCTCGTCCAGCGTAAAGATCTCACGGTTCTCCTCCGGACTCCAGCCGAGCAGCGCGATATAGTTGACGACCGCCTCCGGCAGAAAGCCCTGCTCGAGCAGATCCTCGAAGGAGGAATGCCCGCTCCGCTTCGAGAGCTTCTTGTGGGTTTCATCCGTGATCAGCGGCAGGTGGATATACACCGGCGATTCCCAGCCGAATGCATCGTAAAGCCTTTGGTATTTCGGCGCGGAGGAGAGATACTCGTTCCCTCTGACTACATGTGTAATATTCATCGTGTGATCGTCGACGACATTGGCAAAGTTGTAGGTCGGATATCCGTCGGACTTGATCAGGATCATGTCGTCGAGCTCCGCGTTTTCCACTGTGATATCCCCGTAAAGCTCGTCGTGAAAGGTCGTCGTACCTTCATTCGGAATATTCTGACGGATCACAAACGGAACGCCGGCGGCAAGCTTCTCCTCCACCTCGGCTCTGCTCAGACCAAGGCAGTGCTTGTCGTAGAGCATGATCTCTTTGCCCTCGACCACTTCCGTCCGAAGGCTCTCAAGCCGCTCCTTATCGCAGAAGCAGTAATATGCCTCGCCCTTTTCCACCAGCTTCTTCGCATATTCCATATAAATACCGGTCTTCATGCGCTCGCTCTGCACGTACGGGCCGAAGCCTCCGTCTTTGTCCGGTCCCTCGTCATGCAAAAGCCCCGCTGTCTCTAAGGTGCGGTAAATGATATCCACCGCGCCCTCCACATAACGCTCCTGATCCGTGTCCTCAATGCGGAGCAGAAACGCGCCGCCCTCATGCTTCGCTATCAGAAATTCATACAGCGCAGAACGCAGATTTCCCACATGCATCCGGCCGGTCGGACTCGGCGCATATCTTGTCCTGATCGTTTCACTCATCTTCTTCTCCTCACTTCTCTTTTTCTGTCCTCACTCATTCGTCACAGTCCCGGGCGGTGCATTCCGCAGGCCCGGCGTTTCACCCGGCGGTCTTACTCACCGGACGATGCCGGCGGGCCTGCGCCCGGGCGATTCTTCCGCCCTTGGCGATTCTGGCGGGCCTGCGCCACATTCATCACTGCCGGCCCGGCGTTTTGCCCGGCGTTTTTACTCACCGGACGATGCCGGCGGCCCTGCGCCCGGGCGATTCTTCCGCCCTTGGCGATTCTGGCGGTCCTTTACAGCCGTCGGAAAATCTCCGTCTCACGCCGCAGGCTCGCTGCAATCGCCTGGTTGCTGTCCATATGACGCGTAATATTCTCCATATCGCCCACCAGCGTCTGTGTGCTGCTGACCGCATTGGTCACACTGCCGGCGCTCTCCTCGATCGCATTCGCAATCGCATTGATCGCACCCGCGATCTCCTCCGTGGTTATCCGCAGAGTATCCGTCTTTTCCGAGAACTCGTTCATCGCCACTTCGATATAATCCGCGCGCTTTTTATACTCACCGCCGGACTCCACGAAGGATTCGAAATCCGGCACGATCACATCCTCCATATACGAGACCAGCCCGTTCGCATGCTCCGCAAGGTTGTGCACGGCATCCGTCACGATTCCGTTGATCTTTCGGATATGGTTCGCCGTCTCTCTGCTCTCGATCGCCAGCTGGCTGATCTCGGTCGCCACCACCATAAAACCGCGCCCGGAATCTCCCGCACGTGCCGCCTCAATCGACGCGTTGAGCGCGAGCAGATTTGTCTGATTCGCAAGACTGGTAATGTCATCCGAGAGGCTGTTCACCTGATCCACACTTCCGCTGTCTTCGATCGCCTGATTTAAGACCGCAAGAATCTCCTTCACACGGATTCCGGTCGATTCCATATTCGCCCGCGCCATAGATTCCATGGCGTCCGCATGCTGCTTCATCTCCCTGGTGTAACCGTTGATCTCCGCCGTCCGCCCGGCCATCCGTCCCACTTCCTCGCGGACAGACTGCGCGCTGCCGTTGATCATGGCGGCATTGACTGACATCTCCTGCATCGCGGCATTTAATTCCTCCGCCATGGACGAAAGCGCGGAAACGCTGTCATTTGACGTCATCACGCTGTCCCTGACCTCGTTGACCACTTCCTCCATCTTCTGGGAATTGCTCGTAATCATCTTAAAAATGTCCTGAAGCTTGCCCATAAAGACATTGATCCCGCTGCCGACCGCCGCAACCTCCCGGTTCGGCAGGATCGTAACCCGCCTCGTCAGATCACCCTCGCGCCGGTCGATGTCGGATATGATGCCGGTGATCTCCCGCTCCGTCTTTGACAGCGGACCGATCACCATTTTCAGCACACTGATCACAGCCGCCGCAAGCGCGATCAGACTCACTGCAATCGTGATTACGCTTGCGGAAACCGCACTGCCGTATACCTTTGCCAGCTCGGAACGCTCTCTTATGACAGAGGCGTTCACGCCGTCCGTCAGCCCGTCAATCCCTTCGCGCATCTTTGCAGAATGTTCCTCGAGCACGGTGTTCGCCAGCTCGTATGCCGCTTCATTATTGCCCTCCGCACTGTACGCCATCAGATTGGCAATCTCGTATTTGATCCCCTCATATCCAGAGACAAGCATCTCGTAATATGCCTGATCCTCGTCCGTGTCCGCATAAACACGAAAATCCGCCAGATATCCGTCGAGCGTCTCCTCCTTCGCACGAATCTGCTCCACCAGCTCTGTCATCGTATCGAGATCCGTCGCCACAATATGCGACAGTCCGAGTCTGTGGACTGCCTGTGTCTCACGCTTGATCTCTCCGAGCATATAGATGCAGGCCAGATCCCCGTCCGTAATCCTCGTCGCATTTGCATTGACCCTGCGCACATTTGACACTGCGATCAGATTGGAAATGATTGATACAATCCCCAGGATAAACACCGGCAGCAGAATAATCATTTTTGTGCTGAAGCGCCCCTGTCTCTCCATAATCCGCGTTCCTCTCCCTTTCGTCTTCCGCCATCAGTCAGCCGCTGAACCGGTGATACCCTCCACCAGCAGATCCATCAGCTCCTGAAGATCTCTTCCTTCCGGATTCCCCGCCGCCATTGTCAGACCGAATTCCTTCGTCGCATCCCAGTATTTCGGCCCCACGCGTTGCAGATCCCCGTATTGTCCCTGCACGATCATCGCCTGAAGCGCCGGATCGGCAGTCACTTCCTCCGAAGCCGCGGCATTCTGATTGGACGGTCCCTGTCTGCGCTCCAGAAAGCGCAGTCTCTGATTCTCCTCATTCGTGATCCATTCCGCAAACCGGTGCGCCCACTCCGTCTGCTCCGAATACGCGTTCACCCCAATCATCTTGTAACCGTTAAAGGACGACATCTGAACCTGCTTTCCTGCCACAGTAAATGTCGGAAGCTTCACCGCGCCGTAGGAATCTCCCCACGCCTCCTTCACCTCGACGCTGTTCCACACGCCGCTGACTCCGGCGATCACGCTGCCGTCCTGCACGCCCTCCAGAAATTCGGTATCCGTCCGGTTTGAGAAGCCCGGATGCGCCGAAATCGCAAGCATCGCCTCCGCGATATCCACCCCACGGATCGATCCCGTCGTACTGTTCCAGTCGCAGTAGTTCGTCACATTATCGTCATTGATACCGCACACAAGCCCCGTATTTCCGAAAAACGCATACAGATACCAGCCGGAATCCCACTCCATGGAGAGACTCTTCTCCGCCGCATCCGCAACCGCAAGCATGCCGTCTAACGTTGCAACATCCGCTTCCGTAAAATATGCCTTATTATAATACATAAAATATCCGTTGTCCGCCGTCATGGGATAGGCGTACAATGTCCCGTGGTAAGATGCCGCCTCCACCGTCTCCGGCAGATTCGCCGCACTTACGCTGTCCGCATTCCTGACCGGATCAATCGCTCCCGCTGCCACAAGCTGGATCAGCTGGTCATCCGCAAACGCAAAGACATCCGCCCCGCCGTGCACATCCGCGAGCAGAAGGCTCTTTGCCTCCGCCTCCGATGCCTGCACCAGCTGAATGTCAAACTCCGCCTGTCCGGCATATTCGGCCGTAAAACTCTCAATCATCTCTCCAAGCAGCTCATAGTTTACTTCTTCCGCCCACACGACCAGCTCCACAACGCCGTCCGCCTGTGTCTGTCCGCCTGCATCCGCGCTCTGTGTCCCGTCTGCCGGGGACTCTGTCTCGCTCCCGGCATCCCTGCCGCAGCCGACCGGCACAAAAACACATGCGGCACAGAGCATTCCCGCAAGAAGTCTTCTCCTCATGTCTCTTCCCCTCCCGGAATTTTCACTTTTCTTAATAACATGATGCCAGGGTCAGAAGGTCATGTGTTTCACGCCTGTGTGAAAAAGCATGACTTTGTGACCCGCCAAACATGAGAAAGCAGCTGTTTTCCACAGGAAAATGAGCGGATTTCGAATGTTTTTCGGATTTCGGGAGTGTGAAACACGCAGAAATCCGAAGGCATCACGGGGTCAGAATACATCTGCATCCAGTATCATTATATCGGTTCTGACAGGAAATTACAATGACAAACATCAAATCAATCATTCGTCCCGCGGGCTGCCGCACCCGCAGGATGTTTTCCCCACGCTTTTGCCACAGCCCGCACAGCCGCCGCAGCCGCTGCAGCTGCCGCAGCCCGCCATTCCCGCTTTTTTCTTCTTCCTCAGATGTCTTATCACTGCCGCGAACCACAGAAGAAGAAGGCCGCACAGCAGATAATCCCATATTCCCATTCAGACAAACAGTCCTCCCGCCTGATAGACCAGAAATGCCGCAAGCCACGCCACCGCACACTGTAAGACCACCACGCCGAATGCCTTTAACCCGCTGCCAAGCTCCCGCTTCACCGCTGCGATCGCAGCCACACACGGCGTATAGAGCAGGGTAAAGACCAGAAAGCTCGCCGCCGAGCGCACGGAAAACATGTCCCCAAGCACCGTCCCGAGCTGCGCCGTCGCCGTGCCCGTTAAAACGCTTAAAGTGCTCACCACCGCCTCCTTCGCCGTAAAGCCCGTGATCAGCGCCGCGGGCACACGCCAGTCCGAAAAGCCGAGCGGCTCAAACAGCGGCGCAATCCACTGTCCGATTAAGGCAAGCAGACTTTTCTCACTCTCAGCCACCACATTGAACCGGACATCGAACGTCTGCAGAAACCAGATGATGATCGTCGCGACAAAAATCACGGTAAATGCCCGCTCGATAAAATCCTTCGCCTTCTCCCAGATCAGCTGCCCGACACTCTTTGCGGACGGGAAACGGTAATTCGGAAGCTCCATCACAAACGGAATCGGATTTCCCCGAAAAGCCGTACGGTTTAAAATCAGTGCCGTGACAAGTCCCACAAGAATCCCCGACACGTACAGAACGATCATCACAAGCGCCGATTTTCCCGGGAAAAAGGCCGCGGCAAACACCGCATAGATCGGGATTTTGGCTGAGCAGCTCATGTAGGGCGTCAGCAGGATCGTCATCTTCCTGTCGCGCTCGCCGGAGAGCGTGCGCGTGGCCATGACCGCCGGCACCGTACAGCCGAAACCGACCAGCATCGGGACAAAGCTTCTGCCCGAAAGACCGATTCTGCGCAGCGGCTTATCCATGACAAACGCGACGCGCGCCATATACCCGGAATCTTCTAAAATGGATAAAAAGAAAAACAAGACTACAATAATAGGTAAAAAGCTTAAGACACTTCCCACACCGGCAAACACGCCGTCGATGATTAAGCTGTGCACCACCGGATTGATCCCGTAAGCCGTAAGTCCCCGGTCGCAGACCGCCGTGAACGCGTCGATCCCACGTGCGAGAAGATCGCTTAATCCTGTCCCGATCACGCCGAACGTCAGCCAGAAAACCGTGATCATGATAAGCAGAAACATCGGAACCGCCAGATACCGGTGCGTCAGAATATTGTCGATCTTCACACTGCGGATATGCTCTCTGCTCTCCTGGCATTTTTTCACCGTCTTTGCGCAGACCTTCTCGATAAAGGTATAGCGCATATCCGCAAGCGCCGCATTCCGGTCCAGGCCGCAGTCCTTCTCCATCTCCTCGATGCTGTGCTCCATCATCTCAAGCTCGTTCTGGGAAAGCGCGAGCTGGCCGATGATATCCGTGTCGTTCTCGACGATCTTCGTCGCCGCAAACCGCGGGGACATCCCGATCCCAGCCGCATGATCCTCCACCTGATGGGAAACCGCGTGAATACAGCGGTGCACCGGCCCCTGCTCGCAGAAGTCCATCACCTTTGGCAGAATCTTTTTGGACGCCGTGACCGTGATCGCCCGGATCAGATCCTCGATTCCCTCGTCTTTTGCCGCGCTGATCGGGATCACCGGTATTCCGAGCTCTTCCGACATCTGCTTATAGTCGATCGATCCCCCGTTGCCGCGCACCTCGTCCATCATATTTAAAGCGAGCACCATCGGAATATGCATCTCCAGAAGCTGAAGCGTCAGATAGAGATTGCGCTCGATATTCGTCGCATCCACGATATTGATGATGCCGTCCGGCTTTTCATTTAAAATAAAGTCCCTTGTCACGATCTCCTCGTTCGTGTAAGGGCGGATCGAATAGATTCCCGGCAGATCGACCACCGAACAGTTTTTCGTGGACCGGATCTGACCGATCTTCTGGTCGACCGTCACGCCCGGAAAATTTCCGACGTGCTGGTTCGCCCCGGTCAGCTGATTAAACAGTGTCGTTTTTCCGCAGTTCTGATTGCCTGCCAATGCGAAAATCATGCCTCCACCTCCGGGATCACCGCGATCTGTTTTGCATCGTCCCTGCGGATCGTGAGCTCATACCCGCGGAGCCTTATCTCGATCGGATCTCCCATGGGAGCCACTTTCCGCACCTCCACCCTGGTCTTCGGGATCAGTCCCATGTCGAGAAAACGGCACCGCAGTGCCCCTTCCCCGCCTACTTCTGTAATAATTGCCGCATGCCCTACCGGCAGGTCCTCTAATGTCATATCTATCCCCGGCTTTCTTTGTATGCATTCTTAAAATTTCTGTCCATGAACATACTAATACCTGGCCGTCGGTCTGTCAATGAAAATATAAGGACTGCGGCGTCATGCCGCAGCCCCTTTTAAAAGATGCACATCCAGAGCCACGTGATCGGAAAGATCAGGATCATGGCCGGGATCAGATCAATCACCGGCGGATTCTTAAGCTTTGTCATGCGAAGCGCGTTTGCGACCAGAATCATTCCCCCGCAGCCGGAGAAATCCCCAATCATCTCCTGCGTCACATGCGGCATCAGAAGCGTCGACAAAAAGTAAAGACCGAATAAAATCACACCTAAGGGAATCGTGATCAGCATCTGCTGCCAGCCGGCCCCGGCCGCCGCAAAAAAGACGGCGGCCAGAAGATCCATCACGGCCTTTGTCACAAGAAGCGTGATATCCCCGGAAAATCCGAGGTCCATGGCCCCGAGAATCCCGGAGGTGCTAAAGCAGTACAGGGTAAATCCGGTCAGAAACATGCCGGCGTCAAACCCGCTGCCTTTGGATGCAAACCGCTCCGGAAGTCCTGCTACCCGTCTGTCGAGTCCCAGGAAATAGCCGATCACCCCGCCGGCGAGAATCGCGATGACCACCGCCGAAAAATTCACGGTGCGATTTAACAGCCGGATCCCTAAGACCAGCGTGATAATCGAAAAATACATCATGGAATTCTCCTGGAGCTTCTCTGGGATATACTTTTTCAACAGACATCCGATCGCTGTCCCGACAGCCAGCGCCGCCACATTCACCAGTAAAATATACATATCATCCACACCTTTCATATTTGTCTGCCGGGAGCTGTCCGCTCCTGCCGGTGCGGCAGGCTGTCTCCCTGACAGATGATATCTTATCACACACGTTCAGCGCTGACTATCCGTTTTGTCAGCAAAATAGTTCCCTGGCGTCTTCTCCTTCTGTAATCCCGCTCCTCCCGTTCTCCCTCATCCCTCCGGGATCAGCAGCACCTGGCCGATCTGAAGAAGATCGCTGGTCAGCCCGTTTACCTGCATGATCGCATCCACGGTCGTGCCGAAGCGCTGCGACAGCTTCCAGAGCGTATCCCCGGCCTGTACCGTGTAGCGAAACGTATTTTGCGCGGGAGGCATCGTTTCCCCGATCCCCTGCCAGGTCTCATAGAGCGCTTTCCATGTGAGCGGCCCCACGATGCCGTCCGGCGTCAGGTTCATCAGCCTCTGAAACGCGATGACTGACCGGCGCGTCCCGCTCCCGAAAATACCGTCCTGCGCCAGATCCGGGATTCCCGGATAAAACTCCCCGATCACGTCCAGAAGATACTGCAGTGTGAGTACGTCCTGCCCTCTCGCCCCCTGCCGCAGCAGTACGTCCGGCGGAACCGTCCCGATCCCTAATTTGTTTCCCTCGCTGTCGAGTTCCGCAAGCTTTGTGACCGCCGCATACAAAGCGGAAATCTTATACCAGGTCGCCCTGCCGACCACCCCGTCGGCAGCAAGCCCGAACACATTCTGAAATTTTGTGACCGCCGCCTTTGTCGCGCTGCCAAAGACTCCCTTTTCACCGCTGATGGCCGGAATCGCCGGATAATTTTTCCGGATCCGGTTTAGATACCCCTGTATCAGCTCCACATTCAGCCCTCTGCTTCCCTGCCTCAGCGGCGTTCCCGGATAGGAGGAGGTCATTCCCGTAATGACATTTGTCTCCACGAGCTCCAGATCCTTCGGGTAATAATAGCGCAGAATCTCTAACGGCGTGCGTCCCTGCTCCGCCAGCGTGACGGTTCCCCACTGGGAAAGCCCGCGGCAGACCGCCGTGGTGCCGTTGCAGAACGACGTAAAATACGGCGCATTCTGCCCCGGCCTGCGGGCGTATACGTTAAAGATCTCATCCACGATCCGCGAAATCGACTCGTACACCGGTCTTCCATAGATAAAATACTGATCGTATGCCGTGCTGTTTGTGATGTCAAATTCATATCCCCTGCTTTTGTACCACTCGGTGTAGACTCTGTTTAAGGCAAACGTGACAATCGCATGAATATTCGCCCGCAGCGCCGCCTCGGGCCATGTGGGATAGATTTCGCTGCTCGCCACGTTTTTGACATAATCCGGAAACGATACCTGCACGTTGGCGGCGGAGGAGGCCGGCGACCCCAGATGCACCGTGATCGGATTCGGGATTGCCACCTGTCTGAGCACGTAGGGCGCCTCCATGCTGCCGCGCTGTCTGTCCTCCCCCGGAAGCGACGCAGCCGGCATGCCGACCGTTATCACGGACGGATACGGGCTGCGTCCCGCCGCGGTGCGCGGTGTGAGCACCAGCGGGAGAACCGCCGTCTCCCCGTCGTAAATCGGTATTTCCGTCACCGAAACCCCGTAAAAGTCCTCCGACCAGGCAGTCACCTGATAGCTGATAAAAGGCGGCCCGGTAAAATACGCATCTCTCGAATAGATTTTATCCAGTGTTTTTAAAGGCACTGTCTCCGTCTCCCCGTTTTCATCCGTCATCAGCTCGTAAACGCTTCTTCCCTCATCATCCCAGACCGTAACCACGACACCGCCAAGCGGGAGCGCCTCATGCGCCGTCCTCGCCTGCATTCTCAGATAACCAGTTGCCATACATTCACACTCTCCTTTTTTGAACATAAGGACAGTTCGCGAAGCGTGCTGTCCGTTGTCTGTTATCACATGCATATGTTTCAGCCTCCGCCGTCATGCATGTCAGGGGTGTCCGAATCTCTGGCACAGCGATCCTGCCTTCCACGGACATCCCCCTGGGCGAAACCGCTTTTGACGGACAAACAAAAAAGGAGCGCTGCCTTGCAGCGCTTCCCCTTCTGACAAAATCTTTTTTATTTGCCGCACCCCGGGTCAAATTCCGGATTACATGCGTAGAAATTCCTGCTGTCAAGCTCTTCCTGCACGAGCCGCAGACCTTCACCAAACCGCTGGAAATGCACAATCTCCCGCATGCGCAGGAAACGGATCGGATCGCATACCTCCGGGTCTTTGACCAGCCGGAGAATGTTGTCGTAAGTGGTTCTCGCCTTCTGCTCTGCTGCCATATCCTCCACCAGATCCGTAATGGCGTCACCCTTGACCTGGAACTCACAGGCGTTAAACGGGATCCCCCCTGCGGCCTGCGGCCAGATGCCTGCCGTGTGATCGATGTAGTAGGGAGCAAAGCCCGCGGCCTCAAGCTCCTCTGCGCTTAATCCTTTTGTCAGCTGGCGCACGATCGTTGCAATCATTTCCATGTGCGCAAGTTCTTCTGTGCCGATATCCGTCAAAAGCCCCGCCACCTTGCGGTAGGGCATGCTGTAGCGCTGCGACAGATAGCGCATGGACGCGCTGATCTCGCCGTCCGGGCCGCCGTACTGGCTCATGATGACCTGCGCGATCTTCGCGTTCGGCCTTGTGATGTTGATCGGGTATTGCAGTCGTCTCTCATAATTCCACATTAACAGTTCCCCCCTTCCCACGGCAGCGGCTGCATCGACCAGGTCCAGTGCTTCTCCGGGTATGCCGTATCAATCGTAAGGGGGCCGTATTTTTCCCCATAGGCGCGCAGCGCCGACCGGCGCAGATCCTCATAGTGATTAAAATACTCCAGCGCTTTCTCGTCATGCGGATGAGTGTCCAGATACTCCGTCATATCCACCACGGCAAAGCTGACCATATCGATCCAGTGGAGCAGTTGCTGCTGATTCATCTGATTCATCATCATCTGCAGCACCTCCCCCCTGCCAGAAACGGCTTATCGAGCTCCGGAAAGATCGTCCCGACCTCCAATGCCCTCTCCGTCTCATACGCCGTCTCAAAAAACTGCCACGGCACATAGGCCATGGCGGGCATATACTCATTTTTATTATAGGAAGGTTCCCTCGGGCCGCCGCAGCCGCAGTCCGCCGCGCCCCGCATCTCATAATTTCTCATGCACTTTCCTCTCTGAAATCTGATACACTATAGTTTATGTTCTAAATTCCGGAGTCGTGCATACAATTTACGAGAAAATCATTTCTCGCACAGTTTATCGATCGTAAAGAGAATCTGCTCCACCTGCGGCCGCACACCTTTTACCTTGTCCAGCAGCTGTTCCGCCTCGACCCTCTGCTGCTTTAACAGCTTCAGGTTATTTGTGATCTGCTCGCGCACTTTCTGCCTGCGGTTGATCAGGTCATGCTTCACCTCCACCATTTCCTTCGGATCCACCAGCGCCACCGCCTGTCCGACCCACACCTTCGCGTCATAAAGCTGATATCCTGCAAGGATGCGCACAAGCCTGCCGTTAAAATAATCGAGATCCTCGTTTGTCCTCTGGTATTTTTCCCGCTCCTTCACGGCTTCGAGATAATACGCCCACTGCTTATTCAGCTCCGCCGCATTCTGCACATGGTATTTTTCACATGCATAGTCAACTGCGCTCTCAATGCCGACATACTTGATCTTCACCTTATTTTCCAAAAGAATCGCCCGGTTTTGATTGCGCTCCGCGGCGGAAAGCTCCGAGGCGTCATTCTGGATCCGCAGAAAAACCCCGGATACCAGAAGCGCCGTTACAAACATCAGGCCCATCCAGGCATAGTGAAAATCCGTCTCCAGAATCAGCTGCAGCATCCACAGCACCACCGCCGCGGTAGCCGCACAGCCGACCAGGATATACAAAAGATACTTCAGCCGCTTCTGCTGACCGCTCAGATACTCCCTGCGCAAAATCCACTCCGACTTCTCCCGGTCCAGATATTTTAAATCTTTCTTTAACACATCTCGGTACGCCTCGTTCTCCGTCAGCCTCCGGATCGCGTCCGGCAGCTCATCCTCCGCCTGTTCGAGCAGCACAAACTGGGCATCCGAAAGCTTTTTCGCGGAATTTAAAAATTCAGTCCGCGCCGTGTTTAACTGAACGACATTCATCGCGATGTCCGAGATCTTTTTTCTCTCCTCCGGCGGCATTTCCTCCAGCATCTGGATATCATTCAGATACGAGGTGAGCATGCGGTACTCCGACTTCTGCTCCTCGAATTCCTTCGTCACGCCGATCAGCTGCTCCAGGCGCTCCACGACGTACTGCTCTATTTTTTTAGAGTTCTTATAGTCCTTCTCCGAGAGAACGGTTGCGTTCAGCTCGCGAAACTTTTTTTCAAAATTCTTCTCTCTTTTTTTCCGATTAAAAAAAAACATATCCTACTTCCTTATAACCTCACATTTTTCCGATATTCGGCTCTCCAGCTCTCCAGCTGGCGGCCAACCGCCTCATAATCCTTCTGCTCCAGCCATGCGTCCAGCTGCTCCCCGAAACGCCCGATCTCCTCCGACTGGCTCCACGCTTCCATCTTCTGGTTTAATTCCTGTATCTCGCTCTCCAAAAATCCGCTCGCGGTGGCCAGCCGGCAAAACTGCTCCTCATCCTGCATACAGCGGCATGCGTACAGACACTCCTTTAACGATTCCGGGTTCTGATTCAGCTCATATGCGCTCTTTAAGCAGAATGCGGCGTCCCGAAACAAAAACAGCCCCGCGTACGCCTTTCCCAGATTGTGCCAGACATTTCCCACCAGCTCCTCATCCGGATCCCTCTGCTCGAGCAGCCTGTGATATTCGTAGATCGCACTGACATACCGGTGCGCCGCCACATACCGGTCGGCCTTTAGCTTGCCGCGCTCATAGGCGGAGCGGTTCTCCTGCTGCGCGAGCGCTGCCACCATCTGACGGCTCTCCGCAGGAGGAAAATAACCGGACTCCCGCAGAAGGGGCGCGACAAATTCCGCCAGTGTTCCCCGCCGCTCCAAAACCTGTCTCAGCTCCGCTGCGAGCTCCTTTAACCCCAGCTCCTTATCGATCCAGGTACAAAGCTCCGGATTCATAAACTCCTCTTCCAGCAGATACAGATGCTCGCCGATATAATAGCTTAGCTCCTCCAGGGAATAAATATTCAGCGCCGCCTCCTCCATATAATAGGGGAGCGCTGCGAGCATCTGATTGCACAGGATCAATTCGCTCTTTTTTTCTTTCATCCTTACCTCCATGCCGGAGTATACTACATCCGTATTTCCTTCCCGTACGAGAGCACATGCTCCCATGACATGTCCTGGCTCTTAAAGATCTCCCCGAAACCGAGATCCAGAATCCGTATCTGCACTTTCGTATCCGATACCGGCTTTGCCACGATCCGAAGCCTGGTCGTCCGGTTCGGGCGCTCGGCCAGACCGCCCAGTCCCAGCTTTTCCACCCTCGCCTCCCTGCTCTTCGGCGGCTGCAGCCAGAAGCTGACCTCAGGCGGACCGTCTAAGATCACCTCGCACTCCCCCTGCGTTTTGTACCAGTTGTCACCGGCGCTGATCAGCGTGTAGAATTCGTCCCTCCCCCGGTTTTTCACCCGGATGCTCACATTGATCTTCATCTCACTGTCGCCCAGGTAAACGTACGGCCACGCCTCGTTTCCATCAAGCACATAAGCCGCGTAACATGCCCCTCTGGAATACAGATTCTTTCCCGAAAAGGCCCTGCGCCCCTTGCACATCAGCGCGGTCGACCGTTTCATCCAGCCCCCGTCGAACCCGTCCCCGGTCAGGTAGACGCCGGATATGATTCTCCCCTGAAACTGCTCCTCCAGAATGCGCAGAAACGCGGCATCCTGGTTTCCCTGCCCGAACGGCCAGGTGCGCTCCTCGATGGTGATCAGCTGCGGCGTCGTGCGGGGACTTTTCATGAGACAGCGGCTGGTCAGCTGCTCCTGTCTGCAGTCAAACACAAACACATCGTGCAGATTCAGTTCTCCGGCCTGATGATACACAAAATAGTACGCGCATTCTTTCCGGTCCAGAAGCGTCAGCACGTGATCCGAAAGCTCCAGACGCCGCATGATCTCCCGAAACAGCTCCATCCGCTCCCGCGAAAGCCGTTCGAGACAGATCACAAGCCGGTCCGGCGGCCGCGATCCTCCCGGCCCCTCTGCAAGGACAAATAATTTGCGCAGAAAGACGGCAAGCAGTTCCTTTGCGGAATGCTTTCCCTCGCCGAACGGAATCATCTCCTCGTTTTCCGCGCGCGAGAGCAGGCGGTCCGCCGTCATTCTTCCGGACGTTTCCGCCTCCGCCGCCTCCTCCCCGATCACCCACTGCCCGGTCTTTTCATCCCGCGCGAGAAGAACCGGGATCTCGAAGGCTTTGCCTCCCGACGCGCCTGCAGTCACAGGTTCTTTTTTATTCGTCTCGTAATAGCTGATCACGGCATTCTCATCATCCAGATCAATGCCAAAATACAAACGGTTCTCCATTCTTTGTTCCCCTGATTTTCCTGCGTCTATAACAGCCGGAATGCTTCTTCCGTCAGCCGGAGCAGGCCGTAATAATTCTTCATCTGATAGCCGCACTGCGTCTTTGCCCTGACGCCGGCTGAGTCATCCGGCTGATCCGCGGATTCTCCCAGCGCCTTCCATGCATTCTGCATCAGATTCAGCTGCGTATAGCGTCCCCAGTCCTTTGCCGCCTCATCCTCCGCGATACAGACGCTGCCGCTCTTCTTTGCGCTCTCGCGCTCCGCATCCTCCGTAATGAAATACTGCAGCGTCTCGCCCGCAAACAGCACAAACTCCCTGACATAAATTCCTGCATACATCTCGGCCATATCCGCGGTCTGATACGCTCCCTGATTCAGCCGGTAATGCACCACTACCCGACGGTCCGGCGCGCGGCGGCATTCCAGAAAATACCGGTCGCACAGATGGTACTTTCTGACAAGCTCCGCCGGAAACCTGCGGTAAAACGCAAAATAAATATTTTGTTCCATACAGCCGGACAAAAGCTCGTCCGCCAGATCCATCTGCTTTTCCGTCAGATGCTTCCGATTCGCCAGATACTTCAGCAGGCCGAGCCGGCAGGTCTGCCCCAGGCTCTCCCCCTCATAATACCGATCCTTCAGCTGTAAAAAAACATGGCGCGGCGGTGCGGTATCCTCCGTCAGATAACAATGTGCCGACCAGGTCAGATATGCCATGCATACCTGCTCTCTGCCGCCGCCCGCATAATAATTCTCGTAAATCCGCGCTGTCCCCTCGACCAGCGTCCCGGTGAAGAGAGTCTGGATCAGAATCCGCTCTTCCAGCTCGAACGTGTCCAGAAGACACTCCTCCGCCGTCTTCCAGAGCTTCACCATCTGTTCCGTCGGTCCGTTATAATACCGGCAGAGATACAGCAGAATATCCTCGTTGTACATGCCGTGCAGAAATGCGTCCGCCGCCAGTCCCAGCAGAAAATCGTCTTCCTCAAAATCCATCCGGACAATCATATCGCCTGCGAGAAGCATTCTCATTTTTTCATCGAGATGCTCAAAGCCGTCCGCCTTCACCAAAGGATACGCCTTCTCATACCGGCCCGCCTCCATCAGATACAGCGTCAGCTGCCGTCTTACCGCAGCGGGCAGCCAGTCGGTCCCCTCCCGCTTCAGATACTCCGTAAATCCGCGGTCCGGCGGAGCTGGCAGCCGTTTTCTGCAGTCCTCGATACACACTCCTGCCAGCTTAGCCCGGAACCGTTCGGAAATCTCCGGGACTTCCAGAAGCTTTCTGCAGACGTCCGCCCTGCGTTTTCCTTCCGCCCACCTCTCATCGCTCCCGCGCAGATCATAAAGCAGATACGACGTCTCGGACGGCGCCAGGGACATACAGCGCTCCAGATATCCGTCCGGGTGCAGCATCGGCTCGTCGTGATAGCGGATGCTGCGGTAATAGCTGTTTCCGTCCGTATCCTCCAGGACAATGCTGTAATTTTTTGTATAGGCAAAGAAATACGCCTCCCCGTCTGTCACGGTAACCGTCTGCGGTTCGCTCAGCTCCTCATGCCGGATGACGGCCCTGGATATGCCCGGATCCAGACAGACCAGCCGGTGCGCAAAAAGGATCCTGGCCAGCTGTACGGCCAGCTCCGGCGAGACCATCCCGGCCTTTAACAGCTCGTCGTAGATCACGGCCAGATGCTCGTTGATGTGTCCGGCTGCGATCTGCTCCATCGCAAACTGCTCCATCGACTTGCGGTATCTCTGATAAATCCCCGGCTGACGCTGCCGGTCCGCGATAATATTCACAAACAGAATCGCGCGCTGCGGGTACGCAAGCCTGGTGTCATACTGAAAATACATCTGGATCATCTTCGGCACGGTGCCGATCTTATCGGTATCCAGAGACATCAGATACGCCTCATACAGCCCCGTGAGCCGTATTCCGTTTGTAATTCCGGCTTCGTACCAGCCGTGGTACTGCTTCCCGTACTGCTGGCCCTTGATCAGATAGCCGCAGATCACGCCAAGCATCGCATTCTGCGGGCTCACCTGGCCGCACTCCTCCAGAATCCGCAGTACAAGCGGGTCAAACTCCTTTAGCTCCGGCACGATGTGCATGATCTGCAGCGCGATATCGCTGGTAATCGCCCTCTGCTTTCTCGCCCAGTTTAACACCTCCCGCTCAAACGGCCCCAGCTTCCTGAGCAGATACGGATCCTGCCAGATCAGATAGTAAGCCTCCAGATACAGATACGGGCTTCGGTGTCCCATCCGGATCCACTGCCCGATCGCCCGGTAGCGCCGGATCGGATTATTGTAATAGGACTCACGGACAAACAGCAGAATCCAGAAGAGCAGCGAGCTGTCCGGATTCTTCTGAAACAGCTCCTCGATCTCTCCTGCCAGGCGGTCCACATAGGACGGCTCCCGCTCGAGAAGCGTGCACAGATACAGATAATAGCCCCACTTCGGCGTGTGGCGCTTTTTGCAGCCGCGCTTAAAATCATCCATGATCCACGATGCTTCCTGACGCTGCCTGTTGATGATAAGCACCTGTGCCTTCATGAGCAGATACATCTCCTCGTCGGGATTCTGCGCCGTCAGAGCCTCTAAAAGCTCGACGGAACGGCTGGCCCATATGCCGGTCACAATGCGCTTTAACCGGTAATCCACATACAGGCCAAGCAGCGCCACCCGCGCTTCCTCCGTCTTTCTGTGCGCAGGCCGGAGCGGCCAGTCCTTTTTCTTCCCCCGCGAAGCGCACACGGCAAAACAGATCGTCTGTCCGGGAAGCTTTATGGAGAGCCTGCCGTAATTCTTCCCGGCATGCAGCTCCTCCTCGCGGATCACATATGCGATCTCCAGGCTGCTCCCGATAAAATCCTCCTCCGTCAGCCGCTGTTTCTCCGGCACAAGAAACGCCGCGTCGGACGTCACACGCACCTCCGCGTATCCCCAATGGCTCCTCTGCAGCACAAGCGTCTCCCTGCGGGACTCCTGCACCTGCCAGAACACGGCCTCCTGCCGGTCGATCGAGAACGCTGCCTGCTCCTTCCTCCCCGTCCCAAGCAGAAATTCCTCCACCTTCGCCGCCGATGCCGGCCCCTGGCAGAGCGCCTCGTACAAAAGCATCTCCCTGTGCTCCTCCGGCTTTATGACCTGTCTGAAATTCCGGGAGAAAAACAGACGAAACGCCTCCGTCGGATTCTCCTTTGCAAGCCTCACAAAATCCCCCAGATCCCGGATCTTTCCCGCCGAAGTTTCCGCGCAAAGCCGTACAACGGACACGACAAAAGGAAGGTTATATTCCCCCTGATTACAGATCAGTACAAAATCCCCGGTCAGAATATCCCCTTCGGTCAGCCCTTCGCTGTGAAACCGATATTGAATCTTTGCCTCTTCCCCTTCCACCTGCGGCGTCAGGCACTCCATCCTCGCGTCCGGGGTATAAACAAATCCCCGAAACGGCACGTGGTTCGTGCTCGTCACCGTAAACTCTCCGGTATAATCCCTGCCCTCAGCAACCTCGGGGCAGATCCGGTCCGTGGAAAAAGAAAGAAGCGGCCTGGCTGAATCTATGATCCCCGCCGCCATCTGCTGTATCCTTCTGCGCAAAACGTCACCTGCTTTTCTATTGCATTTTCATCCACAATGACTATAATAGATTATAAACTAAAACGGAGGAGTAATCAATGATAAAACACAAAGACCATTTTCACGGAAGTGATTTGGAAACGATAGAACAGATCTACGGCATCCGCAAAGAGGAAATCACCAGTTTTTCCGCCAACGTCAATCCGCTCGGCGTCTCCCCGCTGCTGCGCAGCGCCCTCGCCGACCGCATCGACGCCATCACCACCTACCCGGACCGGGAATACACTTCCCTGCGGCGGTGCATCGGGGCTTACTGCGGCACGGATCCGGAGCATGTCATCGTGGGCAACGGCTCCACGGAGCTGATCTCACTTTTCATCCAGATCGAACACCCGAAAAAAGCGCTCATCGTGGGCCCCACCTACTCGGAGTATGAGCGTGAGATCGCGCTCGGCGGCGGAACGACACTCTACTACCCCCTGCGCGAAAGAGACGATTTTCACCTGAATGTCGAAGATTTTATCGCGCATCTGAACGAGAGCATCGATCTGATCGTCATCTGTAATCCGAACAATCCGACCTCCTCAAGCATCACCGCCCGCGAGATGCGCCGGATCTTAGACGCCTGTAAAGAGCACGACATCTATGTGATGGTGGACGAGACCTATGTGGAATTCGCGGACCGCTCGTCCGAGATCACCTCCGTCCCGCTGACCAATTATTACAACAATATCGTGATCCTGCGCGGAACCTCCAAATTCTTTGCCGCCCCGGGACTCCGCCTGGGCTACGCCATAACCGGAAACCGCGATCTGATCGAAGCCATCGGCGCCAGAAAGAATCCGTGGACGATCAATTCCCTCGCCGTCGTCGCAGGGGAGATCATGTTTGCGGACACCGCATATATCGAGGCGACCCGCTCCCTGATCTCGTCCGAGCGCGCCCGGATGTTCGCGCGCTTTGACGCCCACCCGGACTATAAGGTCTACCGGCCCGACGGCAATTTCCTGCTCGCGCGCATCCTGCGGGACGATCTGACCTCCAGCGAGCTGTTCGACCGGGCGATCCGGCAGAAAATGATGATCCGCGACTGCTCGACCTTCCCGTTCCTCGACAGCAAATATATCCGCTTCTGCGTCATGACCCCGGAAGAAAACGACAGACTCCTCACCTGCCTCCTCGCGGATGCGGCGCACGGCTGAACCGGACAAAGGGACTGCTGCGGGTATCCTTCACCCCCCGCGGCAGTCCCTTATTCTCTTTCCGTCACACTTAACAATTCCACACAGCCCGACACACGATACAGACGGAAATTCCGCAGAAAATCCATGGTCTGCGTGTAGACCGTCTCATCCCAGTCGTCCATCAGACTCCCTTCCAGAAGATAACTCATGCCGTTGTGGTAATCCCGGCTCTCTTTCTGTTTAAAACTGCGCCACAGCTGTCTCGGCTCTTTAGGCCCCCGCCCCGCCGCCTCATAATACTCCATCTTAAACTTCTGCTCTAACAGCCGGATCCTGCTCTCCTCACTCTGTGCATAGTGGCTCCGGTAAAGAAAGACAAACTGATTCAGTGGCTTTAACGTGAGATCCCGCATCCCGTACTGATCCTCCGGATCATTGTCCTTCTTCTGAATCCAGACAAACACACCGTGAAACGTCAGACCTCCCATTCCCCGAAACTGCGTCTGTCCCGCAATCTTTGCGCAGGAGAGCTGCGCAAGCCCTTCCCTCGCGGCAATCCGGTCGCATGTCCGCCGGAAAAGACGCTGCATTCGCCTGCATATGTAGTAATATTTTGAGTTATAATAGGTGGTCCCGGCCCAGGAAAGACCGCAGGCTTCGACGATCCGCCTTCCCTCCCGCTCATTGCGCGAAACGCTTTTTCTTGCATTTACCCGGCAGAAAAATTCGTACAGCGCCGCGAGAATCTCCTCTTTTTTCCTGACGGAGGCCGCAAGCTTTGCGTTCTTTTCCACACATTTCTGATAACAGCCCAGAATCAGCTCCTCAACCGCGTATGCGTCGAGAATTCCCTCGTAAAAATCCTGCAGAATCGCCTCCGCGATGCGGTAGAGAACGCTCGCGCTCCAGTTTCCCACACACTTTAGCTGATCGATGATATCCTCGTAAAGCTCGGAGGTCAGCGCCGTCTTTGTCCCGGCCTCATCCTCCGAGATCTCGAAGGAATCCCAGTCCGGCGGCACCGGCTGTTCTCCCTTCCGGATGATCCGGCAGTCCGCCTCATCCTTTCCGCCTGCCCCGGCGCCGCCGGAAGAACCGCTCCCTCCCGCGCCCTGCTCCTTTTTCTGCCGTTCCTCTCTGTCCTGCCTCTTAATGTCAGAAAGAAGATGATCCAGAAACTGGATGCTCCACTGCTTTTTGCCCTCTCCGCTCTTTTTTCTGTGGCCCGCAGTCTGGGCGGAAACCTTCGATACCGCCTTTACGTTCGGCGTATCCATGATCAGCCTTTCGTACTGTAACGGCTCCCTGTCATATTTCCGTAAGAGCTGTCACTCGTGCCGTAACGGCTGTAAATCGAGCTGAGCGTATAGCTTTCTTTTTCCAGCCGGCTGATCTGCTCCTTCGCATTCTCTCCGACGGTTTCCGAGAGCGTCTTAAGCTTCTTCATCAGACTGCTTTCGCTTCCAAAGGTGCTCTTAAGCTCCGAATACTCCGCCTGCTTTAAGATCTTTGCATCCAGACTTAACAGGCCCTTGCTGTCTTTCGTGATCCCGAATTTTTTTAGTTCGGCGGCATGGGAAGCAATCTCTTCCTTCAGCTTTTTGGCCAGCTCCGCATCTTCTTTCTGCCCGGATGCCGTCAGCTTGCGCATCATGACATTGTACTCGCTCACAAAGCCGGAAATCTCTTTCTCAACGGCCTCGCGCATCTCCTCTCCCTGTGCAAAGAGAGAGTCCTCACCGTCGGCATACAGCGCATTCAGATGCTTCGTGACGCGTTCCGCCGCCAGCTTCATCGTTTCGTATTCATAGCGTTGCTTCTGGTTCTCCGCGAGCTTCTCCCCTGTCATCGAGGTATCGCCGTTTAACTTGCGCAGAATATCCATCAGTGAGCTGCCGGTTTTTGAAACCACGCCGCCGCGGCCTGACGTCGAACCGTTTGCACGCAGTCCGGTCTTATTCTGTTTTACCGCCAGCGCCTTTGCCTTTACCAGCCGCTTCGTCCGTGCCCCTGTAATCACGGCATTGATTCTGCTTATACTCATCTCTCCCCTGTCTCCCTTCTGATTTTCCTTTTACCGGCTCTTTTCTGGCCGTATGTTTATCGCATTCTCTTATTCCTGCCGGGAAAACGCGCATACGCCGCCGAAAACGCGTTGTATTTGCTCTTTGCCATCAGTATCGTCTCCCCGTTTTTCAAAAGGATGCTTCCCGCCTCATAGCTCTCCACCGCCGCAAGATTCACCAGATATCCCCTGTGGCAGCGGAAAAATCCGTCCCCGAGCAGTTCCTCGGTCTCCCGCATCTTCGCGTAATAGGCAATCTGACTGTTTTTTAAGTGCAGCACCACCTTCCGCCCCATGTTCTCCGCGTAATAAATCCGCTCCGGATCAATGCGGTAATAGCTTCCGCCCGCACGCACGAGCACGGTCTCTTTTTCCCGCGGCAGCCTGTCGTCTCCGGCATGCCGGATCAGCTCCTCCAACAATTCTTTTTTAATCCGGACGCTTACTTTTGCGCCCTTTCCCTTCTGCGTGTGTTTTATGAGCAGAATATCATATTCACGCTCTTCATCCGGCAATAATTCTCCGTTTTCCATCGCGCAGATCCCGCTCTTAACGTACACGCCGGTTCTCGCTTTTAAATATTCCTCCACCGCCGTCCCGTCCTCGCAAACCGCTATCTGCAGCACTCATATTCCTCCCCGACCCGGTCCTCCCTGTCCCATCTTCGCAATCCATGCACTTTTGCCAAAACCAGTCTTTCCTTATATATCGGCAGAAAAGAAAAATTTTATAATTTTCGTCATGAATTGCCGGATTTTTGTAACCAGACGTGAAATTTCTTTTTTCCGTTTCTTATTTTTCAGTTGACATTTCATCTGTACTGTTGTATTATTTCATTAGTACAGTAGTGAGGAGGTGAACACATGGCATGGAATCTGACATCCGACCGGCCTATTTTTATACAGATTGTGGATCGTATCTCGGCAGATATCATTTCCGGGAAATACCGGCCCGGAGAGAAGCTTCCCTCGGTGCGCGACCTCGCCGGAGAGGCTGCGGTCAATCCCAATACGATGCAGAAAGCGCTCGGAGAGCTTGAGCGGACCGGACTGGTCTGGTCCCAGCGGACCAGCGGACGATTTATCACGGAGGATATGAATATGATCAGAGAGCTAAAGTCATCTGTCGCACAGGAGAAGATCGGGGAATTCTTAACCCAGATGCAGACACTCGGCTACAGCAATGAGGAAATACTCGCCCTCATGAATCAGAATATGAAAGGAGACAGCAAATGAGCATTATCATGGAATGCAGGGATCTGACCAAACGCTTCGGCTGCCGCACGGCTGTCGATCACGTCAATCTCTCCATTGCCGGCGGACATATCATCGGGCTGCTCGGACCGAACGGCAGCGGCAAGACGACACTGATTAAAATGATGAACGGTCTTCTGACCCCGACGGAGGGATCCATCCTGATGCACGGACAGCCCGTCGGCATTGAGAGCAAGCGGCACATTTCCTATCTGCCGGATCACACCTACCTGAATATGAATCAGCGCGTGAGCGATGTCATCTCAATTTTCAAAGATTTTTATGCGGATTTCGATCCGGCGCGCGCCTTCGATATGCTCGAAAAGCTTCAGATCAGCCCGCAGGACCGCCTAAAGACCATGTCAAAAGGCACAAAAGAAAAAGTGCAGCTCATCCTCGTCATGAGCCGCAGGGCCGATCTGTATGTGTTAGACGAGCCGATCGCCGGCGTGGATCCGGCGGCACGCGACTACATCCTGCACGTGATTCTTTCCAATTATGAACCGCAGGCGACAATCCTGATCTCGACCCACCTGATCGCGGATATCGAGCAGGTGTTGGACGAGGTGATTTTTCTCCAGAACGGACAGCTGCGGCTGGTCTCTTCCGTGGACGAGATCCGGAGCAGGCAGGGAAAATCCGTTGACACATTATTCCGGGAGGTGTTCCGATGCTAGGGAAACTATTTTATCACGAATTTAAAAATACGGCAAAGATCATGCTGTTACTGTATGCCCTCGTGGGGCTGCTCACGGCGGCCAGTATCCTTGTCAGTCTGTTTGACGACCGTTTTTCCACCCTCTCCGGGCCGGTGCGCACTCTCTCCTCGGTGATTATGGGGACGATGTGCGCCATCTATGTGCTGTCGCTCTTTGCACTGTTTGTCCTCACCATCGTCTATCTGTGCATTCATTTTTACAAGACGATGTACTCGGATCAGGGGTATCTGACCCACACACTCCCGGTCTCTCCGGTTGCCACCTTAAACGTCAAGATGTGTACCGCGCTCGTGTGGGTGCTCGGCGCCGTGGCCGTTATCTTTCTGTCCGTGTTTCTGCTGATGTTAGGCGCCAGCCACGGTGATATTCTCCTGGAGCTGAAAGAGTTTTTCAGCCATATGACAAGAAGCCTCGACGATACCGGCCTGACGCCGCTCACGCTGCTCTGGTATGTCTTCGTCACCCTGGTCATTAACTGCCTCTCGCAGATCCTGATGGTCTACGCCTGTCTCTCGATCGGCCAGCTGTTTTCCCACAAGATCGCAGGCGCGGTCGTGGCGGGCATCGTCATCTATTTTGTCAAACGGATGATCACCGGCATCGTGACGCTGACGATCATGTTTGACTGGGTGGATACGCTTTTTTACAGCAACAGTCTCAGGCAGTTTACCACCTTTTTCTGGGCCGTCAACGGTCTGACCGCCGCATTCACCGCCGCCTTTTATGCGACATGTGTTGTAATTGTACAGAAATATATCAATCTGGACTAAGTGCATGTGCCGTCCGATTGCGAGGTAAACGAAAAAACGGAGCGACAGCTCCGTTTTTTCGTTTGTCTTTCAGCTTTCTTTTATCGAGTCCGCGATCGCGTCCGCAAGCACGGCAAGCTCATCTTCCTTGTCCGCAGACAGTGAGGACGCAAGCGACAGCCGCTCGTTTAACACGGTCATGCACTTTAATTCCTCATCGAGAAACTTCTGCATCAGATCGCCGGACCGACACGCCCAGGAACCGTTCTCCACAATCGCGAAGGTACGGTTCTGAAGATTCAGTGCCTTCATGTCCATCAGGTAGTTGTGCATCACGGGGTAGATCCCGAGATTGTAGGTCACCGACGCCAGCACGATATGGCTGACCCTGAAGGTCTCGGAGATCAGATAAGACACATGGGTATTCGACACGTCGTACACCACGGTATTCGTCACCCCGCGCTCCGCAAGCGCCGCAGCGAGCGCCTGCGCCGCAGCCTCGGTATTGCCGTACATCGAGGCATAGACAATCATCACGGCCTTCTCCTCCGGCTCATAGCTGCTCCAGTGCTGATATTTGTCGAGGATATATCCGAAATCATTTCTCCACACCGGGCCGTGCAGCGGGCAGATATACTTTATCTGATCCACGATGCCGCCCGCTTTTTTCAGCAGCGCCTGCACATGAGGCCCGTATTTGCCTACAATATTCGTATAGTAACGGCGCGCCTCGTCGATCCAGTCGCGGTCAAAGTTCACCTCGTCGTTAAACAGTTTTCCGTCCAGCGCGATAAACGAGCCGAACGCATCCGCGGCAAACAATACGCCGTTCGTCACGTCAAAGGTCACCATCGCTTCCGGCCAGTGCACCATCGGAGCCGCCACGAAAGTCACCGTATGCGATCCGAAGCACTGCGTATCGCCCTCTTTCACCTCGATCAGCTCATGTCCGTCGATGTGGAATCCGAACTGACGCATCAGCATGAACGCTTTTTCCGTGCTGATGACTTTTACCTTCGGATAGCGGAGCAGAATCTCCTCGATCGAAGCGCCGTGATCCGGCTCCATGTGGTTGATCAGCAGAACGTCTAACGGTCTCCCGTCCAGCAGGTACTCGACATTCTCCACCAGCTGACGGCAGGCAGACCAGTCGATCGTGTCAAAGAGCACGGTCTGCTCATCCAGAAGCAGGTAGGAATTGTAGGATACTCCTTTTGGTATCGGATGAATATTCTCAAACAAAGCCAGGCGGTGATCATTTGCACCAACCCAGTACAGATCCTCTGTCACCTTTCTCACACAATGCATTACAAATCCTCCTTCTATGCTTCGATAAAGTTATCCTTTGATTCCGCACACTCCGGGCAGACCCAGTCTTCCGGCAGCTTCTCAAAGAGCGTCCCCGGCGCGACATCGGCGTCCGGATCCCCTGCCATCGGATTATACTCGTATCCGCACCCGCTGCAGACATACGTCTTATAGGACGGTTTTTCCTTCTTCGGGGTCGCGCGTTTCATCTTCTTCATCGGCGGCGCGGGCTTCTTCTCCTCACCGGTGTCAAGCGCCTCTGCGAGCAGCGGTAAAATCTCATTCACATCGCCGACAATCCCGTAATCACAGTTCTTGAAAATCGGCGCATTGGCGTTCTTATTGATCGCTACAATCGTAGCAGCGTCCTTGATGCCCTTTAAGTGCTGCACCGCGCCGGAGATACCGCAGGCGATATAGAGATTCCCCATAAACTTCTGCCCGGACATTCCGACATAGCGGCTGATCGGGACATAGCGCAGCGTCTCGGCTACCGGACGGGAGGATCCGACCGCTGCCCCGGCCTGCTTCGCAAGCTCCTCGATCAGCTTCATGTTCGCCTTCTCTCCGATTCCTTTTCCGGCGCTGACCACGCGCTCCGCCTTTGTGATCGGCGTGTCGATGGGGATGCCGACGGTAAAATCATACCCGTCCTTCTTTAAGCTCTCCACCAGTGTGTCCACGCGCTCCTTCGCGCTTCCCTCCTTTAAGATCATCTTCTTTCTGGCCCCGGTCACCGGCCCCGCCTGCTTTAACACCGGCGCGCTCTCCTTCGGCGGCTTGCCCATGATATGGGAGGCGATGACTACGCGCTGGATCTCGTTCGTACCCTCGTAGATCGTCGTGATCTTCGCGTCACGGTACATGCGTTCCACATCCATGCCCTTTAAGTATCCGTTGCCGCCGTAGATCTGAAGGGCATCGTTCGTCACCTCTAAGGCGATATCGGAGGCGTACTGCTTTGCCATCGCGGACTCCATGCCGTAGGGCTCGTGGTTCTCCTTTAAATCCGCGGCACTGTAGACCAGCAGACGCGCGCAGCGGATCTTCGTCGCCATGTCGGCGAGCTTAAAGGAAATCGACTGCTGAAAGCCGATGGGTTTGTCAAACTGCACACGCTCTTTTGCGTATTCCGTCGCGCTCTCAAATGCGCCCTGCGCGATCCCGAGGGCCTGGGATGCGATGCCGATCCGCCCGCCGTCTAACGTCGCCATCGCGATCTTAAAGCCCTGTCCCTCTTTGCCGAGCAGGTTCTCCTTCGGAACCTTCACGTCGTTAAATAAAAGCTGCGCCGTCGCGGAGGAGCGGATGCCCATCTTGTCGTAGTGGTCTCCGAACTCAAAGCCTTCCCAGCCTTTTTCCACAATAAAGGCGCTGATTCCTCTCGTCCCGATCCCCGGCGTCGTGACCGCAAACACGACATATGTATCGGCTTCGCCGCCGTTTGTGATAAAAATCTTCTCCCCGTTCAGCAGATAATAATCGCCCTGCAGAACGGCTGTCGTCTCGGTACCTCCGGCATCCGAACCGGCATTCGGCTCCGTCAGCCCGAACGCGCCGATCATCTCACCGCGCGCAAGCGGCACCAGATACTTCTTCTTCTGCTCTTCGGTTCCGAATGCAAAGATCGGCCAGCTGCCAAGCGAGACATGCGCGGATAAAATCACACCCGTGCCGCCGTCCACCCGCGAGAGCTCTTCCACTGCAATCGCATAGCTCATAACATCCATTCCTGCTCCGCCGTACTCCTTCGGGTAGGGAAGACCCATCCAGCCCCGCTCTGCCATCTTCTCCACTACTTCCCGCGGAAAATGATTCTCTTTGTCCCACAGAAACGTATAAGGTTTGACCTCTGCCTCCGCGAACTCCCGGATCTGTGCCCGGAACGCCTCGTGTCCGGCTGTCGTTTTGAAGTACATACCAATTCCTCCTTTTCTTTTTTTCGCACCTGCTAATGCATTTATTATAGCACTGTCGTTCTTTGCGGTCAACGAAAAGGCATATTTAATTTTGTATTTTAACCGTATTTTTCCGACTATTCTGTCGAAACAGACAAGTTTTAAAAACAATCAGATCATGTTCCGGTATTTCTCCGCCTCCTTCACGCACTCATCGAGCAGCTCCTGAAGCCGTGTCAGGCAGTAGGGCAGGGATCTGGAACCGTTTAAGTGCTTCCACCACAGCACACGGAAGCGGATGTAACGATGAATCTTCTGCGCGTTCGCATCTACCGCTTCCACAAATGCTTTGCGAAGCTCTGGCTGCACCTTCCGCTTCTTTCCCTCCGCATGTTTCCCGTAGAGAACCACAAGAAGAAGGAGCAGAAGCCAGAACAGGTAGATCCCCGCGAGAATCCAGGTCAGGATATCGTCAAAGCTCCCCGACAGTTTCATACCGCTCATGACGCCCACGACACCGCAGAGCCCCGCGGCGATCGGCACCACCGGAAAGATCAGCCAGAACAGCAGGGAAAAATCGTCCGTGGCCCCCGAACACCGGAAAAAGCACACAAGGATCTGCAGCACAAGCGGCGCCGCAAAGACGACAAACGTCATATTTTCTCCGATCTTCACCGCCACAGCCTGGATCACATTCAGCATAAAATGCGGTATGCCCGGTATCGTGGGACTGATACACAAAAACGTCCATATCATTGCAAAGAGGATCCAGCGGGAAGCCTTCTTCAGACTGATATAGTTCCCCGTCAGCTCCGACAACGCCTTGCGGCTGTCCATAATGTCTTTAAAATATCCCCGCAGCGAATGTTCAAAATTATCGCTTTTTCCTCCCAGTCTGTCGACGCATTCCGAGAGATTGTCAAAATAATCGACCGCAAGCACCGCTTCACCCGCCTTCGTATCAATAAATTCGCCGCTGTCGCTATCTAATCTGCTTTTTATAAACGTTGATTTCCTCCACGTTTGTTCGATCTCTGCAGGAAATTCGCCGACAGTGATCCCCTTCTTTTTCTTTGAAAGAAACCGTTCGATCGAGGCGTCGCCCCACTCCCAGACCTCAAAGAGCCATTCTTTGTTATCATCCTTCCAGCCCTTTTTGCTGTACACTTTTCCGTCACCCCTGGTATTCTCCACACCGTTCCGTATTCCTGCCTGATACCAGCTGCCCACTGTGCCGTCCGCTTTTGCTTTCTTTGTAAACTGTCCGTTCTCGTCCAGATCCGCAAACAGTTCACTGTCCGATAAAAATTCCATAACTATTCTCCCCGTTCTATATCAAAATTATCGTTCAGCCCGCACAGGCGGTCCGCAATGCAGCAGACTTTCCGGCGCGCTCCTGTGCAAAAAAGCGCCGAAGGGAAACGGGTATCTGCCCGGCCCGCCATCCCCCGGCGCTTCTTTTGATACAACACTCACTGCGTGTTATCTGCCATATTATTTTGCACGTAAGTACTCATCGATGCCCTTCGCGGCCGCCTTGCCGGCGCCCATCGCAAGGATGACAGTCGCCGCGCCCGTCACGGCGTCGCCGCCGGCATAGACACCCTCCTTTGATGTCGCCCCGTTATCCTCATCCGCCACGATACATTTCCAGCGGTTCGTCTCAAGTCCTTTTGTCGTCGAGGAAATCAGCGGGTTCGGGGATGTCCCAAGGGACATGATGACCGTATCCGCCTCGATCTCATACTCGGAACCGGGGACTTCCACCGGCCGTCTTCTGCCGGACTCATCCGGCTCGCCGAGTTCCATCTTAATCACGCGCGCGCCGCGCACACAGCCGTTCTCATCCACGAGCAGCTCCTTCGGGTTCTGGAGCAGGTCAAAAATGATGCCCTCCTCCTTCGCGTGGTGAACCTCCTCCACACGCGCCGGAAGCTCCTCCTCGCTGCGCCGGTAGACGATATGCACCTCGGCCCCGAGACGCTTCGCGGTACGGGCCGCATCCATGGCTACGTTGCCGCCGCCCACCACAATCACCTTTGATCCGGTCTTAATGGGGGTGTCATAGCCCTCTAAAAATGCTTTCATCAGGTTATTTCTCGTCAGGTACTCATTCGCGGAGAACACGCCCATCGCCTGCTCGCCGGGAATGCCCATGAATTTGGGAAGTCCCGCGCCGGAACCGATGAAGACCGCCTCAAAGCCCTCCTTCTCCATCAGTTCGTCGATCGTCACGGATTTGCCGATCACGACATTTGTCTCAATCTTTACGCCGAGTGCTTTTACATTCTCAACCTCCGCCGCCACGACCGCCTGCTTCGGGAGACGGAATTCCGGGATTCCGTATACCAGCACGCCGCCCGGCTCATGCAGCGCCTCAAAAATCGTCACGTCATAGCCCATCTTCGCGAGGTCGCCCGCGCAGGTTAAGCCCGCAGGGCCGGAACCGATCACGGCTGCCTTGTGCCCGTTCTTTGTCTCCGGCGCATTCGGCCTGATCCCGTGCTCTCTCGCCCAGTCCGCGGTAAACCGCTCTAACTTTCCGATCGATACCGGATCGCCCTTGATGCCGCGGATACATTTTCCCTCACACTGTGTCTCCTGCGGGCAGACACGTCCGCAGACGGCCGGGAGCGCGGAGGATGCGCTGATCGTCTGATACGCCTCCTCGAATTTTCCTTCCTTTACCTGCGCGATGAAGCCCGGGATATCGATGGCGACCGGGCAGCCCTTCACGCACTGCGCATTTTTACAATTGATACAGCGCGACGCCTCCGCCACTGCTTCCTCTTCGTTGTATCCCAGACACACTTCCTCAAAATTCGCCGCACGCACCGCAGGTTCCTGCTCGCGGACCGGAACTTTATTCAAAACATCCATATTATTCACCTTTTCTGCGCTGCTTTTGTGCATAACGGGTTTGTGATCAGCCCTATGTGGCTTTGCAGCGCACAGACACAAATCCCGCGATTGAAAATATTAATTCTCAATCTTACCTCTATCTGATTCTGTTGTGATTTTTCGTGTTTTCCTGTCTGCATGGCATTTTCCGAAACCGGCCGTTCTGCCGGTAAACGCTGCTCATACAGCCGGATTCCCCTCTCAGCCGCAGTGTCCGCAGCCGCCGTGGTGGGTGCCGCCTTCCTGAAGCTTTAACATCGCACGGCCTTCTTCGGTCTTATACTGCAGCTGACGCTGCATCGCCTGATCGAAATCCACCAGATGGCCGTCGAACTCCGGTCCGTCCACGCATGCAAACTTCACCTCATCGCCGACCACAAGCCGGCAGGCGCCGCACATGCCGGTGCCGTCCACCATGATCGGGTTCATGGAGACGATCGTATGTATGCCGAGCTCCTTCGTGAGCTTACAGACAAACTTCATCATGATCATCGGCCCGATCGCCACGCAGTGGTCATAGCGCACACCCTGATCCCAGAGCGCCTGAAGCTGCGCCGTTCCCACGCCGTGGAACCCGTAGGAACCGTCGTCCGTGGTCACATAAAGATTTGCCGCAACGGCTTTCATCTCGTCCTCTAAGATCAGAAGATCCTTACTCCGCGCGCCCATGATGACGTCACAGTCCACACCGTGGTCATGCAGCCATTTCACCTGCGGATACACCGGCGCCGTTCCCACGCCCCCGGCGATAAATACGATCTTTTTCTTTTTCAGTTCCTCAATGTCCTCGCTGATCAGATCGGACGCGCAGCCGAGCGGTCCCACAAAATCCTGAAACGAATCGCCCTCCTGCAGCGCTGTCAGGCGCTCCGTGGACGCGCCCACGGTCTGTGTGACGATCGTGATGGTTCCCGCTTCTCTGTCATAGTCGCAGATCGTAAGCGGGATACGCTCTCCCACCTCGTCAATCTTTACGATCACAAACTGCCCCGGTTCACAGTACTGTGCGACACGCGGCGCTTTGACATCCATAAGCCAGATCTTATCCGCCAGCTTTTCTCTTTTTACGATTGGATACATCTTTTCCTCCTCCATTCATCTTTCGGTAATCACCCGTCGGCTTTCTGGATCATTACACGCTCTTAACATAACATCATAACGGAAAAGACATCATATTTCAACGGCTTTTCGTCATTTTCCAACTTTTTATCCGGCATCCGCGGCCCATCTTTTTCATGCGGTGATCCTGTCGTGATCCGGCTCTTTTCCGGAAAGAGACGCAAACCGTTCCGACAGATCCTCCGCCGTCATTGCGGCCCGCTCCTCCCCCTCCACATCGAGAACAATGCGGCCGGCATCCATCATCAGCGTGCGGCTGCCCAGCGCTAACGCCTGATGCATGTTGTGCGTCACCATCAGGCAGGTGATCTTCCCCTCAGCCACGATCCGCCGGGTAAGCGCCAGAACCTGCTTTGCAGCCGCCGGGTCAAGCGCCGCCGTATGCTCATCCAGAAGCAGAAGCTTCGGCGCTGCAAAGGCCGCCATCAGAAGCGTCAGCGCCTGCCTCTGCCCGCCGGAGAGCAGACCGACCGGCTGCTTCATCCTCTCCTCCAGCCCCATGCCAAGCTGTGCGAGACGCTCCCGGAACGCCTGTTTCTCCGCCGTGCCGATCCTGCCCAAAAGTCGGCGCGCCGTCCCCCGCATACACGCGAGCGCCATATTTTCCTCGATCGTCATGTGCGGCGCCGTCCCCTTTAACGGATCCTGAAACAGGCGGCCGATCACACGGCTGCGCACATAGTCCTTCTGATCGGTAATGTCCTCTCCGTCTAAGGCGATCAGACCGCGGTCCGGATAAAAGGATCCCGCGATCGCGTGAAACAGCGTCGATTTTCCCGCACCGTTTCCTCCTATGATCGTCGCGAACTCACCTGCTTTTAACTCCAGACTGACGCCATCCAGCACGCATTTCTCATTGACGGTCCCCGGATAAAATGTTTTGCTGACATTTTTTAAGATCAGCATCCGATTCGTATGAGCTGCCATATTCATATCTGTTCTCCTCTCCAGACAATTCCCTGATATACTGTTTTCTTTCTTCCCCTGCCGCCTTTCTCTGCCGCAGAACGGCTGCCTGCCGTTTCAGATGGGGAAGCGCGATCGCCACAGCCACGATGACCGCCGACACCAGCTTTAAGCATTCGGCAGGAACGCTTAAGCGCAGCGCGACCGCCACGAGGAAGCGATAAAGGCAGCTTCCGATGATCACACCTGCGACGCAGCGGCGCATCGTTCCTTTCCCGATGATCGTCTCCCCGATGATCAGACTTGCCAGCGCGATCGTCACCATGCCGGTCCCCAGACTGATATCGCAGGATTTCTGATACTGCGCCAGCAGGCCGCCCGAAAGCGCGGTCAGCGCATTGGCGATGCACAGCCCGATCGTGACCATCCGGCCGGTATCGATCCCCGATGCGCGCACCATATCCGGATTGTCACCAGTTGCCCGGATCGAAAGCCCCAGTCTCGTGCAAAGAAACAGCGAGAGCGCCGCTCCGGTCAGAACCACCAGCGCAGCTGCCACGATCAGCTTATAAAAACTCCCGCCGACCGCCTCCTTCGCCCATGTAAAAACCGATTCACAGGCAAAGAGATTCAGGTTCGAGGCAAATCCCATCACTGCGATATTGATCGTGTATAATCCCGTATTAACGATAATTCCCGCAAGTATCGAACGAATGCCGAGCTTCGTCTGCAGAAACGCCGTCACAAAGCCGGAACACACACCTGCGCCCATGGCCGCAGGCAGCGCCAGCAGCGGATGGCCGGCCAGCGTTACGGACGCGCAGACCGCGCACCCGAGCGTAAAGCAGCCGTCCGTCGAGAGATCCGCAATATCGAGAATCGAAAAGGATAAAAACAGCGCCAGCGCGACGAGCGCGTAGATCAGCCCGAGCTCCATTGCATTCTGCAAAATTGACAATGTAATCACTGAACCCATATCTCACTCCATTCCAGTTTAAAATGATTCGGCCGTCACGGTCTCACGAAGCTCCGAACACATGCCCGAAAAAACAGAATAGTCGATCCCGACCGCCTCCGCCGTCTCGGTATTGATCATGATAATGCCCCGCTCTAACGTCTGCACCGGGGTTGTCGCCGGATCGGCTCCGTTTACCAGAAGATCTACCGCCATATCCGCCGTCTTCGTTCCCAGCTCCACATAGCTGACGCCGTAGCCGCAGAACGCACCGTTTCGCGCGAACGAATCCGCACCGGTATAGTGCGGGATCCCCGCTTCCGTAAACTTCTCAAAGATCGCAAGCTCTGCCGTCATGATCGTATTGTCCTGCGGGGTAAATATCGCATCCACTTCCGCCGCCACCAGAGCGTCCGCCGCTGCCTGTACCTCCGCTCCCGTCGTTCCGGTCTTTTCTATGTACGCAATATTATTTGCGTCGCAGAACGCCTTTGCGGACTCGATCGAGCCGAGAGAGGAGGCCTGGCTTTTATCATAGAGCAGTCCGACCTTCGCGGTATCCGGATCTGCCGCAAGGATGAGCCCGAAGATCGCCTCCGTATCGATCGCGTCGGAGGTTCCGGTAATATTGGCGCCGGGCTCATTCAGGTCCGCGACCAGCCCTGCCCCCACCGGATCCGACACCGCCGAAAATACGATCGGCGTCTGCGACTCATCCGCCGCGCTCTGCATCACGACAGCCGCCGGCGTCGCGATGGGGATGATCACGTCCACCTCGTCCGCCAAAAGGTCCGCTGCGATCTGTGTCAGAACCGACGGATCCGCCTGGCCGTTAAAGGTGTAGTCCGCGTAATCAAACGTCACGCCAAGCTCCTCTCCCTTTGCGTCAAGCTCCGCTTCGATCGCCTTTTCGATCTGATTTAGCGACGCGTCATCCACATACCGGACGATACCGACCTTATAGACCGTCCCGGTCTCCCCTCCCTTTCCGCAGCCTGCCGCGGCTGCCGTCATCATCACTGCAAGGATTGCTGCCATCATTCTTCTTTTCATCATCTTTCCCTCTTTTCCGCCGCAAAACGATCCGGTCTGCGGCTGTTTTGATATTGTCAGAAAAACGCTGAAAAGATCCCGGTGTGCCGGTGCATTTACCTTCCGTCAGATGGCGCGCCGGTGCACAAAAAAACCGCCCCAGGCTGCTGCCTGAGACGGTAATAATTCAGATTATTATCGCGGTACCACTCATCTTGACGAAAAAAGTCCACTCTCTTCATGTACAATCATACATGCCGGCTGGATAACGGGTCCGGGATCCCGGCGACGCCTACTGCTACTTCGGGCCGCCCTCGAAAGTCCATTCAGCAAAATCCTTCATACCGCAATCCCACCTCCTGCGGCTCTCTGTGAATCCTGATATATGCCTACTACTCTTTCTCAACGGTTTTTCTTATGATAACACTTTAATACAGGAGAGCGGATTTGTCAACCGGAAATTTTCGCCGGGGATGTACCGGAACCGGTAACGCACCTTTATCTCTATGAAAAATACACCAGCTCGTCCTCCGGCGCTTCCGCCAGGACGACCGACACCGGATAGAGCACCGGCCCTTTTCCCTTGTATTCTTTCGCAAATTCCACGCGCACCTCGGCCGTGATATCGATCCAGGAGCGGTGCGGGATCTCCTCTTCCTTCGCATATTTGCACTTAAACCCGATAAAGGTCACATCCTCCACACAGCAGGTCATCGCAAACCGTCCCGGCACGAACACACCCTTTTTCAGGCGCTCCGGATTATAGACCAGAGCCAGGAAATGTACTTTTTTCCCCTCATAACGCTTCGGGTTCTCCAGACAGTCCATATACCAGATGGCATAATCCGCATCCGTGATCTCAAGCTCGTCGCCCGAGATGTCAAACGGCAGCTCCTCCTCGCGCTCGTCGAGAGAGCCGTCCGCGCGTTCGTATACCAGCTGCGCCTTGCGGTTTAACGCCTTGACATTGCGGCGGAACTTCCCTTTGTCCGTGCTGTCGTCGCAGCGGTTGAAGATGACGACATCCGCGTGGAACAGCTGTTCCATGATCATGGTGCGCATATTGTTTAAATACAGTTCAAATGTCGTCGCATCCACCGTGGCGAGCTCCTGCACGATGATCCAGCCCTTCGGCAGCGGCGTCTCAAGAATCGTGTCAAGCTTCCAGGTGCCGTTGTACTCCAGAAAAATCTGATCCGGCAGATATTCAAGATTTACTGACTGTAAAAACTCCGTCGTCAGATCCTCCTCCTTCTCCACCATCACCAGCCGGACATTCTTTGCCGCAAGCGCCTCGGCGTCATATTCTGTCTCTCCGTCCTCGCAGCAGATGATCAGACTTTTCGACCCGTCTGCAAACCCGTTTTCAAACAGAGTCTCCTTCACCAGTGACGTTTTGCCGCTGTCCATAAAACCGGTAAATAAATAAATTGGTATCTCTTCCATCGCAGCCTCCTACCCAGATTCCGACTTTCCTTCCCATCTGACGACACATTCCGTCCGGCAGGGGATCCGCCCGCTACGCGATTCCGAACAGTTCCTCGAGCGCATGCTCTTTTAAATCCGTTCCGATCACACACAGGCGTCCCGTATAATCCGGCTCGCCGTCCCTAAGCTCGTACTCGCCCGGAACCATATCAAAATAGATCCAGGCCCCGTCGGCGCCGCCGACCATTCCCTTCGCCCGCAGGATCGTGCCATAATCCTCCGTCTCACAGAGCGTCTTTAACACTTCCTCAATCTTTTCGCGCGTAAACTTATGCGGCGTCTCTTTTCCCCAGCTCGTAAAGACCTCGTCGGCGTGATGGTGGTGATGCTCATGCTCATGGCAGCCGCACGTGCAGTCCGGACCGTGATCGTGACCTTCGTGATCATGATGACACTCATGGCCTTCGTGGTCGTGATGACGGCATTCATGGCCTTCGTGATCATGACCCTCGTGATCATGATGGCATTCATGGCCCTCGTGATCATGATGACACTCATGGCCCTCGTGGTCGTGATGATGGCATTCATGGCCTTCGTGATCATGGCAGCCGCATGTGCAGTCCGGACCGTGATCATGGTGATGGCACTCATGATCTTCGTGATCATGACCCTCGTGATCATGATGACACTCATGGCCTTCGTGGTCGTGATGATGATGCGCATGCTCTTCCTGTTCACGCTTCGCGTGCGTCTCTGCGAGAAGCTTCATCTCCAGCGAGTCCTGCCCCTCCATCACTTTTAAGATCTGTTCGCCGCGAATCTGATCCCACGGCGTGGTGATCATCGCCGCCTTTTCATTTAATGCCTGCATCTGTTTCACACAGAGCTCTAACTGCTCCGGTGTCGCGCTCTGCGTCCGGCTCAATACAATTGTAGTCGCATATTCGATCTGATTGTTGAAAAATTCTCCGAATGCCTTCATCTGTTTGCCGGCTTTTAATGCATTTACCACCGTGACAAGCCCGGAAAGCTTCACATCCTCGTCCTTCTCCAGATCGATCACGGACTTCATGACATCGGAGAGCTTGCCGACGCCCGACGGCTCGATTAAAATGCGGTCTGGGTGATAGCGGTCGAGCACCTCGTGCAGATTCTTCCCGAAATCCCCGACCAGCGAGCAGCAGATACAGCCCGAATTCATCTCGGTGATCTCGATCCCCGCGTCCTTTAAAAATCCGCCGTCGATTCCGATCTCGCCGAACTCATTCTCGATCAGCACCAGCTTCTCCCCGGTGAACACCTCGTCAATCATCTTTTTAATAAATGTCGTCTTTCCGGCACCCAGAAAACCGGAAATAATATCAATCTTTGTCATCTGAACCGCTTCCTTTCTGTCTGCTGCCGTCCCTGGCAGCCTGAATCCTGTTTCAAAACGTATTTATTTTACCCTCTTTTTTTGCGATTTGCAAACCCCTGCGCCGAATTCATAAAAATTTTAGAATAAGTTCAGCCATCCTCCGTGTGACGGGCGAATCATGCACGCATGAAGGCGCACGGACCGCACTACTTGTGAAACTGCATCGTATAAAGCTTTTCGTACACGCCCTTCTTTGCCAGAAGCTCCTCGTGCGTGCCCTCCTCCTCGATGCCCTCATCGGTAAGCACCAGAATCTTCCCGGCATTGCGGATCGTGGAGAGACGGTGTGCAATGACAAATGTCGTCCTGTTCTTCGCCAGCTTCTCAAGCGAATCCTGCACCACCTTCTCACTCTCGTTGTCGAGCGCGGAGGTCGCCTCGTCAAAAATCAGGATCGGCGGATTTTTTAAAAACACGCGCGCGATCGAGAGACGCTGCTTCTGCCCGCCGGAGAGCCTGATGCCGCGCTGTCCGATGTCCGTATCGTACCCGTTCGGAAGGCTCATGATAAATTCATGGGCGTTGGCGTTCTTCGCCGCCTCGATGATCTCCTCCCTCGTGGCGTCCGGCCTGCCGTAGCGGATATTTTCATAGACTGTGCCGACAAACAGATAGACGTCCTGCTGCACGATGCCGATGTGATCCCTTAAGCTCTTGAGCTTTAAGTCGCGGACATCCTTCCCGTCGATTTTTACCGCGCCGCCCGTCACGTCGTAAAACCGCGGAATCAGGGAACAGAGCGTGCTCTTCCCCGCCCCGGAGGAACCGACAAGCGCCATATAGGATCCGGCCGGAACCGTAAGATTGATGTGGTTTAACACGCGCTCCGCATTCTCCTCATACTGGAAGGAGACATTTTCAAACGAGAGATCCCCACGCACATCGTTAAGCTCCGCGGCGTCCTTCTTATCCCGGATGTCCGACTCCACGGCCATGATCTCGCAGAAACGCTCGAAGCCGGTGTAGCCGTTCTGAAACTGCTCGGTAAAATCGATTAACGTCCGCACCGGATCCGTAAACACGCCGATGTAGAGCAGAAACGTCACCAGGTCGCCGACGCTCACGCTGCCCTGCGAGATCAGGTACGCGCCCACCAGAATGACATTGACCTGGATGAGCGTCGTAAACGTGGTAAGCCCTGCCTGGAAGGTTCCCATGTAGCGGTAGCTGTTCTTCTTCGCAGAGAGAAACCCGTCGTTGCCCGCCTTAAACTTTTCATTTTCGATCTCCTCGTTGGCAAACGATTTGACGACGCGGATCCCGGAGAGATTGTCCTCGATCTGCGCATTGATCTCCGCGATCTTAATCCGGTTCTGCCGGAACGCAAGCCGCATCTTTTTATTCAGGAAAAATGCGAACAGCAGCATCACGGGCAGCACGAGAAAGGCCGCGAGCGCAAGCGCCGGATTGACGCTTAAGAGGATCACGAGCGCACCGGCGATCTTTAACACCGATAAAATGATATTTTCCGGCCCGTGGTGCATCAGCTCCGTGATGTCGAACAGATCCGTTGTGATCCGTGACATCAGCTGTCCGACCTTCTGATTGTCGTAAAACGCAAACGACAGCTTCTGAAGATGGTCAAAAATCTCGGCCCGCATATTGTACTCGATCTTCGCCCCCATCACATGTCCGTAATTGGCGATAAAAAACCGGCTGTAGCAGTCCACCGCGAGAAGCGCAAAGAGCATAACCGCGATCCGGCCGATCTGGCGCAGAATCTCCGCACTGTCCATATGGATCAGCGTCGAAGTCACATAACGCACGACAAGCGGCAGGGTCAGCGCCACCCCCGCCGATACCGCTGCAAAAAACATGTCCGCCCAAAAGATCCCACGGTAAGGTTTATAATAGGATAACATTCGTCTCAAATTACTCTTCATCGTCCGATTCCTTTCTTTTGACCGGCAGAATCTCATCCTGCGGCCCGCTTTACAGCAACTTCTTCCATTTTAGCCGCTTTCCATAAAATGTCAAGCGGACGGTGCGCCGTTTTCACAAATACACGCACACTGTCCGTTACAATCCGCGCCTTTGATGTTATAAAACGGCACGGCATCTGACGCAGGTGCAGCTTATCACCCCGAAAACAGAATCTCTTTCATGAAAAACAAAACCATATCCCCGGGAAAAACACGGGTGCAGAGGAAACCACAATCCGTTCCTCTGCACCCGTCAAACATTCTGTGTCTGTTCCGATCAGTGACTACCCCATTGTCCATGGCCGGCGGGCTTCCTGCTTCATCGGCCCTGCTGCCCGCCATCTCCACAATCATTCATATCCCTCACCGCTGTCCTCATTCTCCATCAGCTTCACCAGCCTGCTCGTCCCGAGCCGGTCTGCGCCGCGGCGGATCATCTCCTCTGCATCCTCAAACGAGGAAATTCCCCCGGCCGCTTTCACCTTTACGGACTTCCCGACATGCGTCCGCAGCAGTTCTACATCCGCCGGTGTCGCCCCGCCGGTCGAAAACCCGGTGGAGGTCTTAATGTACTCTGCCCCCGCCTTTGTCACGATCTCACACATTGTGATCTTCTCCTCCTCCGTGAGCAGGCAGGTCTCGATAATCACTTTTAAGATTCTTCCGCCGCATGCCTCGTGAACCCGGCGGATCTCCTCTTCGATCTCCCCGTACCGCCTGTCCTTTAAAAACCCGACGTTGATCACCATGTCGATCTCCTGCGCGCCGTTTGCGACGGCATCCCTTGTCTCAGACACCTTCACCGCCATGGTGCTGTATCCGTTCGGAAATCCGATCACGGTGCAGACCGGCAGCCTGCCGTCCACATACTCCGCCGCCTGTCTGACATAAGCAGCCGGGATGCACGCGGAGGCTGTCCCGTACCTCATCGCCGCGTCAAGAACCTGGCGGATCTCCGCCCAGGTAGCCGTCTGCGCCAGCAGCGTGTGATCCACTTTTTTTAAAATATCCTGTTTTTCCATGATTTCCTCCATACCTGAGTATTTTTCGCAGCCGGTATAAAAGCGACGTTCCTGTTCTCCCTGTATCAGGATAAAGAAACGCCGCGTCTGCATTGTAATCCGTTCTGTTTACCGTGTCAATGTATCTTTCACTTCCTGTTTCGCCCGTTTTTACATCATTTATTATAGCAAACCTTCACAATTTGACAATCCATTTTTGAAATATTATACGGCATCATATTCTCCTTATCCACCTTTGACATTGCCGGCACCACGTATAAATAATCAAAAAGTGTATTGCTTTTCAGGCTGTTCTGATATATAATACCATATCAGAAACAACGTTGCTCTTTTGCCACCGGGTAAAGAGATTTTACGTCAGACTTTCTATCGTCAGGTCATAGAAGATAGAAAGCTCTGGCGTTTTTTGGTTTTAAGGAGATGTCTATGAAAGCAGAAACACTTTTCGGAGAATTTTTTCGCTATGTACTATTAAATATATGCGGCATGATTGGCTTATCATGTTACATCCTTGCTGATACCTTTTTTATTTCAAACAGTTTGGGTGCAAATGGTCTGACTGCGCTTAACTTAGCGATCCCTATTTACAGCTTTATTCATGGATGCGGTATGATGACCGGAATGGGAGGCGCAACAAAATATTCCATTTACAGAGGGCAAAAAGAATATAAAAATGCGGATCAGACTTTTTCAAATACAATATGTATCATGTCGATACTGGCTGTCATTTTCGTACTAACAGGCATTTTCTTTTCTGAAAAACTGACAATATTATCAGGTGCCGACAGAGACGTTTTTCCTATGACAAAGACATATTTACAGGTTATTCTGCTATTTGCTCCGGCATTTATGGCGAATGACACCCTGATCTGCTTCGTAAGGAATGACGGAAATCCCAAATTATCTATGATTGCCATGCTGACCGGAAGCCTCTCAAACATTATTTTAGATTATATCTTTCTTTTTCCCCTTCATATGGGAATATTTGGCGCCGTAGCAGCCACAGGATTAGCGCCTGTTATCAGCTTAATTGTTTTATCCAGGCATTGGTTTACAAAACAAAATCAGTTTCATTTCGTGCGAATAGCTCCGTCCTTCAGGCTGACAGGAACTATCGTTTCTTTAGGTATTCCGTCTTTCATCACAGAAATGGCATCCGGGATTGTAATGATCGTCTTTAATGCTATTATTCTGAACCTGCAGGGGAATATCGGCGTCGCTGCTTATGGTGTAGTTGCAAACTTATCACTTGTGGTTGTTTCAATTTATACCGGGATAGCGCAGGGAACACAGCCAGTTTTAAGCAGAGTATATGGAAAAGTGTTATCAGAAACTGTTCATTTCTTCTGAACTGTGTTATAATTTTGTCAAAGATTTTTTTGAACTATAAGACATCCAGGAGGTAAACTATGAACCCAAAACAACTGCATTATGAGGCCCTCGCCAATACCGTCATCAAAAATCTGGAGAAGCGCCAGATCGGAGGATATTACTGTTCCAATATCGAAGAAGCCGAGAAGAAAGCATTTTCCTGGCTGACGGAGCACTGCACGGTTTCCTTCGGGGGATCCATGACCTTAGAGGACACCGGTATGCTCACCGCCCTGCGCCACGATCCGAACATCCGCCTGATCGACCGTTCCACAGCAGGCTCTCCGGACGAGGTAAAAAGTGTCTATCATGAAGCCCTCTCGGCTGATTTTTATTTCACGAGTGCAAATGCCATCACGGCGGACGGTCAGATCGTCAATGTGGACGGCACCGGGAACCGTGTTGCCGCATTCATCTACGGGCCGGAGCACGTCATTGTCATGGCTGGCATGAACAAGGTTGTCCCCACCCTTGAGGCTGCCTTAAGCCGCGTACATAATACCGCCGCTCCGATGAACTGCCAGCGCTTACACCGGGCGACGCCCTGCTTTGCGACCGGCGTCTGCACCGACTGTCTCTCCCCGGACTGCATCTGTGCGCAGACCGTCATCACAAGGAGAAGCCAGGTGCCGGGACGTATCCGCGTGATCTTAATCGGCGAGGATCTCGGATATTGATCTTACTGTAAAAGTTCAGCCATGCATCGCATAATGAGCGGATCATGCCCGCATGAATGAGCCCATATGCGATGCATGAGGTGAGCGCCCGTTTATGAGTAAGCGATACAAAACACACCGTAATGAAAAGAAGTGCATGTTGTGATATACTCTATCAAAACATACACTTCTTATTTGTTCTTTGTGTCCCGGCGGGCGTTCACAGCTTCAATCTTCAACGCCCGCTTAGAAAATAACAGTAGTGTCATACCGAAATCCTTATTTTATCTCGGCTTTTCTGAAAACGAAATGTGTTGCTGTCAGTGAAATAACGATCACCGCTGCTGCAAACAACGCCGATAATGCAAGTGTTCTGTTATCGCTCGTTTGTGCAAGGCTAAAACATGTCAGCCTGAAAACACTCTCGCTGATGAAGTTTCTAAGGATATTGCAGGACACAAAGCTGAAC
>CAJUNX010000031.1:0-5992 GCA_910587865.1 uncultured Roseburia sp.
GACAAACTTCTCTTGCAGGCTCATGGACTCCCGCGGCGGTGCTTCTGTGGTTTTTGGCTGCGCTGCTGCAGCAGCCTTCGTACTTCCTGCCATGTCTACCTCCTTACACGTCCACCGAGAAGGTGTCCGGCTTCTCAATAATCTGCACGGCCTCGACGATCTCGCCGGTTTCCTTGTCCACGACGCTGCCGCCTATGATTTCAAGCCGCTTTTTGAAGTCTCCCCACTTCGGTTTTTCCTCGGTTTTGATGAACTCCAGCTGCCCGGAGTCTTTGAGATACTGGACGAGCTGAGCGTCGTCCTGCTTCATTTGGCTGCCACCGAATTTCCGGGTGAGCGTTCCAGACAGCAGCCGGTAGCTCTCTTTGGTCTTTGTGGCCTTGTGCGGCACCGTCTCGAAGTATTCCGCGAGCTTCCCGGTGAGAAAACGGGTGCCGTTTTCGTAGCGGCGCTCAGCAGCGGCCAGCTTTTCCTCGATCTTCTGGATCTGGGCCTCTGCCAGTTCCCGGATCCGGTCAAGCTCTGCCTTTTCCTCTGCGATTTTCCGGCAGGCCCAGTCTGCGCAGCCGTCGTCGGTGATCCTCCACGCCGGGCGCGGGCCTTCGGTTTCTTCCTGAGTCCAGAGAGCGTCGTCCATTCCCTCCAGATCCTCCAGCGTAACAGAAGGAGCCGGAGCTTCGGGCTTTCCCAGCTGGGCCAGTGCCTCCGCAGCTTCGGAGCTGCTCACGCCTCCTATGGCCTGCGCGTTTTCCTCGGTCATTTTCTGAATAATGGCATAGACGGCCTCTGTCTGCGTCATGGTGGTGCTTGCTGCCAGCTTCTCAGCCTCAGCGAGCAGCTCGTCGGCCTTGTCCCCGGCCTTGTCCCTGAGTTCCTGAACGGCTGCCTCGTATTTTGTCGCGATCTCCTTCGCTGCCTTAATTGCTTTCCCCATGATCCTGCTCTCCTTCCTGATTGTTTAATGCTTCCCGGAGCTGCTGCCGGGTTTTCTGGTGTTCTTCGGTTTCTGCGGCCAGCTTGGCCTCCAGCTCTTTGAGTTCCTCGGTCTTTTTCTGGTAGTATGCGTACCACTCGTCTGAGCTCTTTTGCGCCTCGTCGCGCTGCCGTTCAGCTTCCACGACGCGGGCGGTCATTTCCGCGAGAAGCTCGGTCACGAGCCAGATCGGGTTCTTTTTGGTTTCTTCGCTCACTGTTCTGCCTCCTTAAAAAATTTGTGGTTGTTTATCGTCATAACGTACACCTGCGACTCGTGCCAGTTGCTCTCCACGAGATCCGGCGCGTAGAAGTAGCGGATCGGCTCACTGGTGGCGACGTGTCCGAAGTCAAACACGGCCTCCACGGCCTCCAGAGCTTCGTCTGTGGGCTCTGGGCGTCTGGTGCTGTACTTGTACCGCTCCAGAGCCTCCGGCGGCCGGATCCCTTCGTCCTCGCACACTTGGAGTATGCACTGGGCCACGGCCACCTTGCCAGCGAAGGGCTCGCCCTCTGCCTCTGCGGTTATCACCTGAGCGATCTCCAGTCTCTCGGCGTCTGTCATGGTGTAGCGCTTTTCGTAGCCTGCCTCTGCCGCCCATGCGTCCGTCAGGCGCTCCCAGTCTACCGGGTGCCCTTCGCCGTCCGTGAATATGAACGTGCGGGCCTCTGGTGTCTTGCTGGCTGGTGTTGGCGTCGGCGTCTCTGGTATGCTTGCCACTGTTTCACTTGTGCCGCTCAACGTGACGATCAGCCAGTGCAGCAGGAAGAAAACGAACAGAGCCACCAGTGCCAGCGCGAGTGCCTGCGGCCAGCTTCGCCGCTTGAAAAATTGGACGAAGCGGTGTAAAATAGGCGTGGGCTGTTTGCGTCTCTTGCGATAGCCCGCGGAGCGGTTTCTCGGTTGCGTCGGGGTCGCTCCGTTTTTTGTTTTCAGTATCATGTCGTTGCCTCCAGTATTCTTAGTCCAGCCTCGGCCTGCCTCAGCTTGTACCTGCCGCGAGCGATCGCTGAGTCTGCCGCCCTTGCGGTGATCCTCAGAGCGTCGCCGATCTGGCTCCGGGTGTAGCCGTTTGATTTCAGCGTGAGGGTCTCCAGCTGGTGCTCTGTGAGCATTTCCAGCAGGGGAAGAAGAGAAGCGCACGCGGCGCTCATTTCCTCCTTGTTCTCCGTGAAGTCTGGCGTGCTGATTGTGTCGTATAGGGTGAGCCCGTCCTCTGTGAGAGGGGCGTCGAGGCTGAGGGGCTGGATCCTCCGGTGTTGTTTCTTTCTTTCGTTCGAGATCTCGGTGTCCATGGATCTGCCCGCTATGGTAGAGAAGGCGTAGATCTGGAGCTCCGGGCGCTCGGTGTATTTCCTCACGGCCCGCAGGTAGCCGAACACGGCCACGTCGTACCACTCCGAAGCGTCCAGCCTTTTGCCCCGGAGGTATGAGAGGACGATCTCGTGGTTTTCAGCTGCGAACTCGCGCTGCTCTTGTGTCAGGGTGCTGCACGTTGTCGGTGTCCTCGTAGGGCTTCCACTCTTGTTCGCGCTCCAGAGCTTTCTCCAGTTCAGCGATCCGGGCCTCGTAGTCTTTGGCTGCCTTCTCGGCTGCGATCTGGGCGTTTACTTCCTGCATGTCGGCCTCGTGCTGGATCATTGTCGCGATCCCGTCCGCGTTCTTTTTGTACGCCTTGCAAAATGCGTCCTTGTCTCCGTCAAAATTCATGTAATATTTTTCGATAATGGAATAAAGGGATAAAGTCGGTAAAAAGCCGGTTCTCTGTTCAAATTCTTCTCTCATCATGGTGTTGTTTTCTCCTTTCGTGTGCCCACATTTTCTGGGCACGGTCTTAGTATAGCCTATGTTTTGTGGGCTGTCAAGCTGTTTTCACAATATTTTTATAAAAAACATAGGCAAAATTATTGATTTCAGCGTGTCGCTATGTTATATTAGTAGGCGGGGAGGTGATAGCGTGGCAGACAGCCAGAGCGAAACACGCCTCAGAATTGCCGGACTTTTGAAGCAATACCGAGAGCGGGCGGGCCTCACAATACGCGAGGCTGGCAAGCTATTAGGAAAAAGCAATCAGACGGTGAGCGCATGGGAGCAGGGCAGAGGACAGCCGGACGCCGACATGTTCTTGAAGCTCTGCGAGGTCTACAATGTGGAGAGTGTGAGCGTTTTCTTCGGCGAAGCACCGCCGGATCCCGTTCTTTCTGTTGATGAACGGGAGCTCTTGGAGTCGTGGCGAGAAGCTACCGACGCCGCCAGAGAGTCGGCGCTCATGGTACTTAAAAGCAACAAGCGCCCGCTCGTGAAAAAAGGGAAGGCAATGTGATCTGGGTTGACTTCACTCTCGGATCATAGGTGTGCCGGCGTTGCCCCTTCTGTTTGAGGGGGCAGCGCTGGTTATAGATAAAAAATAAGCCCGCACGAGGCGGGCATGGAGGTCATTGTGGGACTTTTTGACAAACTATTCAAGAAACGGCCGGATCCTGATCCGGTCAAAAAAGAAAAGCCAGCGGACACACCGCCGCCAGCTCCAGAGGCAAAAAAGAGGACATCATGGCTCGACGAGCTCGCAGATCCAGACAGTCCGGTGCATGAGAAGCTCAAAAAGCTGCCGGAGCCCCCGAAGGAAAAAACGGAGCCAGCGCAGCGGATCGAGGTCGCCGTCACCGTCCGGCATGAGTACAAAAAAGCGGAGCCGATCGGCGAGCTCTCTCACTTGGAGTTTGGAAAACCGGCCGGAGCTCTTGGCTGCTTCCTGAATTATGAGCCGAGGGTGCTCAGTGGGCCCACGGAGCGGCAGCTTGCATACTTGAAGGATCTCGGCGTGTTTATCCCGGACGGGATCACGAAGGACGACGCCTCGTGCATGATTAGCCGGGCGACGGGTGAGGACGATCTGGAGAGTCCGGGCCCTGAACTTGTGGCGCTGGCTGTCGGTCTTGGCGTCCGGTTCTCCGCTTTCATTGGGGCCGCCGGGCTACTCCGGCAGATTGTCAGCCAGACTGGAGAGCGGGATCGGGCAGCACTGTTTGGCTATGCCGTGCGCCAGAGTTTGCAGGGATCCAGCCTTGGCAATATGCTGGAGGATCCGGCCGCCGGTTCGTTTTACAATTTCGCGGATCAGGTAGTTGCGGATCCGGCGTTGCTGCGATCCCTTAACGGTAGGGAGCCAGCGGACTATATTCACCCGCACAAGGGGACAGCGATCTATAAGGCGGCCGCTGTTCTGTTTTCAGGGGGTGGGGCATAATGGCGCAGAAAAAAGCGGCCCCGCTGATCCCGGCGGTCATTTATGCCCGGTACTCCAGCAGCGGCCAGCGTGAAGAAAGTATAGAGGGACAGCTCAGAGAGTGCCACGACTTCGCCCGGAGGAACGGCCTCACGGTCGTGGGTGAATATGTAGACAAGGCCCTCACCGGCAGATCAGACAAGCGGCCGGATTTCCAGCGTATGCTCCGAGATTGTGAGCGCGGAGTCTTTCAGGCCGTGATTTGCTGGAAAATGGATCGTTTCGCCCGTAACCGGTACGACTCGGCCATGTACAAGTACAAGCTGAAAAGAAACGGCGTCCGCATATTCTACGCGAAGGAGTCGATCCCGGAGGGGCCGGAGGGCATTATTCTGGAGTCAGTCATGGAGGGCTACGCTGAGTATTACAGCGAAAACCTGAGCCAGAACGTGAAGCGCGGGTATTATGACAGCGCTCTGGAGCTCAAAACGCTGGGCCAGACGGTGCTCGGACTCAGGAAGGGCCCGGACGGCCGTTTCGAGATAGATCCGGCCACGGCTCCGATCGTTCGCCGGATCTTCGAGGAATACGCAGCAGGCGAGCGGGCGAAGGATATATACACACGCCTGAATGATGAAGGCTACCGGACGAGCCGCGGCGGGCTGTTCAATAAAAACAGTTTGCGCCGGATCCTCCAGAATGAGAAATACGTCGGCGTGTACGAGTTCCGCGACATACGGGTGGAGAACGGGATCCCGGCCATAGTGGATCGGGAGCTGTTCGATCGGTGTCAGGGCATGGTGGAGAAGCACCACCGGGCACCGGCAGCAGACAGAGCCACCAGCTTTCTGCTCACCGCGAAGCTGTTCTGCGGCCATTGTGGCGAGCCTATGACGGGCGACGGAGGCACCGGACGGAGCGGCCGGGTGTATAACTATTACACATGCAACGGCCGCCGGGTGCATAAGTGCCAGAAGGAGCGGGCCCAGAAGGAGTGGATCGAGCAGCTGGTGGTTGACGAGCTGGTGGATCTGATACACTCCGACGACTTCGTGAACGAGGTCGCGGATCGGTGCATGGAGTTTCAGCAGCGGGAGAAGGATCAGAGCGCCCTCCGGGCACTTGAAGCCCGCCAGAAGGAAAACGAGAAGGCGATCCAGAATATGCTCGCAGCGATTGAGGCCGGGATCATAACGCCCAGCACGAAGTCGCGCCTCATGGAGCTGGAGGCAGAGCGCGTCCAGATCGAGAAGGGGATCGCCCAGCAGCTCATAGCGGAGCCGACGCTGGAGCGGGATCAGGTGGTCTACTTTCTGGAGCGGTTCAGGGACGGGGACGTCTCAGACGAAGGTTATCGGGCCTTTTTGGTGGACACTTTTCTCAATTCCGTGTACCTCTACGACGACGACAAGCTGGTGCTGGTACTGAATTACACCGGCGAGCGTTGCAAGGTGACGCTGGATCTCGTGGAGAGCGCGGTCGAGGGTGACGGGCTGGGCGGTTCGTGTTTTGCGCCGTCCAGCGCATTCTGAATATACAGAGCCGAACCGATAGGTTCGGCTTTTGTGGTCTCACAAAAAGTTCAGCCCGCGCCATTCGCAAGGGCGCCCCAGGCGCTTTCCCGCTGCTTCGCAGCTAACCCTGCGCATAACCGGGCGCTCCGCTCATGCTTCACAGAATGTGCTCATTCATGCGGGCATGATTCGCCCTTTCTGCGAAGCATGGCTGAATAATAATCGTTCAGCCCGCGCCATTCGCAAGGGCGCCCCAGGCGCTTTCCCGCTGCTTCGCAG
>CAJUNX010000031.1:6092-49760 GCA_910587865.1 uncultured Roseburia sp.
GTTCAGCCCGCGCCATTCGCAAGGGCGCCCCAGGCGCTTTCCCGCTGCTTCGCAGCTAACCCTGCGCATAACCGGGCGCTCCCTCAGTCGAAACCGATGAATGAAAATTCGTGTGGGCACGATTTTCATCCATACGTTTCCGACTGGCTGAACTTTTTTCAAAAAAATAAAGGAAACATCCGGGCGGCGCGGAATATTATAAATAGAACCGCAAAGAGAGGGATATACCATACATGTCGATACGGGAAGAAATCGAGCGGATGGAGCAGGAGAATCTGAGCCCTTTTGCGACGCACAGTGTTGATTCAAAGGGCAGGGATATCCCCGAAGAGCAGTGCGATATCCGGCCGGTGTTCCAGAGAGACCGGGACCGGATCCTGCACAGCAAAGCTTTCCGCAGACTGAAGAACAAGACACAGGTGTTTCTGACGCCGAAGGGGGATCACTACCGGACCAGGCTGTCACATACGCTGGAGGTGTCGCAGAATGCAAGGACGATCGCGAAGGCGCTCAGACTGAATGAGGACCTTGTCGAGGCGATCGCACTCGGCCACGACCTGGGGCACACGCCCTTTGGACATGCAGGCGAGAATGTGCTGAACCGGCTCTGCGGGGACGGGTTTCATCACAATGAGCAGAGCGTCCGCACCGTGGAGCGGTTAGAGAAGGACGGCAGGGGATTAAATCTCACCTGGGAGGTGAGGGACGGTATATTAAACCACCAGTTCCGCCTGATGCCGCACACGCTCGAGGGCAGGATCGTCCGGCTGTCAGACAAGATCGCCTACATCAATCACGACATTGACGACGCGATCCGCGCGCAGGTGCTGCGGGAAGAGGACATACCCATGGAGTTAAAAAAGACGCTCGGCTTTACGACCAGGCAGCGTCTGAACACACTGATCCATAATATCATTATGAACAGCACGGGAAAAGACGATATCTGTATGTCCGCCGAGGTGGAGGAAGCGATGATCGAGCTCCGCAAATTTATGTTTCTTCACGTCTACAGGAATCCGGTGGCCAAGGGTGAGGAAGCAAAGGCGAAAGCGATGATTGAGCGTCTGTTCTACTATTATACGGAGCACCTGGAGCTCCTGCCGGAAAAGTATCTGCGTATGCTCGACGCCGGGGAGAAGGAGGCGAGGATCGTCTGCGATTACATAGCGGGCATGACGGATCAGTATGCAATCAGCAAATTTACGGAATACTATATGCCGCAGGCATGGCAGGTGGACGGCTATTGATTCAGAAGAGAAAGGAGGGGGCAGATGCCATATTTTTCGGATGATGTGATCGAGGAAGTGCGCTCGCGCAGCGACATTGTCGACGTGATCTCACAGTATGTGCGTCTCACGCGCAAAGGGAGCACCTATTTCGGACTCTGCCCGTTTCACAATGAGAAGACAGGATCGTTTTCCGTGTCGCCGGGCAAGCAGATGTATTACTGTTTCGGCTGCGGGGCGGGAGGAAATGTCTTTACTTTTTTGATGCAGTATGAGAATTTTACCTTCGGCGAGGCGATGGAGGCGCTGGCGGAGCGCAGCGGCGTGGAGCTGCCGAAGCAGGAGGTTTCCGCCGGGCAGCGAAGAGAGGCGGAGCGGCGTGCAAGGCTTCTTGAGATCAACCGGGAGGCGGCAAAGTATTATTATGCGATGCTCTGGAGCGAGCGCGGCGCACATGCGCTCTCCTATTTCCGGAACCGGGGGCTGTCCGATGAGACGATAAAAAAATTCGGGCTCGGCTACTCCGATCAGTACAGCGACGATCTGTTCCGCTATCTGCGCAGAAAGGGATATGAGGAGGAGATTTTACGGGATACCGGGCTGGTGACGATCGATGAGCGCCGGGGCGGATATGATAAATTCTGGAACCGGGCGATGTTTCCGATCATGGATGTACATAGCAAGGTGATCGGCTTCGGGGGCCGTGTGATGGGAGACGGTGAGCCGAAATATTTAAATTCCCCCGAGACAAAGATATTTGACAAGAGCAGGAACTTATACGGGCTTCATCTTGCGCGGAGCACGAAAAAACAGCAGCTTCTGCTGTGCGAGGGCTATATGGATGTGATTGCGCTGCATCAGGCGGGATTTGACAATGCGGTGGCGTCGCTTGGAACCTCCCTGACCGCGGGACACGCAAACCTGCTCAAACGCTATACGAAGGAGGTATATCTGACCTACGACAGCGACGGTGCGGGAGTGAAGGCGGCGCTTCGCGCGATCCCGATTTTAAAAGAGGCCGGGATCACGGCGAAGGTGATCAGCATGAAGCCGAGCAAGGATCCGGATGAGTTCATCAAAGCATTCGGGGCAGAGGCGTATCAGGAACGGATCGACGCGGCGGAGAACAGCTTCCTGTTTGAGATACGTATCTTAGAGCAGCAGTACGATATGCGTGATCCGGAGGGAAAGACCTCCTTTTTCCAGGAGGCGGCGAAACGGCTCTGCGGATTTACGGAAAAGATTGAGCGCGATAATTATATCGAAGCCATCGCGGAAAAATACCGGATCAAAGCGGAGGATCTGCACAGGCTTGTCGGCCGCTACGGGATGCAGCAGGGACTTGCGGGCGGTGTGAGAAGCCCGGCGGGGAGGAGATATACGGATACGGATGCGGACCAGGGGCCGCCGGAGACGGGCCGCAGAAACCGGAAGAAGGAGGACGGGATGAAGCAGTCTCAGAAGCTGCTGCTCACCTGGCTTTCCGAAGACACCGGCCTGTTTGAGAAGATCCGCGGCCGGATCGGACCGGGTGATTTCACGGAGGAGATCTATCACAGGGCAGCGGAGATCCTGTTCGCACAGTATGAGGCGGACGGAGCAGTCAACCCGGCAGGAATTGTCAGCATCTTTGAAAAGGAAGAAGATCAGCGCGAGATTGCCGCCATATTTCACGCCAGGGTTCCCGACGAAATGACAAAAGAAGACAGGAAAAAGGCAATGAGGGAGACGGTGCTGCGTGTGAAGGAAAACAGCATCCGTCAGCGGTCACAGGCGCTTGCGCCTGACGATATGGAAGGAATGATGCAGCTGATTGCGGACAAGCGGGCGTTAGAACAGCTTGAGCGTATGGATCATACATGAGCGCGGCTGAATGAAAACCAATGATTAGGGACAAAATAGTAACGAACTATGAGAGGATGAAGCAATATGGCAAAAAAGAAAGAAAACATCGAAAACGGTGATATTTTCGAAAAAAAGCTGGAAGCAGGAGAGAAAAAAAGCACCGGGACGGATCCGCAGCGAAAAGCCAGAACTGTGACCGCAGAGGAGGCGTTATCCGCGGAGGAAGCGTTAAAACAGGCGCAGGAGAGGTTTCAGGACAAATTAAGAGAGCTTCTTAACATGGCCAAAAAGAAAAAGAATATGCTGGAGTATCAGGAGATCAGCGACTTCTTTTCCGATATGCAGCTGGATGCGGAGCAGTTTGAGCGGATTCTGGATTTTCTGGAGTCCAATAATATCGATGTTCTTCGAATTACAGATGACGATGTGGACGACGATATGCTCCTTGAGGTGGAGGAAGAGGATGAGATCGAGGTGGAAAAGATCGACCTCTCGGTTCCGGACGGGGTGTCGATCGAGGACCCGGTCCGTATGTATTTAAAGGAAATCGGCAAGGTTCCGCTGCTCTCGGCGGATGAGGAGATTGAGCTGGCAAAGCGCATGGAGCTCGGCGACGCGGAGGCGAAGAAGCGTCTCGCGGAGGCGAATCTGCGTCTGGTGGTGAGCATCGCAAAACGATATGTCGGACGCGGGATGCTGTTTCTGGATCTGATTCAGGAGGGAAATCTCGGTCTGATCAAGGCGGTGGAGAAGTTTGACTATCGGAAGGGATACAAATTTTCCACATATGCGACCTGGTGGATCCGTCAGGCGATCACCCGCGCGATTGCGGATCAGGCGAGGACGATCCGGATTCCGGTTCATATGGTGGAGACGATCAATAAGCTGATCCGCGTCAGCAGGCAGCTGCTGCAGGAGCTGGGGCGTGAGCCGGCTCCGGAGGAGATTGCGGAGGAGATGCAGATGCCTGTGGAGCGCGTGCGGGAGATCTTAAAGATTTCACAGGAGCCGGTGTCGTTAGAGACCCCGATCGGTGAGGAGGAGGACAGCCACCTCGGAGATTTTATCCAGGACGACAATGTACCGGTTCCCGCGGAAGCGGCGGCGTTTACCCTGTTAAAAGAGCAGCTTGAGGAGGTGCTCGGGACGCTGACCGAGCGGGAGCAGAAGGTGCTGACGCTGCGCTTCGGGCTTGAGGACGGCCGCGCGAGAACGCTCGAGGAGGTCGGCAAGGAGTTTAACGTGACCCGTGAGCGCATCCGCCAGATTGAGGCAAAAGCGCTTCGAAAACTCCGCCATCCGAGCAGAAGCCGCAAATTAAAGGATTATCTCGAATGATGCTGCCTGCTCTCTCGGAGCGTCTTCTGGCGGTGGCGTCGCTGGTTCCGGAACAGTCGGTGCTGGCGGATGTCGGCACGGATCACGGATATGTGCCGGTATGGCTGTGCAAAACGGGGAAAATCCAGAGCGCGATCGCGACGGACATCAACCGCGGCCCGCTGAAACGCGCGGAAGAGCATATCCGTCAGTACGGGATGGAAGCCCGCATACAGACGCGTCTCTCGGACGGACTTAAGGCGGTAAATCCCGGGGAGGCGGATGCGGTTGTGATTGCGGGGATGGGCGGAGGGCTTATCCTGCATATCCTGAAGGAGGGCGAAGCGGTGTGCAGGCAGGCCGCGGCAATCGTGCTGCAGCCGCAGTCTGAGATCGTTCGCGTCAGGGAATATCTCATGTCGCAGGGGTACGTCACGGACGCGGAGGAGATGGTCTGGGAGGACGGAAAGTATTATCCGATGATGCGGGTGCATTCCGCGCAGAAAAACGGGGCGTCATCCGGGCACATTCCGGATGCGGCGATCCGGCGGATCCCGGAGGAAAACCAGGCAGAGACAGAGCGGCTTATGCTCCGGTACGGGAGGCTTCTGCCTGAACGGAGGGATCCTGTGCTGTTTCGCTATCTGGAAAATGAGCGGGATACATATCAGAACATTCTTGCGCAGTTAAACGCGCAGCGGGAGAGCGAAGAGATCCGGAGGCGGATGGAAGAGATAGACGAGGTGCTGAGACTAAACGGGGCGGCCCGGGCGCTGTATGGGGAGTGAGGGTCCGGCGGGCCCGAATGCAGAACAGGAGGGGAAGGAATGGCAGAGGGGAAGATCAGACTGTCGGTAGAGGGGGAGATCAGGGAATATCCCCGCGGAACAAGTTTTCTTGCGATCGCGCAGGAATATCAGGACCGCTATGCGGAGGACATTGTGCTGACGGTATACAACAACCGGCTCAGAGAGCTCGGGAAGTGCGCCGATAAAGACGGTACACTCGCGTTTATCACAACGGCCGATAAGACCGGAAAGAAGGCTTACAGGCGGAGCGTCACGCTGCTGATGCAGAAGGCGGTGTTTAATCTGTGGGGGAAAGAAGAGATATCGGTGCGTGTCATGCACTCCATCGGACAGGGCTATTACTGTGAGCTTGTCAGGGCGGAAGACGGGGAGCGGCAGCGCACCGCGGTATCGGATCAGATGATCGCAGAGCTGAAGCGGGAGATGTACCGGCTGGTCATGGCGGACTACGAGATCGAAAAGCGCAGTATCAACACGGACGACGCGGTCACACTGTTTCATGAGCTCGGGATGACGGACAAGGAAAAACTGTTCCGCTACCGGCGCAGTTCACGCGTCAATATCTATGTGCTCGATCACTATAAGGATTATTTCTATGGGTTTATGGTGCCGTCGACCGGGTATCTGAGATATTATGACATCACAAAGTATGAGGACGGATTTGTGCTGCTCTTCCCGGGCGCTAATGCGAAGACGGTGGATGAATTCTGCCCGTCCGGAAAGCTGTTTGCCGCGCTCAAACGATCCAGGGACTGGGGCCGGCTTCAGAAGATCGACACGATCGGCGCGCTAAATGATGCGATCGCACAGGGGCGGATGCAGGAGGTGATTCTCACGCAGGAAGCGCTGTTCGAGGCGCGGATTGTGGAGGTGGCCGAGGCGATTATACAGGCGGAGCAGAAAAAATTTGTCATGATCGCGGGCCCGTCCTCCTCGGGAAAGACCACCTTTTCCCACCGGCTGTCAACACAGCTCTCGGCGAAAGGGCTAAAGCCGCACCCGTTCCCGCTGGACGATTATTACGTCAACCGGGATCAGTGCCCGAAGGACGAGAACGGGGAGTATGATCTCGAGTGTCTCGAAGCGCTGGATGTGGAGCTGTTCAACCACGATATGAACGAGCTTCTCGCCGGCAGACGCGTGGAGCTTCCGAGCTTCAATTTCAAGACCGGGAGACGGGAATACAAGGGAAAATTCATGCAGCTCGGACCGGATGACATTCTTGTGATCGAGGGAATTCACGGGCTGAATGACCGGCTGTCCCACTCGCTGCCGGTGGAGAGCAAGTTTAAAATCTATATCAGCGCGCTGACACAGCTGAACATCGACGAACACAACTGTCTGCCCACAACGGACGGCCGGATGATCCGCCGCATCGTGCGCGATGCCAGAACCAGGGGAACCTGCGCGAAGGACACGATCGCCATGTGGGATTCGGTGCGCCGCGGGGAGGAGCGCTACATCTTTCCGTTCCAGGAGGGTGCGGATGTCATGTTTAATTCCGCGCTCATCTATGAGCTCGCCGTGCTAAAAATGTATGCGGAACCGCTGCTGTTTTCGATTGACAAGGAGTGCCCGGAATATCTGGAGGCGAAACGGCTGCTCAAGTTTCTGGATTATTTTCTGCCGATGCCGGGGGAGGGAATCGCGAAAAATTCTATTCTGCGCGAATTTATCGGGGGATCCTGCTTCCAGGTCTGAGCGCCGCGTGCGCGGCTATGCCGGATCATGCCGTTGCGGGGAGCCGACGGGATGCGCCGCGGGCCGTCAGAAGCCGCGGAGTCGAAGGGTATCGCGGCATTCCGCCGTGCGCGGCTATGCCGGATCATGCCGTTGCGGGGAGCCGACGGGATGCGCCGCGTGCCGTCAGAGGCCGCAGAGTCGGCGTGCATTGCGGCGTCCGTCCGCGGCGATGGCAGCGCAGGAGAAAAACAGTTGCCGTCGCCGCGGTTTTCGTGTATAGTAGGAAAAGATGAATAAGTAGGACAAATGGTCGCGGCCCGCGCCGGGGAATCCCGGCCGGGGTGAGGAAAGTCCGGGCTTCACAGGGCAGGATGCCGGATAACGTCCGGTGGAGGCGACTCCAAGGATAGTGCAACAGAAATATACCGCCGTACCCGGCGACGGGTGCGGTAAGGTTGGAAGGGCAGTGTAAGAGACTACCGCCTTCCTGGTAACAGGGAGGGCATATGTAAACCCCATCCGAAGCAAGACCGAACCAAAGCGTTTACGTGGCCCGCCAGCTTTAGGTAGGTCGCTGGAGGCGGCTGGCGACAGTCGTCCTAGATAGATGACCATTCGACGGCAGAGATGCCGTCCGACATAACCCGGCTTATCGTCCTGCTTATTCATATGATTTGTCCGGATTTCTGTGTGTTTCACATTCCCGGAATCCGAAAAACATGTAAAGTTATAAGTTGATTCTAAAAAGTTTCTTAAAAGAAAATAGATCGGTTGACAGTCCATTTTGCAGGGATTACCATAGTCTGAGAACAACAGGAGAGCCGTGGAGATAATACCGGCGCAGACAAACGGAATGGAGGATTGTCATGAAGGAAAAGCTGCAGAGATTTATGACGGGAAGATACGGGGCGGATGAATGTTCCAGGGCGATCAGCCTTGCTGCGCTGATCTGTCTTGTGATTTCCATGATCGGTGCGAAAGCGCCGTTTTTTGCAATTTTTTACTGGATCGGCATCGCACTGATGATCTTTGGCTGCTGCCGGATGTTTTCACGCAATGTGTCAAAGCGCTATGAGGAGAACCGGAAGTATCTGGAGTTCAGATACCGTGTGACGGCGCGCGGTTCTTCCGGGATCAGGGTGGCGAGGAAGCGCTGGGCGGAGCGTAAGACGCATCGTTTCTTCCAATGTCCCGGCTGCAGTCAGACCGTGCGCGTACCGAAGGGAAAAGGAAAGATCTGTATCAGCTGCCCGAAGTGTCATACGGAATTTGTCAGAAAAAGCTGATGGTCTGCACAGAAATCGAAGGAGACGCGCGGGATGTTCGGTTATATCAACATAAACCAGAAGATAATGACGGACGAGAATAAAAAGGCGTATCAGGCATATTACTGCGGTCTGTGCCGCAGATTAAAATCCAGCTGCGGTGCAAAAGGGCAGATGCTTCTGAATTATGATATGACGTTTCTGATCGTGCTTCTGACGGGACTCTATGAGCTGGAGAACGAGGTCTCGGAGATCACCTGTGCGCTTCATCCGACAAAAAAACGGACGGTATGGATCAATGAGGCGACCGGATACGCTGCGGATATGAACGTGGTTCTGGCGTATCACAATCTGATTGACGACTGGAAGGACGATAAGGCTTACACAAAAAAAGCGTTTGTAAAAATGCTGGATAAGGACTATGCGCGTATCGCCGGGAAATATCCGAGACAGGTAAAAGCCCTGGAGGAATTTATGCGGCGCACGGAGGAAATGGAGAAAAACCATGAGCCGAATCTGGATGTCGTAGCAGGGCTCACCGGGGAGATGCTGGGCGAGATTTTCTGCTGGCGCGAGGACGAGTGGGCGGAGGAGATGCGGAGCATGGGCTTTTATATAGGAAAGTTTATCTATATCATGGATGCCTATGAGGACTATGATGCCGATCTGCAGAAGAAAGAATACAATCCGCTCGTCTACGTGATGAAGGAGAGTGCGGAGGACATGAACACGCTGTGCCGGCTTCTGCTGACCAGCATGATGTCGGAAAGCGCGAAATCGTTTGAACGGCTGCCGATTCTCCTCCATGCGGATATCCTGCGGAATGTGCTCTATTCCGGCGTGTGGTCCAGGTACGAATATCTTCAGCTGAAAAAAAGGAAAAAGCAGAAGGCCGGAGCGGGGGCAAAGAAAAAGTCGCGCAGGCAGCGAGGTTACGAATCATGATGAATCCTTATCAGGTGCTGGGAGTGGCTCCCGGCGCTTCCGATGATGAAATAAAAAAAGCATATCGCACACTGAGCCGGAGATACCATCCGGATGCCAATATCAACAACCCGAACCGGGCACAGGCAGAGGAAAAGTTCAAGGAAGTGCAGCAGGCATATGATCAGATCATGAAAGAAAAACAGCAGGGCGGCGGGTATCACAGCTATCGCTCGGGCAATGCAGGCCGTGGCTTTACCGGAAGCAGAACCTATCAGAATCAGGACGATTCCCCGCAGCTTCGTGCGGCGGTGAATTATATCATGAATCATCACTACGCCGAAGCGCTGAATGTGTTAAACGGGATTCCGTTCGGGGAGCGAAGGGCGCGCTGGTATTATTTAAGCGCCGTCACGAATCAGGGCGCCGGATATAATATCATTGCAAAAGAGCATGCCAGACGGGCGGTGGAAATGGAGCCGAGCAATATGGAATACCGGCAGTTTCTGCAGCACCTCGAATACGGCGGAACCTGGTATACCAATATGGGCAGCAATTATGACCGGCCATATGCCGGCACCGGAAACTGGTGTCTTAGCATGCTGTTTTTAAATATGCTCTGCAACTGCTGCTGTTTCCGGCCGTTCTGAACGGGAGATCTGCCGTGTATCACCGCTTTCTGCGGGTTTTTGTTTCAGCCTTTTCACCTCCGTCTTTCGGAGACTGCCGTCAAAAGACGGAGGTATCATAGGTACAGGATGTATCACATACAGAAAAAGGAGCTGTGCACGCGTCACGCGTACATCGGCTCCTTTTTCTGTCAGTCATTCTCTTTTTTGTTGTTTTTCAGCAGATCTTTCTGCTCTTTGAGAAACTCTTCGAGCTCATCGATCACCTTCTCGTCCGTATCCTCGCCGTTTAGCAGGGCTGCTATCATGCCCTTGGAAAAAGAGATCTTCCGCTGTGCGCCGGATACCTGGGACGCAAAACGGCTGGATAAGTATTCTTCCGCTGAAATGAGCGGCAGGTAGGTGCGTGCAAAGGATTTGCCGACCTGAATGATTTCGGACACTTTGACGTATCCGTTTTCCAAAAGCTTTTTCATGCAGGTCTGTACGGTGACTGTTTTAAAAGAGCTGTCCTGTTCGAGGACTTCTGATGCAGTCAGCGCTTTGTCGGAATTCCACAGAATGCACATGATATCGAATTCGCGTGAACTTAGATGTTTTTTCATGTTAATTCCCCTCGGATATATGATGGTATGATTGTAACACACATGTAAATTATATTCAAGATGCTGTTTTACTTTTAGTTGTATTTTTTTTAACCTTCCGTGTAAAAATGATTGCTTGCAGGAAGGAATGGACCGGACGGTCTGGCCGCCCGGCCCGGCGAAAGGAGGATGGAGGAAGGGGACGGATTTATCCGACTAAAATCCAGTCGCCGATCCACTGATTGGTGGTGTTATTATATAGGCGTTTGTAAGTTTTTCCGTTAATTTTTTTGTATACATAATGGATGTCGTCTGCCCTCGGGGTGACCTGAGTGAGACCGGATGTCGCCGGCGCCTCACAGGGGGCTGCATAGGTACTGGCAGGGGGCAGTGTGACTAAGATGAATGCGGCGGATAAGATTAAAAATAATTTTTTTGTCATGATATTCTCCTTTTTGGTAAATTTTAAGTTCCGAAAAATCAGAAAAAATATAGTCATAGTCAGAAAAAAATACTCCATCCAAATATATTTCATAAACTCCGTTATCTTCTATGATAAAAGACTTTTCCGGATGGCACGAGTAATATCCCGCTCCCATTGGCGGTGAGCTTGGCTCGATGATAACCCCGAACGACAGCAGGACGGCTCCGATCAGGATCAGGACCGGGAGCATGGTCCGGTTTTTCTGTGGTTCTTCTAAAATCGAATGGATACGTGTGCTCAGAAAACTCCCTGAGCTGTCCAGTCCGATTCCGGCGAGGGCAGGGCGCTTCTCTTTGGCACGGGTCAGTTTTTTGGCCTCCGCCAGAAGCGTCTGCGCATAGCGCAGCTTTTCCTCCATCGTAAAACCGGCGGTCGTGTGAAAATCGTTCCGCAGCTCCAGCATATTGGCGGTTTCCCGGCGCAGCAGCCAGATGAGCGGATTCCACCAGAAGATCATGCAGAGCAGCTCAAAACAGGATTTGCAGAGCAGATCGTGGTGGAGGTAGTGGTTTGCCTCGTGCAGAATGATATCTTCCCGGTTCCCGTGCAGCTCGGCTGGAAGTATGATAGCCGGGTGCAGCAGGCCGATCAGAAACGGTTCTGTCACAAGAGCGGATTCGATAATCGGCAGGTCCTTCCCTGCGGCCGGATAGTAACCGCTGACCTTCCCGCGCCTGACAATCCGCGCCGTCTGCACATACAGACGGATCCGGCGGGTGGTAAGGATCACGCTTCCCGCGAGACTGAGGATGATAAAACAGGCAGACAGGGACAGCTCACCGATGACGGGCGTCTGCAGACACTTGCAGAAGTCCGGATAAATCCTGGTTACAAAAACGGAATGCGTCACTGTCAGCACCTCGACGGGAAGCAGCAGTCTCGCTGCAAGCACTCCGAATGCGGTGAGAAGCAGTGTGACATCCGTTTTGGAAAAATGTGACCTCCGAACCTTCAGATACAGGATGACAGCACTGCCGGGCACTGAGGTCAGCATAAGTGCGGTGATAAACGATGTAAATGATACTTCGGCCTCCATTCTCTTTTGTATATCCTCCCTTCACTATTGTATCTGATATTATAGCAGTATGTTTTCATAAAATCAATATTTTTATTTAATGAAGATGACTTGACACATATAACATATTTTAATATAATCATAATAGGGGTTAAATGCGTCTGAATCCGACCCTGTAAAATCGGTGGAACTCGTGTTTTTTACAATGCTCGCGGGGATTGTCTCTTCGCAGAGCCAGTCGGCCGAGCTGCTGTTTCAGCAGATCATGAAAGCGGAGATCGGTTTTCAGAATGCTGGCCCAAAGAATTTGTGCCGGAACATCTGGATCGGGAGATCGAACAGGAGGGCCTTTCTCTGTCGGTGGGGCAGAGGAAGAAGCTGATGATTTTAAAACTGCTGATCCGGGCAAAGGAAGCGTCGGTGATCATTTTGGACGAGATAGAGGCAGGGCTCGATCAGAACGCAAGGAGAGTGTTGGAGCGGTATCTGAATGAGTGCAGACAGACAGGCGGAAAAATTATTCTGATGATTGAACATGATGCGGCAGAGGCGCTGCAGTTTGATCAGACGTTTCGATTTTCCGGGGAGGGATAAGCTGTTTTGGCTGCAAGTGAGGTAAATTGTCGCATGATTATGAAAATTAACAGAGAATATTTTTGGGAAATGCGGTTTTGGAATGGAAATTAGTTATAGATATGAAACAGATGGTCGATATACTGTTACGTATTCAAAAGGAACGGGGACAAAGACATTTACCCCGGATATGACATTTTATTATGTATATCCAATACTGCCATAATAAGGAAAGGGCGAGGCTATGACGGGAATCAGTCGCAATGATCAGAACTGGGAGAGAAAGAATCCGATCGATATCTGCCGGGAGAACCGGGTTCGGGAGACGACGAAAATTTTGGATATTCTGATGCCTTCCGGTGATTCGAAGCGTGCAGAAACGAACAGGAGGGATCTGTTTGAACGTACGGGAGAGGAAGAGGGGATTTACAGCCTTTACAGCAGGCACGGGCAGCTGGTGGAAAACAGCAGGTGTTTTTCTGTGGAGGATATCGCAGAGATAAATTGGGCTGATTATGTGAGAGGTTTTAACGGCTGTTTTGAAATGCAGGGAAAACTGTATCCGTTTAAAAATCTTCCCAAGATTCCGACAGATATGATGCAGCCGATCCGGGCAGTGGACAACTGTATTACGCTGAAACAGGGAGAGTATTATAAATTTACGGCTTCCGACGGTTCAGGATGGGCAATGACGGTGAACCAATATGGAAGAATATATCTTTCACGTACTGAAACGGAATATGCGACAGAACATGGTACAAAGGAAGTATGCATCGAAGCATCGAAGTACAGTTACATGCTGTCTACCTTTCGGACGTGTTCGAAAGAATACGGCGCGCACGATATCACAGAGGATGATATTACAGCGCTTTTAGAAGAACTCGGCGTGAAAAAGGGCTTTTTTACGGTTAATATCGGCAGTGAAAGCCGGACATATCTATACAGTAATGACGGAAGAGTGCATACGCAGTTTGAATATGACGGCAGATATTATGCATATACGGATTCAAGTGTCAGGCTGTCACATTTCGATGTGGGAGACGAGTGGATCATAGCCGGGAAAAAGTATGCGCTGGATGAGGAAGGACGGCTGGCGATTCCTTATGGAGAAGATATTTTCGATGTAAATTATGCGCCGCCAATGAAATACAAATAGAGAGATATGATAGAAGACTGCCGTATCTGGCAGTCTTCTTTGTCACCCATTCCTTTAGCACCAGAAGGTGGTAAGTTTTAAAATGAAATGCGGCAGGAGGAATCGTCTCTGCCACATTTGTGTTTAACAGAAATAGGAAAAAATAAAGCGTGACAGGACATAAAAAACGCTATCGCACTTGGTTACAGTCTGATATCATTTGTATGTGTATTGAGAAACATATCAATAATAAGGAAAAGTTATAAAAATGTATTGACATCTTGCCTATATTATATTATTATTGATATAAAGATAAAAAGAAAGAGGTGATACCATTGGACAAAATACTTTTGTAGTGACACATAATAAAATAATTTGAATATGGAGATAATTATTTATGAAAAAAATTATAGGTTCTATATTAGCAGGAGTTATGCTGTTATCAATGAGTACAGTTTGTTTTGCAGCAGAAAGTGACGTGGATACTTTGTCAACAGAGCCAACGGATGAAAGAATTTATGTCATATCGGATGAAAGTCTGACGACAAACAAGGGGGCAAGAGAACCTTCCTGGGGAAAGGGAACACTGTATACTTCGAATCCTTTGTTTTCCAAGCCAAGCGGATATGCTGAAACAACGACTTATGCTGGCACGGCTTATAGTATGTATGCATTATTACAATTAATTGATGCTGATGGTATTTCGTATCTGTCAGATAAACCATATGCATATAATACCACTTCGGTCAGAACATCGACATTGCTTTCACCGACCTCTAGATGTAGTTTTCATGGGTCACATGGTATTCAGGCAACGTCAACATCAGGTTGGCAAACTACACATACACAAAAATTTATTGATTAGATCTGCGGTGCAGCAAACGGATTAAAAAATGGCATTGCTCATGTAACAATAAACTTGTTTGAAACAAAAAACGCGTGCACATTTTTATGCACGCGTTAAACTTTTCTCGAAAGATGTAATCGACTTTCCGGATAGTATGCAATGATACAGAGGAGAACCAATTTGAAAAAAGAAAAAAGGAAAAAGAGTATGGCGGCAGTCAGTGCAGCAGTGTTTTTGATCATTACTGTTGTTGCCATCGGTGCAGTCGTTGTCGTCAAATCGAAAAAACCTTCGGAAACAGAGAGGTCTGGGATGGATTATATGGAGGGGATGCAGAATCTGTATGCCTGGAATACATATGGATTCTATTTTGACTTTTATTCAGAATCAGACCCGAATCGGATGGATGACACAATATTGATGAAGGATTGCACAGAAGAGCTCTGCTTTATGGTAGAGAGCGCCGGGCAGCAGAGGGAGATGGCTGTTCAGATTCTGATTGATTATGTCCAGGTTCCTGTTATTGTGGATGATGAAATATATACGACGTATTTTTTTGATGCGGATGAGCGGTTTTCACAGGAATTTTCATTTCGATTCAAGGATAAAATTGACGAAAACAGGGATCATAAGATAACTGCTGTTCTTACCGTTGCCAGCGATAAATATGCCGTAAATGCAAAAGAAGAGTACCCTTCCTATGATTATTCGCTTGCATTTGATCTGTTTTTAACATTCGAAAACAGCAGCGGTGAGCTTGTAAAAGACGGGGTATATGAGTATGAAAACATTCGGGAACAGTACGAAGATATGTTTATAGGTCTTCTGATCAACGCTGATTTGGAGAATTTTAAAAGAACAATGCCAAAGAAAGAGATGACTGCTGCACCAGGTGAGCAGATCACACTATCCTATCACGCCGGTGGCTATGAGAAATGTGAAGAAGCGATCATTTTGTTATCACTGGGAATGCAGCAGATCCAGGTAAACGGGCAGGATTTTATTATCTTCAAAACGATGGACGGGATGATTTCTAACGGTCTTCTTACGATTACAGCGCCATCAGAACCGGGTCTGTACGATCTGACCGGATGGATCATAAATGACCCGTATACAGAGAAGGGACATGTGATTCCGCTGTCGGCAACACCACGATTTACGCTTCGTGTGGAGTGAGGTCGGCAGAGATCCTTACAGGACGGTCGGGATATTTTCCCGCTTTGGCTGCGGGTGATGAAAGCCTCGTGGGTATCGGGAACGCGCACCCATTCCCACCTCCGGTACAGTTTCAATCTGGTGTACCCTGTAGCTTTTCACCCGGCTGCCCTGTACCGAATCCCCGGTGTAAATGGGGTTGGAGAGAATTTCATGCCAACTGCATAATCTCTGCTTCGATTTCTTTTATGTCACTTTCCAGTAATTCGGGGAAATATTCACTGACTTCATCAATGTCTATTTTTCCTTTTTTTAACATAAGTATTGCCTTTTCCATTAGTGTTTCTCTTTTAATATCTTTCGTATAAGTCTTCATAATCTGTTCATCATCAAATAGACTCATCATAATTGTTACTACCTCCACTTCTTTGCTGCTTAGATACTGTTTTAAGATGTTCCTGTTCTTGCAAATACGGATTGTTTCTGTAACCGCCTGTTTCGTCATTCCATGCTCTTTTACCTGCTCGTTAAAAATTTACAAAAACTCCGGGTGCAATGTTTCATATAGTTTCAACAAATTCTTTTTATCCTGAAAAAGGTCTAAAAACACACTGTTTTTTGCGGTACGCTTTGCCGTGGGCTGCGCATTGCGAAGCACACTGATTTCCTGCGCCTGTTTTGTATCGACGGATACCTTACCACCTCAATTTCTAAAAATCTGTGACACAAGATACGATATATCCTGTTCCTGCCACACTTCAATTATACAAAAAACGCCTGTCTTTACAATAAATTCGCATTAAATTTCTTCCTGCTCCGTTTCGTTCTGTTCTGTTGCCTGTAATCTATCCTGCGGATAGATTGTGGTCGGCTCTTGTTCCGAAGATGTCTTTCCAGCTTTCTGCGCCGATACGTACGATTTATATTGACATAGAAAGCATATATTATTATTATATAAATAACAATATATGATATATAATATGCGAAAGGAAACAGACAATGAAAAACAGGATGAAACAATCGAATGTCATATCCGCCCTCTGCCTGTCCCTCGCCGCCCTGCTCTTTGGCGGATGCTCTTACCGGGAGATGGAGGATAACGTAAAAAGGGAAGTGGCGGATTTTGTCCCGGGCGGGCAGGAGGAAACGCCGGCGGAGATACCGCAGAGAGAAGCCGCAGAGGCGCCGGTGTATAGAATCGGCGATACAGTGGTATGGACAAGCGTGTACGGAGAGACGATGGAGCATACGGTTCTGGAAATGAGGACGGGAGAGAATCTGGAGGAATTCGGGGTATCGCCGGAGGAATGCGTTTCATATGCGCAGGGCAATTTTGTTGGAGAAAACGGGGAGGCGCTCGGCGGGCCGCTGGCGGATGAAAACAGGCACTATATTTTTATAGAGCTTCGGGTAAAGATAAAGAATATCGATTTTCGGGGCTGGGAGCCTCAGCCGGATGATTATGGGCAGATCGCGATGGAGACAAAACTTTATACACAGGAAGAGAAGGAAGATCGGGATGCGATGTCGCCAGACAAGGACTGCATCTGGTTTGACGGGCATACGGATGATATAAAACGTTATTATTTTTGTGATCTGGATCCGGGGGAGGAGATGGAGGCGGCTCTCCTGTGGGTGGTCTCGGAGAGTGCGTTGGAGGAACCGCTTTATTACGTGATCGGGAGTGCGACAGGATGGGAGAGCTTTCAGTATATTCTTCTGAACCCGGAGACAGAGTGAGGAGCAGCAGCGGTCAGATAAAGCGGTCGGACAGACAGAAATGAGGAGAATGATGGGTGTGACATGGAACAATGTATTTCGCATGGAATGTAAAAAGGCATTTCATAACAGGTATTTCTGGATTGCGCTTGCCGCGGGCGGTCTGTTTGCGGCGATGAGCGGTCTGTATATGGTAGAGAGTTATCAGGAATCGGCGCGCATACTGGCGCGGATGGGCGGCAATCCGATGCGGCAGGCATTCGGGCTGTATAATTCATGGATCGGCGGGGAGGGCAATTCCCTGGGATTTACCCTCTTTTTTGCACTGCTGCCGTTTCTGGCCGCGCTGCCCTACGGGTGGTCGTACCAGGCCGAAATAAAGTCCGGCTATGCAAAGCAGGTGCAGCTTCGGGCCGGGCGGCACGGATATCTGCTTGCAAAAGGCGCGGCGGCGTTTTTATCCGGCGGAACCGTGATCCTGCTGCCTTTAGTCATAAATTTTATCGCGGTGGCGTGTTTTGTGCCGGCGGTGTGCCCGACGATCTGGTTTATCATTTATTATCCCATGCATTACGGTGCGATCGCGTCGGAGCTTTATTTTACACATCCGCTTTTATTCGTGCTGATGTACCTTTGCATCGATTTCGTGTTTGCCGGGCTTTTCGCGCTCGCCGCGACGGCGGCGGGGTGTCTGTCCGGGAAACGTGTGGTCGCGGTTCTGACGCCGTTTCTTCTGGTGCTGCTGCTGCAGTATCTGAGAACCTTTCTGTACGGACGGTATTATAAGGAGATTTCACCGATGTATTTTTTGCACGCATCGAGTATTCAGAATGTGGCGGATCCGTGGATTATGCTGGCGGAAGGGCTTGTGCTCCTGCTGGTGAGCGGGGGTATTTTATACTGGAAGGGGATACGGCGTGAGACTTTTTAGGATCGTTTCTTATGATATGCGCCAGGGATTTATCCAGTGCGGCAGAAAACTGATCGGGATCATCTGTCTTGTTCTGATTTCCTGCCTGGACCTGTATCTGCAGAAGAAAGGCTATGAGAAAAGAAATGGCGGGATACCGCTGCAGGGAACGTGGATGGACTACCTGTTTTTCCTGCTCGGGGGAAGGCGGCGTTTTGATCCGTCGGTGGATCAGGTCTTTGTGATACCGGTGCGGTGGCTGCTGTACCACCTGTATCTTTTGTATGCGGTGCTGTATTATCCCTGCCGGGATCTGCAGTATTCGGTCGGCGATCTTATGATGATAAAAGGCGGCAGCAGGAGGAACTGGTGGCTGGCGAAATGTATCTGGAACATGACGTACATGGCGGCGGCATATGTGCTGACCTTTGTGACGGTGATCTGCTTTTGTGCCGCTGCCGGGGAGCGCGCGGGACTTGCGGTGACGCCGGAGCTGGTGCACGCACTGTTTGATACCGGAAGTTCGTATGCGGTGTTTGCGCCGGAGCTTTCGGTATATGTCTGTCTGCTGCCCTGTCTGATTTCCATGGCGCTCGGACTGCTTCTGATGCTGCTGTCGTTTCTGGTAAAACCGGTGATCGCATTTCTGATCGCTGCAGTGATTCTGATCGCATCCACCTATCTGTCGACAGGGTTTCTGGTGGGAAATTATGCGATGCCGTACCGGAGCGCAGCGGTGCTGTCGGACGGATTTTTGCTTTGGCAGGGACTGGCAGCGGGAATTCTGATCCTTGTGGTCTGTGTGGCGGCCGGGATGCGGTTTTTTAAAACATACGATCTGCTCCGGCATCCGGATGTGTGAAACAACAGATCGAAGTAATTCGGAATGGAGATAAAAATGACAAAAGTAGAGATAGACCATGTTTCAAAGCGGATCGGAACCAGCCTGGTTCTGGACGGGATTACAATGACGCTGCACGGCGGGCAGGCCGCAGGACTGAAAGGGGTAAACGGCTCGGGTAAGACCATGCTGATGCGGCTGATGGCAGGACTGATCCTGCCGACAGAGGGCGAGGTGCGCATCGACGGGCGTGTGCTGGGCCGGGATATGGAGTTCCCGGAGCGCACCGGGATTCTGATCGAAAATCCGGCGTTTCTGGAGTATGCTTCCGGTTATCAGAATCTGAAGCTTCTGGCGTCGATCCGGCGGGAGGCGGATGACAAAAGGATCTGTGAGACGTTAAAACGGGTTGGCCTTGACCCGGAGGATAAGAAAAAGTATAAGAAATATTCGCTGGGGATGAAGCAGCGGCTCGGGATTGCCGCCGCCATTCTGGAGGAGCCGGATATCCTGATCCTGGACGAACCCGTCAACGCATTGGATTCGGACGGAGTGGAGATAGTGCGCTCAGTCCTTTGGGAGGAAAAGGAGCGCGGTGCGCTGATTGTGATGAGCTGCCATGATACGCCTTTTTTAGAGGAGATGACGGATGTCATTTATGAGCTGAAGGATGGCAGGCTGCTGCAGGGGGAGGGATTAATGTGAAAAAGCTGAAAATTTTGGGAATATTGCTGGCTGTGATCCTGCCCGCAGTCGTTCTGGGGATCCGGATCCGGCATGTGAATCAGGGGATTGTGCTGCCAGAGATCCGTGAGAGTGAGATCGGTGAGCGTATCGCGCTCCATGACAATTATTTCCTGGAGGAATATGAGATCTGCGAGGGTTATGAGCTGCGGGTGGATGACGCAGAGCTTCTGCAGGTCGAAGAATATCTGGAAAAATACGGACTGTCTGATAAAGAGACGTGGGAGCGGGAGCATGAGGTGACGCTGCCGGATCAGGTATATGATCTCACGCTGACCTTTTTTAATACCAATACGGAGGAGACGGAGTGCGGGATCGACCTTTATAACTATGTGCTCTGTGCCACGGATTATACGATTCCGTTCTGCGACGCGCTGTATGCGGAGGTGAACAGCGATAAGGCGGGCGGCTCTCCCATGTTCTCCCTGCGCCCGGATTCCGAGGCGGAGATTTCGGTGCCTTACGGAATATTTTTTTCGGAAAATATTTCCTATCTGGATGAGAGGGCGATCACCGGACGGGAGCTGTATTATGTGGTTTCCCTGTATCCGGTGCAGAATCAGATCCGGATAAAGTGAGGGCAGAGCTGCGGATTCTTTTCCCGGATCAGATTCCCGGATATTTTTCATGGAAAGCAGTACCCCTGCGGGGCGTGATGTGATATAATGTCCATAAACGGCGGGACAGAGACAATAATCCGCCGATAACGGAGGACAGGCGAATGGATGAGAGAAGACGCAGTTTAAGGACAGAGCTGGAAGCGGAACTTGTGATGAAGCGGCTGGATCAGCCGGGCTTCGATAGTAAGGCAGGTATCCAGGTGACGGATGTTTCCAAGACCGGGGTTGGCTTTTTGTGCAGCGAGTCGCTGGAGATGGGGGCGGTGTATGAGGCCAATCTCACGGTGTGGACGAAGGAAGTCATACACGCGTTTATTCAGATCACGCGAATTGAGCGGGTGAAGGACGGATTTCGGTACGGCGGATTCTTCGTGGGGATGAACGAACTGGATGCGTACCGGATCGCAGTGTATCAGACGGTGGAAGAGTATAAGCAGGATTAGAATTGCAGGTTCGTCAGGCAAAAGAAAAGCCCGGATTTCGAAAGGTGTCCCATCAGAGAAAGGACAGCCGTTTCGAATATCCGGGTTTTTCATCAAATGAAATCTGTGGTGTCAGATGTCATCACCTGGCGGAGCTGCGATATTTTTCTTCACAGTATTTACATCTGTAGATCTGACGTTTTTCATCGGTCAGCAGGAAGATCTGATCGAGTCCCTGCTCGATGGATGTGATGCAGCGCGGATTTTTGCAGGTGATGACGTTTTTTACCTGCTTTGGCAGATGTAGCTCCATCTTCGAGACGACCGTATCGTCCTTGATGACATTGACGGTGATATTGTGATCGATAAAGCCTAAGATAGTAAGATCCAGCGATTCGATCGGGCATTCTACTTTCAGGATATCTTTCTTGCCCATTTTACTGCTTCTGGCGTTTTTGATGATAGCGACCGTACAGTCAAGCTGATCGAGCTTGAGATCATGATAGATCCGCAGGCTCATGCCGGCCTGGATATGATCAAGTACGAATCCTTCATGTATTCCACTGATATTTATCATGAAAATCCCCTTTCTGTTTTATCTGTGATGCAGATCGTCTGAGCGCGTTGTGATATGCGGGATCCTGCATGAGATCCTGCACCAGGCGCGTTGTGATTTGCGGGATCCTGCATCGGATCCTGCATCAGGTGCGTTGTGATCGCAGAATCCTGCATGAGATCCTGCATCAGGTGCGTTGTGATCGCGGGATCCTGCATGAGATCCTGCACTAAGCGCGGTATCGGTGCAGACCCTGCTGCCTGTCAGCCGCTGACTTCGATTTCAAGCAGCGTCAGGATCAAAGCCATGCGGACATAGACGCCGTACTGCGCCTGACGGAAATAGGCAGCTCTCGGATCGTCATCGACCTCGACGGAAATTTCATTGACTCTCGGGAGCGGATGCAGCACGAGCATATCGCGCCGGGCGAGATCCATCTTGGCTTTGGTCAGAATGTAAAAATCCTTCAGACGTACATAGTCTTCCTCGTTAAAGAAACGCTCTTTCTGTACACGCGTCATATAGAGGATATCAAGATCCGGCATGACGTCCTCTAAGCGTTCCGCTTCCGTAAACGGAATGTTGTTTGCGGTCAGGACATCCTCGCGGATATAGCTCGGAATCCGCAGCTCTTCCGGGGAGATCAGCACAAAGCGGATGCCGGGATAGCGGATCAGTGCATTGATCAGAGAGTGGACGGTACGTCCGAATTTTAAGTCGCCGCAAAGCCCGATGGTCAGATCGCCGAGATGACCTTTTAAGGAACGTATGGTAAGCAGGTCGGTTAAGGTCTGAGTGGGATGCTGGTGTCCGCCGTCGCCGGCGTTAATGACTGGAATCAGGGATTTTTGGGAAGCGACAAGCGGCGCCCCCTCTTTCGGATGACGCATCGCACAGATATCTGCATAGCAGGAAATGACACGGATCGTATCGGAAACACTTTCGCCCTTTGCGGCGGAACTGGAATCGGCGCTGGAAAAACCGAGTACGGAGCCCCCCAGGTTTAACATGGCAGCCTCAAAGCTTAACCGTGTTCTCGTGCTCGGCTCGTAAAAACAGGTTGCGAGCTTTTTCCCGGAGCATGCATGGGCGTATTTTTGCGGATTCTGTCCGATGTCATCGGCGAGATCCAGAAGCCGGTCGAGCTCGTCCACAGAAAAGTCCAGCGGACTCATCAAATGACGCATAATAATCCTCCATTCCGGAGCGTTTTTGTGACGGGGCGATACGCATACCTGCGTTTGCCGCCAGGGCTTATTTGTGACGCTCCGACACAAATAGCTGTGTGAAAAATCAGCGATCGGGCTGATTTTTTACACGGATGATACACGTTGGTTCTGTTTACACACTTTTACTATCATATACTAAGGGAGAGGAGATTTCAACCAGAATTTTTTCTTCTGAAAGATAAGGTCTGAACGGTAAAAAACAGATTCGGAACACCGGGATTGCGCCGATAAATGACTGCGGGTGTTGCATCGGAATCCAAAGTGAGGTAAACTACAGGAAAACAGCCCATAGCCGGCATGATTTCGACGGCAGTGCGGGAGAAAGAAAGGAGAAAACGGTGATGGATGATTCGGGAAACAGAACGGATGGCCGGAACGGACAGGAGGAATCACTCAGTGAGGTGCGCTACCGGGAGAGGAAGCGCCTGCTGTTTCTGGGGCTGCCGTGGACATTCACAAAGTATATGATTACAGATGACATGCTGACCGTGGACGAAGGTCTCTTAAAGGTTGAGGAGAATGACTGCTATATGTACAAGATACAGGATGTCAGACTGACCGCGACACTTGTCGAGAGAATGTTTGGCCTGGGAACGGTGACCTGTTATACCGGGGATGTGACGGACAAGGAGCTCCGGCTGGTGCATATTAAACATGCGAGGGAGATCAAGAACTATCTGTTAAAGGCGTCGGAGGCAGCCAGGATCCGCCGCCGCACGCTGCACATGCAGGACATCGGGGCGTCAGCGGCGGATCTGGACGAGATTGACGACTGATGCCGCAAACCGCAGCCGTCCCAGGGGCGGCAGGACGATGCGGACGGGTCAGCGCAGCGCGGCGGCCTGCCCCAGGGGCGGCCGGGGCGGATGAGCCTGACGGCTGATGCCGCAAACGACGGCTGTCTTCGGGGCGGCAGCGGCGGATACGGTCAGGTCAGCGCAGTGCGGCGGCCTGCCCCTTTTCGTCCGCGAACACGAGGATCCGTTCAAACAGCAGTCCGGCGGCCATCCAGAACGGAGCGTAATCCAGCCGGATCAGGCCGTCTACATTTGTCTTTGCAGTGCTGTAGTCCCACGGACACACCTCATGTTTTTTTAAGATGGAGCCGCTGAGATACTCGAAGGAGAAGATGCCGAGCGTGTAGACGGTTCCGCGGAAAAGCGCGGGAAGCTTCTGGATGATCCGGTAGACCGGGCGGATGCAGGCAGCCATACCATAGATGGGGAACATCCACACCGAGGTCTGCCCGATCAGCCGGCCGTCTCTTTTCAGAAGGGAACCGGCGGAGGTGAAGAGGATTTCCATGCACCAGCCGGTCAGCCCGCAGATAAAAAAATTACGTCCTATTGTCATATCAGCCACTCCTTACCTGTTGTTTATTTGGTGTTATATACCATTCTGCCCCTGCAGTGCGGGGATTATGTATGAGAATCCATGTCTGAAACAAAACAGATTACTTGTAAATCGAAGAAAGCTGGCATATAATAATGTAAGTAAATCTGCCAGGGGAATGCAATGAGGTTAGATGACCTGCTGACACATATCACATGTGAGCGTACATACGGGAGCATACAGCGGGAGATCCGGGATATCTGTTATCATTCCGGAAACGTACAAAAGGGGGATCTGTTTGTCTGTTTAAGAGGACACAGGACGGACGGACACGAATATCTGATGGAGGTGTCGGAAAAAGGAGCTGCTGCGGTTGTGGTGGAACGGGAAACGGTGATACCGGTAGACGGTGATATTCTGCTCTATACGGAACGTTTCGGCATCCGGGGGACAGAGCTTGCCGGCCGCTGCGGCGTTGCGGTGATTGTGGTGGAAGATACCAGAAAGGCGCTTGCCGCGCTCTCTTCGGCTTTTTTTGATTTTCCGGCAAAAAAACTCAGAATGATCGGCATTACCGGCACGAAAGGCAAGACGACGACGTCATTTCTTCTGACATCCGTCCTGCGGGAGGCGGGATACCGGACCGGCATGATCGGCACGATCTGGATCGATGACGGCAGGCGGCGGATCCCGGCGGTGAATACGACGCCGGAATCCTGCGAAGTACAGCGGTATCTGGCGGCAATGGTGGAAAACGGCTGCGACTGCTGTGTGATGGAGGTGTCTTCGCAGGGGTTAAAAATGCATCGCGTATACGGAATCCGCTTTGACATCGGGATGTTTTTAAATCTTGAGCCGGATCATATCGGCGAGGGGGAACATGCATCCTTTTCCGAGTATCTGTGCTGTAAGAGCCGGCTCATGCAGCAGTGTGATATCGGGATTGTCAATCAGGACGATCCGTACACGGAACGGATTCTGCGGGGGCACACCTGTGAGCTGGAGACCTTTTCCATGCGCCACCCCTCCGATGTGATGGCGGAGGAACCTTCCTTTTCCATCCGTTCGGGCAGGCTGTGCGGGAGCTTTTTTTTGCGTATGGGGTGGAGACGCATGGAGCTTTCCATGCAGCTGCCCGGCATTTTTAATATATACAATGCGCTTGCAGCCGTATCCGCGGCGCTTCATTTTCAGGTGGATGAGGGTGCTCTGATGCGCGGGATTGGTCAGGCGGCGGTGCCCGGCAGGTGTGAAAATGTGAGTATTTCGGAAAAATATGTACTGCTGATCGATTACGCACACAATGAGATGAGCTTAAAGAAGCTGCTGGAAACACTGCGGGGATTTCGGCCGAAACGGCTTGTCGTGCTGTTCGGGTGCGGCGGCAGCCGGTCGGGTCTGCGCCGGGGAAGGATGGGAGAGACGGCGGGACATCTGGCGGATCTTACGATTCTGACCTCGGATAACCCCAGGTGGGAGGATCCGGAGAAGATTCTGGATGAGATCGAGGCCGGGGTCCGTGAGACAGGCGGTGCATACGTGCGGATCACCGACCGGCGTGAGGCGGTGCGTTATGCCGTCTCATATGCCAGAGAAGGCGACATTATCGTGCTCGCCGGAAAAGGACATGAAGAGTATCAGGAGATCCACGGCAAAAAGTATCCGATGAGCGACCGTGGGCTGATCCGTGAGATACAGGAGGTACCAGATGGCGTTGTATGCGCATGTGATCGTGGATATATCCCAGGAAAAATTAGATAAAACCTTTGAGTACCTGATTCCGGATGATCTTGCGGGAACGCTTGCCATCGGCATGCAGGTGCTGGTCCCGTTCGGCAGGCGCAGGCTGACCGGGTATGTGGTGGAGATTACACGCGAGGCGGTATTTGACGAGGAAAAGCTCAAAGAGATCGCGGGCATTGTGAAGGGGAGCGTGCCGATCGAGTCGCATCTGATCGCGCTGGCGGGATGGATGAGAAAACATTACGGCGGGACGATGAATCAGGCGTTAAAGACGGTGCTCCCGGTCAAAGCGCAGAAGCGCCCGGTGGAATATAAGCGGGTACGTCTGCTGCAGGGGCCGGCGGAGGCGAAAAACCAGCTGGCCGAATATCAGAGAAAACACAGCACGGCGCGCGGGCGGCTGCTTGCGGCGCTGCTGGAACAGGAAAACAGAGAGCTTCCGTGGAACGTGATCACAGGGAAGCTCGGGGTGACCGGCACGGTAATCCGCGCGATGGAAGAGACCGGGGTGGTGGAGATATGCCGGGAGATCCGCTATCGGAATCCGGTGGCGCATCTGAAGAAAAAAGGAACGCTGCACGCGTTAAATGCCATGCAGCAGCAGGTGGCGGATACCGTGCGGGCGGATTATGAAGCGGGGATCCGCACGACCTATCTGTTAAAAGGGGTGACGGGCAGCGGAAAGACGGAAGTCTATATGGAGCTGATCGCATATGTGACACAGACGGGCCGTCAGGCGATTATGCTGATTCCTGAGATTGCCCTGACCTATCAGACCGTGATGCGGTTTTACAACCGGTTCGGTGACCGGGTGTCGATTTTAAATTCCAGGATGACGGCGGCGGAGCGCTACGATCAGTTTCTCCGGGCAAAAAACGGAGAGATTGATATCATGATAGGGCCCCGTTCCGCACTGTTTACTCCGTTTTTAAATCTTGGTTTAATTATCATGGACGAGGAGCATGAAGCGTCTTATAAGAGTGAGACGGTGCCGCGCTATCACGCGAGGGAGACGGCGGAGGCCAGGGCGGCGATGACGGGGGCCAGCGTGATCTTAGGGTCCGCGACCCCCTCTCTGGAGAGCTATTACAGGGCCATGCAGGGAACCTGCCGGCTGCTTCTGATGGAGGAGCGCGTGGAGAAAAAGTCTCTGCCGGACTGTGTGGTGGTGGATCTGCGGGAGGAGCTAAAAAAAGGAAACCGTTCGATCTTAAGCGAGTGTCTGTCCGTGCGGATCGCAGACCGCCTGAAGCGGGGAGAACAGGTCATGCTTTTTTTAAACCGCAGAGGAATGGCAGGCTTTGTCTCTTGCAGAGCCTGCGGACATGTGTTAAAATGTCCGCATTGCGATGTTTCTCTAAGCCAGCACGGCGGCGGAGCGGGAAGGACAGGCCGGATGGTCTGCCATTACTGCGGATATACACAGCCGCAGCCATCGGCCTGTCCTGTCTGCGGATCGAAGTATATCGGCGGGTTTAAGGCGGGTACGGAAAAGGTGGAGGAGATTGTGCGGGCATCGTTTCCGGGTGCGCGGGTGCTGCGCATGGATACGGACACCACGCGCAGAAAAGATGACTATGAGCAGATTTTATCCGGGTTTGCAAATCGTGAGGCGGATATTTTAATCGGCACGCAGATGATTGTGAAGGGACATGATTTTCCGCATGTGACTCTTGTGGGCGTGCTTGCGGCGGATATGTCGCTGCATGTGAGCGATTATCATGCGGCGGAGCGCACCTTTCAGCTGCTGACGCAGGCGGCGGGAAGAGCTGGCAGAGGAGAACGTCCGGGCGAGGTGGTGATTCAGACCTATGATCCGGAGCATTACAGCATCGTCTCCGCGGGAGCGCAGGATTATGTGTCGTTTTATGACCGTGAGATCGAGTACCGGAAGCTGCTCTTTTATCCGCCTGTCTGGAATCTTCTGGTGATTCTGTGTGCGGCGCGCCGGGAGGAGCTTGCGGCAAAAGGCGCAGAGATGCTTGCAGAGCGAATCGGCGTTTTTTCAAAGGACTGCGGGGAGAAGCTCTATGTGACCGGTCCCGCGGACGCCGTCATCGCAAAGGTGAATGACATCTATAAAAAAGTGATCTATATCAAGGCCAGACGATATGAGACGCTTGTAGAATTAAAAGATACGGCGGAGAAGCTGATCAGGGAGAGGGAAGGCTTAAAGGACCTGACGGTTCAGTTTGATTTTAATCCGGTAAACAGTTTCTGATGCGGAATGGAGGATAAGGATGGCACTTAGGACGATTCGGCTGCAGGGAGACCCTGTGCTGACGAAAAAATGCAGGGAGATTGAGACGCTTACGCCGAAGATTTCCCAGCTGATTGAGGATATGCTTGAGACGATGTATGAGGCGGAGGGCGTCGGGCTTGCCGGCCCGCAGGTAGGTGTTCTGCGCCGTGTGGTGGTGATCGATATCGGCGACGGGCCGCTTGTGATGATCAACCCGGTGCTGCTTGAGACGGACGGCGAACAGACCGGGGACGAGGGATGCTTAAGCCTGCCGGGAAAAGCGGGGACGGTGACAAGGCCCAATTATGTGAAGGCGCGTGCGTATAATAAATATATGGAAGAGTTTGAGGTCGAGGGCACAGAGCTTCTCGCCCGGGCGATCTGTCATGAGCTGGATCATCTGGACGGTCATATGTACACGGAAAAAGTGGAAGGTCTGATTCATGACGTGCAGCCGGAGGACGAGGAGTAGCGCTTTTGCAGACAGCGGGGCGCCGTACAGGCAGTCGGCGTTTCTGACCATACTTTCTGGAGGGAAGAGGATGCGTGTAATATTTATGGGAACCCCGGATTTTGCGGTGGGGACGCTCGAGGAGATCATTCGGGCCGGATATGAGGTGGTGCTTGCCGTGTCACAGCCGGATAAGGCGGTGGGACGGAGCAGGGAGCTTAAGGCGCCGCCGGTGAAGCGCTGTGCGCAGGAGCATGGGATACCGGTTTATCAGCCGAAACGCGTGCGGGAACAGGAGTGTATCGAATATCTGCGGGGGTATGAGCCGGATATCATAATTGTGGCGGCTTTTGGACAGATTATAACAAAAGAGCTTCTCGATATGCCGAAATACGGCTGCATCAATGTGCACGCGTCACTGCTTCCGAGATACCGGGGGGCGTCGCCGATTCAGTGGGCGGTCATCAACGGGGATCCGGTGACGGGTGTGACCATCATGCGTATGGACGAGGGAATTGACACCGGCGACATGATCCTGCGCGAGGAGGTTGCTCTCGCGCCGGACGAGACAGGCGGCTCGCTGTTTGAGCGTCTCTCCGGGGTGGGGGCGAAGCTCTGCGTGAAGGCCATGCAGGCGATTGCGTCCGGGACCGCCGTGTACACGCCGCAGGGAGAAACGGGTGTGACGCATACCGGAAAGATTCACAAGGAGCTCGGGTGTATTGACTGGAACAGGCCGGCAGCGGAGCTCGAGCGCCTGGTTCGCGGCCTGGATCCGTGGCCGGGAACTTCCGTCAGGCTGGGAGATAAGACGCTGAAGCTCTGGAAGACGCGGGTGATCCCGTCAGAGCGGCAGGCGGATCCGGGATGTATTGTCCGTGTGGGAAAGGAAAGCTTATGCGTGCAGACGGCGGACGGCCTTTTGGAGCTTCTGGAGGTGCAGCCGGAAGGGAAGAAGCGGATGTCTGCGGCATCCTTTTTAAACGGTTACGCGGTGGAAGAAGGAACCTTTTTTAAGAGAGGATAGAACAGGAGGGATACTATGCCATATTATTACATGGGATTTGACCCGACGTATTTTCTGGTGCTCATCGGGGCGGTGATCTGTCTGATCGCGTCGGCGCGGGTAAAATCCACCTATCAGAAGTATTCACAGTACCGCAGCATGTCGGGAATGACAGGCGCACAGGCTGCGGACCGGATTCTGCGCTCTGCCGGGATTTATGACGTCACGATTCAGCATGTGTCCGGCAATCTGACGGATCATTATAACCCGTCTAAAAAGACGCTGAATCTCTCGGATTCCGTATATGGATCGACGTCTGTCGCGGCGGTCGGAGTGGCGGCGCACGAGTGCGGACATGCCATTCAGCATCAGCAGGGCTATGCGCCGCTTCATCTTCGCACTGCGATTGTCCCGGTGGCCAATATCGGTTCGGTGCTGGCGTGGCCCCTGATTCTGATCGGTCTTTTCTTTTCGCGGAATACGGGCAGTCTTCTGATCAATATCGGGATTCTCTGCTTTTCTCTTGCCGTGTTGTTTCAGCTGGTCACACTTCCGGTCGAATTTAACGCATCGTCGCGGGCGCTGCGGATTCTGGGGGAACAGGGGATTTTAAGCGAGAGCGAGATCCCTTACACCAGAAAGGTGCTCTCTGCGGCAGCGCTCACTTACGTGGCCAGCGCCGCGGCTTCGATTCTGCAGCTGCTTCGGCTGGTACTTTTATTTGGAGGAAGAAGCCGCGATGACTGATTCGGTGAATGTGAGGGAGCTGGCGCTTGAGGTTCTTCTGGAGGTGACGGAGGGCGGGGGCTACAGCCATCTGCTGCTTCGCGCAGTACTCTCGAAATACCAGTATCTGGAAAAACGAGAGAGAGCTTTTCTGACAAGGCTGGTGGAAGGGACGCTCAAACAGCTGATCGGGCTTGATTATATCATCGACTGCTTTTCAAAGGTGAAGACGGCAAAGTTAAAGCCTGTGATCCGCGGGATCCTTCGCCTGAGTGTGTATCAGCTGAGAGAGATGGATTCCGTGCCTGCATCCGCGGCCTGCAATGAGGCGGTAAAGCTTGCAAAGCGAAAGGGGTTTGCTCCGCTGTCGGGCTTTGTCAACGGCGTGCTGCGCAGTATTGTAAGAGGCATGGACCAGATCTCCTTCCCGGATGAGGGAAAAGAGCCGGTGCGCGCGCGCAGTGTGCGGTATTCCATGCCGGAATGGATCGTCGCACAGTGGATGGCGGAGTACGGGGAGGAGAGGACCGATCAGATGCTTCTGGCATCCCAGAAGGAGGCTCCGGTTACGATCCGTGTGAATACGGGACGGATTACGCCGAAACGGCTGAGAGAACAGCTGGAAGAAGTGGGGGTCTGTGTGGAGGAAACGGCGCTGCCTTACGCATTTATCATTTCGGGTTTCGATTATCTGAATGGTCTTGCCGGTTTCCGGGAAGGATTATTCTATATACAGGACATCAGTTCCATGATGGTTGCGGAATATGCAGCCGTGAAGGAGGGCGCATACTGTATTGATGTGTGCGGCGCACCCGGCGGAAAAGGGCTGCACCTGGCGGAAAAGCTGGGCGGCAGCGGATCCGTGCAGATCCGGGATCTGTCGGAGGAGAAGGTGGCGCTGATTGAAGAAAACATCCGCCGCTGCGGATCCTCCAATGTGACGGCGAAGCGCTGGGATGCCACGCTGACGGATCACGACGCCATCGGTCTGGCGGATCTTGTGATCGCGGATCTGCCCTGCTCGGGGCTTGGCGTGCTGCGCAGAAAAGCGGATCTGCGTTACCGGATGACAGTATCGCAGGAGGAGGAACTCGTGCGGCTGCAGCAAAAGATCCTCGATGCTTCGGCGGCTTATGTAAAACCGGGCGGGGCGCTGGTCTATTCGACCTGTACGGTCCACCGGGCGGAAAACGAGGAGAATGTCGACTGGTTTTTAACAAGGCATCCGGAGTTTGTGTCGGATATGCAGCGGCAGATTTTTCCCGGGGAAGAGGCCGGCGACGGATTTTTTATCGCAAGACTCATCCGTGTCGGTGACGAAGCGTAAGGGAGGGAGCCGGAAACGGCCCATCGGGAGGGCGGAAGCCGGCGGAGCGGGAAAAGAGGCCGCCCGAAGAGCCGGGTCGCAGGGAGAGCCGGAACCGGCCCATCGGGAGGGCGGAAGCCGGCGGAGTGGGAAAAGAGGCCGCCCGAAGAGCCGGGTCGCAGGGAGAGCCGGAACCGGCCCATCGGGAGGGCGGAAGCCGGCGGAGTGGGAAAAGAGGCCGCCCGAAGAGCCGGGCCGCAGGGAGAGCCGGAACCGGCCCCTCGGAAAGGCGGAAGCCGGCGGAGCGGGAAAAGAGGCCGCCCGAAGAGCCGGGTCGCAGGGGAGAGGCGGAACCGGCCCCGCGGAAAGCCGGATGCCGGAAGGGCTGACCGGGGAAGGCGGACGGGATCAGAAGAGAAAGCAGGCGGATTATGGAACAGGAGAGAATGGATATCAGATCGCAGACGCTGGAAGAGCTCACCGTCCTGGTGGAGGAGCTCGGGGAGAAGCGTTTTCGGGCAAAGCAGCTGTATCAGTGGCTGCATGTCCACCGGGCAGAGACATTTGACGAGATGACGAATCTGCCGAAAAGCCTGATCGGGAAGCTGAAAGCGCACACGGCGCTTACGGTACTGCGGCAGGAGGCCGTGCAGGTCTCCGCAATCGACGGGACGAGAAAATATCTGTTTTCTCTGCCGGACGGCAATCTCATCGAGAGTGTGCTGATGCGCTACCAGCACGGCAATTCCGTGTGCATATCCTCGCAGGCGGGCTGCCGGATGGGCTGCAGGTTCTGCGCTTCCGCGATCGGCGGGCTGGTGCGGGGGCTCACCCCTGCGGAGATGGCGGAGCAGGTGTACCGGATCGGACGGGAGACCGGGGAGAGGATCTCCAATATCGTGGTGATGGGAACCGGAGAGCCGCTCGATAATTATGAGAATCTGCTGCGTTTTCTCACAATGATGACGGATGAAAACGGCCTGCATATCAGTCAGAGAAATATCACGGTATCCACGTGCGGCATTGTGCCGCGCATACGGCAGCTTGCGGATGAAAAGCTTCAGATTACGCTCGCGATATCGCTGCATGCGTCGAATCAGAAGACGCGCAGGGAGCTGATGCCGGTGGCGGAGAAATATGATATTCCGGAGCTGCTGGATGCCTGCCGGTATTATTTCAGGCAGACCGGAAGACGCGTTACCTTTGAGTATAGTCTGGTCGCCGGAGTCAACGATTCCGATGCCGGGGCAGAGGAGCTTGCGAAGCTGCTTCTGGGGATGAACTGCCATGTCAATCTGATCCCGGTAAACCCGGTAAAAGAGCGGAATTACCGCCAGCCGGACCGGCGCAGAGTCCATGATTTCAAAAATAAACTTGAAAAATATGGAATTAATGTTACTATAAGAAGGGAAATGGGCCGTGACATAGACGGGGCCTGCGGACAGCTGCGCAAGCGGTATATGGGCAGTGTGGATCCGGGACTACATGAGGATGAGACAGATGGAGGTTTGGGATGAAGACGTTTTCCATGACGCACACCGGGCGTCGGCGTGAAACGAATCAGGATTATATGTTTGCGTCGGAGACGGCTGTCGGGACGCTGCCGAATCTTTTCCTGGTAGCGGACGGGATGGGCGGTCATGCGGCAGGTGAATATGCGTCAAAATTTACGGTGGAAAGGGTAGTGGAGTATATCGGAACTGCTTCGCACGGGGAGCCGGTCGCAGTGATTCGGGAGGCTGTTTTGTATGCAAACCGGCGGCTTTTAGAGGAAGCCCGTGCGGATGCGGGGAAGAACGGCATGGGAACGACACTTGTCGCATCTGTCTGCAACGGCGATCAGCTGCATGTGGCGAATATCGGGGACAGCAGGCTGTACGTGATCGGTACACATGGCATCCGTCAGGTCACAAGGGATCATTCTCTTGTGGAGGAGATGGTGCGGTTAGGGGAGATGGACAAGGCGGACGCCAGGTTTCATCCGGATAAAAATATTATCACCAGGGCGATCGGCATGATGTCCGATATTTCGGTGGACTTTTTTGAGACCGGGTTAGAACCCGGAGATATGATTCTGATGTGTTCCGACGGTCTGACGAATATGGTGGATGACGCGAACATAGCACGGATCGTATCGGGACAGGGAGAGCTGAAGGAGAAGGCGGAGAGACTGGTGGATTCTGCAAACCAAAACGGCGGCAGCGACAATATAACCGTTGTGCTGATCGAGCCGTTTTCCGGAAAAGCAGAGGCGTAGGGGACTTTGTTTTCCTGCGGATAGATGTGGAGGTTATGTATGTTGACAGAAGGCATGTATATCGCAGACCGTTATGAGATTCTGGGGAAGATAGGAGCCGGCGGAATGTCGGATGTCTATAAGGCGAAGGATCTGACGCTGGGACGTTTTGTGGCGATCAAAGTATTGAAGTCGGAGTTTTCGGAAGATCTTAATTTTGTGACAAAATTTCGCACGGAGGCGCAGTCTGCTGCGGGTCTGGAGCATCCGAATATCGTCAATATTTACGATGTCGGCAGCGAGGCCGGGATTCATTATATCGTGATGGAGTATGTCGAGGGGATCACGCTTAAGACATATATCGAGAAAAAGGGACAGCTTTCGTTTAAGGAGGCGGTCAGTATTGCGATCCAGGTGGGGAGAGGGATTGAGTCCGCTCATAACAAAGGGATTATCCACCGGGATATCAAGCCGCAGAACATCATCATATCGACCGAGGGAAAGGTCAAAGTGACCGATTTCGGGATTGCGCGTGCGGTCAGCACGAATACGATCAATTCCGATGTGATGGGTTCGGTGCACTATTCCTCCCCGGAGCAGGCCAGGAACGGTTTTGTGGACGGGAAGAGCGATATCTATTCGCTGGGAATCGTGATGTACGAGATGGTGACGGGACGCGTCCCGTTTGACGGGGATACGACGGTGGCCGTAGCGATCCAGCATCTGCAGGAGGAGATGGTGGCTCCGAGCGCATATGCGCCGAATCTTCCGGTCAGCATGGAGAAGATCATCATCAAATGTACCCAGAAGAGCTCGGACCGCAGGTATGAGTCAATGACAGCCCTGCTCACCGATCTAAGGAAAGCGCTGGTAAGCCCGGACGAGGATTTTGTGGTGATGGTGCCGGCAGTCCGGCAGGATAAAACACGTGTCATCAATGAGGATGACTTAAAAAAGATCAAGGAAGAGACCGGAAGTGTTTATCTGAAAACAGATCAGGCTGTCCATGCGAAGCAGGAGGAGTACCGGCACGCCAGAAACGAAGAAGAGGATGAATACGGGGATGAGGACGAGGATGATGAATTTGACGATGAGGACGATCTGAATCCGAAGATGGAGAAGGCGATCACGATTATGGGAATCGTTGCGGCCGTTGTCATTATCATCATTATCGTGGTGCTGCTGATGAATCTGTTCGGTAAGGGGAAAAAGACCGGGGGCGATAAGGATTCCGAATCCCAGCGGACGGAGACACAGCAGACGCAGCAGACGGAGACGCAGCAGGTGCAGAAGATTGATGTGCCGGATGTGCGTGACAAGACATTTGACGAAGCAAAGACGCAGCTGGAGAGTATCGGACTTAAGATAGAAAAGGTCGGCGAGAATTCTTCAAGAGACTATGAAAAGGATAAGATCTGCCTTCAGGAGCCGGAGGCCGGAACAAAAGCGGATCCGGATGCCACGGTAAAAGTCGTGGTGAGTATCGGCGAGGGGACCATCGAGGTGCCGAATGTGGTCGGGGAACGCGAAGAGGATGCCGTCGAGATGCTGGAGGATGAGGAATTTGAGGCAAATAAGACGTATTCGTACAGCGATACGGTGGAGGCCGGGTATGTGATTTCTCAAACACCGGATCACAATACCAAGGCAAAGCCGGGCGAGGCGGTCACAATCGTCATCAGCCAGGGCAAAGAGATGGTCACTGTGCCGGATATGAAGAATACGTATAAATCCGAGGATCAGGCAAAGCTGGAGCTTGGCCAGGCAGGGTTTAACGTGTCGGTGCAGACGCAGATCAGTGATTCGGTTCCGGCGGGCATTGTCATGGATCAGAATCCGGGACCGGGAAGTCAGGCGGAAAAGGGAAGTACGGTGACGATCACGGTCAGCTCCGGCCCGCAGCCTTCGCAGAACGTGACGGCGGCGACGTATCAGTTCCGCATGACGATCAAGCCGCCCGCGGATACCTCCAATGTGTCCGGCGCGAGCATTGTGCTTTACGACCTGTCCGGAAATGTGCTGGAGCAGTGGAGCAACAAGCCGATCGGGGACTTCGGCGAGGACGGACTGACGCTCACAAAATCAGGTCTTCTCGTGAATAACGGCAAGGTGGTTATCACATGGCTGGATTTAAACGGAAATAAACTCAATGACCAGATCGTAAACGAGATTGCGGGAGCGTTTGCCAGTGAGTGACGCGAATAAAACGGCCGGAGCGCCATGTGCTTCGGGATGCGGCACCGGGGCGCCGTATGTTTCGGGCCGGGGCGCCGGGCTGCCGGTCAGGGGAAAAATTATCAGGGGGATTGCCGGCTTCTACTACGTGCACGCAGCGGGAGCCGGGATCTATGAGTGCAAGGCAAAAGGCATTTTCCGAAATCTGAAAGTGAAGCCGCTGGTCGGGGATGACGTGGAGATCACGGTACTTGACGAAGGGGAAAAGCAGGGAAATATCGAGCGCATTCTGCCGCGGCGGAGTGCGCTTATCCGGCCTGCCGTGGCAAATGCGGATCAGGCGATGATCATTTTTGCCGTGGCAAAGCCGCAGCCGAATCTCAACCTGCTTGACCGTTTTCTCGTGATGATGGGGGCGCAGCGGACGCCGGTCGTGATCTGTTTTAACAAGGCAGATCTCGCGGAGCGGGCGGAACGGGAACGGCTGGCGGGAATCTATGCAGGCTGCGGATGTCCGGTGCTGTTTACCTCCGCCAGCAGGCGGCAGGGGCTGGATGAACTGATGGGGCTGCTGATGAATAAAACGACAGTTGTGGCAGGCCCGTCCGGCGTCGGCAAATCTTCGTTGATCAACTGCCTGCAGCAGGAGCGGCAGATGCAGACAGGAGAGATCAGTGAAAAAATCGGGCGCGGCCGCCACACGACACGTCATTCGGAGATCATACCGGTGTGCGGAAGTACGTATATTATGGACACGCCCGGTTTTTCCACCCTGCAGTCTGACATGGAAAAAGAAGCGTTAAAGGATTATTACCCGGAATTCGCCGTGTATGAGCCGGGCTGTCGTTTTGCGGGCTGCAGCCATATCGGGGAACGGGACTGTGGTGTGAAGGAGGCGCTGGCTGCGGGGAAGATAAACGGGCAGCGCTATCAGAATTACTGCCAGATTTATGAGGAACTGAAGCATATAAAAAGATACTGAGATTACCGGAATTCGTAAGAGAACAGGAGGATCCGTCATGAATTGTTTGTCACCATCCATACTGGCTGCGGATGTCAGCAGGCTCGGAGAGCAGGTGCAGCTTCTCGATCAGGCAGGTGCGGAGTATGTACATATTGACGTGATGGACGGTATGTTTGTACCGAGTCTGTCCTTTGGACTGCCGGTGATCAGAGCGATCCGGCCGTGGAGTGACCGGATGTTTGACGTGCACCTGATGATTGAGGAGCCGTCGCGCTATATCGGGGAATTTGCGGATGCCGGTGCGGATCTGATCACCGTGCATGCCGAGAGCTGTACGCATCTGGACGGTACGATCGAGGCGATCAAAAAAAGAGGGATTCTTGCGGGGGTTGCGCTTAACCCGGCCACACCGCTGTCGGTGCTTGATTATATTCTGCCGCAGGTGGACATGGTTCTGATCATGACGGTGAACCCGGGATTTGGCGGACAGGATCTGATTCCGTATACGATCGATAAGGTACGCGGGTTAAAGCGGATGATCGAAGCGCGGGGACTGAAAACGGATATTGAGGTGGACGGAGGAATCCGCCTGTCAAACGTGCAGACCATTCTTGATGCGGGTGCGAATATTATTGTCGCCGGCAGTGCGGTTTTCGGGGATGATATCGCCGGGAATGTCCGGCGTTTTCTTAAGATCCTGCACGCGCAGCAGTCATGATGCGGGACGGTGCGCGCCAGAGATCGTGTGGGGAGCCGGTACATCGTTCGACAAATAACCGGATCAATCACTCAGAAAAGCAGGCAGGTGGCCGGTGCAGTTATTTGCACAATGAGGTACTGGTATTCACGGCGCTGTGCGGGGACCGGTGCAGGAGGGAGATGACATGAGACAGGCAATTATAGTTTCCGGCGGAAGGATCGACGATGAGTTTGTGCGGCAGGTGATAGAGACGACTGCGGCGGACTGTCTGATAGCGGCGGATGCCGGCGTGGATTTTTTTTATCGGAACCGGATGCGTCCGGACGTGATTGTCGGGGATTTTGACTCGGCGCACGCGGAGGCGCGTCATTATTTTGAGGGCAGTGAGGGGATCCGGATCGAACGGCTTGATCCGGTCAAGGACGACACGGATACGGAATCGGCGCTGCGGCTGGCCATCCGAACGGGCGCAGAGCAGATTACTCTGCTTGGGGCGACCGGAAGCCGGATCGATCACGTGCTCGGCAATATTGAGCTGCTCGGAATCGGACTTACGGAGGGAGTGCCTGTCACGATGCTCGATCCCTGCAACCGGATACGTATGGTGGATCAGGGAATCGTAATCCGGCGTGAGGAACAGTTCGGAACCTACGTGTCGCTTCTGCCTTATACGCCGCAGGTGAAAGGGCTCACGCTCCGCGGAATGAAGTATCCGCTGACGGATCACTGTTTAAAGGGGTTCTGCTCGCTCGGGATCAGCAATGAGATCGCGGAGGACGAGGGTGTGATTACCTTTTCGGAGGGGATCCTGCTGGTGATCGAGTCGAAGGATTAGGCGTTTTTTTCTTCTTCGATCAATACAGCGGTTCCGTTTGCCGAGACTACGATCATGTTATTTGTCAGTGTCATCAGATCAAGATCGACACCTATAACGGCATTTGCGCCGACGTTTAGCGCTTTTTCGATTCGTTCATATATTGCGTGATTCTGTAACCTTCAAAATGATGAGAGGTTATTATTTTGAAAAAGCTTCTTCTCTCTTTTGTTTCCCAAATCTGTTTTTCTCTGGCTGTGGACTCTTCTGGCATTTCATTTATGGAGGGTAATACCTCAGGCAGTACGGTTCCCTTCACGATACACGGATGGAAATATTCTCTGCAGGCAGCTATTTTCTCAGGATTATAATCATCTTCCTTCTTTACTTTTAAATCTGATCTGTTGATCATGGGACTCTGCCGAAATCAGACGATTATTGCAGAGCGAAAGAGGTGGAAGAAATGAATGGTCATTTTTTGATGTTTCATAAGATGCCGGATACATTCGATGAAGCATTAATGAAGCATTATCACAGGAAATGATAAAGCGATTTCATTATGAATTGAAGTCAGCGGTAGTTGAGGATCGTGCGAATGGATATGCTATTGGCGATTATAAGCAGCGTCCCAATATGATTGGGATATGAGGAGAAAAAATAATGAAATGACGATTACTTTGAGAACGGAAACGGTAGAACAGGCAGGCTGATTCTTTTCAGGGAGTGCCTGAAGAATGATATTGTGCCGGTTAGGATTGAAAAAACAGAGTCTTTGTGCTATGCTTTATACTTGTATGGCGGATTGTACTCCGCAGGATATGATGCCAGGCAGGGCAGGTACAAAGAAAATACAGAGAAAGGCAGAAACCCCGGAAATCAGGGTGTTCTGAACAGGTAAGATATATTATGAAACTTGGAATCGTCGGGCTCCCCAATGTGGGAAAGAGTACATTATTTAATTCACTGACGAAGGCGGGTGCGGAGTCCGCGAACTATCCGTTTTGTACGATCGATCCGAATGTGGGGATCGTAGCGGTGCCGGACGATCGGATCCGAAAGCTTGGGGAGATGTATCAGTCCAGGAAAGTGACGCCGGCCGTGATTGAATTTGTGGATATCGCCGGCCTTGTGAAAGGCGCGAGCAAGGGGGAAGGGCTGGGGAATCAGTTTCTTGCAAATATCCGCGAGGTGGATGCGATCGTGCATGTGGTCCGCTGTTTTGAGGATACAAATGTCGTACATGTGGACGGCAGCGTGGATCCCGCGCGCGATATCGAGACGATCGGACTCGAGCTGATCTTTTCCGATATCGAGATTTTAGAGCGCCGTATTGCCAAAGTGGCGCGGCAGGCGAAGATGGACAAGACGCTCGCGAAGGAGATGGAGCTTCTGACCGCGGTAAAAACGCACCTGGAAGAGGGAAAGCCGGCAAAGACATTTGAGATACCGGAGGATGAGGATGCGCAGAAATGGTTTGCATCTTATAATCTTCTGACGGCAAAACCGGTGATTTACGCGGCGAATGTGGCGGAGGATGAGCTGGCGGACGACGCGGCGTCAAATCCCCATGTAAATGCGGTGCGCGCGATGGCAGAAGAAGAGCACAGCGAGGTGTTTGTGATCTGTGCGCAGATCGAACAGGAGATCGCGGAGCTCGACGAGGACGAGAAGGCAATGTTTTTGGAGGAACTCGGCCTGGCGGAGTCGGGTCTCGAGAAGCTGATTGCAGCCAGCTACAGTCTGCTCGGACTGATCAGCTACCTGACGGCCGGGGAGGATGAGACCAGGGCGTGGACGATAAAGAAGGGCACGAAGGCGCCGCAGGCGGCGGGCAAAATTCATACGGACTTTGAGCGCGGATTTATCCGGGCCGAGGTGGTCAATTATCAGGATCTGCTGGACTGCGGGAGTCTGGCCGCGGCGAAGGAAAAGGGGATCGTGGGCCTTGAGGGCAAGGAGTATGTCGTGCAGGACGGCGATGTGATTCTGTTCCGCTTTAATGTCTGATGTACGGTATCGCTGCACCCGTGAATTGCCAGGGACAGGCAACATTCTGAGCGAAACGCATATATTTTTTCAAGGAAACGGTTGCTTGGGAGAAAGATATGCGTTTTTGTGAGCTGGAGAGAAAAGAAGTGATCAATGTGCGGGACGGCAGGTGTCTGGGGAATGTGCGGGATCTGGAATTTGACGAGTGCAAGGGATGCATTCAGACGCTGATTGTGCCCGGCCCGGGAAAATGGCTGGGCTGTGTGTGCCGGGAGTTTGAGATTTTTATCCCGTGGTGCGATATCAAGCGGATTGGACCGGATATCGTGCTGGTGGACATTGATGAGAAGGAGTGCCGGCATAAAATCAAATAGAGGGCACAGGATACCGCAAACAGGCCGTCTGCCATGGGAACAGATCATTTTCCGACGGGCGGTCTGTTTTCATACCGTCCGCCGATCGACGGATGATAATACGCATGGGAGATAGTGTGAAACATCGGTCTGACAGCTGATGCTTCACACGGCTGTTTGTGCAGGAGCGTCACAAATAAGCCATGGCGGACCCCGTCGCACAAACGCTTTGGAATGGAGATAAGTATGAACCTGTTAGAATCCGTGACAGAGGCGTTCGTGACAGAGAGCAGAACGATCCTGGGTGAAAATCTGGCCGGAGTGTATCTTCATGGCTCTGCTGTATTGGGCTGCTTTAACGAGAAAAAAAGTGATATCGATTTATTGGTCGTGGTTCATGAGAAGCTTTCGGATGACATAAAAAAGCGATATATGGATATGGTCGTAACGCTGAACAAAGACGCCCCGGAAAAAGGAATTGAAATGAGTATCGTGAGAACATCCGTGTGCAGACCGTTTGTTTATCCCACTCCGTTTGAACTGCATTTTTCTGTGCTGCATTTAAACTGGTATCGCACAAATCCGTCAGACTATATTGAAAAGATGAACGGAACGGATAAGGATCTGGCCGCGCACATTACGATGATTTACCATCGGGGAAAATGTCTTTACGGAAGAGAGATTCAGGATGTTTTTGAAAAGGTCAGAGAGGAATTTTATTTTGACAGTATCTGGAATGATGTGGCGGATGCAGAAAAAGAAATACTGGAAAATCCGGCCTATATGATTTTAAATTTATGCAGAGTGCTGGCATACAGAAGGGAGCGGTTGATCTTATCCAAAAAAGAGGGGGGAAGCTGGGGAATCGCGAATCTTCCCGTAAAATATCATGATTTGATTCTGGCTGCATTAAAGGATGATTTGTCTGACGGGCCGTTCAAATGGGATGCGGACCATGCGGGTGATTATGCCCTGTACATGAAAGAACAGATCGAACCCTGCTCCAAACGGAATCGGGAACTGACAGTCCCTGCTCCCATTTAGAAACGGTCTGCCGCACGATGTTCATCCTGACAGCAAGCTCTTGCTGTGAAAGCCCCTTTGATTTTCTGATTGTTTTAATATTTTCGTTGAGCATCAGACGTATCCTCCTTTCGATTGTCTCCCATATTGTAGGCGAAACGGTCCGTTGCTGCAGGCAACACATTTTAACATTTCCCAAAACACCGGCCGGACCGGCAGCGTGATGACAATGATGTGGAAAACTGTGTGACGGGACTGGCAAAAATACACTTACCGTAATGCTTTGCAGAACGGAAGAAAATGGCCTGATCTGTAGTCATCAAAAGTTGGCTTTAATCTGTTTTTTGCGATATTCTTTAGGCAGGACTTTAAAATAGGTTTTAAATGCCGCAGTAAATTTGCTTTGGCTGTCATAACCAACGGCTTTTGCAATTTCTGCGATACTCATCTCAGATTCCCGCAGCATTTTGGCAGCCTGTTCCATGCGGTGCTCTTTGATGTGGGCGGCAATCGAGGTTCCGTAAATGGACTTGAAGGCAGTTTTTAAGGTGGTCGGATTGATCAGATATTTTCTGGATAGTTCTTCTATCGTGATTCGCTGCTCCATATGCCGGGTCAGCTGGTCGTGGATCTCCCGGATCATGCGAATCTGTCCGGTTTTATATTCGGATAACAGCTGGCTGGAGGTAAGTTCTGTTTTGCAAAGATAAAGAAGCAGCTCCATGGTCTTTATTTTCTGATACGGCAGCTTCAGGCTTTCCGGCTGGTTAAAAAATGCAGAAAAAATACGCTCTGTCTGTTCATTTCCGGCAAGAAAAACAGGAGAGTCATTCCTGCAAAATTTTTCTGGTAATATAGTTTCAAAGATATTGCTGCCTTTTAACAGTTCAGGCGGATGATCGGAAACTTCCTGTAAATCAATGCAGACAGTAAGCCCCTGGTATATACCGGTTGGAAAGGTAAGCACAGAATCCGTGCAGGCTTTCATGGTATGAAGGGAAAAGTCACCCGGATTCAGATAAATGCGGTTTCCGCTTTTCATTTCCCACACAATCTGTCCGGCTTTGCAGTAGTTGATTTGAATGATGTGCGGCATAGCTTTATGGTGTACGGAAAAAGAATCCGTTGAAAATGTCAGATAACATAATTCTATACCGGGATAAAGCGAGACAACGGTGCCTGCAGTCTTTTGCTGAAAGTTCTCTACATCATTCTTTATTTTTATCAATTCATCATTCATAGGGGCAGACCTCACAATTTGGGGCAGGTGATCTCCATAACCTGCTCAATCATCTGGTGCAGCAGGCGTCCCTGCTCCGTATCTGCGGCACGGTAGTAAACTTCTTTTCCCTCACGGCGGCAGACAATCAGACCGCTGTTTTTCAATGGTCTGAGATGATGTGAAACTGCCGGGCTTGACATATGGAGCATGTCTGAAATATTGAGGACACATTCTTCCTGGTGGCAGAGAAGCCAGAAAATGCGGATTCTGGTGGTGTCGCCAAGCTGTTTGAAAACTTCCGCTACGGTCTGGAAATAATCTACACGGTCTAATTGTTTCTGGATCAGTGCGGTCTGCGGTCCTTCTCCGTGTTGGTGTGGTAATTTCATATTGTCCATATTGTGATCCTTTCTTTTAGTTGCATTTCGCCCAAACGGAAATACTTTTCGCCCGTTTGGGAGGGAATGCTTTTGTGATATTGACGTGTATCTTTTTCCGTATTATACTACGGCTACGATGATTAAACAAGTACTTAATCACTGAATTTTAAAATAACAAGGAGGACGTAACAATGAAGAAAACGTACAAGATCGAGGTAGACTGTGCCAACTGCGCCAATCTGATGGAGGATGCAGCCCGTAAAACAGCAGGAGTACAGAGCGCAACGGTCAATTTCATGACACAGAAGATGATCGTGGAATTTGACGAAGGGCAGGAGCCGAAAGACGTTATGAAGAACGTGCTGGATGCCTGCAGGAAAGTGGAGCCGGACTGCGAGATTTTCCTGTAAGCCAGAGCTGCCCATGAAAAGGTGACACCCTGAAAATGCCCGGCTGCAGTTTTGGGGTGTCTTT